>VGZC01000025.1 GCA_016872725.1 Planctomycetota bacterium
GAGGATCCGTCCACGCGCGGACTGGGATTGGGCGGATGCATCGAGCTCGCCCCAGGACCGGCAACGCCCCCCACAAACAAGAGCAACGCAACTCACCGAGGGCCTCCAATCGCCGCATTCCGCGCATGCTGCGCAGAGGCCTTTCTTCAGGGGCCTGGCCGAAACTGGCGTGGCGTGGCCGAAACTGGCGATTCCCAGGTTTGCCAAAGCGCCTATTTGCCCTTTTGTTTCAGGTCGTCGCAGATTGCTGACTCCGGTGACCTGGTCAAGGTTGAAATGTGGTCAAGGTTGAAATGCATGGAAAAGGCGGGAGGGATCGACGGGCTGCACGCGGCATTCTATAAACAAGGCGACCTGGGTTCGGACGGGGTCTGGGATATTTGGCGTGTCGAAGGCCCGGCTTTCGTCTGGCATTTTCGCGGCGCGCGTCCCGTCCACGCATACGTCCACGTTGGGCTATTGGGCGAGTCGACACGCTGACCCGCGGATGGTGGGCGCGCGCGAGCGCAGGTCCGGTTGCCCGTCATGCAACACCATACGATCGATCGACGGTCCGCGCTGGCTCGCCTCGCAGCTACGATTCCGGCCGCCCTGATCCGGCGTGACGCATTCGCGGTCTCCGACGAGCCCACCGCACGCGCGGCGTCTGATGAAGGGACACCTCGTGACGCGTCGCCTCGAACCGCCTGGATGGCAACCGGCGAACCGGTTTGCGGCTTTGAGCCGTTCGATCATCTGATGATCGGTTTTCTGCGCGACCAGTCGGTTCCGGGAGCCTCGCTTGCCGTGGCGAAGGGCGACCGCATCGTCTACTCCCGGGCGTTTGGAACGGTGGATCGGTCGACAGGCGGTCCCGTCCTCCCGGCATCGATATTTCGGATCGCGAGTCTCTCCAAGCCGCTGACCGCGATGACGGTCGTGCGACTTGTTGAACGCGGTATCATGTCCCTGGATGATCGATGCCTTGACCGTCTTCGAACGCATCGTCGGCTCTTCGACCTTCCGGCACCGACCGATTCGCGATTTGCCGAGGTGACCGTTCGGCAGTTGCTGCGGCATACGGGCGGGTGGGACAGGGAGCAATCGACGGATCCGATGTTCCGATCGGTCGAAATCGCGCGTGAAGCCGGCGCGGCCCCACCGGCGACGGTGGAGCACATCATCCGATACATGGTTGGCCGGCCGCTCGACTTCGCTCCGGGGCAGCGTTACGCGTACTCGAATTTCGGTTATTGTCTCTTAGGACGCATTCTCGAGTCGGTTACCGGCTGCGACTATTCGGACGTCGTGCGGCGCGAAGTACTCGAACCGCTCCACGCCACTCGACTTCGACTCGGCCGCACGCGCGAGCGGTCGAGCCACGAAACGGCCTATCACGAGGACACCGAAGCGAGGGGCCCGTCGGTTTTCGCCGACCAGCTCGGCACTCCCGTTCCAACGCCGTACGGGGCATGGTGCCTTGAAGCAATGGACGCGCACGGCGGCTGGTTGGCCTCGGCGGAAGACCTGGTTCGCCTTTCGATCGCCTGCTTTGATCGCGACGACCTGATTTCCGACCGGGCTCGCGGATGGATTACGGAACGATCCGAGGGGCGAGCGGGATGGAACGAGGATGGTTCGCCGAAGGCGCCGTATTACGGGCTCGGCTGGATGATTCGCACCGCCAAGGACTCGATCAACGTCTGGCATACCGGTTCGCTGCCGGGCACGTCGACGCTGCTGGTGCGACGGCACGACGGGTACCACTGGGCTGTATTATTCAACGGTCGGAACGCGCGCGACGGGCGACGGCTGTCGGCGGTTATCGATCCCCTCTTGCACCGGGCCGCCGACGCCGTGACCGATTGGCCCGACGCGTCCCGGGGCGCCGCCGCGCCGGGTTCCTAGTCCGGATTCCCGCGCGGCGAAGGCGATTCGGCGGCCATGGGTCGTGTGAGGGATCCCCATCGTCTCATGCGATAGCGTCGGACAACGTAGTAGACCGACAGATAGGACGGGTAACCGGTAACCAGTCCAACGACACACCCGCCGACCCAGAGCGGCCATGCGATGGCGATGAACCGGGTCCAATAGAACTCGACTTTCGGCATCCATGCGGCCGGAGGATGCGCCCAGCCTCGCCACCATTGGGCGTTCACGGCTTCGGACCGAATGACGGTGGCCCCCACCTTGTAGCAGAACCAATAAATCGGAACGAGCGTCGCGGGATTGGAGATCCAGACGAGTGGGACGCCCACGACCTTGTTGGCTCGAAGCATCCACGCGAAAAATACGACCAGCCCCATTTGAAAGCCGATTGTCGGAGTGAATGTGACGAACATGCCGATCGCGACGCCGAGCGCCAGGCGATGCGGAGGGTCATCGGCGTGCAGCATGTTGTGCACGACGAAATGCCTCGCACGGCGCCACCGCTCGGAAACCGTCTCGCGAATCCACCGGTGCGGCGACATGAATCACGTGCGGGCGCGCGACAGCGCGTACATGAAGACGCCGCTTGCGACGGCGACATTGAGTGAATCGGTCGGAGGGGTCATCGGAATCGTCAGCAGATGGTCGGCGCGGGACTTCCAATACTCGGGGAGCCCGTGGCCCTCGTTTCCCAAGACGAGGATCAGACGGCCTGGACACGAAAAGGTATCAAGGGGAACGGCCTCTTTGTCAAGGACGGTTGCCGCGATTCGCGCGCCATAGCGACTGCGGAGTGTATCGAGGTCCGTCGCCAGATCATCCGATTCGACGATATCCAGGTGGAACGGAGCACCCATGGAAACGCGAAGAATCCGGCGGGAGAGCGGGTCACCGCAATGGGGGCCGAGAATGACCGCGCGGGCGCCGAACGCGCTCGCGTTTCTCAGCACCGATCCGACGTTTTCGGGATCCTGGACATCGGCGAGCGCTACGATGAGCCATCCGGAACGATCGAGGTCGGCGAGCCACCGCACGGAATGCCGCAGAGGCCGTCGGGCGCAGGCGACGACGCCGCGATGGAATCGGAACCCCACGACCCGCTCACTCCATCCGTCGGGCACCACATAGACGTCGACGGAATCGGGAATCCCGGCTCCGAGTTCCTCAACGCGACGATGGTCGATGAGCAACGATTCGGTTGTGAGGCCGCTTTCGAGCAAGCGGCGAACGAGCCACATTCCTTCGGCGACGAACGATCCCGAGCGCCGGCCCGCCTTCGAGGTCCTCAAGTCGCGATAGGCATCGAGCCTGGGGTCATCGAGGGAATCGATGGGAACGATCGGCATACGCAGCTTCGCGCCGTTCGGGGTATCGCACTCCGGAAATCCGCCCGGTACGCCGCAGCCGCGCGACGGTGGCGTCCGGGGCCGTTGGCTGGTAATCTTGCACGCGCCGGCTCGACTTGACAAGGGAACGCACATGGTCGATTTTCACGATCAGCTCGGCCCCAAGCCACTCTTGGGCGTCGTGCACCTTCTTCCCCTTCCGGGTTCGCCGGCGTACGGAGGCGACTGGCCAATCGTGAGGCGCCGCGCCGCGGAGGACGCGGCGGCGTACGCGGAAGGCGGCGCCGACGGTTTGGTGATCGAGAACTTCGGCGATTCGCCGTTCTTCCCGGGTTCGGTTCCCGCGGAAACGGTCGCGCATATGGCTGTGATCGGCGCCGAAATCCGCGATCGAACCGACTTGCCGCTCGGCGTCAACGTCCTGCGCAACGACGGACTATCGGCCCTGTCGATCGCCCACGCGATCGGCGCGGCGTTTATCCGAGTGAACGTGCTGATCGGCGCTCGCGTCGCCGACCAGGGACTTCTGGTCGGCATCGCGCACGACCTGCTCCGCCTGCGAAGACGGCTCGACGCCGCCTCCGTGCTGATCCTCGCCGATGTGGACGTGAAACACGCGGCGTCCCTCGCGCCGCGTCCCATCGAGGAAGAAGTCGAAGAGACCTTGGAGCGGGGCCGCGCGGACGCGGTAATCGTGACCGGCCGCTCGACGGGCGATCCGGCGAACGGCGACGATTTGAGGCGGGCCGTCGAAGCGGCCGGGTCGCGGCCCGTGCTGGTCGGGAGCGGCGTGACGCCCGCGAACGTCATGTCGTGGAGAGGTTTGTGCGGCGGATTCCTCGTCGGTACGTATTGCAAAGAGGGCGGGGCGGTCGAACAACCGGTCGACCGGGCCCGCGTCGCTCGCCTTCGAGCGGCGCTTGACGACCGTTGATCGATCGCATGCCGCCGACGGGTACGCCTCGCTCGGGGTCCCCGGAGCATTCTTGACGCTTGTCCGAATTCTGACAGACTAATCGGACTTCGGCGCCGCATCGATCGGGCCCGTTGGAATTGGAATCGACTCAAGGAACGCGGATCCGCGGAGCGAGTGCGGTCCGGAGGAGGGACCGACGTCATGCCCATTCCGGTGACCTGCCCGACATGCCACAAACGATTCCAGGTCAGCGACAAGTTCGCGGGCCAAAAGGGTCCGTGCCCGAGTTGCAAGGGGATCATCCAGGTTCCCGCGAAATCGGAAGAGGTCGTGGTCCACGCCCCCGAGGAGTTTGGGCCGAAGTCGACGTCGGGCACCGCCGTGCTCAAACCGATCGGCCGCTCCGAGGCCCGATTCTCGGTCCCCGCCGCGGCCGGAATCGGCGCGGGGGTTCTCACGGTTTTTCTGGTAGCCTGGTTGTTGCGGTCGGAGGAAGGCAAGGTTGCGTTGCCCATCCTCGCGGCGGGCGCCGTCCTGCTCGGACCGCCGTTGGCGCTCGGCGGCTACACATTCCTGCGCAGCGACGAACTGGAGCCCCATCGCGGCCGCGCGCTCTACGTCCGCAGTCTGGTGTGCGGGTTGGTCCACGCCGCGCTATGGGGCGTTTACGCGCTCGGCATCCACCTGGTTTTTGAAGGCGAGCCTCTTGAGACTTATCAACTGGCTTTCGCCGCGCCGGTCCTGGTCGCCGCGGGCGCGTTCGCATCGGTGCTCAGCCTGGATCTGGATCCCACGTCGGGGGCGATCCACTACGGATTGTACTTGCTTGTGACCGTCGTCCTTCGGCTCGTCATGAATCTCCCCGCGTATTGACGGACGGCGCGATCGGTTGAGGAGGAGGCCGAGTGGACGGGATACACGACATTCCCGAAATCCGTGAACTGGATTCGCGCCGGCAGCTCATCCGCATCCCCGATCAGATCGACGTGCCGCTGACGGCCCGCGTCAAGCAGCTCATCGACACGGTGGAATTCCGAAGGTTGGCGCGCATCAGCCAATTGGGGCTCGTATCGCTCGTCTACCCCGCCGCGCACCACACGCGTTTCGAGCATTCGCTCGGCGTCTACCGGATGTGCCTGCTCTACCTGCGCCAGCTCGCCTTCGATCCCAGATTCCCCCAGCTCATCGAACCCGCGGACGCGGAGATACTGATCGCGGCGGCCCTCCTGCACGATCTGGGTCACTGGCCTTTTTGCCATCCGATCGAGGACATGCGGATCCCCGGCGTGCCGGACCACGAACTCCTGGCCAACAGTTTCATCCTGGAAGGCGAGATCTCGGACACGTTGCGGGACGACTGGTCGATCAACCCGCGCGACGTCGTGGCGCTCCTTTCCGAGAAGCCGCCCGGCTCGGCGGCCCGCCTCCTGCAGAGCGTCCTGTCGGGACCGATCGACGTCGACAAGATGGACTATCTCGCGCGCGACAGCCTGCACGCGGGCGTTCCGTACGGTCGGAACTTCGATCAGCAGCGATTGATCGGCAGCCTCTGCGTGAACGCGGCGGGTGACGGGCTCGCGATCCGCGAGAAGGGCCGAACGGCCGCGGAAATGATGGTTTTCGCGCGGTATGTCATGTTCAGCGAAGTGTACTGGCACCACGCCGTGCGCTCGGCGACCGCCATGCTGCAACGCGCCTTCTTTTCCCTTCGGGATCAACTCGATATGGATGCCCTCTTCCGGCTCGATGAACGCGAGATGATCGCCGAGATGGTCTCCGCGGCGGGCGGCGGTCCGGCGCGCGAACTGCTCGACGGCCTGTTCGGCCCTTCGCGCCGACTCTACAAACGGCTGGCCCAGTTCAGCTATTTCGAAACGCGCGACGTCTATTCCAAGTTGGCGCGTCGGCCCTATGCGTGGCTCGTCGCATGCGCCGAGTCATTCGCGAGGGTCGCCGGTCAGACGGTGGGGCGGAAGATCGCGCCGCACGAGATCCTGTTCGACGCGCCGCCCGTGGAATTGGAAGTCGAATTCCAAGTCGAAATCCACTACCCCAAGGAAAAAGCCCACCGGCTGCTCGGCGACGTGTCACCCGTCGTCCAAACACTCGCCCGACGCCAGTTCGACGACTACGTCAAGCGGGTCCGCGTGTTCGTCCATCCGCGCGTGATCGACGCGTTCGACGATCGGACCGACATCGCGTGGATCGTCGAGGAATCGATCGGGCTCGCCGATGACGCGATCGCCTGACCGCGCCCGTTCGTCGCGCGACGCGAATAGCGTCGGGCCGCGGCCCGGAATCGCGCGGCCCGGAATCGCGCGGCCCGGAATCGCGCGGCCCGGAATCGCGCGGCCCGGAATCGCGCGATCGGGCCTACCGGCCCGCGACGCTCGGCCCTAGAATCGACGCATGGCTTCGCTCTTTGTCATTCGCGGCCGCGATCAAGGACGGCGGTTCGAGCTCGACCAGGACGTCTTGTCGGTCGGTCGGGACGCGACGAACGGCATCCAGTTGCACGACACGGAGGTATCGCGCCGGCATGCCGAGTTCCGAGCGAACGGTCCACAACACGAGCTGGAGGATCTTCAAAGTTCCAACGGGACGTTCGTAAACAACGGCCGAGTCGATCGCCATCGGCTTCGGAGCGGCGATCGAATCCAGATCGGACGCACGCTGATGATCTACACGGCGCCCGAGGAGTCGCTGACGGTCGACGCGGCGGGGACCGTCGATATCGTGGGTGTCGGAACGGGCGCCGCGGCGCGGATCATATCGAGCGTCGGCCGGCCGGAATCGGGCGGAACGGGAGGCGTGGTGGAGGGGTCGGAAAGCCCCTGGCTCGCGCGGGCGCAAAGCAATCTGCAGATCATGTACCGCACGGCGCTCGCCGTCAGCCATACGCTCGACATCGACGAGCTCCTCGATCGGATCATGGAGCTGATCTTCGAGTGGGTCGAAGCGGACCGGGGATGCGTGATGCTCATGGACCCCGAAACGGACGAGCTGCGTCCGGCCGTTCGACGCGATCGCCAGTCAGCGGGGAGCGAGGCGATTTCGATCAGTCGCACAATCCTCGATTACGTTCTGGAACGCAACGAGGGCGTTCTCACGAGCGACGCGAGGGACGACGAGCGATGGGAGGCGGCCCGCAGCATCGTGACCGCCGGCGTCCGGGAAGCGATCTGCGTGCCGATGCAGGGCCGATACGGCGTCGTCGGAATCGTCTATATCGACACGTTCACGCCACCTGGACGAATCACCCTTCATCCCCATGCCAACAAGTTCACCGACGAACATCTCAAGCTGATGGTGGCGATCGGGCACCAGGCCGCTTTGGCGATCGAGGACACGTTCTACTATTCCGCCATGCTCCAAGCCGAGCGGCTCGCCGCGATCGGCCAGACGATCGCGACCCTTTCGCATCACATCAAGAACATCCTGCAGGGTATTCGAGGCGGCGGATACCTGATGCAGGAAGGGCTCAAGGCGCGCGACTTCGATGTCATCGGACGAGGTTGGGCCATCGTCGACAAGAACCAGGAACGGATCTCCAATCTCGTCATGGATATGCTGACCTACAGCAAGGAACGCGAGCCCGAGAAGACGGCCGGCGACATCCACGAGGTGATCGGGGATGTCGTCGAGTTGATGCACGTTCGCGCCCGCGACGCGAACGTCAAGCTCGAATGGAATCCGTCCGAACCCAGCCCGCCGGCGTCCTTCGACGCCGACGCCATGCACCGGGCCATCCTGAATGTGGTCACCAACGCCATCGATGCCTGCGAGCATGTCGCGAACGGCCGGGTCACGATCGAGACCCGGACAATCCCCGAGAAGAAGGTCTGCCGGATTCTGGTATCGGACAACGGCGAAGGGGTCGCTCCCGAGGATCGCGCGAAGATCTTCTCGATCTTCGAGTCCCGCAAGGGCAGCCGAGGCACGGGGCTCGGCCTCCCCGTCAGCCTCAAGATCGTCCGCGAACACGGCGGAGACATCACGCTCGACAGCGGCCCCGGTTCGGGAACGACTTTCACGCTCGCACTCCCGCTCTCCCCGGAGAACCGCGTCGAGGAAGACGAACGGTCGAGGCTCGTCGAGGGCAACGATCCATGATCGAGGTCTCGCGGATCGCGTGCTCGGGCGGTGGGAACGGCCCCGCGCACGTCCCCGGTTCCGCGTCACATGGTCGCCGAGGCCGGCGTCATGCGACAATGCGTCTATCCATGCCAAACGCCTTTTCGTATCCTGGGGAGCGCCGTTCGAAGGGTTGCGCGGCTGGGTAATCCACGCGGTCCCGAGGTTGCGCGGCTGGGTAAGCCACGCGGTCCTCAAGCAACTTTGTCATATTTACAAGACGGGCGGTGCGATAGTTACCATGCGGTCTTGGTCCGAAACGGGTGAGCCCCCCGCCAATCCGGCGAAAACACGGCGAATCGGACGTGCGCCGATCGGTTTCGCGGAAACGGCGCGGCAGTTGCATAACACGGTGCGCCGGCCGGTTCGGCCCCGCGTCGCGGGTCTCATCAAACGCCGAACACGGTAACGGCATGGTTTAGGGAGGCTAGAGAATGGAACGCTCGCATCGGGTCCAACCCGACGACCCAAGGAATCGGCGGCACCGGACGACGGCGGCATGGACCGTCCTCGCCCTATGCTGCGCCGCGACATCGTCATCGTCCGAGGCGCAGGAGGGTCGCCCGTCGGCACGGGAACCCGTGTATCGCGTCTCGAAGGCGAAACTCGATTCCCAGTCCAAACACCCGCTCGATCCCGCGCTCGACATGGCCCGACAGGGTCTCGAGAAGATCCAATCCGGCGTCCGCGATTACACGTGCATCCTCGTGAAACGCGAACGGGTCAAGGGCGAACTTGGCGACCATCAGTTCATCTTCACCAAGGTCCGCAACCGGCAGGTCCGCGATGGGCGCACGGCCGTGCCGTTCAGCGTCTACATGTACTTCCTGAAGCCGTCGGAGGTCAAAGGCCGCGAGGTCATCTACGTCGAAGGCCAGAACAACAACAAACTGTGCGCGCACGAGGGCGGCCGCAGGGGCAACCTGCTCCCGAGCGTTTGGCTCGCCCCCGACAGCATGCTCGCCATGCAGGGCCAACTCTACCCGATCACCGATGTCGGAATCGAGAACCTCATCGTCAAACTCATCGAACGGGGTGAACGGGAACGGAAATTCCCCGAAGTCGAGGTCGGGTTCAAGTCGCAGGCCCGCGTGAAGGACCGTACCTGCACGGTGCTCGAAATCCGCCATCCGCAACACCGACCCGATTACGAGTTCTACCACGCGCAAGTGTTCATCGACGACGAATTGCGGATCCCCATCCGTTACGCGGCTTACGGTTGGCCCGAGAACAAGGACGAGGAGCCGCCGCTGATCGAGGAATACACCTACATGGACCTCAAGATCAACGCGGGACTCACCGACTCCGATTTCGATACGAAGAACGAGAAATACAATTTCTAGTTCCGTATCGAGTCTGGGCTTGAGTTCGGGACCATTGGAACAGTGCGCTTGGTTTTCGGCGCGACGTTGCGCGACGACGTTCCCGCGAAGGGGCTCGACGCCGAATGCCGATCCGTGCGAGAACGCCCGCGGCGAACCAGGAAACGCCGCGGGCGCTCGACGTTCCGTGACAGCGACTCCGAGGAACCGATCATGACCATGCGCAATCGGATCGCGATCGGCCTGATCGGCGCCGTCTCGCTCGGACTGGCTTGGTCGTACGGTTGCCAACGGAAGCGGATCGAGCCGCCGGTCCCCGAATCGGAGATCGACGCGCTCGATCTCGATATCGATACGGGAGTCGACGCGAAGGGGCCGCCGACGGCGTCGAGGAATCCCGAACCCGATTCGGGAGACATCCCAAACTCCGGCGCGTCGAAGGACGCGACTCCCTCCCCGGCCAAGTCGTAGGAATGCGGCCGTTCGATGCGCGATCTCCGAGCCGCCGCCGTCCAATTCGAATCGGTGCCATCCGATAAGGACGCGAACCTCGCCCGCATGCGGTCGTTTGTCGAGCAGGCGGCGGGTCGGAATGTGCGACTGGTCGTCTTCCCGGAATGCTGCGTGACCGGTTACTGGCACCTGCGGAAGCGGACACGTGAAGAACTTGTTGAGCTTGCCGAGCCGATCCCCGACGGACCAACGGCGCAAACCGTGCTCGGCTGGTCCCGACTCCACGGCATGACGATCGGCGCGGGACTGCTCGAACGGGACGGCGACCGCATCTACAACAGCTTTGTCGTCGGAATGGCGGACGGGACGATTCGAACGCACCGGAAGCTGCACGCGTTTGTGAGCCCCCACCTCTCATGCGGTGATGCGCACACGGTCTTCGATACACCCGACGGATACCGGGCGGCCGTGCTCATCTGCTACGACAACAACCTGGTCGAGAACGCGCGGATCTGCGCGCTGGCCGGCGCCGAAGTCCTCCTCGCGCCGCATCAGACGGGCGGCTGCGACTCGGGGAGCCCTTGCGCGATGGGCTTGATCGACCCGAAACTCTGGGACGCGCGCCGCGAGGACCCCGAGTCGATCGAGCGCGCGTTTCGCGGAGACAAGGGCCGAAGTTGGCTCATGCGATGGCTGCCCGCGCGTGCGCACGACAACGGCCTCTTCCTTGTCTTCGCGAACGGCGTCGGTCGCGACGACAACGAGATCCGAACCGGAAACGCCATGATCCTCGATTGCTACGGCAGGATCCTCGCGGAGACGTGGAAAGCGGACGACGACATGGTCGTCGCCGATCTCGACGCCTCCTTACGGCCGCGCTGCACGGGCGTCCGGTGGATCCGGGCCCGAAGGCCCGAGTTGTACCAACCCCTCACCGAAAGGACAGGCCGGGAACGGGACACGCGGAGTGTTCGGTTCGACCACCTCCCGCCGGACAACCCGCCAAGCTGACCCCTTCGGGAATCCGCACCCTCGCGCGTGCCGGCTCGACCCGCTCACCCCGGCTCCGCCAGGAGTTCCTCGATCCGCGATCGCATGACGCGCTCGCCGTCCGTCCCGTTCCATTTCAGCTCGCCATACCACCAATACCGAATGTAACCTCGGCGATCGATGAGATAGACGCTCGGCCAGATACCCGTGCCCCAGGTCTTCCAATTCCCGCGCTCGTTGTCAACGACGATTGGAAAGTCAAACCGCTCGTCGGCGATCTTCTTCCGCAGCGCGGCAAGATCCCTTTCATGTTCGCCCTCCGGCGTGTGGATTCCGATCATCCGCATTCCCCGGTTCCGAAAATCGGCCTGCCAACCCCTGTACCAGGGGTAGTTTCGAATGCAGTTGATTCACCCAAACGTCCAATAGTGAAGCACAATCACCTCTCCTCGCAAGTCGACCATGCGCAGGGGAGGCGATTGCAACCACTCGCTGGAGGACGCGAATTCAGGCGCCTTGAAAGCGACCCGCCCGAGCCGCGACGTGTCAAACGACGGACCAATCAAGGCGCCAAGCGTCCGAGTCTGGGAATCGGACAGAACGGCGAGCAACCGGGCGGTTTCACGAGTCCGAAGATCACGATATTCCTTGCTCGATCTGACCAAGACGCCTCCGCTGTTCGGCGGTCATGATCGTTTCCGATCGACGGTCCGAGTGCCAAGAAAACTCGCATTTCGGCGGCGAACGGCTAAGATAGGATTCGACGCGAGACGGAAAGTCGCGGACTTGGCGACCCGGCATTCGAAAAAAGGACCCCTATTCCATGCGCGAGAATCCCACGGCCCCGGATTGCATTCCCCATTCCCCACGCGCGGCTCAAGTCCGCTCGGCGATTCGGATTCGAATCGCCCTGTTCTGGATCGTCGCCCTGGCTGTTTTGCCGCTCCGCGCCCAGCCCGCCGCGAATGCCGATCCATTGGTGTCGGGGCTGCGGCCCGTTCTCGAGGCGGCGAGCGGCGCCGAGAGCTACCGCCTGCGGGGTCGCGTCGATTTCAAGGTCGGCGGAGACCGGCACGTGGTCGAGTGCGACCTTGTGCGCCACGGGGACGAGTCGTTTGATTTGACGATCACGCACGCGGACTACGCGGTGAGCCTTCGTCGCCGCGCCGATGCGACGGCGTTCGCTCTACCCAAACACGGCGTGGTCTACCATGGAAAGGGCGACGTTCACCAAGTTGATCGGCTAGCGCCGGCCAAGATCCTCGATCGGCTCGTGACGCCGCGCACATCGATCGCGCCGCTCGTGCCGCTCGTCACCGACGCCGAGCCAGAGACGCTTGCGTTGGCCCTGCGGGCGTTGTTCGGCGCGAAACGCGACGCGGACTCGGCGCGATGGAAGCTCGGCGACAGGATCGCGCTGACGTTTCCGGAACCGGGCGCGATCGAGTTGGTATCGGGTGATGCGAGCGTGCGGCTCGCCGCGAGCTCGGACGTTCCCGCGCCCGACGCGGTCGACGCGTGGCCCGGGCTTCGGCCGATCGAACTGGACCGGTTCGAGCTCGAACGGCACCTCGCGCGCGGCGTGCGCCGCGCCTTGGAAATCCTGGCTCCCGGCCCCACGCTCACGCAACCATCGACGGCGCCGCGCCGCGTGGCGCACGGTGAACTGCGATGGATCGACGGCCAGCGCGTGGCCATTCTCGAAGGAACACCCGAGCAGATCGGCCGCGCGCACGGCGAGCTGCTCCGGGACGAGGCGATCGCGTGCATCGACTCGGTCTTGTACGCGTTCGGCACAGCCCAGACGATCCGATCGGGCAAGTGGTTTCCACGCGAGTTGATGGATGCGTACTCCCGATTGAAGTCGCACATCCCCGAGCGTCATGCGATCGAAACGCGCGCGTTGGCGCGGGCGCTGGAGATGGACGAGACGCTGGTGGAAGCGGTCAATGTCTTTCCCGAGATGTTCCATTGTTCGGGGTTCGCCCTATTCGGAAAGGCGACGCGCGACGGCAAGCTCTATCACGGCCGCGTGCTCGACTACATGACGGAAATCGGTCTGCAGGACGCCGCGACGACGTTCATCGTTCGGGTCGACGACCGGATTGCGTTCGCCAACATCGGCTATGCGGCGTTCATCGGATGCGTGAGCGGCATGAATGCGAAGTCCGTTTCGCTCGGGGAAATGGGCGGGGGCGGCGAGGGCCATTGGGACGGCGTTCCGATGGCGACCTTGATGCGGCGCGCGCTCGAGGAATGCGGCACGCTCGACGATGTGATCGCACTCTGGCGCGAGAGTCCGCGAACGTGCGAATACTACTATGTTTTCGCGGACGGGAAATCGCGGCGCGCGGTCGGCGTGGCCGCCCTGCCCGAATCGATCGAGTTCATCCAGCCCGGCCAATCGCACCCACGGCTCGGAGACGGCATCGAGGATGCGGTCGTGCTCTCCTCCGGCGATCGGCTGGCCACGTTGCGGGAACGCGTCACGTCGCGCCACGGCGCGTTTGACGTCGAGCTCGGCCAATGGCTGATGACGCGGCCCGTCGCCATGGCGTCGAACCTTCACAACGTCCTGTTTGTTCCCGAGGACGGCGTACTGTATGTCTCGAATGCGGACCACGCGAAGTGCGCAGCGGAACGCCCCTACGCGCGGATCGACCTGACGGCCATCTTGAACGAGCGTTCCACGATCGCGTCGAGCGGTGGCGGCAAGGAGTCCGGCGAAACGACGGGGCGCTAGGGGGAGGTCTCGATCGCCGCCGATCAGCTCCACGAACGGACGCCGTCGCGAAAGACGGCCTCGGCGGCTCGCGTATCGCCCGCCGTTCGATCGATGATCGGAAGATCGGCCGCCGCCACGAGACGTCTCACCATCGCGCCGCGCGGACAAGGCGTTTCGGGCTCCGCGACGCCGGGATGAACGACAAGGCAATCCCATTCCTTCCGCCCGAAGCTCAGCGACCAATTCAAAATCCACGCGTACGATCGCCAAAACGCCTCGTCCGACTCCGCGTCCGCGCGCGCCGGAACGCCGACCACGACAAGGTCCGGTTTCGGTTGCAGCGCCCGAACGGTGCCTTTCGCCGATTGCTCGATTCCCTCCAGCGTCAGACCGTCGATGGGCCACGCCTTGACGTGGACTTGGCCTCCGGAACGGATCGGTTCGATGGCCACCCAGACCCACGCGTCAAACGGCGGCATGGCAAGAACGTTCACCGGCATCGATGCCGCGGCGCGGGCGCGAACGACGCCGAGGGCAGGTCGGATCGGCCCGATATCGGCGAGCGACACGTCGACGCCCGTGATCGCGCGACAGAGCGACTCGGCCATGCGCTTATGCCCGTCCAGGTTGGGGTGGATGGGGTCGCTGAGCGTCATGCGGAACGCCCAAGCGTCCTCGGCGCGCAGCCGCTCGCCGGCAACATACTGATCGCATATCGGCGATCCCGACGCCAAACCGGCTTCGCGAATCCGCTCGCAATACGTTTCAAGTCTGGGGACGGGCCGATCGGGAGTGGTAAGGACGGCGTTGGGTGTGCAAAGCACGACGCGCGCCTTCGCCGCTCGGCAGCCCTCGATCAGCCGATCGAGGTTCCCGCGAAACGCGGGCTCGGCGACCCGCGTCATGTCGTTGAGCCCGAAACTGATCGTCACCAGATCGGGACGATGGGCGAGCACGTCGCGATCCAGCCGGGCGAGCCCGTCGGCCGTCGTGTTGCCGCTGATTCCCGCATTGACCACGCGGACTTTCGCGCCGGGAATCGCCCTCGCCACGGCGAGCTCGAGCAATTCGGGATACGCGCGCAGCCCGCCGGTGTGGTAGTACACGCCCGTGACGCTGTCGCCCAAGCAGACGATCGTGACCGGCCGTTCGCGCCAAGGGAGGTCGGCTCCGGCGGGCTGCGTTTCGGGACCCGGCCGTCGACCCACCCGCGCTTGCCCCGGCACCGAGATCGAAGTCGCGGCGAAGCCCGCGGCGGCCCGCAGGAAGGTCCGACGCGTCACCGCGGTCGAAAGCCGATGGGCATCCAGGCGTTGATCCATCGCGGAAGGCCTTTCTTGGGTCGGTCGAAGTCGTGAACGCCTTACGCCGTCCAATCGCGCCATGCGCGGGACCGCAACCGGTTGGCCTCGTCATCGTCGATGAACGACTCGTTCTTGGGGTCGATCTTGAGCGGCCGCTGGAGGATCCACGCGATGGCGGCCGCGTGGCAGGCGATATGCGAGCGGCGCATCACGGTCGCGTTCGCCGCCGTCGCGCCGCGCGAACGAACGCAATCAAAGAAGTTCCGCGAATGGGCCGACACGTCCAAACCGCGGACTCGGCGCACCGCCTCGGGAACTTCTTTCCGAAGCGACTCGGGATGCGCGAGGACTTCGCCTTCATCACCCGTCTCTACCCAGCCTTCCTCGCCGACAAAGCGGACCGGGCACGTGCCCAACCGCGTCACGTAGTGCGGAGCCCGATCGCCGAACGGTAGCGGAAGGAAATCAAGAACCAACGCGACGCCGTTGGCGTAACGGCATTCGATGTTGCGATCCGACGGAACGTATTCGATCGGCATCGTATCATCGGCTTGATTCGCCCACTGGCACAGATCGACGGTGTGCGCTCCCCAATCGAGCAATTTGGCGCCCGAATCGAAATCCCATTGGCCGCGCCAGCCTCCATCGACGTATTTCTGATTGAAAGGGCGCCAGGGCGCCGGGCCAAGCCACAAGTTCCAATCGACGACATCGCGGGGCGGAGCGGGCTGCGCGGGCAACCATGTGTTGTCGAGCCCCGGCATGTAGACGGACGCGTGGAGCGTCTTCAATTCGCCGAGCTTCCCTCGGTGGGCCATGTCGACGGCGACTTGGAAATTGGGAACGCTGCGGCGCTGGGTTCCGGCCTGGAACACGCGTTGCCCGGCTTGCATCGTATCGGCCAGTTCCTGACACGCGGCGATCGTGATGCCGCACGGTTTCTCGCTATAAACATCCTTGCCCGCCTTCGCGGCGACGATCGAGGCGGCCGCGTGCCAGCGGTCCCCCGTCGCGACGATCACCGCGTCGATGTCCTTGCGGGCGAGCAATTCGCGGAAATCGCGGTATAGGACACAGTCCTTGTTGCCGTAATGCGCGTCCACCAGTTGTTTTCCCGCGTCCCGACGGCTCGCTTGCACATCGGCGATCGCGAGACAGCGGATGTCGTCGAATTGCAGCATGGCCTTGAGATCGTACGTGCATCGCGGCCCTATTCCGACCACTCCCAATCCGATCTTCTCATTCGGCGCGACATGCCCCGACCGTCCGAGCGCGCGATCCGGCACGATCGACGCCCACGACGCCGTCGCCGCGGCGGCGGCCGCCGTCGACAAGAAACCTCGACGCGAAACGTCCCGCGGTCCGATCATCGGTGCCTCCCTTTCGCATTGCCCCGTTGTGCTATGCCCTCGAGCGTGTTGCCCGCGGCGTTCCGGCGCGCGGCGCGCCTCCCACCTTCCAAACCGGCTTTCCGCGAACGTCCACCTCGGGTCGCCATTCTATGCCGGAGCCGGACTCGGCGTCATCCCGGCCAGGTATTCCTCAAGGGCCGGCGCGGAAGACGTACGTCGCACCGGGTCGGGCTTCCAGTGCGATGATTCCCCGATCGTCCTGAGTCATGAGCTCGGCGCCGCCGTCGGGATCGGCGCGTTCCACGGCCGACCACGGACTCCGGAATCGCAACCGACCTCCGACCGTCGATTCGATGCTCACTGCTTCGACTCGACCATCCGCGCACGACGCGGAGACAAGGAACCCGCCCTGCGCGCGGAGCCGGCGGAAGCGGGCGCGTCGATCCAAGGGCCACGCCGGAAACACGCGTACGACATCGGCGACGCTCTGCACGAGCAATTCGTTGATCGCCATCGTCGCCGCGAACTGTTCGGTGTAATGCCCAAAGTCGTTGATTCCCATGCCGGGGACGTTGCGGTTGAGCGTCAATGTCCGGTTCGGCCGCAAACGGGCGAGCAATTCGGTCCGCGTGAACGCGTATGCGTCGGGAAGACTCAATCGGGACCGCGCGACCGAGAGCAGGATCGCCGAATTGTTGCCGTTCCACCGCAGCGCATGGATCGATCGCGCGAAGAGTTCGCGTTGCGGTTCCGGCGACCAGATCGTCACGACATCCGACGGAAAGACGGGAGTGGCGGGCACGGCGATGTTGTATTCGATCGGCGGAGCGTCTTGCACATCGACGACGACGGGCGGGTCGTCCGCCGTCACCGGATAATCGGGCAACAGGCTCAGCGCATGCCTCCACTCGGCGACGAGCGGCTCGTCGCGCCCGAGCGTGTTCGCGCCCTCGATCGCCGCCTCGAAGAGATATCGGAACATGCCCAGACAGAACGTGCCGTTCCGATTCCGCTCGAATCGCTTGGTCCATCCCCAATGTTCGGGCGACACGGTGGGGGCGAGGATCGCCTTGCCATCCTTCGATCGTTCGCACGTCGCGAGGAACCGCGACTGGAACAAGGCGACGTCGCGCACGATCGGATAGGCCGTGTCTTCCAGGAATTCGCGCGACGGCTCGAACTTGTAATGCCACCAAACGGGCTGGGCGGAGAACGCGGCCACACCGAGCGTCCAACCCCAAACGTGATGGATGTACTGGCGTCGCGTCGGCCCCTCGCACTGCTCCGGAGGAGGCTCGTAGGCGTACAGGACGTGGGGGATGTAGGCGCCCTCGAACCCAAAAAGTTCGCGGCACAGCCATCGGGCGCGCGGCATGTAGTCCACGATCAACCGATCGTACGGCCCGCCCAATTCCGGATGGTTCGATCCGTACGCCGCCCAGTACGTGGACTGGATGTTGTAGTTGGTGTGGTAATCGCCGTGCCAGGCGATGTCATCGCTGAACGGACTGGCAAAAAGTCCGGGCGACACAGCGCCGGGCCGAACGACCGTTCGCAGGAAGTACAGATTGCGATACCACATCGATTCGAATTCGGCATCGTCGAGCTCAACGCCGCTCTTCGACCAGAAGTCCGACCAGACGGACTCGTGCGCGTCGACGAGTGATTCGGGGGACTCGCCGAGCGTCTTGCGCGCGAGCCGAAGGGCCTCCGCGCCCGGCTCGTCGGATTCTCGGCTCGTGACGACCGCGACGGCCGACCGGTCGGCTTTCGAGGCGAGCGCGACGCCGAATCGCATGCCTTTCCATCCGGCGTCGCCGGGCAGCGTCTGTTCGAGCAGTTCCACATCGGCGTCCACCCGGCGCACCGCCGCATCGGGAACATCGCGCGCTCGCGACGCTCGGAGGCGACCGGCTCCAACACCTTCGATCAGGACGACGTTGCGGTCCGCCAGCGCGCGGATCGTCGTCCGCTCAATCCCCTGTTCGTTGCGCTCGATGCGCGCCACCGCGCGACCGATGTCGATCGCGCCGCGCGCCGTCGGCGGCGGGCGAACCGTCAAGTCGACGCGGGATTCCCCGTCGGGACCGGCGAGCGAGACCTCGTCGAACCGATTCTCGGCGATCGCCCCGTCCTCGGTCCATGTATAGAGGATGGCTCGATGGATGGTGAGGTTCGCGGGGAGGGCGAACGAGCGGATCGCAGGTTCGGTTGGAGTTTCCTGCCATCCCGTGCCAAAATGCGGGCCCGTTCCCGTCGGCATCAGGTCGATGAAGAACCGCGCGTTCGCGCTTCCCGAGACGCGGACACGCAATGTCGGATAGCGGTTCGCATCGACGTTCATCGGTCCGTAGGCGAATCCGTTCGACGCGCCCGCTCGCCCCGCGATCCGCATCGTCGCGATTCCATCCTCCGACCGCCATTCGTTGACCGTACCCTCGGCGCGGATGCGCGTCCAGATCGGATGCGCGGTGTCGTCGAGTGCGTCGGCCGAGGCGCCGAGCACGACGCGGGCGCAGACGCGGGGACACGGATAGGCGCGCGCGTGATAACTGTCGGGACCTTGCCAGGACGAGTTGGATTCCAGCAGGACCGCGTTGTTGACCAGCGTGGGGCCTTCGTCGAACGCCCATCGCCTCACGAGCGAGGCGGTCGGAAGGGGAGGATCGCGCTGAGCGTCAAGCCGCGCGTCCCATACGTCGTTCTTGCTTACGCTCAACACGACCCGGCCGCCCTCCGTGGTCACCAGCGCCTGCAAGTCGCCGTTGCCGATCAGCAAGCCGTGATCGAGCGGATTGTCGAGTTGTTCGACGGTGACGGCCGCCTTGCCGAGCGCGTCGGGAAAGGGAGGCGAGGCGAACGACGGATGGCCCGTGCCGCCGATCGTCAACGCGAAAACGAACGCGCCGCCCATCGCCAACCCGTGGGCCGAGCCGGCCGCCCTCGTTCCACCGAATCCAAGACCCGACCGCAACATGCGTCCCCGTTCGTCCGCAATCATCGCTTGCGCCTTCCTAGGTGTTCGAGGTGTTCCGTTTCGATCGGACAAGGCCAAGCCGCTGATAGGCCGCGACGGCGATCGGGTGTCGCATCCAATGTCGCCAAACCGTCCTGTTCCGGTGATTGGCGAGCGAGACGGCGAAGCTCCCCACATCGATGCCGATCAAGTCGTCGGCGTGCCAAGGGCGTTCTCCGAGTCGGAAGGGGCGCAAGCCAAAAGGCCCCGACGCGACATGCCACGCGGCACTCGCCTTCCATCGCGGAAGCCGATCGCGAAGGACGTCGTCGGCCCACGGCAGGGCGGCAAGGAAGGTCATCGGCCAAACGACTCCATCCGGATCTCCGGCGACGCACTTGGGGGCGCGGTAGCCGATGGGGCTGTCTCCCGCGCTGATGCCAATCCAGCCGCCCTCCGAGCCCGAATAGGTCCGTTCGCGTTTCCCTTCCTCCTCGCAAAACCGAATGTTCGCCAAAACGGCTTTTCCCGCTTCGGAGAAGAGATCGAGACCACGCCGATCGACGATGCCCTCGAGATCGTGCCATCCCATGCCGTAGTATGACGTGAAGAGCGGATGGCTCGGATTCAGGACGTCGATGCCCGCAACCACGCCCCGCTCGATCCTCGTCGCGTACCAGCACTCGGCGGAAACGCCGTTGGGGCACCCGGTCGCGAGGAAATAGGCCATCGCCATTTCCGAACTCGCGACGTCGGCGGGTCCGAGTTGACCGCGACGCGGGTGCGATCCCAGCGTCAGAAGGGATCGACCGCGATCGCGATGCACGAACGCGGCCCAGTTCGCTCGATTCAAAATGCGATCGGCGGATTCGGAAATCGGGTCGCCGAATGCGGAGCTCGCGACCATGACACCGTTGAGCAGAATCGCCGAGTCCAAGACGGAAACCTCGCAGTCGTTCCACCGCGTTCCGGAGCGCCAGTCCACGAAGTGATAGTACAGCCCGTGAACGCCCTCGAGTCGCTTGTCGATCGTCGAAATCGTCTCGGCCGCGAGCGATTGGGCATCCGCGCCCGACAGCAGACCGAGACGCTCCATTTCGGGAAGCAGGCTCAGGAAATAGCCGGTGCTTGCGATGCTCGCCATCTCCGGCTTGTCGAATCGAACGGCGACCGGCGCGTCATGGCGCGCGCGGTCGAGTACAAGACCCGATCGGGGGTTTCGGAACGTCAACAGCCAGCCGAGCGCCTTTCGGCCCAGTTCATCAAGAAGGGCGTCCGCGGGCGCCGCGCGAGGCGATCCGGCCTCGCCTTTCGCGGGATCTGGCTGCCCGACCACCTCGGCGGCGCCGCCCTCGGACAAGGGGCTTGGGCCCCATCCCCGCGATGCGTTCCCGAATAGCAACGCGAACAGGAATCGGCGGCGTTGGAACATGGGCAAGCCTCTCGATTCGACTCGAGGGGACCCGATCGGGAGCGGATCGCGCCGCGCATTCCGCGAGCCGGGACCGGTTGCGTTGTCGACGCGCGGCCGATCGGCTAGTAACATGGAATCCATCGACTTGCCCGCGTCTTTCCAGTTGCCGACACCCGCCCGCGAGACGACCATGCCGCCCTTCGGATCCGTGCGCGCGATCCGTTCGCACGACCATGGTCAAGCGCATCCGATTCGGAACGCCTTCGCGCTCGTCGAGTTGCTTGTCGTGATCGCGGTGATCGGGAGCCTGGTCGGCCTGCTGCTCCCCGCCGTTCAAGCCGCGCGCGAATCCGCGCGCCGCGCGATGTGCGGAAACCACCTGCGGCAAATCGGACTCGCGATCCGTCTTTACGAAAACACGTACCGGCGCCTCCCTGCGAGCACCATCTACAATCCCCAAGTCCCACCCTCGAATGACCGCCGCGCATGGGGCGTTCACGGAAGGATCCTGCATTTCCTCGAACAGGTCAACCTGTGCGACCAGATCGACATCAACTACGCATGGGACAACCAGTCGGCGATCAGCGGACTGCGCATCACGATCTTCTCGTGTCCAAGCGATCCAGGATCCGGCCAGATGCGGGATCCCGGGCCAGGCAAGGCGAAGCTATATCCCACGACCTACGGATTCAATATGGGGACGTGGTTCCTTTTCGACCCCAGGACTGGCCTGGGCGGCGATGGTGTTTTCTATCCAAACAGTCACCTGGCGCTCGCCGACATTCTCGACGGCACGAGCAATACACTGCTCGCTTCCGAGGTCAAGGCGTGGCAGGTGTACCGGCGCAACGGCGGTCCGCCGACGAGCGTCCCGCCGGGAGATGCCGCCGGTGCGGCGGCCATCACGATGACGGCGTTGGAACACAAGACAACCGGGCACACCGTATGGCCGGACGGCCGTGTGCACCATTCGGGATTCACGGCGACACTCCCGCCCAACACGCGCGTCCTGATCCACGTGGGAGGCGACTCGGCCGACAGCGACTACAATTCGTGGCAGGAAACGAAGGGCGGTTTGGCGGGCGCCCCGACCTATGCGATCGTCACTTCGCGAAGCCATCATCCGGGTATCGTTCAGGCCGCGTTTGTAGACGGCTCGGTCCGCCGCGTCCCGTCGTCGATCGAACGCGCCGTGTGGCGCGCGCTTGCGACGCGCGCGGGAAGTGAAGTCGCCGGATTGCCGTAGGGCCGCGGTCACAAGCCTGTCTTGTTTGAAAACGGAAGACGCCGCGCCGACGCGATTCCGCGGCGATCACTCGCCGTGCGGCTCAAGATGCACGAGCACGTCCCGAAGCGCGCGGTGGTTATCCAACAGTATCGTCTTCACGGCGTGTCCGATGCGGTGCCCCGCCGCAACCGTCATTTCAGGGTCCACCTCAATGTGGATGTCGGCGAAGTACTCGAGTCCCGACTTGCGGACCCAGAGCGTCTCGACGCCCCGAACTCCGTCGACCAATTCCGCCTGTTGCCGAATCGCGCGGACCATCGCCTCATCGGCTTGAGGATCGAGCAATTCACTCGCGCTCTTCCTGAAGAGCCGAACGCCCGTCCAGATGATGGCCGCGACGACGACAAGCGACGCGACTTCGTCAGCCCAGATCCATGGGACGCCGCCCCATCGGACGACGGTGAGACCGACGAGCACGGCGGCCGAGCAGAACGCGTCGCTCCGATGGTCCCATGCGTTCGCGACGATCGACGCCGACCCGGTCCGTCGGCCGACGCGCGCCTTGTAGCGATAGAGGCATTCCTTGACGACGACGTTGGCGCCCGCGATCCAAAGCGTCCAAACGGGCGGCGTCTCGTGCGGAACGGACAATCGCGATACGGATTCCCATCCCAAGGCGAACGCCGACAGGACGATCAAGAGGGCCACGTTGGTCGCCGCGATCGCCTCGGCGCGCGTATGCCCGTAGGGATGCTCCGCGTCCGGCGGCAACTGCGCCATGCGGAGGGCGACGAGCACGACGACGGTCGTGACGACGTCGCCAAGCGAATTGACAGCGTCCGCGATCAGCGCGAACGAATGACCGATCCAGCCCCCGGCCAACTTGACGGCGGCGAGGACCGCGTTGACCGCGAGCCCCAGCGCAGCGGCCCTCGCGACCTCGCGATACGGTTCGCTTGAATCGCCCTCGCCCATCGATTCCGTTCCTCTGTCCCGCCCTCGGATCCGGCGCGGCGTCGGGCGCCCAGGGCTCTGTCGGTTTTGGATTGATGTATGGTATCCTCCTGACATTCGTTCATGGAAGATCGGTTTTGCCAAAGAGCGTGTGGGGTGTGGGAGCGTTGTCGGGTGACGTTGACGGAAGAGGAGCGGAAGGAACTGCAAACGACGGTGGCTGCGGGAGGGCGGCGCGGGAGTTGGTGCGTGCGCATTCTGTTGCTAGCGGATGAAGCGGACGGCGGTCCGCCCAAGCCGGACTCGGAGATCGCCGACATGCTGGGATGCGGCCGGACGACAGTCGAACGACGTCCGCGTCACGCGTCCCGATCCGGACGGCGCGGGTCCGCTCGCATGATTTCGGCGACCGTCGGACGGGGCCACTCGGCGTCGAGGACGAGCACACCCACGCCGCGGTGCGGGCGTCGGAGTTTTGGCTCGTCCGCGTCGGGGGCCCTGTCGTCGGGCCGCCGTCCCTCGTGAAACCCGAAGCCGAGCGTCGCGAGCCGTCAGGCTCGCGATGCGGAGGCGAGGGGGCGCCGTCTGCAAACGCCCGCGACCCGCCGTACAACCGAGGGACGATGTTTGACAAACAACCGTAGCGTCGGCTTTAGCCGACGCCAGATCGACGATGCGTGCCGCGTGGGCGGAAGCCCACGCTACCAAGGTCCGAGCCCTAGGGCGCCCGATCGCCCACGATCCGATACGCGACGACCGCCGCGCCCGGCCGACCGGGAATCGCGATGCGCAGGCCCCCTTCCATCAATTGTCGCCCGCTCATCCGGACCGGACTCGCGTCATCGAGATTCGTCACTTCGTACGTTGCGTCCGCGTCCAGCCCGCGCAATCGGAATTCACAGCCGAAGAACGTGCTCTCCGCGCGGCGGAACGCCTGCACCATGCCTCGGCCCGAATCGCGAAGGTGGAATTGCCACGCGATCCAGTCGGCAGGTTCGAGCGAATGCGCGGTGAGCGGGTAGTAATCACCCAGAAACGCTGGCCCCACTTCGAGCCATTCGCCGTACAACTTGCGGATCAGTGCGTCATCGACCTCGGCGCGGAAATCGAAACAGGCCGTATTCGCGGGGCACATGTTGCTCCTGCGCGTGTACGCGTCGTACGAGATGCCGCCGGTCCCCCAACCCCATCCGACCGTGTTGGACGGCGTATAGCCCGTTCCGAAGAACGGGAGCCAGAACGACAATCCGTACGTGTGCCCCTGCTGACCGATGGGCTCGAACAGGTAATCGCTGCGCAGCAGGGGCACGGCGCGGCGCATCGTCTCGAGATCATTGCGTCGCCCGCCCGACGCGCACGAATCGATAAGCATCCCGGGGTGACGCCGCAGCAGCTCGTCCCAATAGGCGAGGTACCCCACGACATACCGGTTCTCGGTCATGCCTTGCCGGTCCTCGGTGTCGTTGCGACGCCAGTAATCGAGCGGGTCGATATTGAAGTCCTGGCGATAAAGATCGATCCCCTCCCGTGTGATGATCGAGTCGATATGGTTGACGAGCCAATCCCACGCGGCGGGATCGCCCAGGTTCAAGAGGCCTCCGTCGCCGCCGCCCAAGACCCATTCGGGATGTTCGGTCGCGATCCAGGTTCCGCCCGCGACCCGCTCGGGTTCGAACCAGACGATCGACTTGACTCCCTTGGCGCGGCCGTGATCACTGACGGCCCTCAGTCCATTGGGAAACCGATCCGGCCGGCGGTCGACTTCCCATGTTCCGACCCACGGCCATCCTTTCTCCGCCGCTCCCACATACCAGCCGGCGTCCATCCACCAATAGTCGATCTTGAGACCTTTGCGCAGATAGCTGTCGATGAACTCTTTCTGGTTCTGTTCATTCGCCTTCGTCATTTCCGCGAACTGGTGCGAACTGCAGGCATTGAACATGGGCGCGGTGATCGGTTTACCACCCGGGCGCGGCAAGTTGTGCTCCACCATCCAGCGCCGCCATGCGTTTTGCGAATCGACCCAATCGCCTTCGGGCGCGAACTGCAGCACGATGCGCGGAGTACGGATCGATTCGCCCGGTTCGAGTCTCATGCGCGTGGTCTGTTGTCCCGCGGAGACCCGAACGGTCGTCTCATCCGTGCCGATGAACCGAGTCTCCCATTGGCCAGGCCAACCCACGACGACGATGACTCCTTCCGATCCCGCGCGGAGATTGAAATACGGGAACGCTCCGTTCGTGGGCCGGCCTCCGTCGGGGGCCAGCACGCATTCGTCCCCGGACCGCAAGGGTCGCACGAGCGGTTCAAAGCTGTTGGCTTCGCACGTGTCCCCTCGCGTATAGTGCAGGTCGAATTGACGTGTCGCGGGCCGCCGAGTGAACTCGCAATCCAGACCCCGCACGTCGCGCACGATCGGCGTCGCCTCGGTCCCGTCGTTCCGAATCGTGACGACCCACTCGACCGTGCGGTACTCGGGATATTCCACCGCATCCCAACGAACGAGCATTCCCGTCCGAGGATCGAAATACTCGACCGTGTGTTCGGCCCGACCGTTGTCACAGTCCCCGCGTTCGATCGTGCGTCGGCACTCCTTCAGGAATTCGGCGGAAGGCACATCGCCGATCACAAAGGAAAACGGTTGGGGTATCGCACGGTCATCCCGACCTTCCTTCCAAACATCTCGGCGATCGGAAGCGCCCACCGTCACACCGCCCACCGTCTGGAGCCAGGCCCACAGGTCGGACGGGCGATCGACCGCGGGCTCGACCCGCAGCGTGAAGAAGACGACAACGTCCGGCTTGCCGCTTGCGCCGAGCGCGTGCGGCCCGACGAGATCGATCATCGCATCGCCGGTGGGAATCGCGCCGTGGAAGTCGACGAGCGTCACCTTCATGCGGGAGGTTCCATGCGAGGACGTGAACTCCCAGATTCCCCGCTCATACCCTCCGGCGGCCAGCGATCCGGACGAAGGCACGTCGGTGATCGGCCATCCCATGGTTCGCGCCGCGCGATTGGCGGTGAACGGAGGGTACGGCGGGTCGGTTTGCGACATCGGAGCCATGACCGATACGGCCGGAACGCCGTTGTTTCCGTCCAGGAACAGGTTCATTCCCAAACGGGGCCACGCGCGCTCGCTGTCACAGTGCAGGGCGTAGGTATGGCTGCCTTCCTTGAGCGGGATCCGAATCGTGTGGTCCGCCGAGTCATTGAGCCAGACGATTGTTGCGGAAGACGGCTCGGCGACCTCGCGCACGAACAGGTCGTACGCCGCATCAACGGGTCCCGTATTGAAACGGATCGACGGATCGACCTGTCCCTGATCGTCGCACGCGAACAGTGTGATGGCCGTCAATTCCTGGGCGGGCGTCTCGGCCCCAACCGAACCGAACATCAACACACCGACGCAAGACAGGACGACCCGCGCCTGATTCATGGCGTACCTCCCAATTCCAACGGTCAGGACAGGTTCCTCCTTGATCCTTGGCCCCTCATCGGTACCTCTTCATCGTTCGGCTTTCATCCATCATCCATTTCGGAAGACGCGATACGATGCCGACCGGGCCGGTCATACCGGGCGTTCGAGCATGGAATCAGGCGATGCAATCGAGCGGCGCGATCTTCTCGGGAAGGATCGCTTCGACGGGGATTTGCCACCATTTTTCGAGCATGGCGGCGTAGACGCTCCGGAAGTCGACCGACATCTTCAGGTTGCCTCGTTCGTCGAGTTCCGAGAGGCTGGGATACTTCGCGTGCACACCCGGCTTGACGCCCGGTCCGAACAGGAACATCGGTTGCGCCTCGCCGTGATCGGTTCCGCCGCTGTAGTTCTCGGCGGCGCGCCGGCCGAACTCGCTGTAGGTGTAGGTCAACACGCGGTCGGCATTGCCGCAACGCGCCAAGTCCTCGTAAAACGCGCCGACCGTGCCGTCGAGCTCATCGAGCAGTTGTCCAAGGCGCCGCGGCTGATCGGCGTGCGTGTCGTACCCGCCGAAGATGGCGATGCCCTGCGCCGCGTAAAAGGCGCGGGCATGCAGTCCGCCGTTGATGAACGCGGCGATCGTCTTGACCGAATTGCCGAACTGGGTATCCGGGTACACGACGGGCGTCTTGTACTGCGTCGCGAGATCGCCGAGCTTCTGGCTCGCCGCGTTCGCGTTGACCGACGTCTGCGTGATGAACTCCAAATCACCGGCCGGAGCCGTCGCCGGCATCTGATTCAAGCGCGAGTAAACATCCTTCTCACCCGTTCGCCGCGCGCCGTTGAACCGGAACGAATTCGGATTCACGAACCCGATCCCAGGGTGCTCCTTGCCGGCAAGTCCGAGCGGGAGGCCGTTGGGTCCGACGGCGACGTTCCGAGTCGGCTCAGTGTCCTTGCACACGTAGTCGACGCATTTTCCGAGCCATCCGTACGAGCCCGCCTTTCCGGTCGCAACGCCGTGCCGGCCGGCTTCCCAAATCTCCCGGCCCGTGAAGTGGCTCAGATTGAAATTCGGATAGCTTGTGCCGAGCACCACGGCCATTGCGCCGTTGTCGTGCATCTGCTTGATCCGCTTGAGGCTGGGATGCAAGCCGACCTGGTCGTTGAGCTTGAGCACTTCGGTTTCGGGGACCGCGAGCACCTTGCGGAGCTTGTAGTACGCGGGGTCCGCGTACGGAACGGTGATCGACATGCCGTCGGGACCACCGGTCAACAGGAGCGAGACGACGATACGGCCCTTGGAATCGTCCTCGGGCGCCGCGAGCGCCGTGCGGAGGACATAGTTCGGAAGGGTCGCGCCGATCCCGACGATCCCCAAACCTCGGGAAAGGAACTCACGCCGCGTGGCAATGCTCATGCGCTTCATGTCCGACTTCTCCTATTTCTTTTTCGCGACAATGGACCGTTTACGACAACTGATGCTCGGGAACACACAGCATGAGCATCAACAGCGATCGGAGTCTTTCGTTCAGGGCACCTTGCTGGCCCGCCCATTCGCCTTCGGGCGGAAGGGCTCCCAGATGCTGGACGAGCGCGTCGCGCTTTTCCTTCGACAGCGGCTGCGCGAGGCAGGCCTTGGCAAGATAATCGACGGCCTCCTCGCTTGTCTTGCAACCGCCTTCCCGAATCAGCGTCACGACGTCGACACCCTGGCTTCCGATCTTTTCGATCAGGCTGGCCACCGCGTTGTAGCGGACAAAAAGTCTCTGCGAATCGATCCAGGGTCGACCGTACCGCCAACCCTTGACATCGGGTGGTTCGAGCAGAAGCATGCCCATGTCGCCAAGGACCTTGTCGAGCGTTTCGTACGACGAGACGGACACGTCGATGACGAGGCTCGTTCCGTCCGACTTGGGCAGCGGTCGCTCGATCGGCTGCCAGACGACCTGGGGCTTGACGCCCAGATCCCGCAGCAATCCGACCATCAGTTCGACCGGACTCTTCACCTGCGTACCCATCGACCGCGCGCTGTAGAACTCCTCGGAAAGGAAGAGGCTCTTGAGCATCGGTTCGAGCGCGTATTGGCGATCCGAAAGGACGATGGCCAATCCGTCGATCGTCGCGGCGTCCGGATCCTGATAGGCGAAATACTCGAAAAGCTTCTTGGCGACGAACCGCGATGTCTCGGGCCGTTCGAGGATCAGCCGAACGAGGTCGTCCCCCGTCCAAGTCCCCTTCTTTCCGAAAATCGTCTTTTCGGTCGTATCGTGGTGCTCATACACAAAACGATACGTCCCCGTCGCGTGGTCGAACGTATAGCCGGTCAGCGCGCGGGCCGCCTCGACGATGTCGTGTTCCGTGTACCCTTGATCCACGCCCATCGAGAAGAGTTCCATGATCTCGCGGGCCAGGTTCTCGTTGGGATTTCCCTTGATGTTCTTGTTGTTGTCGAGATACCGGATCATCGCCGGATCGTGCACGATGCCGTACAGCATGGCGCCGAAATTACCGGCCGCATGCTGGCGGAAGAACTCGTTCTGGCGGAGCATCGTGTAGCTGTTGTTGACCACGCTGTTCTGGCTCGCGAAATGGCCGTGCCAGAACAGGGTGAGTTTTTCCTGAAGGGGTCGAGGCGACTCGACGAGCCGCCGCAGCCACCATCGGCGAACCTGGATGAGCTGATTCGCTTCGACCGATTGCGGGTCGAGCCGAACGGCCCGGTTACCCACACCCGAATGCCGCATCTTGCCCCGCAGGGGATCGGAGACGAGCGGCGGCGTGAGTTCCAGAGCCGGAAGGTCGACCGGCTGTCGATAGAATTCGACAAGAAAATCCACGGCGTTGTGGAGGCCCATCGCGTGGAGTTTTTCGACTTCCTTCGGCGTGCCGCCGAATCCAGCGCGAACGAGCAGATGGCGGGCCTTGGCGTAGTCCCATTGATCGGGCGCGAGCGGCTTGAGGCCTCCGATGGCGGCTGACCGCAGCGTGTGGATCTCGATGTCCGCGTTATCGATCGCCTGAAGGGCCTCGGCTCGGATCGCCGCGGCGGCGGCCTTTTCCTGTTCCTGCTGCTGGACGAATTGTTCAAGCCGTTGTTTGAACGGGACGTCGGTCTCGATCGCCGCCGAATCCCGCGCGATCTGTGCGGCCTCGCCGCTCTGCTCGATCAGTTCGTCAGCCGTGTCCTTTCGGATCGCGGCCCACTGCTGGATCTCCATGACGCGGACCGCCTTGGTTTCGAGCAATGCGCGCCGCGCGGCGACCGCCTCGACAGCCTTGGCTTTCGCGTCGGCTTCCTTGCCGGCCTGGGTGAGGAGGCGGGCCGTTTCGTCGGCGAGCGCGTTCGACGCGGCTTCGAGCGGTTTGATCTCGACGTCCCGAACGGCCGACATCGCGTCCCGCAAGGCCATTTCGGACGGAAACAGCTCGTTGGACGCCTTGTTGCCCGCGATCGTATCGGAGATGAGCCGATCGAGATCGGTTCGGAGCGTCGTGGTTCGCTCTTCCAATGACGCGCGCAATTCGGCGAGTTCCGCTTCGGGACGGCTCGCCGCGATCGCGGCCTGCAACGCGGCATGCACTTCCCTCCAGCGCGCGAGCGATTCCTCGCTGCGGCGCCGTTCGGAGCGGGCGATCTCGCGCGTCGCCGAGCGGGCCATTTCGCGCGAACTCTCCTCGCCGCGCGTCGTTGCCTCGTGTTTCCGCGCGGCGTCGAGCTCCGGATCGACCTTGGGCGGCTCGTCCGCCCGAGCGATCCGTCCGCCGCCCATCACGGCGGTCCCCGCCGCAAGAAGGACGGCGACGGCCCAAAGACAATAACGACAACTCCGCATACCGCCCCGAACGCCGCGCGTGGTCATGGACGCATTCCCCTTCCGAAGGACTTCGAAACGTCACCATAATATGCCGAAAGAAAACTCCATTTCAATAGTTTTTCGCGCAATCCGGTTCGGAATCGGCCGACACGCCGACCGGGGATGGACGGCGCGCCCGGGGCTCCCCGGATACGCGACACCGGGACGTCCCGCCTATTCGAGGCGAATGACGACGGCCGACCAATCCTCGGGAAGCCTCAATTCGGTGAGCGAGAAACCGTCGCGCGTGACGCTCGGCGCCTGGAAATCAGGGACTTCGCGCCCTTCCGCGTCGAACACATGCGTTTCGTGCCGGGCGCCGTCGCGCCAACCGAACAATCCGCTCCGCTTCGTCACGATCCGTTCCCGAGCGATTACGTACCCGTCGTGCAGTTCCAGGGGGGTCGCCGGGTACATGTAATGCGTCAAGGTCGGATACGAAGGCATCACCTGGGCGTCGCTGTACCAGTGGTACAGGCAACCGAAATCGAGCGCGCCGAGCATTCCCCGATAGGCATCCGACTCGCTGCGCTCCGTCAGATGATCGCCGAGCGCGATGGGGGAGTGGAGCTGCGCCAGCGCGCAGTGGCTTGGACTTCCCGTCTCCACGAATCGAGGGAACTTGAGCTGCGCGATCGTCCGCGTGTGCGGCTGTCCGTTCCCGACCAGCGGACCTCGTTCGAGGATGCGTTTCGCCAGCGCGACGCGCCACGGTTGGCTCACGAGCGTCACCGACGACTTGAGCCGCTGGATCCGGTGCGACGTCAAGTCGATGTCGGCCGAACATCCGTCCCACGGCTCACCGTAGTGGTATTGGTACGCGCTGTATTCGAGTTCATCCCAGTAGACGCCGTCCGCGCCGATTTCGTCCAGGATCCGTTCGACGTTGCGTCCGATGACGCGGCCATAGGAGTTTGAATCGGTCGGAAAGAAGTTCTTGTAGATTGGTTCGCCGTAATCGGCCTGGGTTCCGTCGGACCGCAGGTGGCGGGAATCGGCGAAGACCTGGGGCGAGTCCTCAACCGTATCGAGAAAGCAGTGGAAATAGACGCACGTCTTGACGCCCGGCGCAAGCCTGCGGACGCGTTCGACCCACCGCCGATACGAGTCGTGCGGAACGCGTTGGAAGGAAGTCCCGTGGGTATAGACGCCGTTGTACCTCGGATAGTCGATGCTCGCGCAGACCAGACTCGCGCTCTTGAACCGGATGAAGTCCGCGAAGGCCGCGTCGCTCCACGCCTCGGTCAGTGGTCCGGCTCGGAGGAACGCGAAACAGTCCTTGATGGTGAAGTTCGCCTCGCGGATGCGCCGCGCCGCGTTGACGAACTCGAAATAGTCGCCGCGCCGCACCGGCACGATCGCCCATTCGGCCGTATAGCTCGTCCCGGGCCTCAACACGAAGTACGGATCGCTCAGCGCCAACACGCCCCCGACCGACTCCTGCCTCGCGTGGACCAGGAACTCGTCGTTGAGCGGCATCAAGCCGATCCCTCCCGCGTCCGTCGCGCCGAACACGGTCGGATTCGCGGGCGACGATGCGGTTCCGTTGAGCGACGCGGGCGAGAGGCCGGCGACCCAAACCCGCCGGATGCCGCCCGCCGCTTCGACGCGGTGCCGTTGCATGAGCGGCAGATTCGCGCCCGTTCGGTTGACGAACGTGTCATGCACGATGATCGCCTCATCCGCGCGTTCGATGCGCCGCCGATGCTCGAAATGGGCCGTGGTTCCGTGGGCCCACGCGCCGTCTGGCATCGAGAACGCGCTGGCGATCGTAAACCGATCCCCTTCCCGATCGACTTCGATCCGGCCCGCGTCCCCTTCGCGCACGGCGTATTCGACCCGATGCGACTCGGCGGGCAGGACGACATCGAGCGGGCCGGTGGGCGGCCCCGCCTTCCCGCGCGGCGTGAACCGTTCGCCCACGCCCGTGGCGAGCCGACCCTCCGCGAGGACCATCGGGACGGTGACCGACTCGTTCGCGGCGTTCGCGATCCGAAGTTCATTGGAGCCGTCGACGACCAGGTCGGTGATCCGCAGGTGGAACTCACCCGTCTTCACGCCGGCGATCCCATAGACGGACGTGTCCGACGCGACGAAGTCGGGCGCGTAGAACACAGAGAACCGGTCGATCGCGACGAGCGAATGCGTGCGGCCATCGGCCGCCGTTCCGCGCAGCGGCTTGCGAATGAGCCGCGAGCCGTCAAGCCAATGCCCATTGACGGCGATGCGCAGCGCGGCCGTGTACCCCGCCGGCTTGGGCGTGTCCATGCGGGCGAACAGCGACAAGGTTGTTTCCTCGCCAGCGCCCGCGCGCGGCGCGGTGAACGCGATCCTGTGCTCCTCACCCGTCCTCAGCGCGAGTTGGTCGAAGAGGGGAGGGGTCGCGGGCGCATCGCGGACCGTGCCGTCGGCCCGCGCGAGACGGACCGGGTTGAGTCTCGATCGGACGATCGACCAGGGGCGCGGCGACGACGTCAACCAGGTCTCCTGCTTGGGTTCGTCGCCGTCCGTGTCCGACAGGGCGACCTCGATCGCGAACGCCCGCCCCTCCGCGGCGCCTTCCATGCCGACCAGTTTCCACGGGATGAGCGCCTCGACATTCCAACCATGGGTCGTCCGCGCCGAAACGACTCGGATTCCGGCGGGGTCGAGTCCGATTGGCTGGTAGACATAGGCCTCCGCCGGCAGATCGACGAACGGATCTCCCGTATTCAGGAAATTCCCCGGACTCAGTGCGATCTGGAATTGCCCGCGGCCGAACGGATCGCGATCGGCGTCCTTCGCCGGATCGGCGTCGAGAAACACTTGGACGTTGTCGCCTCGATAGAGTTCGGCCGCGCGACCGAATTGCCGGATGACGTCGTCGGCGACTTCCGCCGCGAGGTAGAGTCCATCGGCGCGCCACGCGACCCAGATCGCGCCGCCACAATCGGACGGAGACCGCCAGCCCGTTCCGAACGTCACCTGCTCGGCGCGATTGACGATGATCGCGCCCTTGCGTCCGCGCCATTCCTCGACGTCGCCATCGAGCGCGGGCGGTGGATCGGGCCTCAGCGGGATCCCCATCGCCGGAGGCTCTTCGCCTTGAGCCTGTGAATCCCGGATCGTGCGGAACAGAACGATCAGCGCCAAGACCCCCGCGAACACGAATCGCGCGATTCGCCCATGCATGCCAACTCCTCCCACAACGCCCCCAGCTTATTTCCCCCGATCGAGGACCATGCCGACGAGAACGAGCTGAACGACGATGAACGATCGCGTTCGAGCGGACCATCGCCGCGCCGCGGTGCGCATGGGACACGGCAACGCGCCGCGGGATCACGCCGAGGTTGGCAGGTCCGGCGAAACAGAATAGACTAGTCCGCGCCGTTCATAAACAGGAGACTGCGAGATGTCCGTCCCTCGATGCACAGGGTTGCTTATCGTCGCCATCGTCGCGTGCGCGCGCGGGATCGCCGCGGACGAGCCGGTTCCGTTCGATCTCCGCGATGCCCATTGGATATGGCTGACGAACGCCGGTCCGGGCAATGCGATCGATAGCTGTTTCCTGCGCAAGACGTTCGTATTGAACGCCAAACCGGTCGCGGCGACGATCGCGATGACGGCGGACAACGGTTTTGATCTGTATGTCAACGGTCACTATGTCGCCGGCGAAGGAGGCTTGGACGCGTCGATCTGGAACACGGTCGAACGGTTCCGGATCGAGCCGTATCTGATTGCGGGCGCGAACGTGATCGCCATCCAAGCGGACAACCTGGGCGGGCCCGGAGGGCTCATCGCCGCCGTCGAGATCGTCGCGGCGGACAGCCCTCCGATCCGCTTCGAGACCGACGATTCGTGGCGTGCGGCCGGGCTACCCCGCTTGGGTTGGACCGAGCCGGACCACGACGACAGCCTTTGGTCGAACGCGGCCGTTCTCGGCGGCATGGGCATGGCGCCTTGGGGGATGTTGGCCGTCCCGGAAAGACTCTCGGACCTGAAACCGCGAAGCCGTCGCCACGGCCGATTCAGCGATCCGGCCGATGATTTCGCGTGGCCCGATGGTATTGTCTTTGTGGCCGGACACGCGCCGCTCAATTCGACGCCCGGCGCGCCGCAGGCGAAATGGCCGATCGGAGGAAGCCGAGCGTTTTTCGAGCACGATACGCCGACGCCTCCCGCGCTCGGCCGCCGACTCTACGCGCTCGCGCCGGCGCGGCCCGACGGAACACCGCGTCTCCTGGTCGACGCGGGGCGCGGCGTGCTCGGCTCGCCCGCCGTCTCGTATGACGGGAATGAGGTCGTGTTCGCCATGGCGCCCGAGGGCGGGAAATTTTTTAAGATTTTTCGGATCGGCGCGGATGGGACGGGCCTCAAGGCGCTGACCGAGGGCCCCTGGCACGATTATGATCCCGCCATCCTCCCCGATGGGCGTATCCTCTTCGCGTCGACTCGGATCGGTAGCCGGGACGAATACCACGCGAACGTCGCGCGCAGCCTCTTCGCATTGAGCGCGGACCGCGCCTCGATCGAGCCGTTTACCCACCACATCGTCGGAGACAGCGAACCGGTTGTCCTCGCCGATGGGCGGATCGCCTTCGTGCGTTCGGACAATTTCCTGGAACGCGCGAAGGTCGAAACGCACATCCACGCCGTCCGCGCCGACGGATCGGGCGGCGAAGTTCTCCTCGGTCCGAATCGGGGCCCGATCGGTTACGATCGCGGAGCGGGCGCCGAGGACGAGGCGATGTGGCTCCGCAATCTCGGATTCGGAAGCCCGGCCGCGATGCCCGATGGCCGAGTCGCCGCCCTGTCGCACATGGGCCTCGTGCTTTCCCCGGCGGCCAGGGAACTCGCCTCCGCGTCGCGGTCGGCGCCGCCATCCCAGGCGAGTTCCGGCGAAGGATCGGCGGCGCCGGGCTCGACCGAGCCGACTTCCTCGCCGCCGCGCGCGGCGGCGATCGGCGATCCGACGGCCGTGCCGACCGACATCGAGCTCTTCGACATCGCGTCGCTTCCCGACGGACGCCTACTCTGCAGCACAGTCCTTTACGGCGCCATCGGCGTGCTCGAACCGTCGACGGGAACGGTCGTGATGGTCCATCAAATCGACGGCGTACCGTTGCACTCGGTGCGCTATCTTGGCCCGACGGCCAAGCCGCCTCGCATCAGCGACCAGACGAAGGCCGCGCCGTCGGGCCCCGACGCGACCGGCTGGTTGCTTTGCCAGAACCTATTCACCGGCAAGCAGACCAACGGCGATTGGAGCCGAGTCAAGGGAGTCCGGGTCTATTCGGGCCGTCCCATGACGACGCGCGCGGCGCGGCACCCCTACGGCCATATCGGTACCGAAGGCGTCGAACTCGGCACGATCCCCCTCGCGCCCGACGGTTCGTTCTACGCGCGGGTGCCGGCCGATCGCGCGCTGGCGATCCAGGCGATCGACGCGGAGGGCCGCGCCGTGGTGAACGAGTTGAGCTGGATCTACGTGCGTCCGGGTGAGCGCCGATCGTGTGTCGGGTGCCACAGTCCGCGACAGGGCGCGCCGGTCACGTCGCTGCCGCTCGCCGCGCGGCTTCCGCCCGTCGACCTGACCGCCGACGCGCGCCCCTATCGATTCCGCGCGAATAACGCGGCCAACGGCGGTGTCCTGAATCTCCAGCTCGATCGTTTCCGCGAGGCGGGCGGCATCGACCTGTATTCGCAGGAACCCCTCGCGCCAAACGCCGATTCGACGGCCCTTCCTCCGGGTCGGCCCGAGGAAGTCCGCCGACTCGCCGCGCGGCTCGCCCACTCCGCCGAGGGCGAACGGATGGCGGCCGCGCGACGGCTCGGCATTCTCCGATCGCGTGAGGCGGTGCCTCCGTTGGTGAAGGCGCTCGGCGACGACTCGCCGCGCGTGCGACTCGCCGCGTCGTGGAGCCTGGCGGCGTGTGGCGATCGGCGAGCCGCCGCGCCGTTGATCGACGCGATCACCGACGAGGACCCGCACGTCGGACGCGCCGCCGCGCTCACGCTCGGCCACCTGACGGGGCTGGACATCCCGGCCGCCCCGGACCTTTCGCCGGCGAGCCGCGACGAAGAGCGGGCTCGATGGCGAAAACGGCTCGCGGGCGAACCGTGGGACGCGATCGAAGCGGACCTTGTCCGGCGCGTCTCGGGCGAAGATGACGCCTCCGTGCAGCTCGCCATCGAGGCGCTCGGCCATGTCGGCGGCGACGCCGCGCGCCGAGCGCTGCGCGCGGTTGTCGAATCGGATCGGGTGACGAGTCTCCCCGCTCGGCTCGCCGCGATGCGCGCGCTCGGGCATTTGCGCGACGAGCAGGCTGTCCCGCTGCTCGGCGGTATCCTCCGCGCCAACATCGCGGAAACGCCGTTCGCGCCCCCGAAGAGCCATGAGTTCGGTTGGGCCCAACAACCTGTGCAGCTCGCCGGAGCCGCCGCCGAATCACTCGGATGGATCGCGACGCCGGCCGCCGAGTCCGAACTGATCGACGCGTTCCGAAAACTCGCGCCGTTTTGGTACTACACGTACCGCAACGGCGACCACGATTGGCTGATGGGTTGCCACAGCTCGTTGCCGCACTACCGCATCGCCGAATCGCTCGACGCGATCGGCACGCGGGTCGATCGAGGCATCGTCGAGCGGTTGCTGCGCTCGGTGCCGATCGATCCCGACCGCGGGCTGCTTTATGAGAACGACGCGTACGAGACGGTGGCGGCGCGCATCGCGCATCGCAGCGGATACGCGGCCGAAGTCGTGGCGATCTGCCTTGCCGTGCTCGCCGATGACATGGCGTCCGGACCGGCGGAACTCCGCGACGCGGTGACCGCCTCGCCGCCCGCCGTATCGGTCGGCGTGCTCGATCCGCAATCCCGCGCCGCGCATTTGATCTCGGTCGTGAGTCTCCGGCCGGAGGACGCCCCGGGTATCCGCGCCGCGTTCGCGCGATACCGCGCGATGGAACCCTCGCGGCAGCGGAGCTGGGTTTGCTTCTTCCTGGCGCGCGCGCTGGGCAAATTGCGCGACGTCGATTCGGCCGCCGTCCTCTTGTCGGCGGTGTGCGAGGACCGCACCGAAGCGAGTTTCGGGATCCCCGATCCGCCGAATGTGTTCTTGCACGAGGCGATGACGCCCCTTTACCGCGCCGCGGCCGCCGACGCTCTGGGACGCATCGGCGCGGCCGGCGCGGAGCAAGGCCTCTTGGACGCGATTTGGAACTTCGAAAACGCGATGGAGGTCCGCGAGGCGGCGGCCCGCGCGCTCGGCCGGACGTGCGATCCCGCGCGGCTCGGCGAACTCCGCGAACAAGCCGACCGCTATCCCGAAGTCGCGACGCGGCGCGCGCTCTGGGAATCGTGCGCCGCACTCATGTCGCGGGCCGAATAACCCGTGCGATCGTTGCGACGCGAGGGACGCGACCGCATCCCGCGCGCGGCGCGCCGATCGCCGCTTGGCACGCGTGCGATCCGAATCCACCCTGTCCTTTTTCCGATTCACAAGCTCGCGCCAGGACACGTGGAAGGCCGTCCACCATTACGCGCCATCGGACGCCTCCGAGCGATCGCATTATCAACGGTTCGATCTGGCGGAGGATCCGTTCGAGTCGACGAACGTCGCGGCGCACGAGACCGACAGAAGAATGATGAGAATGGTCCGGCCTCCCGCGCAGCCCGGAACGGGACGGTATCGTGCCCTGTTTGCGCCGAAAACTAGACTCAATGGTGGGATGGCTCCGACGAACGGATGGACACCGTCTCTCGGGACCAAGTTCACTCGTTCGATCAATCGAACCCAGGCCCCATCCTGGGGCAACTCGAATCGACGCGTCGATCGCCGTCGATGCATGACTCGGATGGCCCGCGTTTGGCCGCATTCAAGACGACTCCTTTCGAGCGTTCCGAATGGGAGGATGCGCGGCCGTGTTCGATTCACGCGCTATTGCGCCGTATCGGAATCCGGCAAGAGCCTGGCGCTCGGATCGGTCGGCGGCTTGTCGAGGCGCAGGAAGGCGAACAAATCGACCAGTTCCCGGCGGGTCAATTGCTGTTCGATTCCCTCGGGCATCAGCGAGATGGGACTTGTGCGCATCGATTCGATCGCGTCCGCCGGAACGATCTCCGTTTTTCCGCCCTGGAGTTTCAGCACGGTGCGCGTCGAGCCTTGTTCGGCGACCAGTCCGGTGAGCACGCGTCCTTCGGTCGTCACGACGACGCTCGCCTGATACGCCGTCCCGATCACGAGGCTCGGATCGAGCACATTGGAAAGGAGCTGGTCGAGCGAGGCGCGGCCATTCACGGTGATGTCCGGCCCGACGTCCTGGCCTTCGCCATGGATCCGATGGCATTGTCCGCAAATCCGCCGAAAAACGTCCCATCCGCGATGCGGATCGCCGGGCTGTGCGAGCACGAGCGCGCGGACATCGCGGATCACCGACTCGCGTTGCGGATCGCGCGTCGCGCGGACCGTTCCAAAAAGCCGACCGACGGAGGTGGCCAGCCCGGGATCCGCATGGGCTCGCAATCGCAACAGATGGTGCGTGCCGAGCTCGTTTCGATCGATGGTTCCTTCTTCGATCCGCGCGAGCAGGCCCCGCGCCCATTCGGCCCTCTGCGTGAGCAACTCGATCGCCCTCGGCCGCGCATCGGCCGGCAGATCGGGCCACGCGGACAGGACCATCGCGCCGGTCTCGGCGCCGCGCCGTCGGGCCAGTTCCTCGAGGACGCGCGCGCGGAGCGCCGAGGACGTCTCGGGGGCGCGAAGGGCCTTATTGGCGAGCTCGATCGCGGCCGAGTCGTTCGAGAACATCAACACGGCGAACGCGTCCCCGCGTTCGGCATCGGTCCCGTCGGCGCGTTCCGCCCATTCCCGGATCCGGGTGAGGGCGCCCGCGTCGCCCCACGTCGCGGCCAAGAAGGCCGATGCGCGATGCAGCGCGTGGCCGGAATCGGCGAGCGCGGGAGCAACGATCGGCGCGAGTCGCTCCCTCAGCCGCTCGGCGGACCGCGCGTCCACTTCACCCGAGAGGAGCTTGGCATGGAGTGCGCCGAGGCACCGGCGGGCGGAGTCGGGATCGGAATCGATGACGAGTTCCAGGAGTCCGACGACGGAATCGGTGTCGACGCCCGCGGGCTGGTCGACCGCGTCGCGCGCGGCGGCCGCGCGTGCCCGACGATCGAGCCCGCTTGGTCCGCTCCACGCGAAGGCGAGCAGAACGCCGCCGGCAATCGCGATCGCGCCGCTCCGCGAACCGGCGATCGCCATGGGATTCGACCGACGCATCGGGCCGACCTTCCGATCCAAACGCATGGGCACACGCCGACGCCGCAGAAAGATCATCGAGTGACGCATCAGCGCGGCGCGAGCAACCGATCGGTGGCGCGGGGCATCACCTGTTTCAAACCGGGAGACTTCGCCAGATCGTGCTTCTTCACCTCGGCCAGGAACTCGGGGCCGTGGTCCTTGAGCAGCGGATGGAGGTTTTGCCAGACGATCCTGGGGATGAGCGGGTCGTCGCCGCACGCCGCCAGGACGCTCGTCAGGAGGGGGATCGCGGGCAGGCCCTCGACCTTGCGGGCCGCGATCGCGACCTGGAGCAGGACATCGGGCGATCGGTCGGAAACGAGTGACACAATCTTGTCACGATTCGCGGCCGACGCGGTCCGCAGGTTTCCCGCCGCGCGGACGCCCCACGCCCGCAACGCCGGCTCGTCGTCGGCGAGCAGCCTGCCGATCCACGCATCGTCACAGGTCCTCTGCCCGAGCCGCGCCCAAAGAGCCGTCATGCGGTTCTTGAGCGGCGATCCTCCGTCGAACAGAACGGCATCCAGTCGGTCCGAGGCCGACCGCCGTTCGGCCAGGATGCGGACCGCCGTTTCGCGAAGGAATCCGTTGCCGCCGCTCAGACGAGCCACCAACTGCTCGTCCGATTCCTTGCCCAAGTCGATCGGTGCCGCGCGCGGCGCGTCCCCGTAGCGGATGCGATAAAGGCGTCCCCGCAGCCGATCGATGCCTTCCGGATCCCGCCTCGCGTCCTGGTAACAGTGGTACCGGTCATACCAGTCGAGAACATGCAAACAACCGTCGGGGCCCGTCTTCTGGGCGACCGGCATGAACCACGCGTCGTTCGCCGTGAGGAAATCGGGAGCCGGTTCGCCGCGATACGTCGAACCGTTGCGATGGAGAACGTCCGCGTTGACGCAGTTGCCGTGGATGTTGCCCATGAAGAGCCGGTCGCGGAAAGCCTCGGGATACGCGTCGCTGTCGAAATAATGGATCCCGCAATACGCGGCCTTTTGATGGGTATGCGCGACGATCGAATCGATCTTCCAGGTGAACGGCGGATAGGGACCGCCTTGCCGATGATAGTAACCCGTCTCGGCGATATGCCACAAATGGTCGATGACGCACGCGCTCAGGAAAGCGCTTCCCCACGGATCCCAGGCCACACCCCACGGATTGCTCGTCCCTTCCGCGAACAGTTCGAACGCCCGAGTACGCGGATCGATCCGAAACAAGGCGCACGTGAATTCGAACGTACGCCCGCCCTGCTCGACGCGGCTCGGATTGAAAACGCCGTTGAGTCCGTACAGAAAGCCGTCGGGGCCCCAGGTCAATGAATTGGGAAGTTCGTGCGTGTCCGCGCGGCCGAATCCCGTGACAACCACCTCGCGCCGATCCGCGCGGTCATCGCCGTCGGTGTCCTGAAGGAAGAGGATGTCCGGCGAATTGGCCACCCAAACGCCGCCATATCCGACCGCGATCCCCGACGGGATATTGAATCCCTCGGCGAAGATCGTGAACTTGTCCGCCGTGCCGTCGCCGTCGGTGTCGTCGAGGATCTTGATTCGGTCGCGTCCCTCGCCGGCATCCATGCGAGGGTATTCCAGGCTCTCGGCGACCCACACCCGTCCGCGCTCGTCAAACGCCATCGCGACCGGATTGACCAGATTGGGTTCCGATGCAACCAATTCAACGTGAAACCCCTCGGGCACGACCATCTTCTCGATCGCCCGACGCGGCGACAGGGCCGGACCGGGTGGTCGCGACTGGTTATGGGGAATGGCCGGCTCGTCCGCGCGGGCGCTCGCCGCAAACGGTCCACCGACCAGCCGAATCAAGAACACCGTCGTCGCCAATCCAACCAAGACCCGAACGATCGGCGAGATCGGCCGACTCCCCCATTCCGCCGCTCCAAGACCGATACGCATCACGCACACTCCCCTTCGGTCGCTCGACCACCCTGAAAATCCCAGTTACGCCGCCCGCCCCATCATGCCATGCGATCGTCGCGGCAACCACTCCCAATGTCGCGCTCCGCTCCGCGAACCACCCGCACATCGCGCGCCTTGGACGCCATGTCCGGTTGATCGTCGAGCGAGCAACGCCAATGTCGCGCTCCGCTCAAAACAAGAGCAAAAGTCTTGGACAATCCGGGCCAAACCTGCCATAATATGCGACGTTCGCGAACCCCGGTCCTATTCCCGTGCGAGGTCGATCATGCGCAGGGCAATGCTGGTTACCGTTTTGGCCTGGTGCATCGTGCCGCTTGTCGGTTGCGATACGACACCCGAGACGAGTGTCGCGAGTTCGTCATCGACGCCCGGCGCATCGGGTGGTCCGGCACCACCTCCGTCGGAACCGGCGTCGGCCGGGGCGGGTACCGGGGGTGCGGCTTCACCATCGAGCGGGCCTCCAGCCGATGCCGCGCCGGGAAAAGGCGGCCCTGGTCCCGGTGCGGCATTCCCCGACGGGCCGGCCGACGGCGCGTCGGCTCCAGGCGGCGACCCCATGGGTGACCCCATGGGTGGCCAAGGCGCTCCGGGTGGATTTCCCACAGGCGGGCCTCCGGGTGGATTTCCCACGGGCGGGGCTCCGGGTGGATTTCCCACGGGCGGGCCTCCGGGTGGATTTCCCACGGGCGGGCCTCCGGGTGGATTTCCAAGCAGCGGGCCTCCCGGTGGGTTTCCGGGTAGTGGCGGCGGCGGTGAAGCGGCAGCGCCGGGCATTCCACCCGCACCTGGTCAGGCGGGTGGCGGCGACGGAGCGGCGGCAGCGCCGGGCATTCCGCCGGCTCCGGGTGGGTTCCCTGGACCTGGCGGATTCGCGGGCGCCCCGAACGGTTTTCCGAGCGGACCGGGCGGAAAAAACGGCCCCGGCGGGTTTACGGGACCGCCGAATGGTTTTTCAGGCGGGCCGGGCGGAACGGGCATCGCGGGATTCGGCGGCGCTCCCGGCGCCGAAATGCCCGACGGGCTGAGTGGATCGCCCGGCTATCCGGGCGGCCAACCCAATCAACGTCAATCCCAGGCCCCCAAGGCGCCCGAAACATTCGCCGAAGCGGCGACGATGGAATTCGGCGCGGGCCGCCACCGCGAAGCCTTTCAGATGTTATTGGCCGAGTTCATTTCGAATGACTCGGACGCCCGCTCGAATTACGAGGAAATGAAATACGTTGCCGGATTGAATCGACCGGTCGCGGCCATTCGATGGGGCGTCGGCGTCGATTATCAATCGGGCGCCTACCAAGGGGATCCTCGACCGGTTGGCTACGGAAAACAGGTTGCTCAAACCAATCGCGGTCAAGGCGGCCCACCGACGGGCGGCGGGTTCGAACCAGGCGGCGTGGGAGCTCCCGGCGGTTTTGAACCGACAGGCGCCGGCGCGGGTGCCGGCGCGGCGTTCGGCGGAGGCGCACCCGGGCTCGGCATCCCCGGTGGCCCTGGCGGATTTCCCGGAGCGGGTGGAGGCGGTGCCTCGCCCGCCGGTGTCTCGGCGATCAGCGATCCCGACATCGCACGAACGACGGGTGAAGTCGGCGATCGTGTCTTGGAGCAATTGAAGTCGCGTGTGGAATCGGGCGCGTTCGGCGCCGCGTTGAAGGACTACGCGAGCATCGCGCCGTCGAGCAGTCCGCCGAGCTCGGGGATCGGCGGCTTTGGCGCGGATGGTGAAGGGTTCGGCGGAATTCCGTCCGGCCCAGGCGGTTTCCCGGGCGCGCCGGGCGGCGCGCCGAGCGGACCGGGCGGCTTTACGCGACCTTCGGGACCTCCCGGCGGGGTTCCCAGTGGTCCCGGCGGGTTCGCCGGAAAACCGGGAGGCGGTCCCGGCGGATTCCCAGGCGCGCCGGGCGGGATGCCTTCCATGCCCGGAATGCCCAACTTCGGGCGATCGAACTCAGCCTCCTCCGGCCAAGGCCCGCGCCTATTGATTCCCGGCATCGTGGGTTTGGGGCAAGCGAAAACCGACGAACTGCTCAAGCTCGCGAAAGCCGAGGAGCTCGACGTGCTTCTCGTCTTCCAGGTCCAGGTTGAAGAGAACCGGCGCACGAAGATCGTGAACAACACGGTCCGATTCGCTTTGTACAACGTCGAAACAGGAGAGATGTTCAAGGATATCGGCGTGCGCGCCGTGAACAACATCGCGGTGGAGAAGGAGCGGGAGAAACGAAGCGACAAAGACACGATCCAGGACGCCGTGGAACAGCTCTTCCGGTTCGTCGACGGCCCATTCGCGCTCGCGGCAATGCCCGAACCGTTCGGTCATGACGAGGCGATCGAGCGTATCCGCGCCGTGCTGGCCGCGAACAACGGACGCACGTTGCAGAACCTGAATGAAGTCCGCTTCTATCGCAGTCGTCAGTGGCTCTCGACGGACGAGATGACGAAAGCGTACGAGCATTGCCTGGGCGGTGACGTCGAAACGGCTTCGAAACTGGCGTCCGGTTCCGAAGCCGACAAGAAGAAGGCCATGCAAGGTCTGCTCGCCAAGCTCGCCAAATAAGGGCGTCGCCGGTTCACATGTGTCGAGCGGCACCGTAGCGGAACAACGTCGACGCCATCATTTCGATGTTCCGTTCAGGCTGGCGATGAGCGGGATGCCGACCGCCGCCTTCGCCGTCTCGATGTGGCGCAGATACGCGTCCGGACCCGTGTTGTAGTCGCGCCGCACGGGCATGAACGAACTCGATTCCGCCGTGAATGCCGCATAACGCTCGTACAATTCATGCAACTGCATTTCATCGTGTTCGATCTGCTCCTCGAACAGCGACGGAAGCACGGCCGCTCGCGCTCCGGCCGATTCGAGCGAACGGAGCGAATCGACGTCGGCCGTCAAAGGGCACGCGGCGACAACGATCGGATTGCGGAGGCGCAGCCCGAGATAGGTTGTCGACAGATCAACGCTCATGATGCCGTTTCCTGTTCCCGCGGAACGCCTTGACCGGCGTCGCGTTCCACCGACGCCATCTGCTCGTAGTAGTGCCAGACCTCATCGATGTCCTGCTGCGCCAGGTCGAACAACCGTTCCGCCTCCACCGGATTGGATCGCATGAGCATGGCGAAGCGGGCCTCTTGCATGGCGAACTCCTTGAACGGCACCGTCGGCTTGCGGCTATCGAGTTGGAACGGATGGGCGCCCTTTCCGGCGAGCCTCGGGTCGAACCGGTAGAGCGGCCAGAATCCCGAACGGATCGCGTCCTTCTGATGGGTCATCGAGGTCGACATTTCGATACCGTGCGCGACGCAGTGGCTATAGGCCAGGATGAGCGAGGGGCCGGGGTAGGATTCGGCTTCGAGCAGTACGCGGATGGTCTGCGCGGGGTTCGCGCCGACCGCGATTTGCCCGACATAGACGCTGCCGTAGGCGACCGCGAGCATGCCGAGGTCCTTCCGGCGGATCGTCTTACCCCCGGCCGCGAACTTGGCGACCGCCGCGCGGGGCGTCGATTTCGACGCCTGCCCGCCCGTGTTCGAATAGACGCCCGTGTCGAGCACGAGGACATTGACGTTGCGGCCCGACGCGAGCACGTGATCGAGCCCGCCGAATCCGATGTCGAACGCCCATCCGTCGCCGCCGATGATCCAGACGCTCCGCGGCACCAGAACCGGAGCGAGCGTCTCCAGCACGCGGGCGCGCGGATCGTCCAACCCGCGCAGTCGTTCCCGCAATCGGTCGATCCGACCCCGCTGCTCGGCGATCCCGCTCTCTGTCTCCGTGACCGCGTCCAGGAGGCCGGTCACCAGTTCATCGCCGAGCCGCCCGGCGAGTTCGCGAAGCAGTGTGCGGGCGTATTCGCCGCGATGGTCGACGGCGAGTCGCATGCCGAGCCCGAATTCGGCGTTGTCCTCGAAAAGCGAATTCGACCAGGCGGGTCCGCGGCCCGCCGCATTCACCGACCAAGGCGTTGTCGGCAGATTGCCGCCGTAGATCGACGAGCATCCGGTCGCGTTCGCGACGACGATTCGGTCGCCGAATAATTGCGTGAGCAGCTTGAGATAGGGTGTCTCGCCGCATCCCGCGCATGCGCCCGAGTACTCGAAGAGCGGTTCGAGCATCTGCGAACCCTTGACGCCCTCGCGATTCACTTTCATGCGGTCGATCTCGGGAATCGACAGGAAGAACTCGAAGTTCTTCCGTTCGTCGAGGTGTTCCAGTTTCGGGAGCATGTTGATCGCCTTGTGCTTGGCGACTTCCTTGCTCTTCGCCGGGCAGACGTCGACGCATACGCCGCAACCGGTGCAGTCGTCGGGCGCGACCTGGATGACCATCCGATGCCCGGGAAGATCCTTGCCCGACCACGCTCGGGACGCGAACGACTCGGGCGCCCCTTGCATGTCGGCCTCGGTGAACACCTTCATGCGGATGGCGGCATGGGGACAGACGAGCGGGCAGAGCGCGCACTGGATGCAGATGTCGGGATCCCAAATCGGGATATCGTGCGCGATGCTCCGTTTCTCGTATTTGGCCGTGCCGGTCGGAAACGTCCCATCGACGGGCAGCGCGCTGACCGGCAGCAAGTCGCCTTGTCCGGCGATGATCATCGACGTGATGCGTTGCACGAAATCCGGAACATCCCCCTTCACGCCGATCACCAGGCGCCGATCGCCGGTCGCTTCCCGCGGCACGGAGACTTCGCGGAGCGCGTCGAGCGAGCGGTCGACGGCGTCGAAGTTCTTCTTGAGAACGCTTTCGCCGCGTTTGCCGTAGGAGTATTGGATGGCTTCCTTGATCGACGCGATCGCCTGTTCGCGGGGCAGCACGCCCGCGAGCGCGAAGAAACAGGTCTGCATGACCGTGTTGATGCGGTTCCCCAGCCCCGCGTCGCGCGCCACGCGGGCCGCGTCGACGACATGGAACTTCAAGCCCTTCTCGATGACGGCCTCCTGGACCTCGCGCGGCAAATACGGCCAGACCTCGTCGGCCGAATAAGGACTGTTGAGCAGGAACGTGCCGCCGGGCACCGCGGCCGCGAGCACGTCCATCTGTTCGAGGAACTGGAATTGGTGGCAGGCGACGAATCCGGCCCGCTCGACAAGGTAGGTCGAATGGATCGCGCGTGGGCTGAATCGCAGGTGCGAAACGGTCATCGAACCCGCTTTCTTGGAGTCGTAAACAAAATAGCCTTGCGCGTGCAGTTCGGTGTTCTCGCCGATGATCTTGACGGAGTTCTTGTTCGCGCCGACCGTCCCATCGCTCCCCAATCCATAGAAGACCGCGCGCACCACGTCGCCGGCCTCGGTCGACCATTCGCGGTCCCAGGGGAGACTGAGCCGCGTGACGTCGTCGAAGATGCCGATCGTGAACCGAGTCTTCGGTTCGGACCGATCGAGCTCCTCGAAGATCGCCTTGACCATCGCCGGCGTGAACTCCTTGCTCGAAAGGCCGTACCGGCCTCCGATGATGTGGTCCCGCGCCGGATGCCGGCGTTCGTTGAGCGCGGCGACCACGTCGAGAAAGAGGGGTTCACCGATCGCGCCCGGTTCCTTGGTTCGGTCGAGTACGGCGATCGATCGGACGGTCGAAGGGAGGGCGGCCAGGAACGCGTGGGTGTCGAAGGGGCGATAGAGCCGCACTTTCACGAGGCCGATCTTCTGGCCGGACGCGGTGAGTTTCGCGACAGCCTCCTCCGCCGCGCCGACCCCCGAACCCATCAGCACGAGGACGCGGTCGGCGTCGGGCGCACCGACATAATCGAAGAGCCGGTATGGGCGGCCGGCCAACGCGGCGAACCGATCCATCGTCGCCTGCACAATGCCGGGTATCGCCAAATAGAACGGATTGCATGCCTCGCGCGACTGGAAGAAGACATCGGGATTCTGCGAGGTACCCCGCAGTACGGGTCGGTCGGGGTCGAGGGCCCGCTCGCGATGCGCGCGAATCAGATCGGCGTCGAGCATCGCGGAGACGTCGTCGTTCGTGAGCAACTCGATCTTGTTGACCTCGTGCGACGTTCGAAAGCCGTCGAAAAAATGCAGAAACGGAACCCGGGCGCGCAGAGTCGCCGCATGCGAGATCAACGCGAAATCGTGGACTTCCTGGACGTTGTTCGCGGCGAGCATGGCCCAGCCGCAGCCTCGCACGGCCATCACGTCGCTGTGATCGCCGAAGATGGACAGCCCGTGGGTCGCGATCGTCCGCGCGGCGATGTGGAATACGGTCGGCGTGAGCTCCCCGGCGATCTTGAACATGTTGGGGATCATGAGCAGCAGGCCCTGCGACGCCGTGAACGTGGTCGTCAGCGAACCGGCTTGGAGGGCCCCGTGCACGGCGCCGGCCGCGCCGCCCTCGCTTTGCATCTCGATCACTTCGGGTACGACGCCAAAAATGTTCTTGCGCCCGGCCGACGACCATGCGTCCGCGAATTCGCCCATCGGGGAAGACGGCGTGATCGGATAGATCGCGATCACTTCGCTCGCCAAGTGCGCGATGTGGGCCGCCGCTTCGTTCCCGTCGACCGTAACGAACTGCCGAACTCCCACGGGCTCGTCCCTTCAGTTGCCAAAGGATCTCGGAAAACCGGATCACGCGCCGACCGGAAACGCACTATGGTCGCTCGATCGGCCCGCTCCCGCAAGGCCATTGACTCGAGCGCCACCCCCCCGACTGACCGTTCACGTTCGTCCTTCATCCGTCCGCGTTCTCCCCGCCGCCGCCGCCGCGATGGCGGCGGGGATCAACACGGCGGCGCCCGTCATGTAGCGGTCGTTCGCGGGTTCGACGAGGAGCACGAGCGACGTCTTGGCGGCCGCGAAGAGGAGGGCCGTCCAGAACAGGAGGTGCGTTTCGAGCCGGCCGACGTCGCGCGGCGCGCGGGTTGCGGGAATGCCGGCATCGGTTCGCCGGACCGACCGATTCGCCACGAGCGAGACGGCCATACCCGCCAGGAACACGATCAGCAGCGCGCCGGTCCCCTTGTCGAAGACGATCAGCGTCAGGAGTTGTCGGCGCGCATGGTTGGCGTTGCCGACAAGCCATCGCGCGTAGGCGGCCGGCCGACGCCGCAAAACGGCAAGCGCCAACCGCGAAAGGCCCCGATTCGCGGCGACCACGTCCTCTCCGTAAACCGACGCGGCCGACGGCGCGGCGACTTGCCAGGCCGTCGGATTGTACATCGCTTCCATGCCCGCGAAGTCGCCGGCGGGCGCGTGCCCCAGCTCGACCCGGCTCCGCAACATGGCTCGGGCCAATGGCCGCACGTCGTCGGGCAGCGTATCGACGAGCTCGCGGTCCAGGAATTGTCCTGCGATTCCGATCAGGTTGTGGCCCCCGAACGACACGAGACCGAAATGCCCCACGACGGCCCAGCGCACTCCGCAAAAAACGAAAAACGGACCGATCGTCGCCAACGCGATGCGCCCCACCCTGGACCATCGTGCTCGGCGAGGCGCGCCGCGACGAAGGAGGAATACGTCGAGCACCCACGCGACAACCGGCCAGGTGACGATCAGAAAAAGGTACGCGGGCCGAACCTGGTAGGCGAGAAACGTACACACGACCAGCCCGATCCACCAGGAACGCCGGCTCGGGCCCGCCGTGACGGCGACGAGGCAACCGGTCGAGGCGATCGCGAGCGAAACGGCGAGCGAATCGGCCGTGACGAGTCGTGCGAGGTCGACGGCGCCGCGACCGAGCAACAAGGTCACCGAACACCAGGCGGCCGTCCGATTCGAATAGCCCGCGGCGCGCAATCCGCCCAGGAAGACGGCGACCGCCATGACGTGGATCCCGAACTGAAGCCATGGGACGCGGTCGGTATCGCCCGCCATGGCGAGAAAGAGCGGATAGCCGACCGTTCGGATCTGGCCGAGCATCGCGCGCGGTGAATGGAAATCAAACGTCAGGTAGGTGCGCGAGTCCTCTTCGAATACCGGGTCGAGGCGTCCGGTCATCGCCAAGAAACCACCGATCACCGCCGCCGCCGAAAGAAAACCGACCCAGGGTGCGCGCGAAACGCCGTTCATGAAGGGTCGCCTTCGTCACGCGGATGGGACGGTTCGAGATAGCCGCCCTGGGAGCGAACGACACGATGGACTTGAGTTGGCGCGGCGTCGGGGCGGCGCACCGACCGGCGCGTCTCGCCGGTGATCCAAACGCGCCACCAGATTCCCATGACGAGCAGCGTGAACAGCGCGTACGCGTGGTCTCCACGCCCCAACGCGTGCTCGTCGATCATGCTCTCCAAACAGGTCCATTGGAACGCGCCGGTTTGATGAGCGAATTCGGCGGTCAGCGCCGATCTCAGGAGCGGTTGCCATTCGCATCGGAGCCACTGTTCCAAGGGCATGACGAACCCCGCCTTGCGCCTTCGGAGGATCGCGGGCGGCAGATCGTCGTGGAGCATGGCGGCGAGCACCATCTTTCCCTTGTTTCCACGCCGCTTGTGCCCGCTCGGCATGGCAAGGCACGCCCGCACAACCTCGCGATCCAGCCACGGCACGCGCACTTCCAATGCGTGCGCCATGCTCATCCGGTCCACTTTCACGAGCATGTCGTTCGGAAGATGGAAGGTCAAATCGAGATGCAATTGGCGGGCGAGCGGATCGAGCCAGTCCGGCGCGCCGGCCAACGCGTCGGCGTAGGGAGCGAGCGGCTCGGGGGGAAGCGCCGCGAGCCGCTCGGGTGTGAGCAATCGCCGCCGCAGGTCCGAGGAGACCATGCGCCGCCAGCCGCAGTGATCGAACGGAAACGGACGTTCCGCGGCGTCCACAAAACGCCTCAACAGCATCGACGCGCCGTACTTGCCTCGCGATAGGGGCAAGCGCCGCGCGAGCGGACCGAGGATGGATCGCCGGATCGGACCGGGAATCGCTCGATAATACGGCGCCAGTTGACTCGCGCGGTACGTCATATATCCGCCAAGCAGCTCGTCGGCGCCGTCACCGGATAGGGCGACCGTGACCTGTTTTCGAACCGATTCGGAAAGCAGATGGAACGGAATGGCCGAATGATCGGCGAGCGGCTCTTCGGCGTGCGACACGATCGTGGTGAGTATCGACGCGACGTCCGGATCGACGCGCCGCGCGTGGTGACGCGTTCCGAACGTGCGAGCCACTTCGGCGGCGAAGGTCGATTCATCGAATCGAGGATCCTCGAAACCGATCGTGAATGTCTCGACCGCGCCGCCTCCCCCGCGGCGCGCCATCGCCCGCACGATGGCGGATGAATCCAGACCGCCGCTGAGCAGCGCGCCGAGCGGAACATCGGAGACCATTTGGCGTTCGACGGCGGATGCCAGCGCCGCGTCGAGCCGGTCGACCGAATCCCGAAACGCGCCTCCCGGCGGACCGGACGGGTAGGGCAAGTCCTCCCATCGTCGCCGAGTCACCTTGCCCGTCCGCGCCACCCGGATCCACTCGCCCGGCATGACCTGCCGAATCCCATCGAAACCGGTCGATGGCGCGGGCGGATAACCAAACGTCAGGAACCGGTCGAGCGACTCCCAGTCGGGGTGCGCGGGGATCCGATCGTCGGCAAGGATCGCCTTGATCTCCGACCCGAATCGAAATGCGCCTCGCTCGCTGTAGAAGAGCGGTTTGATCCCCATCGGATCCCGCGCCAGCCAAAGCGTGTCGTCGCGGCAATCCCACAATGCGAACGCGAACATCCCGTTCAACTCGGGCAAGACGTCCATGCCCCACTCGAGGTACCCCTCCAAGAGGACTTCCGTATCGGAATCGGATCGGAATCGGCGGCCCAGCGACTCCAACTTGCGCCGACATTCCCGGAAGTTGTAGATCTCGCCGTTGAACACGAGCCAGCACCATCCCCGGCGATCGCACATCGGCTGATGCGCGTGGAGGGAAAGGTCGATCACCGCGAGCCGGCGATGGGCGAGAAGAAGCCCAGGCGCGACGAGCAGGCCGCCGTCGTCCGGCCCGCGGTGGACGAGCGAATCGGCCATGCGGAGCCCGAGTCCCGCATCGGGAGGCAGCGCAAGGGCGTCGAATTCAAAAATGCCCGCGATCCCGCACATGCGCCGGCCAATCTCCTTGTCACACGCTCACGCCCCCGAACCGCAATGAATCCGATCACCTCATGGTCCGCACGGTCGAGCCGCGCGGCATCGGGCAATCGCCGTCCGGAGCGGATCAGCCATCCCCGCTCCGTCCGACGGCGAGAACCGAGAGTCCGGCGAGCGATCCCAGGACCGGATCGGTCCACCATGCGACGCGCGGCAACCATCGATCGACGGCTCGCATCGCTCGATTCGCCCTGACGTCGCCGAGTCCGGCCGATCGTCGAACCCGATTGTGATACCACCATCCGACGGCGCCAAGGAAATTGACGTATCGAACGGCGTGCGGCCTCCAGCCCGCCGTATCCAGCAACGTCGTCAACGAGCGCCGCGAGTAGCGGCGGAAATGGCCGGCCTCGGCGTCCATGCGGCCGTAGAGCTCGGGCATCGCGGGCACGATCAGCGCCAGGGCCGCGCGCGGAGCGGCCGATTCGCGCAGCCATCGCAGCGCGCCGACATCGTCCTCGATATGCTCCAGCACGTTCACGCAGAGAATGGACTCGGCGGCGTACGCCGTGTGCGCGCGGATCGACGCTTCCTCGCGCAGGTCCACTCGATCGATCACAATCAAGTCGTCTCCCGCCCACGCGCGCCGCGCGGCGTCGAGGCACCTCGGATCGACATCCGTGGCGAGCACCCGTTTGCCCGCTTCGCGCATCCTCGCCGTGTATTGGCCGTGCCCCATGCCGACTTCCCAGACCCGATCGCCGAGCACCGGTTCGACGAGCCGGTACAGGTAGGCCGAATACGCCTCCATTTCACGCATCGCGGGGCTCATCGTCGCCGCGCCCGCCGGTCGAGTCGAGTCGGCTCGCTCGCTTGGCCCGATCACGGAACGCCCTTTGACTCGACGCGCCCCTCCACGTTCGGCCGCGGACGCTCGACCGGGACTTTGGGCGGCGCCAGCGCCACCGTCGCGAATCCCACGGACAGGATCATTCCGGACGCGCTCGCGAAGACCGCCGCGACGAGAAACCACTGACACCCATCCGATTGAACCGCCGCGCGCGCCGCGCAAATCAGAGCCGCGATCACGAACGGCGCGGCCAGCAACAGGAACATCTTGATCGGATTGCACCGCAAGATCGCCTCGACGACGATCTGCAATGCGCGAAGCGAGTCCCGCACATGCCGTACCTTCGAACTTCCCGACCGCTTGAAGTACTCGATCGGAACGTAGTGCACGCAGAGCTCGTGATGCAGGTAGGCCAACGTCGATGTCGTCGTGAACGAGAACCCGGCGCTGATCACCGGAAAGAACGGAACGACTTGGCTCTTGCGAAAGACCCGCATGCCCGAATTGATGTCGGGGATCGCATGCCCCACCGAGAACTCACTCAACTTGCGGAAAACCAATCGGCCGATCCGTTTGACGACCCCGCCTTGATAGAACCGTCCCGATCGGCATCCAACCACCATGTCGAACCGGTCGGACGCGCGGATCAGATCCGGAAGACGATCGGCCGGATACGTTCCGTCCGCGTCCGTGATGACGATCCGATCATGTGAGGCGGCTAGGATTCCCGTTTTCAGACTGCGGCCGTATCCTCGATTTTGCGGATGTTCGACGACCCGGTCGGCGACGCCGCGCGCCACGTCGGCGGTACGGTCCTCGGCTCCGTCCACGACGATCACGATCTCGTGTTCGATGCCGGCCCGTTCGAGCGCATCGCGGATGCCGACGACGACACCCTTCAGTGCAGCTTCCTCGTTGTACGCCGGAATGACGACCGAGACGGCGGGCATGCGGCTCCTCCTCGTTCTTTCCTACCCCCTAATGATAGCTCGGCCCATCCCGCCCGCGGAACGCCCGCGCCGCCGCGCCTCATCCCGACCGCCTCATCCGGACAACCGCACTCAGCCCTCGACGCAGGCTTCGCATTCATCGCAATCCACCCATTCGCCGCCTTTACCGCATTCCGCGCCCGCAAGCGCCCGCAAGTGACCTGGCCAAAATCGAACTTCCTCAATCCTCGACGCAGGCTTCGCATTCATCGCAATCCACTCATTCGCCGCCTTTACCGCATTCCGCGCCCGCAAGTGACCTGGCCAAAATCGAACTTTTGGCCAAAATCGAACTTTGAACGGCGGCCGTTCGGTTCCGCTGGAACCGCGTCGCGGTTTGGACGCATCAACACGGCCTCCCCACGCGACACGCGGTCCACCGGACCGCACGAGTCGCCACGCGCGCGGGATCCACGACCCGGCCGGCGGGAAACGCGACGGGTTATTCCGCGCTTCCCGGCGGCTTCGGCGGCGGCGGAACATCGTCGCCACTTCTTGGCGGCGGCGGAACATCGTCGCCACTTCTTGGCGGCGGCGGAACATCGCCGGTGGAGGGCGGGCGCACCTTCGCCGGCTTCTTGCCCCCGGACGGTGGAGGCGGGGGATCATCGTCCGTCGAAGGCGGAGGCGGCACCGGACGCTCGCCGCCCTCGATGATTTCGAGTGAACCGATGAACGGTTCCCCGAACTCCTGTTCCAACTCGCGCGTCCGTTTCGCCGTGACCCATTGCAACGAATAGACCTTGTTGCCGACGCAGACGTCGCGTCGAAACGAGTATTTTCCGTTCTGGCCCTCGAGCGTGAAGATCATGCCCGGATGGCCGCCAGTCCCACCATCGTCCTCGTCGGCGATCTTGAACGTCGCGTCCTCGGTCATCGTCTTCTTCATGGAATTGAAGAACGTCTCATGTTCCTTTTCGATGTTCGCGTCGAACGTGCGAACCTCGGCGATATAGAAACACCTTGGGTCCTCGGTTTCGAACTGCCAGGAAACCAGCTTTTCCTCCTCATTCACGATCCGTTCGGGCGTGCCGGGCATCTTGAATCGAAGCCCGTCCGCGTCGGCCGCCACCGGTTTCAGAGCCGACTTCGCATCCGGCGAGGGCATGGGAGCCGGCGGGACCGGACCACTGTCCTCGGGCGCCTTCGTCGCGATCGAGACGAGCGCGGCGCTCATCCCCACAAACTGCAAACGGTTCTCGACGATGAGGACCAGCTTCTCGCCGGTGAGACGGTGGGAAATCGTCATGAACAGGTTGTTCGATTCGTCCTGTTCGTTTCCGAACGTCTCCAGTTCGATCGACTTCACGCCTCCGACCCGGTCCCGCAGGATCCCCAGCACGGCCTCGTACTTGTCGCGCCCCACCGACTCGATCACCTGCGGATGGAACATGGCGATCGCCTCGTCGACTTCCCCCGCCACACCGTGCCGGATCAGCTTCTGACACCTCGGGGAATAGCCTTTCGCGAAGCGATCCTGCCATTCCTCGGATTCGACCAGGTCCTTGGCGAGCAATGTCTGCAGCGCGTCGTTCACCGGCGTTTCGAACTGGAAGCCGAGGAACTGGTTTTGGGCGAGCGTAAGATGGAGTTTGATTTCGCCCTCGTCGCATAGAATCGGCGCGATCACGTTGGCCGATCCGTCCTCGCCGGGCGCCGATCGCTCGATCATCTCGGCGGCCGGTTCGCGCACTTCGCCATGCTGTCGTTTCAGGGCGAACAGGAGGTAAGCGAAAAGCGGCTCGTCCACGAGCTTCTTGAGTTCGGGGTGCATCATCGCGACGACCTTGCGTCCGTCCTGCCGATTGATGGCATCGACGGTCGCCGCGACGATCGATTCGGCGGTCACGTTCTTGCCGGTTTCGCGCGGAGCGGGTCCGGGATCCGGGCTCGGCCCGGGGCCGGGAGCACCACCCGCGAGCGCATCGAGCATCATGCCGGAAAGGAACTCGTCTCGCGTGACCCGACCGTCTCCGTCCAGGTCGTAATGGGCGGCGCCGGCGAGTTCGGTCCCCGACAGTCGGCCGTCCTCGGTGATGTCCAGTTTCGCGAATTCGGCCTCGCTCGTCGCGCGCAGCGCCTTCGCGTCGCGCCCCGCCAATTCGGCTCGCCGGCGCCGCAACCCGTCGCGGTATTCGTCAAGCGTCACGCGGCCGTCGCCATCGACGTCCGTGAACGCGACCGGTCGCAATTCCTTGCCCGACAGACGGCCATCCTCGTTCTGGTCGAGCTTCGCGAACGATTCCGAATCGCCCTGTTCAAGGCGCTGAATATGGGCCGCCACCCCCTGGTCAAACTCGCCGCGCGAGATCTCGCCGTCCTCGTCATTGTCCAGGAACTTGAGCCCCGCCGACTCCTTGCCGCTCAGAACGCCGTCCTCGTTCGAATCGAGCGATTCGAAAACGTCTGCGAATACGGGCGAAACGGACCCCCACGCGACCGCGGCGACGACCAACGCCGGCGCGAATCGCCCGGCCCAAAGGGGAAACCCCATGACACGACCTTTCGATTGGAGACCCGGGTGAAACGGCACTGGATCAATGTACCGCGCGACATGTGGAATTCAACCACGGAATCTAGGGTTCCGCCGACGGCCCGATCCGGCCAGAATAGGGTGACGATGGGACTCTCACCGGATCGACCGGTACGAACGTTCCGTGTCCGGGAGGGGGAACAGCATGTCGAGGGAACGATGAGCGACGCAAGGCCCTGGGTGGACGGACTCACCATCGGACAGGTGCTCGATCGGACCGCGGAGGCGCGCGGCGGCGCCGATGCCGTGGCCTTTCCGAGGCTGAGCCTGCGCTGGAGCTGGTCGGAATTCGCGCGGCGCGTCGACGCCGCGGCGGCCGGACTGCTCGGAATCGGCATCGGTCGGGGCGAGCATGTCGCGATCTGGGCGACCAACGTTCCCGAGTGGATCGTCCTACAGTTCGCGACGGCCCGGATCGGCGCGGTGCTCGTGACGATCAACCCGTCGTACCGTCCTTTCGAACTGCGTTACGCGCTCGAACAAAGCGACTCCGTCGCGCTCGTCCTTGTCGACGCGTTCCGCTCGTCCGACTATTTCGCCATGCTCGGCGAGGTCTGTCCGGAGCTGTTGACCGCGTCGCCGGGCGGATGGACCAGTTCCGCATTCCCGCGGCTGCGCCGAGTCATCGTCGTCAAGGGCGACCGACAGCGCATTCCCGGCGCGATGACGTGGGACGAGATGATCGCGGCGGGAACGTCGATCGCGTCTTCCGTTTGGAAATCGATCGGACCGTTGGCACCGAGCGATCCGATCAACATCCAATACACGTCCGGGACGACCGGATTCCCCAAGGCGGCCATGCTCAGCCACCGCAATCTGTTGCTGAACGCCTATTACGTGGGCGCATGCCAGCGTTTGACGGCGAGCGACCGGATTTGCATCCCAGTCCCCTTCTACCATTGCTTCGGCTGCGTGCTCGGAACGCTCTGCGCCGTCGTCCACGGCGCGACCATGGTCATTCCGAACGAGTATTTCCAATCGGCCGAAACGCTTGCCGCGATCGAATGCGAACGGGCCACCGTCATCTACGGCGTCCCGACGATGTTCATCGCCGAATTGAACGACCCGTCTTTCGACCAGCGCGACCTTTCCTCGCTGCGAACCGGCATCATGGCGGGAAGCCCCTGCCCGATCGAGATCATGCGCCAGGTGATCGACCGGATGGGAGCCCGCGAAATGACGATCGCGTACGGACAGACCGAGGCGTCTCCCGTCGCGACCCAGACGCGGGCCGACGACCCGCTCGAACTGCGCGTCGAGACGGTGGGCCGTCCGCTTCCGGGAGTGGAGACCATGATCGTCGATCCATCCACGGGGAAGGAGCTTGGCGACGGCTCTCAGGGTGAATTCCGCAGCCGAGGTCATGGCGTGATGCTTGGCTACTACAAGAATCCGGAGGCGACGTCGGAGGCGATCGACGCCGACGGATGGCTGCACAGCGGCGACCTCGCGATCCGACTTCCCAACGGCTATTTCCGGATTACGGGGCGGATCAAGGATATGGTCATTCGCGGCGGAGAGAACATCTATCCGCGAGAGATCGAAGAGTACCTCTTCACCCATCCCGCCATCGAACAATCGGCGGTCGTCGGCGTTCCCGATCCGAAATACGGCGAGGAACTCTGCGCGTGGATTCGGCTTCGCGCCGGCATGACACTCGCTGAAGACGAAGTGCGCGCCTATTGCCGCGAGAAACTGGCGCACTACAAGACACCCCGTTATGTGCGATTCGTGACCGAGTTTCCGCAGACGGTCACCGGGAAGATTCAGAAATTCCGGATTCGGGAACAGATGATCGAGGAGCTCGGGCTTGAAGTGCCCGAAACGGCCTAGGATACGGTCTAGCCAGCGCGTTTGCCTCGTCCACGCTCGCCGGAGCGTGGACGAGCCGCAGGCCACTGTCTGGCGCCGGTGGCTACCGGCTACGGGGGCGCGATGCAGCATCCGGCCGCGCAGGCGTCGGGTCGCGGACCGAGCCTGCCCCGCGCCGGCCGATCCGTTCGCCAGCCCTGCATTTCCTCGACCAGGTCGCACACCATTCCGATGAAGCAAGGATGCGTGCCGGCCGTTTCGGCGCGGACCATGGGGATACGCAATGCATCGCAAAGTTCGCGCGCTTCGTGATCCAGATCGTAAATGACCTCCATGTGGTCGGAGACGAACCCGATGGGCACGATGGCGATCGGAGACAGGTCGCGCGCGGCGTGCCGCGCACGGATGACGTCGCGGACGTCGGGTTCGAGCCACGGCTGGCTCGGCGGACCGCTCCGGCTCTGATAGACCAGCCGCCACTGGACAATCCCAAGCGCGTCGCTGATCGTTCGCGCCACGTCCTCCAATTGGGCCGCGTAGTCGCAAGCCGAGGCCATCGACCGGGGTATGCTGTGCGCCGAATAGAGCACTTCGACGCGATGCCGGTCGGCGATCGGAAGTCGGTCGATCGCCCGGCGCGCGCGGTCGACGCAGGCGTCGATGAAGGCCGGGTGATTGAAATAGGGGCGAATCTTCTGGATGCGCGGCGCATCCTCCCCGACCTCGGCGATCGCGCGGTCGATATCCTCGAGGTATTGCCGGCAACCGGCGTACGAACTGAACGCCGACGTCGTGAACGCGAGCGCCGCGCGCATGCCGTCGTCGCGCATCGCGCGGACGGTATCGGCCAAGAGCGGATGCCAATTCCGGTTTCCCCAATACACGGGCAGCCGCCAGTTCCTTCGATCGATCTCGCGCCGCACGCTCTCGATCAACGCCCGATTGGCCGCATTGATCGGGCTGACGCCGCCGAATCGCAGGTAATGCTCGGCGACCTCGCGCATGCGATCGTTGGGAACGTCGCGGCCCCGGAGCACATTGCGCAGGAACGGCATCACGTCCTCGGGACCGTTCGGTCCGCCGAACGACAGGATCAGCAGACAATCGTACGGCCGCGTCATCGTTTTCCCATTCCCATCTTCGGAAGCACCGGGATCGCGGAATCGACGTTCGAGGACGGACCAACGTCGCGCGCTAAACTTCCCGCAAGGCCACAGCGAGCGGCAAACGAGCGGCGCGAATGGCGGGAAAGAGCCCGCCGAGCAAACCGATGGCCGCCGCCCAGGCGATGGCCGTGACGAGGAGGCGGGGCGTCACCGCGAAGGCGAAGGCGACCTGACTGAACGTCTGCCAGTTGATGGTGGAGGCCTGGAATCCGTCGAACGCGACATAGGCGGCCGCCGCTCCCGCCGCGCCGCCGATCAATGCCACGACCAGCGATTCGATGATGACCGACAGGATGACGGGACCCGCGCCGAACCCCAGGGCCCGGAGCGTGGCGATTTCGCGCGTGCGGGCCGCCACCGCGCTGTACATGGTGTTGAGCGCTCCGAACAGCGCGCCGAGCGCCATCAATCCCGCGATGCCAAGGCCGAGGCCCTGGATGAAACTCGTCAGCGCGCTGGACTGTTCGGCGAGGTATTCCGCCTGCAGGAGCGGCCGGACGCGGAGTCGGGGATTGCTCGTCAGCGCATCTTTGAACTCCCGGAACGCGTCGGCCGATCGCAATCGGGCGTAGACGGCCTGAAACGAATCGCCCCGATTGTAGGCGGGCTGAAGCACGGCGGCGTCGGTCCAGATCTCCGATTCCTCGGCCCCACTGCCGCCCGAGAAGATCCCCACGACTTCCCATTCATTCGGGCCGACGCGGAACTTCCGGCCCACATCGAGCCCGGCGAACGAGCGCGCGGCCCCGGCGCCCACGATCACTTCATTTCGGCCCGTTGCGAACATCCGTCCTTCCAACACGAGAATGTCCCCCCGCACGGCGACCGCCGTCTTCTCGACGCCTCGGAGGGGGACATTCGCATCGGTACCGGTCGAGCGCATGGGCAGATTGATCATGACAAACAGCTCGGCGGACGCCAGCGCCCCTTCCGCGCCGCGCGCCACGCCGGGCGCGTCGGCGATGAGCCGCGTCTCGTCACGGGACAGCCCGCTCGTCATTTCGCTGTCCGCGCCGCTGCGCAGCACAAGGGCCACGTCGTCATTCGCGGGCGCCGACATGGCCGCGCGAAAACCCTCCGCGATCGAAAGCACACCGACCAGGACCGCCACCACACCCGCAATGCCCACCGCCGCCGCGGTCACCGCCCCTTTGCGTTCGGGGATCGTCCGCAGGCTGAACAAGGTCACCGAGACGACTTGCGATAGCCAGTGCATCACCCTTGCCTCCGTAATGCCGTCGCGATGCGAAGCCGCATCGCCTCGAGCGCCGGGAGGATGCCCGTCACGACGCCCAGAGCGAAGACCAGCACCGCACCCATGGCGACGTACTTCGCCGGCAGGAAGAACACGGGCAGCACGGACGGGATCGGACTGCCGCCCACCGTCGCGAGCCACGCCACCGCGAGGCCGGCGAATCCGCCGGCCGTCGCAATGAGACACGATTCCGCCAGCACGAGGGCCAGCACGAGCCCGTTGGTGAAGCCCAGGGCCTTCAATAAACCCAATTCCATCGTCCGCTCACGAACGGCCTGAGCCATCGTGTTGCCCGCGATCAACAGGATCGTGAAGAACACCGCGCTCAGGATGGCCATCAGGATGGCGCCGATATCGCCGATCTGCTGAACGAACCCTTGCGCGAACGCGCCTTCCGGCTCGGTCTTGGTTTCGTACGGCGAATTGGCGAATTCGGCATCCACGGCCCGAGCGATTTCGTCCGCCCGATCGGGATCGTCCGCGCGGACGACAAACCAGCCGACCTGTCCCTTGCCGTTTGCCCGCGCTTCATCGAAATAGTCGTAACGGAAGTAGAATCCCGACGTGTCGGTGGCCCGGTTGGCGCCGTCGAAGATGCCCACGATGTCGAACTCCCAAGCTTCCTCGGCCGCGCGGGGCCAGATGGGCGACTTCAGCGGAACTCGGTCCCCGATCTTCCAATGGAACCGATCGGCCAAGCTGCGTCCCACGACGGCGCCCGTGCGCGTTTTCAACCAGGCCTCCTCTTGCTCGGTCGGAAGCAGGAACTCGGGATACAAGTCAAAGTACGCAGTCGGGTCGGAGACCGGAAAACTCCCAAAAAAGTTCTTGGGCTCGTCCTGATAGATGCCGTTGAACCACGTCAAGTGCACGGCGGAGGCGACGCCCGGGATCCGTGCCATGCGCCGGGCGTAGGATTCCGGCAGCGTCATGATGAGCGACACCTTGTGGCGCGAGATCAAACGGTCGGCGCCGGCCAACGTCACACCGGCGGTGAACGCCTCCTTGATCGTGCAGAGCAGGCCGAACAGCACGAACGCGATGAAGATCGACAAGACGGTGAGCCCGGTGCGCAGTCGCTTGCGCCGCAGATTACTCCAGACGAGCGAGACGTACTTCATTCCGGCTTCTCCGCGGAAAACCGGCCCTTGTCGAGATAGAGCGTGCGCGTGGCCCGCGCCGACGCATGGGGATCATGGGTGACCATGACGATCGTCTTGCCATGTTCGCGGTTCAGCGCCTGGAGCAGCCCCAGAATCTCGTCGCCCGACCTGCGATCGAGATCCCCCGTCGGCTCGTCGCAGAGCAACAGGGTTGGATCGGTCACGATGGCGCGGGCGATTCCGACGCGCTGCTGCTCGCCGCCGGACAACGTACGCGGAAAGTGGCGGGTGCGATGCGACAGGCCCACCACGTCCAGCGCCGTCTTGACGTGCTCGCGCCGCTCCGCCTTCGAGAGATGCGTCAGCAAGAGCGGCAATTCCACGTTCCGCTCCGCCGACAACACGGGTAGGAGATTGTAGAACTGGAATACCAGCCCCACGTGCCGCGCCCGCCATGCGGCGAGTTGTCGGTCGGGCAACTTGTCAATGCGATCGCCGGCGATCGTGACCGACCCGCGGGTCGGTCGATCCAGTCCTCCGATCAGGTTCAAGAGCGTGGTCTTTCCGGACCCGGACGGCCCCATCAGCGCCAAAAACTCGCCGGTGGGGACTTCCAGGTTCATCTCGGACAACACGTGGATCTCTTCCGAACCTCGACGAAAGGTCTTTTCCACATTCTCGACATGCACGAGCGTCTCGACGCTGGAATGCATCATTTCGCCTCCGCCACTCGAATACCGTCCATCAGGTCCTTAGGCCCTTCCACGACCACGCGGTCGCCGCCGCTGACACCCGCCGCGAGTTCGACCTGATCGCCGTCCACCCGTCCGACGGTGACGGCTCGACGCTCCGCCCGGCCGTCGCGCACGATCCAGACGACGTCCCGCCCGTCGTGCCGCGCGACGGCGGCTTTCGGAACGGTTACACTCCGCCGAACGGTCGGCGCGTCCTCGGCGCTGCTCTGGAACGCGACCTTCACGCTCATTTGCGGCAGGATGCGGGGGTCAAGCCGCTCGAATCCGACCCGCACCTTGACGGTGGCTTTCTGCCGGTCGGCGGTCGGAATCATGGCGATGACCTTGGCCGGGAAGCGATGGTCGGGATAGGAATCGAGCGTGGCCTCCACGGACTGCCCCGATTCAACACGGTTGATGTAGGTCTCGCCCACGTCCACTTCGATCTCCAGGGAACTCATGTCGACGATCGTACAAATGCCCGTCCGCGTGAAACCGCCGCCCGCGGAGATCGGCGAGATCATCTCTCCCGGTTGGGCGTCCTTGGTGGTCACGACACCCGCGAACGGGGCGCGGACGATCGTGTCGTCAACCTGTTGCTGCCAGACCGCCACTTCGCGCTCGCTCACGGCGACATCGGCCGCCTGACGCTCCATTCGGGCTTGTTGCGACATGACATCCGTTTCGGCGCGGTCCAATTCCGATTGGCTGGCGGCATGCTTGGAAACCAACTGCGAGACCCGGCGCAGCTCGCGTTCGGCCTGATTGAGGTTGGCCTTGGTCTCCAGCATCGCACTGCGGGCCGACTCGAGCTGGGCTTGGGACAATTCGAGGCTCTTTTCCAAATTGGACGCATCGGTGCGGGCGAGCACCTGGCCCGCTTCCACCCGCATGCCTTCCTCAATCAACACCTCGACGACCTTGCCGGTGACCTTCGAGGAAACCGTGGATTCGCGCCGGGCCACGACATAGCCCGAGGCGTTCAGCAGCGTTCGGTCGCCGCGTGCCGACATCTCCTGAACGACGATCGTGCGGACGACCGCCACCGACGGTCGACGAAACCACCAGGTCGCACCCGCGCCGAGCGCCGCGAGAAAAACGACAAGCAGGATCAGCGCGGTCGGCAAAGCGCGCGAACGCGCGTGGCCGCGATGGATTCGCAGCGCTTCGAGCTTCTCTTTGCTGGGACTCATCGATGAGGCTGTGTCGCGCACGGCGGATCCGCTTGCCGGGATGGAGCTGAAAAGCACCCGCATCGGTTGGTTCCGGACCATCTCGTTTGCATACCATTTATACACGGCCTCCCCGTGGCGGATAAGTAGACCGATTGTCCTCAATCGCTCGCAATCGCTCGTACGCCCGCGATCGCCGTGTGTTGGGTAGACTGTGTTGGGTAGACTGTGTTGGGTAGGCTTGGGTCCGCGAGCGTCGGATGCGACGACGCCGGAACGAGCGCGACCCTTGTCACGATGGACACCGCATGCCGACCTGCGCGACCCACGACACCCAAGTCCGTCGAGACATCCGGGATTGATTGAACGGGTTCGGGACCTGCGCGACACACGACACCCAAGTCCGTCGAGACATCCGGGATTGATTGAACGGGTTCGGGACATGCGCGACACACGACACCCAAGTCCGTCGAAACATCCGGGATTGATTGAACGGGTTCGGGACATGCGCGACACACGACACCCAAGTCCGTCGAAACACCCGGGATTGACTGAACCGGTTCGGAGTGTGGCGGACAGGGACGGCGGGACGTCGGGCAGGAGACTGTCCGCGACCATTCGCCGCGTTGGTTCCGAATCGCCCGGCGCCACGACACTCGCTCTGTCGCTCGATGATCCGGCCGCGCGCCGGATCCACCGATTCCGAGCGGGTCAGGTCCATCGCATCGAGATCGCGCGCGATCGTTGGATCACCGCGCCGATCTGTTCGGACCCGTCGGAACCGCTCCTCTTGGAACATACGATCGACTCTGGAATCCGATCCGGCGGACCCGCGCCGGAATGGGCCGTCGGCGCGACGGTCGGCGTACGCGGCCCGCTTGGCAATGGGTGGCCGATCGGCGATGCGGCGGCTTCGCACATCGTCCTGGCGAGCGACGGAATGGGACTTGCCGCTCTGCGTTCCCTGATCCATGAACTCATCCGGCGCCGGGGCGAGTTCCACGACATCGCGCTCATCCACGGCGCACGCGCAACGGAGTCCCTGCTCTACGCCGCGGAATATCCGTTCTGGGACGACTCCATGATCGATCTGACGCTCTCCGTCGACCGGCGGGATTCGCCATGGTTCGACGCGGAGACCGAAATGCGCGACGCGCTCGGCCGCGCTGCGCGGGGAGGCGAGGATCGGTTTCTGTTCGCCGCCGGATCGTCCGATTTCCTCGCCCGCGTGGCGAAGCTCATTCCCGAGTGCGGCCTTCGGGAAGAGCGATTCCATGTCTGGATGACCGACGAACGGCACGGCGGGACATCCAATCCGGATGGGTCATGCGTATCGCCCATCGGTGTCGATGTGCTCGACAGCCCCGGTTTTCGGCTCCGATTGGCCGAACTCCAAAACGACCGGGCAACGTCGATCGCGTCCTCGACGCCCTCAACACCTTCGACGTGATACAGGCACCCGAGACACAACGGTTTTTCGTGGAAGGACGTGACGCGTCCGTCGAGCGTGACGCGGCCGTCCTGGGCCGCCACGCGGATCGACCTCAGCACGGGTCGTCCGAATCCGCGAAGATAATCGCTGACGCGGCGCGCCAATTCCGAGTCGCAGGCGGCCGGCGCGTCCAGCACGTGGCCGATCAGGGCCAGATTCCCCGCTCGAGGGCGACTCGGGCGACACGCTCGATGGCCACCACCAAGGCGGCCGTCCGCAGAATGGGGACGGACGGCCTTCCGTCTCCCGAGGCGGACAGTCCGACCATCCGTTTGGCGCGTTCGACGACCGTATCGACGGCGGCACCCATCTTGCGTTCGAGCTTCGCGTTCACGGTCGCGAGGTCCCACTGCTCGTTCTCGATATTCTGCACCCATTCGAAATAACTGACCGTCACGCCCCCGGCGTTCGCGAGAATGTCCGGCAAGACATAGATGCCTCGCCGACTCAGGATCTCGTCCGCGTCGGGAGTCGTCGGCCCATTGGCCGCCTCGGCAACCAGCTTGGCCTGGATGCGCGGCGCATTGTCGCGCAGAATCTGGTTCTCGAGAGCCGCGGGGATCAGGATATCGCAGGGCGTTTCGAGCAGTTCGCCGTTGGTGACCTCGCGGGTGCCCTCGAGGCCCGCCACCGCGCCCGTCTTGGCCTTGTGGGCGATGGCGACGACGGGATCGATCCCGGCCTGGCTGACCACGCCGCCTTGCGAGTCGCTGATGCCGATGATCTTCGCGCCTTGTTCGTGGAAAAGCCGCGCGGCGACCGAGCCGGCGTTCCCGAACCCTTGGACGACGACCGTGCATCCGGCGAGCGAGCGGAGGTCGGGAACGCTGCCGTGTTCGAGGAACCGGCGCGTCGCGACCATGACGCCCCGCCCCGTCGCCTCGCTGCGTCCGAGCGATCCGCCCAGGTCGACCGGTTTTCCGGTCACGACCGGCAAATTGTTGCGGCCCGGATGCATGACATCGTACGTGTCGTAGATCCAGGCCATCGTCTTCTCGTTGGTGTAGAGATCGGGAGCGGGGATGTCGGTGTGGGGGCCGATATTGTCGCCCAGATCCGAGATGTAGCGTCGCGTGATGCGGCGCAGTTCGGCGTCATTCAGCTTTTTCGGGTCGCAAATCACGCCGCCCTTGGCGCCGCCGAACGGCACATCGGCCAGCGCGCATTTCCACGTCATCCAACCCGCTAGCGCGCGAACCTCGTCCGCCGTAACGTCCGGATGGTACCGAATGCCTCCCTTGCCCGGTCCGCGAATGCGATTGTGGAGCACACGAAACGCCTTGAACGTCCGAACCGAGCCGTCGTCCATTTCCACCGGAAAACAAACCTCGATCGTACGGACCGGCGTCTTCAGAAAATCAACTAGACCCCGTTTCAGTTGGGCAAGGTGACCGACCGCTCGGTCGAATTGCCGCCGAGAAACATGGAACGGGTTGAGATCCTCGAGCTCCGTCGCGGCGATCGCTGGGCTCGGACTCCGGGTATCGGGCACGGATGACACAAAGAGGTTCCTTTCCGCAAGGCAATGATGACTCGGTTTCCCGCGTTGGCCGATTCGGTTCACGGCGTCGACAAGCCACGAACGGGACTTGTCGCCGACTTGCGGGCCATCGCGCGAACCGCACGAAAGAGGATCGTGGTACGTTTCGTGGCAAACGTCAATAGCGAAAAATGGCGGCCAGGGGCGAGTCGGTCGGCATGGCGTCGGAGTCCAGAACGAACTCGCGACCTCGATTGGCAAGCGTCTCGATCGCGGCAAGCTCGATCAGGTCGCGATCACCGGGCCGCGCCGCGGTGTTCGGTCCGTTCACCGCGACGCGCTGCGAACGCGGATCGAATTCGCCCCATGGCTCGTCTCCCGTCGTGCGACGCGTCGCGATTCGCGCGCGGGCCTCCCGCCGCGTCATCGCGTCTCGGCCCAATACGATTCGGGCACGGCAAGGTGCAAACCGCGTGCCTTGGACGGGAGCGACCCGTTGGAAACGTTACGACCGCGCCTCGATCACGAATCGGGAGGATCGGCGAGGGCATCGAGTCGTATCGGGACGAGCGGGGGGCGCCCCGATCGATCGGTCCACCCGAAAAGGCGCTCGGTCGCCGGGCCGCAAATCCGACCCTGGCACGGCCCCATTCCGCAGCGCGTCGCCAATTTCGCGTCCCGCGCCGACGCGGCGCCGCGCAGGGATCCAAACGGAACATCCTCGCAGCGGCAGACGATCGTCTCGGGTTCGCAAAGCCGTTCGAGTTCGGAACGAAGGCGAAACGTGTGTTCGAGGCGCGTGGCGAGCCGCCGATGCTTGTCGCGCAGGGACATCCAGCGCTCGGCGCGCACGCGGTCCCCGACACTCGCATGGCCCGCGATCCGGCCTAGCGCGAGGGCCAAGTCGACCCCGCCGACGCCGCACAATTCGCCCGCGCCGAAAACACCCTCTTGGGTCGACTCCTGATGATCGTCCACCGTCAGGCGGCCGTCGCGGATTCCGCAGCCGAGCATGGCCGCAAGTTCAAGATTGGGAACGAGCCCGAATCCGCAGGCGACCCAATCGCAGGGCTCCTCACGCAAATGGACTCCGTCGGTGAAGACGATCGAACGCACACGGTCCTCGCCGACCGCCGCGCGGGGCCAGCATCCCGCGCGATAGGCGGTGCCTCGGATGGCCCGCTTGAGCGCGAGCGCCTGGCGGAACTTGGAGAAGTGCCCGACCATCAAATGGCCCGCAAACCGGGCAAGTGCTCGCCACGACGCCTGTTCGATCAGGACGGCGATCGAAGCGCCCCGCGCGCGAAGGCTCGCCGCGACCGCCGGTAAGAGCGGCCCGGAACCGACGACGGCGACCCGCGCGCCCGCGATCGGAAGTCCGTTCTTGACGAGCAACTGAAGCGCGCCCGCTCCCACGACGCCGGGCAACGTCCATCCGGGAAACGGGAGCAGGAGCTCGCGCGCGCCGGTCGCGAGGATCAACCGATCGTATCGGATTTCGATCGATCGGTGTTCGCGCGCGGCTAAGAGGCGATGAGGCCCGACGCGTCCGACAATCGTCGTATCGAACGCGGTTTCGACCGGCGCGCGGCGAAGTCGATCGAACCAAACCGGCGCGGGATCGGCAGCCGGCACACGGCCCGTCCACGCGCCGCGCCAAATGGCGCCGCCCGGTTCGGACTGGCCGTCGACCAGGAGCACGCGACCTCCCGATTCCGCCGCGGCACAAGCCGCCGCGATACCGGCCGGCCCGCTTCCAATCACCACGACGCGCGCCTCGATCAGGTCAACCATCGGTCGTGACGACCATCCCTTCGCGGCATGCAAGTTGGCACGTTGTCGGCACGACGATCCCGTCGATGGTCAGCCGGCACTCGAAGCACACGCCCATCCCGCACACGGGCCCACGCCGTTCATGGCGCACCGACCGTCGGAACGACGGAAACCCCGCGCCGATCACGGCGGCGGCGACGGTCGTCGACTCGGCAACGCGCACGAGCCGTCCGTTGATGGTCAACGAAATCTCATCGCGCGGTTTCGGTGTCGGCTCCGGCACGGAGATTTCCTTGTCTATCGGCCCCTGCGATTCGGCCGATTGTAGCCTGGCCGCAACGCGGTCCACCATCTCCCGCAAGCTCCCAGCTTGCCGTGGCGTAAGCTCCCAGCTCGCCATCCGGAAGATTGTTCGGGTGACAGGCTACCCGACACGCTTTTCCAGTCGCGAAGCGACGGTCCCATCAAAGCCAGGGGCAAGCCGACGCGAGCTTTGCGAGCCCGGCGCCGCCCCGGGTGGATGCCCGCGATACGTTCCGAAGCCGCGACGCGGCGGCCCTATCGGACGATCGCGATCGCGGACGTTCCGTGGCGCGCGTCCGCAATTCGGCCGCCGCCATCCCCGCTACGCGGCGGGGATGGGGCCGCGATCTGGTACACGATCGTGAACAGCGCGCGGTTCAACCACGTGCGGGTTGTGCCGTACCTGTACGACGTGCGGGGACCAGGCCGCAGCAAATCGCCATCGGCGTGGCTTCCATCGGTCTTCGGACAACGCAGGACGATCCGACGCCAGGTCGGAGGATCGACGACGATGCCCAGCGACAAGTCGTTGTCGCCATGCAATCGGTCCTCAGGAACCAATTCGCCGGGCGCCACCCGCTCGATGGACTTCGTGTACGTCGTGAGCGCCCAGTCCGACGGCGATTCGCTCGGCGCGGCCGTGAGGTTCGCTGCGGTACGCGCGTTCGGCCCGGAATCCGTTTTCCAAGCCAACAGACCGAACCAGGCGCTGACCGTCATCAATACGGCGGCCAATGGAAGACGCCAGCGCCACGACGATCGGTCGGACGGCCGAGGTGACGATCGCGCGGACGGCCGAGGTGGTACCATCATCCGCGCGGCACTCATGGCTCGCCGCCGAGCTAATGCCGCCCCGACGCATGGCTCATCGGCGCGGGGCGCGATAGAAGGACCGATCGGCGTTACGTCCAACCTCTCTACTCCGCTCGAACCGAACGGCGCGGTGGACGTCTCCGATGACAACACCGCGTCACCTCAGTCCGCTTCAAGTGCCCGATCGTGTGATTGGGCGAACGGCTCGCCGCGCCGCTCGGCGAGCGCCGTCGCGGCGTCGTCGAGGGGTGGCGTGAGTGGATGGTCCGAAGTCATCGAGGTCAGCACCGCGTCGATCGACCTTTCGTGACGTCCTCCTCGGTGAACGCCCGAGCGCGCCGCGACGCGGGGGCAAGACGTTCGCGATTCCTCATCCTCGCGGCGGCGGAAGCGGGGGCCGGGGATGAACACGACCAGCGCCGCGGGCCCATACCCAAAACCGCTCGACAGCACATGATAGGCCTTCGCGCCGAGCATCGCCAGCATCTCGGACGTCGGCGTCTCCGGTCCAAGACAGGACACCCGGATCCGCTTTGGGTTCCGAACCTGGGTGTCCTGTCTTGATTCTCCAAAGTCGTTGATCGCTCCGCGATCAACTTGACGTGGCATCCAAACCGAGCGCGCTCCCGGTGGTTCCCGGAGCGAACCACGACTTTGTCGTTGATCGCTTCCAAACAGGACACTCGACTTCCCCGTCCCACCTGAAACTGGGTGTCCTGTTCCTATCCGGCGAAGAATGCCTCTTCGGCAACCTGCTGGTCAATTCGAGCCCACAACTCGACCGTGCGGTCAGCGCTCCCGCTCGGCAGCCCACCCGTTGGCGCTTGGAAGCTGTCGTCAATGCCGTCGAAGCTGAACGCCTGGTTGACTTGGCCGGCGGCATAGGCGGCGCCCCGGGCCAGACTGCCGTCGTTGGTTCCGACGGAGTCGGCGGTTATGTTGTCGGCCGTCCACCAACTGACGACTGCCATCAGCGCCCGATCCTCCAACGGCTCCAGGCGGAGCAACCTGCGGGCGGGGCGGTGTTTGCGTGCGGCGCGGCGGCGATTCGCGGCGGGGCTTGGCTGGGGCAACCAACCAGAAAACAAGTTGCGCATCGTTAGCTCCTTGGCAAGGCTGGAATGTCGTGAAATCGCCGTCCCCGCGCACAGGCCGACTGCGGGAAGGCGAAGCGGCCGATCCGGCGCAGTCTTGCCACCGGAGTAGTTGCACCGCTGTCCGCTTCGTCCCTCGAGAGTCAATGCGACGAAACCATCGCCACAGGTCCAGGCTGCCGGAAAAAATTCCGTGACGGAGACGCCCGCCGTTTCGCGTGGTTGCCGACGGGACAAACTGTCACGGCCACGATTCGCCCAGGTCGAAGTCGGGTCGGCCGCCTGATGCCCCCGTCGCGGGTTGTGCACAAGTGAGGTGCCGTGGACACGTCGCTGGCAAGCAGCACCGGCTGAATTAATCCTGGCCTTTGGCTTCAAGTTGCCGGAGCAGGTCCAGAAAGTCGGCATGGCCGCGAATTGGGTCGAGGTCGGCATCCCGTTTCAGGTGCGCCACGAGCGCGGGGGCTTGGAAATACCCGGCCGCCCGCGCTGCATGCAGCAGCGCGACGGCGCGGGTGGCGTGCCGTTCCGGATCGGGAGGGTTAACGGCGTGTCGTGCGAGCTGCGCGAAGAAACAAGCCGCGCTATACAGCGTCGCACCGCTCGCCTTCCCGTCCGCCAGCAAGGTCTCGATCTCCGCGATCGCTGTGGCCGGCTCGACACGCGCCAACACCAGCGCCCGCTCGATTTGAAACCCCGGGCGCTCGGCACCGTCGGTCAACGCGAGCGCCCGATCGGCGTCGGCCAGCGCGTCGGCGAACCGATCGAGATCACGCAGCGCCCGTGACCGGCCGCCGTGCGCGTTGCGCAGGAACAGGCGACCATCGACTAGCCTTGGTGCCCGCTGCAGCAGTGGATTGAGGATGGCAATGGCGCGCCCGTACGGCTCGAGTGACGCCTCGACCTGACCGGCGTCGCGTCGTGAGTTCGCGAGGTTGCAGTAGTCGGCCGCCAGGCCGAGAGCATAGTCTGAAACCTCGGGATAATCGGCGGCGAGCTTTTCACGGATGGCCATGGCCTGGCCGTGCAACTCGGCGGCCTCGGCATGGTGCCCTTGTTCCGCTCGAACGATGGCCAGGTTTCCGTAAGCGTGGGCAGCGCACTGGGCATATTGCGGAGAATCGGGCCGCTCGGCGGCAACTGCTTGATGCAGCGCCAGGGCGGCGCGGAGATCGGCTTCCGCTGCCTGCCATTGGCGTGCCTGCGCCAACAAGATGCCGCGCCCAAGATAGGTGTTCGCAAGATCGGAGCGGTATGTTACATCTTCCGGGAATTCCGCTGAGAGCGCCTTCTGAAGTTCCTGGGCTGCAGTGAATGCTTGCAGCGCCTCCTGGTGCCTCGTGAGACGCCTCAGCGATCTAGCGATATTGAATTGCGCACCCGCCAGATCTTGCCGCAGACGCGCATCACGGGGAGACTGTGCGACGAGTCCAGCGAGAAGGTCGAGCGAGGCTCGCAGTTCTGTTTCGCCTTCACTCACCTGCCCCATATCCATCAGCAGACATCCCAGGCTGCGACGACTGGCAGCCAGCCCTTGCCGGTAACCAGGGGAATTCGGGTGCTCCTGGCTGAGTCGGCTGAAAACCTCCCGCGCGTGGGTATAGGCGGCCTGGGCCTCGCCGTGGGCACCGATCTCGTCGTGAATCCGTCCCAGCTGCAAGTAAGCCGATGCCCGCTCGGCCTCTGTGTCCGGGTCGTCACCGTGCTGCCGCGACAACTCCTGATAGAACGGCAACATTTCGGACAGCAGCTTGCGGCGCAGATCATGCAGCGGCGCTGCCCGCAGCCGTGGCTCGCCGACGATGTGGACCACGGTTTCGGCGACCGCGCGGCGAGCCAGGTCATAATTCGCGTCAGCACGCCGGTGCTGCTCGTCGGCCCGGCGGCGGGCCGCGTTGGCCTCGACTGCCTGCCAAGTACTGACCACCGTGCCCGCGACCAAGGCCAGCGCCACGAGCACGCCGGCGGTAATCGCGACCCTGTGACGGCGTGCGTATTTCTTGAAGCGATACAGCACCGAAGGCGGCCCCGCCCGCACGGGCTCGCCGCACAGGTAACGATGGACGTCCGCAGCAAACGCGCTGGCTGTCTCGTATCGCCGGCCACGGTCTTTTTCCAACGATTTCATCACGATCCAGTCAAGTTCGCCGCGCACGGCATGGCGCAGGCGACGCGAATCGACGCCCCGGTGCTGGCAGACCGTCGACAGCTCGGCCACAGGCATCGTGGTGATCCGTTCGCTGGGGTGGGGAGGGTCGACTTCCCGGATGATCCGCCGCATTTCGTCGCAACCCGCCTCGCGCAGGGTCTGCGAGTCAAACGGAGTCGTTCCGGTGAGCAACTCATACAGCACGACGCCCAGCGAGTAGATGTCGCTGCGGGTATCGACGTCCAGGCCGCTCAAGTGCGCCTGTTCGGGGCTCATGTACTGCGGCGTGCCGACGAGTTGTGCAAAGCCCGTGTGCAGGGTGTGTTCGGTCAGCCGATGGTCAATGGCCTTGGCGATGCCGAAATCGATCACCTTCGGCACGGCCACGACGTCGTGCAGTTCGACCAGCACGTTGGAGGGCTTCAAGTCGCGATGAATGACGCCCTTCTGATGGGCGTGCTGCACCGCCCGGCAGACCGTGACGAATAACTCGAGGCGCTCGCGCAGACCGAGCTGATGTTGGTTACAGTAGTCGGTGACCGGAATACCCCTGACCAACTCCATCGCAAAGTACGGCCGCCCGGAATCCGTCTCGCCGGCATCCAGCACTCGGGCGATATTCGGGTGAGTCATCATCGCGAGTGCCTGCCGCTCGGCCTCAAACCGGGCCACCACCTGGCGCGTGTCCATGCCGGGCTTGATCACCTTCAAGGCGACCGTGCGCCGCACCGGTTCTATCTGCTCGGCCAGATACACGATACCCATGCCGCCCTGGCCGATTTCCTCCAGCAACTTGAAGGGGCCGATCTGCGTTCCGGGTCGTTCCACAATTGGTTGATCTATGGTGGGATTAATCGCGTGGGCCGGAGAGTCCACGATGCTGCCCCCACGAAAATGGGCTTGCAGCAGACGCTCGACTTGACGCTTCAGCGCGGTATCTTCGCGACAGACACGCTCAAGGTATGCACACCGCTCGTCTGCCGATTCGATCTCGATGGCATCACAGAAAATCTCTTAGATGGTCGCTTGCTGGCTCATCCGGACACCCCTGATTTCGCCCTCTAAATCTCAATGCGACGAAACAGCTCGGGGGAGGCCCAGGCGCTTTCAAGATTTTGATGCCTCCCCCGACCCGTGGAGTTCGGCGAGCAGCCACGCACGCGCGTAAGTCCAATACCTTTTTGCACTTGTGCGTGAAATGCCGAGCAAGTCGGCCGCTTCATCGATGGAGCAACCGGCAAAGTAGCGGAGCTTCACCAGTTCCGCCTTCACCGGCTCCAGGACAGCAAACCTGGACAATAGGTCATCGAGTGAGAGCAAATCGGCACCGGACTCCTCGGCCAGTGAAAGTGCCTCATCCAGATCGACGCGCTTCCTTCCCCCGCCATGTCGTACCCGGGCCTTCTTGCGTGCATTCTCAATCAGGATCCTCCGGATTGCCTCGGCGGCCGCGGCGAAGAAATGCCTCCGCGAATCCCAGCGCTGCACCTTTTCAACATCGACCAACCGCAAATAGGCCTCGTGCACGAGCGCGGTGGCCTGGAGGGTTTGCCCCGGCTTCTCATGGGCCAGCCTTGCCGCCGCCAGCTTCCGCAGCTCGTCATACACGAACGGCAACAGCCTCTCCGCCGCCGACGGGTCGCCGGATTCGATTTGCGACAAGATTTGGGTGACGTCGGACATTGTAGGATGCTCACGAACGGTTGCTGCTGCCACCCAGTTTACCGTCTGGCCGGCAAATTCCCATCAGCTCATAGGCGGGGAGCCGGATTGTCCCACAGCCAGCAGCATCTGATTCCCGAACCGGTCCGGCTCGCCAGCATTCAGCACCTCGAAGCCTGCCCCGCGTAAACCCTCTGCCGTCCACAGCGACCGGTGCCGCTCAAACTCATTGCCGTAGGCCGCCCCCTGTTCCATCCACACGGCGGGCGTCGCGACGAAGAACTGGCCGCCAGGCGAAAGTCGACTGCGGGCGGCAGCCAGGATGTCACTGCCAGAGCTACCAGCACGACAGCGAGCTGGATCTGTACTTCGCCACGTCGCGGCACCTCGATCCGGTCGTGGGAAGGTGGACCAGCCAAGATCCGATCCGCTGGCAAGCGGGCGACGAGAATCTGTACCGGTACGTGAAGAACAATCCGGCGAGCGTGGTGGATCCGAGGGGCCTACAAGCACCGCCTGAAATCCCGATAGCCGTTGCCGAGGACGTAAAAGAAGCGTTGCCCCTGCCTCGGATCAAGATCCCCGGCCGCATCACGGAAAATATGACGTTGGAACAGAAGATCCGGGCACTGGTGGGCCTGCTCCAGCCGGATGTCGGCCAGTGGCTGGACGAAGAGCGCGTCGAGATCAAGGTCGTGGACGCCGAGTGGTTGCTGTTCAACCTTCACGTCTACAAGGCTTCAGAAGAGGCCGGCAATGCGGAGACCCAACACGCCGTCATCCAAT
>VGZC01000026.1 GCA_016872725.1 Planctomycetota bacterium
GAGGATCCGTCCACGCGCGGACTGGGATTGGGCGGATGCATCGAGCTCGCCCCAGGACCGGCAACGCCCCCCACAAACAAGAGCAACGCAACTCACCGAGGGCCTCCAATCGCCGCATTCCGCGCATACTGCGCAGAGGCCTTTCTTCAGGGGCCTGGCCGAAACTGGCGCCCCACAAACAAGAGCAACGCAACTCACCGAGGGCCTCCAATCGCCGCATTCCGCGCATACTGCGCAGAGGCCTTTCTTCAGGGGCCTGGCCGAAACTGGCTGGCCGAAACTGGCGTGGCGTGGCCGAAACTGGCGATTCCCAGGTTTGCCAAAGCGCCCATTTGCCCTTTTGTTTCAGGTTCTCGCAGATTGCCGATTCCAGCGCTTCCAGGGACCTGGTCAACATTGGCGCTTCCAGGGACCTGGTCAACATTGGCGACGTGGTCAACATTGTCAACGAGAAACAACGAGCCGTCGATTGGCAATTCACGATCGACAAAGCGAGGCTCGAACCGAAGCGGCTCTATCCTAAAATTTAGCCTGGACAGGGCACTAGTCCGGCTCGTATCCGAGGATTGGCGCGAGCCATCGCTCGGTTTCTTGGATGGAGAAGCCTTTTCGGCGGGCATAGTCCTCGACTTGGTCGCGGCCGATACGATCCACCGCGAAATACCTCGACTCCGGATGCCCGAAGTACCAACCGCAAACGCTGGCCGCCGGGGTCATCGCGCATGTTTCCGTCAGCGCGACTCGGGCTCGCCGCTCGGCGTCCAGCAATCGGAAGAGGGTTCGCTTCTCCGAATGGTCGGGACAGGCGGGATACCCCGGCGCGGGGCGGATCCCCCGGTATTTCCCCTCGATCAGTTCGTCGTTGGATAGCCGCTCCGAAACGCCGAATCCCCAATCCCGCCGAGCGATCGCGTGCAAATGCTCGGCAAACGCCTCGGCCAGACGATCGGCGAGCGCCTTGACCAGGATTGCGTTGTAGTCGTCGTGCATCGCAGTGAACTCGGCGGCCAGGTCGTCGGCGCCGATACCCGCCGTAACGACAAACGCGCCGGCAAAGTCCGTTCGACCACTCGCGCGCGGCGCGATGTAATCGGCCAGACTTCGGAAACACGCTTGGCCAGGCCTTTCCCATTGCTGCCGCAACATGGGGCATCGAGCCAATTCGTGGCGGCGATCCTCGTCGGCGAACAAGACGACGTCGTCGCCGTCGGAAAGGGCCGGCCAGAATCCATATGTTGCATTCGCGCGCAATCGGCCGCCCGCGATGATCCGGTCGAGCAATTCGTTCGCCCGTTCGAAGAGCTCCCGCGCCACCGACCCAACCGCCGGATCCTCGAAGATCGCCGGGTACTTGCCCTTGAGCTCCCACGCTTGGAAGAACGGAGTCCAATCGACGCGCGATCGTATTGTTTCGAGCGGATAGTCAAGCAGCGCGCGGACGCCGAGGAACGACGGCCCGTCGATCGGCGTCGTGGACCAATCGGGCGACCACCGCTTCTCCCTGGCCACAGGCAGTGGAGCGATCTTGAATTGGCGTTTCTCATACGAGGCGACGAGTTGCTTCTGCAGTTCGCCGTTTTCGCGAAGGAACGCGGGCCGCATTCCATCCTTGAGCAAGCGTTCCACGACCTGGACGGCTCGCGACGCGTCGAGCACGTGCACAACGGGTACCCGCGTCGCGGGCGCGATCCGAACGGCCGTGTGTTTCGCGCTGGTCGTCGCTCCGCCGATCAAGAGCGGAACACGAAGTCCCGCACGCTCGACCTCACGCGCGACATGCACCATTTCATCGAGGCTCGGCGTGATCAGCCCCGACAGGCCGATTGCGTCGACTTTCTCCTCGCGCGCGACCTCGATAATCCGCTCGCAGGCCGCCATCACACCCAGATCGAGGATCTCGTAGTCATTGCATCCGAGCACGACGCCGACGATGTTCTTACCGATGTCATGGACATCGCCCTTGACGGTCGCGAGCAGGATCTTGCGTCGTTTTCGCGGTCCCTCCGAGCTCCCCGCACGCCGTTCGTGCTCCAGATGCGGCAGCAGGAGGGCGACGGCCTTCTTCATGACGCGGGCGGACTTGACGACCTGCGGCAAGAACATCTTTCCGGCGCCGAACAGATCGCCGACGGCCGACATGCCGGCCATCAACGGACCCTCGATCACCGACAACGCGTTGCTCCGCCCAACGCGTGATTGCTCGACGTCCTCCTCGATGAACCGATCCACGCCCTTGACCAGCGCGTGCGCCAACCGTTCATCGACGGGAGCCTGACGCCAGGTGAGGTCCTCGACAACGCCTCGCCGCTGCTCGTCCTTGATCGTCTCCGCGAATGCCACGAGCCGATCGGTCGCGTCCGGCCGACGATCGAACAGCATATCCTCGACACGTTCGAGCAGCTCGGCCGGGATGTCCTCGTACACCGCGAGCTGTCCCGCGTTGACGATGCCCATGTCCAATCCGGCACGGATCGCATGATAGAGGAACGCGGCATGGATCGCCTCGCGGACCGGGTCGTTTCCGCGGAACGAGAATGAGACGTTGCTCACGCCTCCCGAGACTTTCGCACCTGGGCACTCGCGTTTGATGCGACGCGTCGCTTCGATGAAATTCACCGCGTACCGATTGTGTTCGACGATCCCCGTTCCAACCGTCAGGATATTCGGATCGAAGATGATGTCCTCGGCGGGAAATCCGACCTTGCCGGTCAACAAACGGAAAGCCCGCACACAAACGGCGACCTTGTGGTCGATCTCCACCGCCTGGCCGAGCTCGTCGAACGCCATGACGACCACGGCGGCTCCATAGCATCGGATGAGCCGAGCCCTTTCGAGGAAAGCGGCCTCGCCGTCCTTCAGACTGATTGAATTGACGATCGGTTTTCCTTGAAGGCATTTCAGTCCGGCCTCGATGATCGTCCACCGGGAACTGTCGATCATCACGGGGACCTTCCCGACATCATGCTCGCCCGCGATCAGATTCAGGAACCGGGTCATCGCGGCTTCGCCGTGGAGAAGATCATCGTCGACATTGACGTCGATGGCCGCCGCGCCTCCCGCGACCTGTTCCCGCGCGACGTCGACCGCCTCTTCATACTGTCCGCCTCGGATCAGGCGGGCAAACTTCTTGGAGCCGGTGATGTTCGTCCGCTCGCCGATCATCAGGAAGTTGCTGTCGGGACGCAGAGTCAACGCCTCCGTACCGCTCAAACAAAGGCACCCGTCCGAAGCAGCCGAGCGTCGGGGGGGACGCATGCCGCGCACGGCGTTGGCGAGCGCCGCGATGTGACCGGGCGTTGTGCCGCAGCAGCCGCCCAGGATGTTGACCCATCCGCGTTCGGCGAACTCACGCATCGCCTGGGCCATCCGATTCGGGCCGAGCGTGTAATGGCCCATTTCGTCGGGCATCCCCGCGTTGGGATGGCAACTGACGGGAACGCGGCTCACGCGGGAAAGCTCCTCGACATGCGGGCGCATCAGGTCGGGTCCCAACGAACAGTTGACGCCGACGCTGAGCATCGGGAAATGCGAGATGGAAATCCAAAACGCTTCGATCGATTGGCTTGATACGAAGGTGACCCCCGCCGCGTTGAACGAAGCGGAGATCATGACGGGCAACCACACGCCCCGCGCCGCGCAGACCTCTTCGATCGCGAATAGGCAGGCTTTCAGATTCAGCGTATCGATGGCCGTCTCGGGAATGAGGAGATCGACGCCCCCGTCAACAAGGGCCGCGATCTGCCGAGCGTACGACCGCCGCATTCCGTCGAACGTCGCGCTTCGATGCCCGGCGTCCTCGACGTCCGTCGAAATCGACGCTTGGCGCGTCGTGGGACCGATCGATCCGGCCACGAAACGCGGCCGATCGGGCGTCCGTTCGTTGAACCGATCCACGGCCTCCCGAGCACAGCGCACGGCCGCTCCATTGAGCTCCTCGACGAGCGCATCGGGCAAACCGAATTCCCCCATGCCGATCGGGCTCGCGCCGAACGTGTTCGTTTCGATGATATCCGCGCCCGCCTCGAGGTACCGCTCGTGGATCGACCGGACGTCGTCGGGACGAGTCAGACTCAGGATATCCACGAAATTCGCCAGGTGCCGATCATGGTTCGCGAACCGTTCCCCGCGGATCTCCGGCTCTCCCAACCCCAGCGCCTGGACCATCGTACCCATCGCGCCGTCCAGCAGCAAAATGCGATGCTCCAGCAATTCACGCAGCCGATCGGCGCAAGGGGTTGAGCGGACGGGCATTGTCATCGATCGAGGTCTCGTGTCGTCATGGTTCGGGGACTTCAAAGTCCCGCAAGTAAGTCCCGCAAGTCTACTTCTCGTGCCGCGATTGGGCGATGCGCCGGCCTGGATCGAAGACATGGCCGCGTCCCATCTTCTCCAGCTTGTCGATTCGAACTAACCGGAAGAGGCGTCCCAATGCGCAAAGACTCCCTGATGCTCAAGATCATCACGAACGGAACCGATAATCAGAGCACGGCCTAACACCGGATGGGCCGTCGCGCCCCATGGGTTTCGAAACGCGCGACGTTTCGCGGCCGATCCAGGGCGAATGGAACGATCCGACCGGGATCTGGGAGCACCGACATGTCGACCGATTCCGCCGTTCGACCCCGCCGCCGTACCGACGGTCCGGCTCGCAACTCGGAAAAGGCGTTTGCCGAAATCCCCATCCTCCTGCGTTTACCCGATCTCTATCCGTCCCGCGCCGTGGACGCCGCCATCGCCCGATTATCGACTCCATCGCACGCATCTCCCATGCCCGCGAGCGCCCTTGAATCGCCGTCCGAATCGCCGAACGCCCAATGGCAGCGCGTCGACTCCGTTGCCGTATCCAAACCGCCGGCTCCGCCGATCGTCCCATCGCTTCCGGATTGGAGCAGCCGCATCATTGTCGCGGGCATCATTGTCACCGCGTTGGTCTGCGCGGTCATGATCCAAACGCGATCCCATCCCGATACCGATTCACCATCCGCCGTCCGCGACACCACCGCGCATCATGCGACCGCCGGCAGGTCGGATCGCCCGCCCGGTCTGAACGAATCGGGATCGTCGGACGCCGCGCGAGTCGCCACACGGGACCCGGCCCATGCGAACCATGGTCCAAACAACCGTGCCAACAACGGTCCGAATCGCGGGCCGCACGACGGTGCGAACGAATGGAACGCCGGTAACGACCCCGGTTCCTCGGAACAGGGGCCGAATTCGCCTATTTCCGCGCCGAGTCGCGCGCGGGCCTACCCAGGTATGCCGGCCGAGTTCGAGGAACCGGTCGGCAAGTCGACAAGCGGTCCGGATTCCCGGCGTGTCGTGACGATTCCCAGCACGGTTCCGTCCTCCGCAAATCCGTCCGAATCGGTCCAATCGCGGGAGGTCGCCCACGATGGGCCATCGCGGGACGGGCCATCGCGGGATGGGCCATCGCGGGACGGGCCATCGCGGGACGGGCCATCGCGGGACGGGCCGTCGCCGGACGGAACCGCTCAGACAGCCGCGGCCTACCCGATCCACGACGCGCCGATCCATGACAAATGGGATGGCCCGGACATGCCGCGCACGGTTCGCGCTCGCCACTCGGAATAGCAAAGCGATCGGCTCGACTTTTCTTGAATTGAACATCGGAAGGGCCGCGGGAGTAGAGCGACATGGAGACGACACGCAACCGAACTTTCCTGCGGGCGTTTGTCCAGGACCCCAACGGCTCGTCCGCCGTCCCGGTCCCTCACACGACGTTCGAGCCGCCGCGTCGAGGAACGGGTCCCATCGCGAGCGAGCCGTCGGATACCCGGCCCCGAACCGCGCCGCGCGTCGCGTTCGATGCGCCGAGCGGTTCGCGGCGTTTGGAAAACGGGACGGACGCGTCCCGGCGCGACGGCATCGCCGTTCCATCGCCGCACGTCCAGTTCCCGTCGACCGGTCCATTTGCGGCGGGGGCCGGCGTGTCCTCGTCGGTTAACGACGCGGCGTTCGCCGCGTCCTGGTATGAGGAACCAACGCTGCTCGTCGGCGCCGCCTTCCCGATTTCAGGGCGGCTCGCCGGCGTTCCGGCCGGTCTTCCGGCCGAGCGCGCGGCTCGCGAAGCGCGCGACGCCGATCCCGACGAGGATGCGGCTCACGGTGCCGGACTGATCGAAGCACCGGGCACACCCGAATCGATCGCGTGCGGCGATTCGACCGTTCATGACGCATCGGGCTCGCCCTGCGCAGAACCTCGCGGGTTCGTCGCGAATTGGGAAGTCGATCGATTCCGATGGCCCCGCGATTGCGAACGGCTCCACCAACAAATGACGCCCGCATTCGACGAAGCGGGAAGTCAGCTCCGCGCGGCGACACTCGACGGCATGCGGCTCCTTGCGGTGACGAGCGGGCTTCGCGGCGAGGGGCGGACGACGGTCGCGATGTTGCTTGCCCGCGCCGCGGCACGGGCGGGAGTCCGCGTCGCTCTGATCGACGCCGACGCAAAGAACCCTCGGATCGGGCGCCAATTGCACATCGAACTCGAACACGATTGGCGAGACGCCGCGCGCGGGATCGTGCCCGAGGCCGAAGCGGGGATCGCGTCGCTCGACGAATCGATCGCCGTCTTTCCGCTGACCGACAACGCTCGCGAGGAATCGGTCTTGCCGAACGACGGCCTCTGGCAGCGGTTTTGGACGGCGCTCGGCGCTTACTTCGATCTGGTCATCCTCGACTGTGGGCCGACCGACGATCAGCATCCGTTCCAGGCGTTCCGATCGGCGAACGCCGCCATCGTCGTCCGCGACGCGCGCGCCACGGACGAACCGGGAACGCGCCGCGTCATCGAACAGCTCGTCGGCGGCTCCATCGAAGCGATCGGCATCATCGACAACTATGTGCGAACCAACGCCGCGTGATGCGAGCCGATGCGCATCGTCGCGGCAGGGTGGTCGATCCGGGAACGCGCGGGGCGCGAGGCCGAGCGATCGGCGTCGCGGGTTGTTCGCGCGCCCCTTGCCCCGCTCGACTCAGTCCCTGGGCTTCTTACTGAACACGATCCGGTTGATTGCGTTGAGCAGCGCCTTGATGGTGGCTTCGACGGTGTCGGTCGAAACGCCTCGGCCTCGATAGGTTTCCCCCTCGTGCTCGATTTCCAGCGTCGCTTCGCCCTGCGCGTCGTGTCCAATCGTCGCGCTCCGCACGCGGAAATCCTTGCAGACCGTCTTGACGCCGGTGATCTTCTCCGTGGCCCAGAACGCCGCGTCGATCGGACCGTCCCCCATCGACGATTCCTCGACGAACTCCTGACCTCCCCGCGCGAGCGTCAACCGGACGCGGGGCGGCGACGCCGTGCTCGACGTCACATGGAACGACACAAGGGCCCATTCCTCGTGCGGAACCGCGCGGATCTCCTGTTCGATAAGCACGGCGATGTCGCCGTCGTACACTTCCTTCTTCTTGTCGGCCAAGAGCTTGAATTGCTCGAAGACCGTCTGCAACTGTTCGCCCGTGAGCCGATAGCCCATTGCGCGGGCTCGGTCGGCGAGCGCCGCGCGGCCGCTGTGCTTGCCGAGCACCAGGTCGGTCTTGGCGAAGCCCACGTCCTCCGGCCGCATGATCTCGTAGGTCGTGCGTTCCTTGAGCAATCCGTCCTGATGGATGCCCGCTTCGTGCGCGAAGGCGTTACGTCCCACAATCGCCTTGTTGCGCTGGACCTGGAGTCCGGTGATGTTCGAAACCAGCCGGCTGGTCGGCACGAGCCGCCGCGTGTTGACCCGCGTATCGGCGTGATAGTAATCCGAGCGGGTCTTGAGCGCCATGACGAGTTCCTCGAGCGAGCAATTGCCGGCCCGTTCGCCGATCCCGTTCACCGTGCACTCGACCTGCCTCGCTCCGTTCTCGACGGCGGCCAAGCTATTGGCGACGGCGAGCCCGAGATCGTTGTGGCAATGGATGCTCAAGGCCGCGCGATCGATGTTCGGGACCTTGTTCATCAAGAAGGCGACCGTTTCCCCCAACTGTTTCGGCACGGCGTATCCGACCGTGTCCGGGATGTTGATCGTTGTCGCGCCGGCCTGGATCGCCGCTTCGACAACCTGAGCCAGGAAATCGCGTTCCGTCCTCGCGGCGTCCTCCGGGGAGAACTCGACGTCGTCGCAATGCGCCACCGCGTGCCGGACCCCGGCGACCGCCCGTTCGATGATTTCCGCCTGTGTCATCTTGAGCTTGAATTCGCGGTGGATCGCGCTCGTCGCCAGGAAGACGTGGATTCGAGGCGACTCGGCGCACTTCAGGGCCTCCCACGCTCGGTCGATGTCGGCCGTATTGCATCGAGCCAACCCGCACACGGTCACTCCCCGGATCTGGCCCGCGATTTCCCGCACGGCCTCAAAATCGCCCGGCGACGCGATCGGAAACCCGGCTTCGAGGATATCGACCTGGAGGTCGACCAGCGCCTGGGCGATTTCGACCTTCTCCGCCAGATTCATGCTCGCGCCCGGGGATTGCTCCCCATCACGGAGCGTCGTGTCAAAGATCTTGATCCGCCGAGCTTCGGACATCGGAACTCATCTCCCAAGAACTCAAAAAACAAGGAGGAACCGGGCATGCCGGCACGCGAACACCCACGAACGCCAAAAAAAAACCCCAAAGCCTCGCGGCTTCGGGGTTGTTCTGGTTGAGCACGGAATCGAAGGCCAAACAACCCCTACCGCCCGCGGTCGGCGAGCGTAAGCAATCGGCGAAGGCGTAGGGATTGACGGCGCATGGTTGGTTTATAATCGGCGCGCGCCCCGGGGTCAAGCGACAATTCCGTCTGGTGGCTTTCGACCCTTTCGCGTATTCTCCGGCCCATGATCGATTTCGAGATCCAACGATGCACTCGGCGATGCGCCGCGACGGACCGCGAACTGCGGCCAGGCGAAGCCTTCTATTCGGTGCTCACCGCATCCGGTGATCAGGTCGTTCGGACCGACTACTCGCTCGACGGCTGGCCCGGCCCGCCCGCCGACGCGGTGGGATGGTGGCGAAGCCACATGCCGTCGTCCGAACCGGCTCGGAAATCGTGGGCGCCCGGCGATGTGATGCTCGACTATTTCCAGCGTCTCCCCGAAGGACCTGATCACGACGACCTGCGGTATGTGCTCGCCCTGCTCATGACCCGCCGCAAGATCGTGACGCATGAATCGACGGAGCGGGACGAACTGGGCCGCGAACGGATGGTCCTGTATTGCCCTCGCACGGAGCAGGAGTTCCGGGTGGACGTCGTCATACCGGACGCGCGGCGCGCGTCGCGGATCCAGGACGAATTGGGCCGACTGTTCCAATAGTGGGTGGGTCGCATGGACGCGAATGGCCGGCGCGGCGCGGCGCTTCGAAGGCTCGGCTGGCTCGGCCTCGCCGCCATCCTGATCTCGTCGTCGGGCGCGACGTGCATGCCTTGGGCGAAGTGGAAGACCGACGAGCGGATACCGATCGCTTTCCAACATACGCCGACGATGGGGGAAGTGATCCAAAAAGTCAACCAGAACACGGCGTCGATCCGCCAGTTGCAGGCCGACGCGGTCCGGATCGCCGCTCCCGGCGCCCCGTCGCTCAAGGCGACTCTCGCGCTCGAACGGCCCCGCAATCTGCGGATACGCGGCGAACTGCTGATGTCGCGAGAACTCGACATCGGGAGCAACGACACGGCGTTTTGGATCTGGGGCAAGAATGCGACCGGCGCGCTGCTCCACGCGAATCACGACGCATTCGCGATGAGTCCGACGAGCGAGTCGTTGCCGATCGATCCCGACTGGCTGCTCGACGCGCTCGGACTCGCCTCCTTCGATCCGAACGCCCAGCATTCGGGACCGTACGCGCACGGTCCAGGCTCGATGGAGATCCACAGCCAGTTCGTCAATGCGCGAGGCGAACCGTTGGTCAAAGTGACCGTCGTGCATTCGGTCTACGGCTGGATCCTGGAACAGCAGGTCCGCGATCGACGCAACCGAGTGATCGCGGCGGCCAAGGCATCGAATCACCGGCATTACCCCGAGGCCGGCGCGACGCTGCCCGACCTCGTCGAAATCCAGATCGCGCCCGGAAGCCCCGCCGCGATCGACCTGCGCATCGACGTCGGTGGATATCGCATCAACGAACTCGCGCCCACGCCCGATCTCTTCGCCATACCCGCCTTCGACGACTACCCTCACATCAATCTCGCCGATCCGCGCGCGTACGACCAGTGGCGCGGACTCACCGGCAACGGTACTCCGACCGCCGCCCGCGACGAAGCCTTTCAGCCGGAATACCGAGGCTATACGAGGAAATAGAAGGAAGAAGGCTCGGCTCATGCCGCGCCGAAAAACACGGAAGGAACAAAGCCCCCGTCTTCCCGTCATCCTATTCCCCTTGCTTCGGTTCGCGGACACGCATTACGATGGAGGCAGGAGTGACGTGGACGATTTCGGTAGCGCCGCTGCCGCTCGTCGCATGTCGCCCTTCCGCACCCATTCAAGGTCGTCACGCATGATCCACTATTCCTGCGACCGCTGTCGAAAGACGATCGACCCGAAAGAAGAAGTCCGTTACGTCGTTCGCGTCGAGGCCCACGCCGCGATCGAGCCGCAAGACGATTTCGCCGACGACACGGATCGCGATTACCTGGGCGAAATCCAGGACATGCTCGAAATGGGAAGTTCCGACGACGACGCTTTGGCCGACGACGATGCGCCCGCGCGGAGCGCGACGTTCGATCTTTGCCCCGCGTGCTTCCAGAAATTCGTGCGGAATCCGCTCGGCTGCGAAACGCACGCCCAGCTCGGCTTCAGTACGAACTGAACCGCGCGAACGGAGCCGCACCGGTGATCACGGGCGCGGCGCGTGTGCGCCGTCGAAAAGGCCCGACCGCTTCATCGCACGCGAGCCAGCGACGCGAGATCGCGTTTGGCGATCGTGTATTCGCGCGCCGCGACCCGCACGGCGTCGGGCAGATACCGCGTGTATTCGGGAATGGGAGCGCCGGGGTTCGCGCGCAGAAGTTCGTCAAGCCATCCATCGGGGATCTTGGGCTCGACAACCGTGAAGAGGGCTCCGACCTTGTGCGCGACGGTGGGGAACGACTGCTTCTCGATCTGACGGCGATGGACGGCCGCGGCTCGACGCATTCTCCATTCCGATTCGGCGAACCGTTCGGCCATCGCTTTGGCCTCCGCATCCCCTTGGCCATACAGGGCCACGGAAAACGTCCGGTCGCCCAGGACGCCGCGGTCGTCCAGCGACGGCGCCGCGGATCGGCGGTGCCCGATCGCCTGGCACCGTACGACAACGTACTCGCCCCGCCACTCCTTCGGAACCCGAAGCACGACCGTGAATTCGCGGGCCCCTTCGAGCGAAGCGCGGGGCGTGGGACGCAGTTTGAAGTAGACGCTCGAACGCCGGTTCATCGTCCCCGACGCGGCGACCGCGTCCATCGGAGGAAGCAGGTCGTACTTGACCGTGTTCATTTCCTTCGTACTGATTCCCGCCGATCCCGTCCCCTTGCCCAGCGGATCCCAGTCCCCCGCCACCGATAGGCCGGCGTTCCGCGAGTCCTCCGTCCTACGCTCGACGCCCACGTTTCCGGCAAGCGGTGTTTCGAGCGTGGTTTTCGGCGCGTAATCAACGATCTCCTCGCCATACGCCCGGCAATCCAATCGATATAGGAACTCGATCAGACCGCGTTCCTCCGTTCGAAGGAGCGTCGATACGGGGACGCGCGCTTCCATCAGACGTTCCCGAGGATTGAGCGCAACGAACTCCTCGGTGCTCACGTCGCGGCACGCGATCGATCGCGGCACGTCGAATTCCACCAAGTCGCCCGCCCATGCCGCAACATGCGATGCGGGCATGCTCACGACCATGCCGAGAACACACCGCGCGGCGCCGGACCGCCAGGCTCCTCGAACTTCCCACGTTTTCCGATCCGTTCGTGATTCCGTTTTCTGGGACGACATTCCATACCCTCCTTGCTCGATCGTCCGGCGCGCAGCCCGATTTCGACCCGAACGCGAGTTCGGGTCGAGCCACCAGGCGATTGGGCGACGGATTTTGCCGGAATGGCCCCGTCATTGGGCAGAGTGGCCCGCGGCACGATCCGATCGTTCCGCGAACCGAGGCTTCTTCCCGAAGCCGCCTCCTAAGATTGGCTCTCGCATGGGAATCGTAGCCGCCCCCAACTGTCCGGCAAGCGCGGGGCCACGGGGGCCACGGAAGGAGTTCGTTTGTCCATTCGTCGTTCCGCGTTCGGATCCCTCCCTTTCCCACGCGGGGGCGATGCGGATACGATGGGCCATTCGAATGGGATGGGCTGGAAAGGTGGAGGATGATCGTGAGCAAACCGCTGAGGATCGCCGTCATCGGTGGCGATGGGACCGGACCCGAGGTGACCGCCGAGGCGCTCAAGGTGCTCGATGCGGTCTCCCGCAAGGAAGGATTCGCATTCGAGACGACGCCGTTCGATCTCGGCGGGGAACGGTTCCTGCGGACGGGCGAAGTCCTGCCCGAAGGCACCGTCGAAGGGCTCCGGGCCTATGACGCCGTGTTGCTCGGCGCGATCGGTCATCCCAAGGTCAAACCGGGCATTCTCGAGAAAGGCCTCCTGCTCGAACTTCGGTTCCGACTCGACCAGTACATCAATCTGCGTCCCGTCAAGCTCTACCCCGGCGTCGAAACGCCGCTCGCCAACAAAGGCCCCGGCGACATCGACTTCGTCGTCGTGCGGGAGAATACCGAGGACATGTACTGCGGCACGGGCGGTTTCCTCAAGAAGAACACGCCGGATGAAGTCGCCGTTCAATCGGCCGTCTATACGCGCAAGGGCTGCGAACGGTGCATTCGGTGGGCGTTCGAGTTCACTCGGCGCCGAGCCAACCCGAAGGGCAAGAAGCTCACGCTCGTCGCCAAGACCAATGTGCTCACCTTCGGCCACGATCTTTGGTGGCGGACGTTCCAGGACGTCGCGCGGGAATACCCCGACGTCCAAACCGACTACAATCATGTCGATGCGTGCTGCATGTGGATGGTCAAGTCGCCCGAGTCATACGACGTGATCGTCACGACGAACATGTTCGGCGACATCATCACCGATCTCGGCGCCATGCTCCAAGGCGGGCTTGGCGTCGCGGCCGGCGCGAACCTCAACCCCGACCCGGGCGGAACAAGCATGTTCGAACCGATGGGCGGCAGCGCGCCGAAGTATACGGGCCAGGGAGTCATCAATCCGATCGCCGCGATCGGCGCGATCGCCATGCTGCTCGAATTCTCCGGCCAGCCGGCCGCCGGACGGAGGATCCAAGACGCCATCGAACAGGTAACGGGTACCCGGATGAAAAGCCAATCCGCCGGCCAGATGGGATTCTCCACGCGCGAAGTGGGCGACCTGGTCGTCGCCGCGCTGTGAATCGGACGATCGGGTCTTGGTTCGGCAATTCGGCAAGCTGGAAGCTTTCCCCACGGGAGATTCGGAGGGAACGTCCGATGACGATTCTTGAACGGTTCCGGTTGGATGGTCGAGTCGCGTTGGTGACGGGCGGAAGCAAGGGGATCGGCAAGGCGATTGCCGGCGGGTTCGCCGAGTCCGGTGCGAGGGCCGTATTGATCGCGGCTCGCGACGCAAGCCAACTCGCCGCTACCGCCGACGAACTACGATCGCGGACCGGCGTCGAGATCCGGTCGCTGGCCGTGGACCTCGCGCGGCGCGAATCGGCGGACGAGCTTGCCGGATGGGCCCTCGATCAATGCGGCGCCGTCGACATCCTGATCAATAATGCGGGCACCAACCATCCGCAAGAACTTGTCGAAATCACCGATGCGGTTTGGGACCGGATCGTCGAACTGAATTTCACAAGCTGCATGCGGCTCGCGCGACGCCTCGCACCGCGCATGATCGAACGCCGCTGGGGTCGCATCGTCCACGTGTCCTCGGTCATGGCCCTCGCGTCGACCACCGGCCGAGGCGTCTATTCGGGAACCAAGGCCGCGCTCATCGGCATGACCCGCGCCCACGCGCTCGAACTCGGCCCGCACGGCATCACCGTCAACTGCATCGCGCCCGGCCCGATCCTGACCGACCTGCCGATGGGCATCCTCACCGAACGGCAGAAAGCCCAGTTCGCCGAACGGACTGCCGTGAAGCGATGGGGGGACCCCGACGACATCGTCGGCCCCGCGCTGCTGTTCGCGAGCGAAGCGGGACGCAACCTCACCGGCTCCGTCATCGTTTCCGACGGCGGAGCCACATGCCGTATGTTCGATTAGATCGGCGCTCCTGCGATCAATGCTCCTGCGATCAATGCTCCTGCGATCAATGCTCCTGCGATCAATGCTCCTGCGATCAATGCTCCTGCGATCAATGCTCCTGCGATCAATGGCCCTGCGATCAATGGCCCTGCGATCAATGGCCCGCGAGCGGTTCCTTCTTCTCGGTGATGTTCGGGCACTGGGGCGCCATTTCCGCGTTCAGCGCGGCGAAATCCTTCCACTCCTCGGGCAGATTGTCCTCGTGGAAAATCGCCTCCACCGGGCACTCGGGCACGCATGCCTCACAGTCGATGCACTCTTCGGGGTGGATGTAGAGAATCTGGTCCCCTTCGTAGAAACACTCGACCGGGCAAACCACAACGCAATCGGTGTACTTGCAGGCGAAGCACGGCTGGGCGACCACGTGAGTCATCGAAAATCGCTCCTACAACAAATGAAATGCGGGTGGGACGCCACCTCCCAACCGTCGAGTGTCCATGTCACATGTTAGGCATACCCGAACCGAACCCGCTTCGCAATGAGAGCCTTTTTCTCCAGCCATCGATCAGGGATCGATGGGGTTCGGGGCCGTCCCCGCGAAGTGCTTACCCCCGAAGGAGTTCAGCCCGGATCGGCGATTCGCGGAATGGTAGGGTTCGCTCAGCGCGGTGTCAAGCGGGGCGTCGGCCCGAAGTCGGTCGGCCGGAACGGTTTCCCTTGCTCCAAATCGCTCGGGCTCCTAGAATCAAGGGCCGATTCCGCCTCCGGGCGCCGGTCCGATTCGAAGCGGGGACCGACACTAAGAAAGAGGCTTCAGACCAAGACATGAGAATCATCGGCGTGGCCGTCTCGCGGCTTGACCTTCTGTTGCGAATCGTCGGTGCCTTCCGAGAGCCGCGAACGCGCGGAATCGGGCAGGTGGTCCGGGATTGCCCATAAGGATTCGACTGTGGCCCTTCATGAAGTCGATCGCGAACTCCTCCAACGTTGCCTGACCCATCGGCCGGGCGCTTGGGAACGTCTGGTCGATCGATTCCTGGGGCTCGTTTGCCACGTCATCAACCATACGGCTCGATGCCGATCGATCCGTCTCTCGTCGCAGGATTTCGATGATCTGGCATCCGAGGTTTTTTTGGCGATCGTCGAGGACGACTACGGCGTGCTGAGACGATTCCGAGGCGAATCGAGCTTGGCGACCTACCTGACGGTCGTGGCGCGACGGGTCGTCGTGCGTGAGCTGCTTCGAGCCAAGTCGCATGTCCACTTGAGCGAGATGGCGGCCGACCTCGCCGTCGATCCCCATGCGTCCGACCTCGAATCGCGCATCAGCGATCGGGAACAAGTGGAGCAGTTGTTGGGTGAACTGGACGGACGCGAGGCGGATGTCGTCCGCCTGTTCCATCTCGAGGGCAAATCGTACGACGAGATCAGTTCCGAGACGGGCATCCCCACGAACAGCGTCGGCCCCACGCTCAGCCGCGCCCGCGCCCGCATGCGGGGACAAGTCGTCGAAGAAGGATGAACGTCCCTTGCGGGTCGACATGCGCGGGCTATAATCAAGCGTCCGCGAGGGGCCGTAGCTCAATTGGTTAGAGTACCGGACTGTCGATCCGGTGGTTGCGGGTTCGAGCCCCGTCGGCCTCGCTCGAGTAGTTGACGATGAACGCCGAGACAATTCGCGAGTGGTTGAACCGGAGGCCGTTCGAGCCGTTCGAGCTGCGGTTGTCCAACGGCGAAACATACCGGGTACGGCACCCCGAAACGATCGCCATCGGCAAGACGCGTATCGCGGTCGCCAGCCTCGAAACCGATCAAATCACCCATATCGCGTTGATTCACATCAACAGCATCTCCGCGACCCAGGCCGCCTGATCGGCTCGGCGCGACCCAGGCCGCCTGATCGGCTCGGCGCGACCCCCCGCAGGCACGCAAGACCGGTCTATTCCGAACCGGATAGGGGCGCGGTCCGGCCGATCGACGCCGTTCTCCGCGCGTGCCGCTCATTTTTCATACTAAACTTGGCGCATGGTCGACTACTTCTCCACACTCGCCATCGGTGTCGTGCGGCTCATCACCCGGACGCCGCTCAACGTCTCGCGGAACGAGTGGATCATCACAAGTTTCTGCATGGTCCTGATCGGCTTCCTCTGCCTTCGCGGGTTCGGGCGCCGGGACTGCTGAACGGTGCCGCGCGCGGGCTCAGTTGTTCAGCTCGATCGCCTCCTCCCAGTGTTCGTAGAGCCGCGCCAGGGCCCGTTCCGTCTCGTCCAATTCGCCCTTCACCTGTTTCACCCGCGTTCCGTCCCGCAAGACGTCCGGTGACGTCAGTTGCTCGTGAAGCTGGACGATCCGCGATTCGACGTCCGCGATCTCCGCTTCCAGGTCGCCCACCTTCCGGTATGGGAACCGCCGCTTGGGACGCGCGGTCCCGCCCGCTTCGCGCGCCGCGTTTCGGCCGGTCGGCCGCGGGCCCCGATCCAATGCCTCCTCGCGCGGCTCGGCACCCGCTCGGATCCTCAGATACGTGTCGTAGTCGCCCTCCACGACCCAGGCTCGGTCCGGTTCCAGGACCAACAAATGGTCCGCCGCCTGGTTCACGAAATACCGATCGTGGCTGACGAACACCACGGTTCCTTCGAACGAACGAAGGCACTGTTCCAACGCATCGCGAGCCCACAGGTCCAGGTGGTTCGTCGGTTCATCGAGCACCAGCACATTCGCGTCGAGCGCGGCGAGCCGCGCGAGGGCGACGCGATTCCGCTCGCCGCCGCTGAGACTTCGCACGGGTTGGTACGCCATGTCGCCCGTGATGCCGAATCGGGCCAACACATCGCGCCGCTCCCGCTCGATGAATTCCTTGTGCGGCGGCCGGACCGCGTCCATGACCATCGCCGATTCGTCGTCGAATTCCAGTTGCTGGTCGAAGTATCCGATCCGCACGCCGGCTCCTTGCGACACGTGCCCCGCGTCGGGTTCGAGCCGGCCGAGCAGGCACCGCAGGAGGGTCGTCTTGCCGATGCCGTTGGGGCCGAGGATCCCCCATTTCTCGCCTCGGAGGATATCGAACGTCACGTTTTGGAATAGGGGCGACGCGAACGACTTGGCAAGCCGCTCGACACGCAGCACGATGTCGCCCGTCCGCGTCGCCGGGGGGAAACCCATCGCCGGCGCGGCGATCGCGCGAGGCGGCGCGACCCGCTCGATCCGCTCCAGCTTCTTGCGGCGATCCTCGGCTTGAGCCGACTTCTGACCGTAGTGGTTCCGGCGGATGAACTCCTCTAGCTTCCCGATCTCGATCCGCTGCCGCTCGTACGTCCGACGCTCGACCTCGACCCGCTCCTCCTTTTGCCGGCGATAGGCCGAGTAATTCCCCGCGAACGAGTCGATCCGGCCCCGAAAAAGCTCGAGCGTGCGGGTCGCGACCTTGTCCAGCAGGAACCGGTCGTGGCTGACGACAAGCAGGGTCGCGTTCGAGTTGACCAAGTAGTCCTCGAGCCACTGCGTCGCTTCGATGTCGAGATGATTGGATGGTTCGTCGAGCAGCAGGATATCGGGTTGTTCGAGCAAGAGCTTCGCGAGCACGAGCCGGTTGCGCTGCCCGCCGCTCAAATGCTCGACGCGCTGCCCGAACGTCGACCGCATGAAGCCGAGCCCTTCGAGCACGCGTTCGATCTTGTGGTCGATCTGATACGCGTCTTGATGATGCAGGCGCTGCTGCAGCAGGTCGAATCGCTGACCCAATCGGCGCCGCTCGGATTCGTCGTTCGATTCGGCCATCGCCGCCGCCACACGCTCCGCTTCCTCCGCCCACCCGAGCGCCTCGGCGAACGCGAGCCGACCCTCTTCCCATACCGTCCGCTCCGCGTCCATCGCCAAATGCTGGCGCAGGAATCCGAACCGGACACCGCTCGCCAACTGGACCGATCCGGCGTCCGCGTCCTCCTCGCCCGCGAGGATGCGCAGCAACGTCGTCTTGCCCGCTCCGTTGGGCCCGACCAGCGCCACACGCTCCCCCGCGCGGAGCTCAAACGACACCTCGTCAAGCACCGCCTCGGAAGTCGACGCCGGTTCCGAGCCGAGCCCCGTTCCCGAACTTGGCCCAGGTCCAAAATGCTTGCGAAGACGAACGACGGAGAGCATGGGGGAAGGAAGTATGTATGAATCGGCGAGTCAGAAAACGGGGGCCACGGAAATACACGGAAGGGCACGGAAGGAAGAGGCACGCATCGGGTCGTCTACGTTTGGTCGTCTACGTTCGGTCGCGAGCTCCCATCATCGTCGTTCCGCTTGCTGTCGGGTTGGGGGGCGGGTTGGGGATGAAGTGGAATCGGACGAAACGGTCTCGATGGGTCGCCGAGCACTCCGGATGGACTTCCTTTCAGCGCCGCGTTCACCTCACGAATGTACCGGCGTCCCGCGCGCGTGCGAGGCCGGATCACGTTGTAGCGGAAGATGTACCAGAGCGCGGCAAGGCCGTCCCGCATGCCGATCTTCTTGCCCTCCTCGTACGTCCGACCATGGTACGAAATGGGAACCTCGTACGTGCGGACCCGCGTCTGGCAGACCATCGCCGTGAACTCGACCTCCAAGCCGAATCGGCGGCTCGTGAGCTCCAACGGCTTCACGACGCACGATCGGAACGCCTTGTAACACGTCTCGATGTCGCTCATGTTCCGATTCGTCAGCAGGTTCGATAGGAGCGTCAGGAACCGGTTCGCGAGGTAATGGTAGTAATAGAGCACACGCGCTTCGCGGCGGACCAGGAACCGGCTCCCGTACACCACGTCCGCCCTCCCCTCCAGGATCGGACGCACCACCTCGGGAATCTCAGCCGGATCGTATTCCAGATCCGCGTCCTGGATGATCACGACCGCGCCGACCGCCTCCTGGATCGCGCGGCGAATAGCGGCCGTCTTGCCGCGATTGCGGTCGAGCCGGACATAACGCACCTTCGGCTCGCGCTCCGCCACGCGGCGCACGATCGATGCCGTTCCGTCCGACGATCCGTCGTCGACCACCACCACCTCGCGCACAAGCGACCCGAGCCGCAATACCTGTTCGATGACCGAACCGATCGTCGCCTCCTCGTTGTACGCCGGGATCAGTACGCTGACCGGCGAGTCGTTCATGAGGTCCACGTCCTTTCGCGTTCGACCCGCATCCAACCGATTCCTATCGCCAACGGCCGCCGATCTCGCCGACCGGCCCGATGGAGTGCTCAACGGGATGGAAGACCGGCACGATCGAAACCGGTCGAATCGCACGCGGACAACCGATCACGGTCGCCGCCGATGCCGTCAATCCGACGACCGAGTGTCGCGGATCGGATAACCGCCGGCAATCGGCCGGTGCTGGGAAACCCGGATAACAACGAGCCCGTCGCGATCGGAACGCCGGTTGCTCCCACTGTCCACTCGGTTCCTTCTTCCATCCCGTTCCGTTCGACAAGGAGACCGAATGTGGGAAAGCGACGGTTGGTAATGGCGACGGCCATGGCGGCGGTGATCGCGTGGTCGGCGAGTGAACTGCGAGCCGATCCTCCGTTCTCGCACGGCGATCGAGGCCGGCATGCCGGCCACCATCACCATGATAGCTCGTACTGCCCTTGCTGCGACCCCTGTTGCCCGCGCGTCCATTTCCACGCGTATCGGCCGTATGTCGGCCAGAGTTATGGGTATGTGGGTCCGAGCTACCCGTATGTGGGCGGCTACTACCCGTATGTCCGCTCGCCGTATTACTACTCGGTGCCGGGGCTCCGAGTCCAGGTGCTCGGAAACGGGTGGATCATCCGGTACTGAACGCGATGAAGCGGGTCCGAACCCGAGGGAGGGTGCGAGTACGAGCCGGACGCCGGCGATCGAGTCGCTCAGTAGAGCTGCTCGCCCGGTTCAAAGCCAAGGCCGCGGATCTCGCTCAGGTCCGCGGCCCCTTTTTGTTCATCGAACAGGTCCTGAGCCAGGGACCGGTGGTAGAGGAGCACGGCGAGCGTCCGGTCGATCGTCTTCTTGGCTTCGTTCGGCACGCGCTGGTCGACATAGGCTTTCATGGTCTCGTCGAGCGATTCGAGCAGATCCGTCCGTTCCTTGCGGAAGAGGGCCACGGCGCGGTCGAGGTCGGCGAGCGCGCGGGAGAATTGGCCGAGCCGATAGAGCAGGAACCCGCGCGTGTCCAGATACTGGGCGTTGTCGGATTTGGATTGGGCGATCGCCGCGTTGATGTCGGCGAGTCCTTGTTCGAGTTCGACGTTGGCGAGCGCCCGCATGTAGGCGACGCTGTTGAGCAGATCCGCGCCGTGGATCGCGCCGGGCGAGGCCTTCGAAAGTTCGGCGATCGCCTTCCAATCGTCGAGCGCGGCTTTCCAGCGCCGCATGCGCTGGTGGTGTTCTCCGCAAGCCACATAGACGGCGACCCGTTCGATATCGTCCGACGCGCTCAGGGCGGCGTGCAAATCCTGTTCGGCCTCTTCGAACGCGTTCCGGTCGACGTGGATCGCCGCCCGCAACAAGAGAAAATCGGCCTGGTCGCCGGCCACCGCGAGCGCCCCATCCACGGCATCGAGCGCCTCCGCATACGCCTTGTTCGCGCGGTGTTCGAACGCGGCGGCGAGGTACCATCGGCCGACCTCGCGCGGAGCTTCCTTCGCGACCACCGGCCCGAAGACCAGAAGGAACGCCAAGCCGATCACGACACACGCGCTCGGCGACAGCCTGCGGGTCGCGGGCGAATCGGAAGGTTCGCTCATGCGGCGGCCGTCGTCAACGTGGGAATCGCATCCAATCGCACATCGCGCACCGAATGGCCTTACCAGCCCATGACCATGTTCGATTCGATGACCTTGCGGGCCTGTTCCAGATCGGTGCCCGTTTCGTGCATGTAGAGCCGGATCGCGTGAACCTTGTCGCCCGACGCCTTGGCCAGGCAATCGCGGGCCGTCGTGCACGGGTCCAGGTTACGCACGATGCCAAGCGCGCCTTTCGAGATGACCCACGTATCGCGGGGCCGTTTGGTCATTCGAGTGATCTTGTCGTGGGGGTACGCGTCCTTCACCACCGCCGTGGCCGCCTCCTCGCCACTCGCCCACGTAATGATGATGTGCGCGTCGGTTTCAACCTCGAACAACGGCATATGCGGCTCCTTTCGGCAAGAGACGACGGAGGCTGTATGGTAACTCAAACGAGGAACGAAGAAAAGGAAGCCGAGAGGTCCTGTCCGCCCATTCCGGGTCTTTCCGTGTGCTTCCGTGCCCACCGTGTGCTTCCGTGTGCTTCCGTGGCCACCGAGGAACACGGAACGACACGGGAGCGAGGGCCCAATCCGGCCCGATTTCATCCGTCGGACTTCCGCCTTTCTTCCAGGATCTCGCTCAGCGTCCGTTCGATGTCGTAAGCGTAGCGCCATTCGGGATAGTCGCGTTGGAATCGGCGTGTATCGCTGATGTACCAGATATGGTCGCCCGTCCGGTTCGCGTCGGACCACGCGACGTTCATGCGGCGGCCCGTGATCCGCTCGCAGAGCCCGATCGCCTCGATGATCGAGCAGTTGCAGTGCCGGCCGCCGCCCGCGTTGTAGACCATCCCCGGTCTGGGGTTCCGCACGTAGTGCCAGAACATGCGGACGAGGTCGCTCGCGTGGATGTTGTCGCGGACCTGTTTGCCCTTGTAGCCCAGCACGGTGTACTCGGCGCCCGTCACCGCGCACTTCGCCAGATACGACAGGAACCCGTGCAGCTTCGTTCCCGAATGGCCCGGTCCCGTCAAACAGCCTCCTCGGAAGCAGGCCGTGTTCATGCCGAAATAGCGCCCGTATTCCTGCACCATCGCGTCCGCAGCCAATTTGGAAACGCCGAACAGCGAGTGCGTCGTGTGGTCCACCGACATGAACTCGTCGATTCCGTGCGCGAAATAGGCATGCGACGCGTCGATCTCCCACCGCGTCTCCAGCTCGACGAGCGGCAACAGGTTCGGGTTATCCCCGTAGACCTTGTTGGTCGACGTGAAGACGAATGCGGCCGAGGGCGCGTGTTTGCGGGTCGCTTCGAGAAGGTTGAGCGTTCCGACCGCATTGACCGAGAAATCGGCATGCGGGTCCTTCGCCGCCCAGTCGTGCGACGGCTGCGCCGCCGTGTGGATGACGGCCGCGATGTCGGTTCCGAACTCCGCGAAGAGCCGGTCCACCCGCTCCTTGTCGCGGATGTCGGCCTGCTCGTGCCGATAATGCGGTACCGACGCGATGAGCGCATCGCGGCTCCATGCCGTCGACGCGTCGTCGCCGAAGAAGGCGCGCCGCATGTCGTTGTCGATCCCGACCGTCTCGTACGACTCGCCCGCGAAGAACCGAACCGCTTCCGCTCCGATCAATCCGGCCGAGCCGGTAACGATGACGATGGCCATGAGGAACCTTGAAGGTCTGGACAGATCCCAGTGGTTCGCGGGGCGAAAGTCGCTGATCGCTCCGAGATCAGCCTGTTCCGTACTCCGCATCGAGCGCGGGTTCGGTGATTCGCGGAGCGAATCACGACTTCGACGATCAGCGCCCCGTGACCCGCAACCGATCGACGACCGGAATCAACCGGACCTTACGGACCAGCGACAGGATTTGGATCGCCTCGTCCTCGCTCGACACCGTCCCCTGCACCACAAGCCGGTCACCCGAACTGATCAGCTCGACGCGCGCGTCGGGATGCAGGCTGCGGATCGACGCGAGCAGCTTGTCGTACTCGCGGTCCGCCACTCGAGCCTGATCCTCGGGCGATTTTACGGCAATCAGGTAGTTCGTCGAGGCCTCCCGACTCGGCGCCGGCGCGGCGCCCGACGGCTTCTCTTGCTGCTCCCCGCCCGTGCTTTGGTCTTGGTCTTGGTTCTTGAACCAGACGCGGACATGCGTTTGGCCGTCCCGCTTGCCGATCAAGGTCAGCTCGAACGGCGAGAATTGCACCGCGTCGCAAATCGTCGGATCGACCGACTCGGCGCGCGCAATCTCGAATTCCGAGCGAACCGACATCGATTGACGCACGCCCAAATCCAATTTGCGGTGCGTGATCAACGGTTCCGCCACCGGACGGCTCGGCGCGGGATCCGTTCCGCTCGATGCCGGCGACTCCGACGTCGAACCGGCGGGGACGACATCCGCCGAACGAGATGAGGGCGACTCGGATCCCGGAGTGCCGCCGAGCCCCTTCGAGCCGCGGCTCGGGATGGGAATCGATGCGACGGCCACCGTTTCCCGTCGAGGTTCCGAGGGCCCGCGCACCGCGTCCGCCCTCACGGTCGACGGCGAAGCCTGAGCCGTTTGAATCGGCCGTTCGCTCGACGGTTGGATCGCGCCGACGTTGGCCTGACCCGCATCGGCCGGCTTGGCGTGCGTCGGCGAATTCGGCGAGGACTCCCGCACCGCGTCCGCCACGGCGCCGTTCACCGCCGCTCGTTCGGGAACCGACGGCGTACCGATCGCGACTTCGGTCGCTTGAGCCGGGTTCGCTTGAGCCGGGTTCGCTTGAGCCGGGTTCGCTTGAGCCGCCGCGTTGGTCGGGTCGAACATCCAGCGATCGGATGGTTCGGAGAGGTTGCTTTGAACGAGCGTGTTGGTTCGCCCGGCATCAACCACGATTTGCATGTCCGGCACTACCGCCGGGACGCTTGACGGACCGCGCGGATCGCGTGGGGCGGCGACCGGTTGGGTCGCGAGGCTCCGTGGTGCGATTGAAGTCCGAGCAGTTCTTGAATTTGCCGATTCCGGATGGGAGCTCAACGATGTCCCAGGCAGGACGGCGGTCGGAATGGGACGTTGCGATAGCGATGTCGTTACCGATTGCTTGGCCCGATCGAATGCTCCGAGCGCCCGATCGATCGCGAAAGTATCCTCACCGATTTCCTGGCCCGGACCATTGGAATGCACGCTAGCGGGAGTCGGTTCAGGACCGTCCGCCGACGTCGCCTTTGATGGGTTTCCCGGAGTTTCGGAGGGCGTGCCCGACACGATGGGGGCGAGCGTGGGCTGAGGCCCGCCGACGTGCGCTGCGGTGACGGCGACTCGAGTCGGCTTGGGCCTCGCGCCCGCGGGCTGCCGTTCCGGACTGCGCGACTCCGTGTCGGAAAGGCTCATCGACATCGTGATCGTCGTGCCTTCCGTGTTCGAATCGGACATCGATCTGGATGTCGAATCCGACGTCGATCCCATCGTCGATCCGATCGTCGGTAGGGAAGGTGACACCAAATTCGGTCCGGCCGCTCCCGGCGTCGTCACCGGATTCGACGCGAGTCCGGAAACGTCGCCAAGCGGTTTTTGCAGGCCTGTCGGATCGACCGGCGCCTCGGCGGGAGTCGGTTCACCCGAAACACGCAAGACACCCGTTCCGATCGAGCCGTCCGAGGACGTTGGCGTATGCTGCGGTGCGATCGGCGTGTTCATATGCGCGAATTGGTCGAGCACGCGGGGAGGCTGTCTTAGTTGGATTGGCTTGTCAAGAGAGTCCGCGGAGTCGGAAGCGGCGGTCGGTTCACCGTCGGGCGAGGTGCCCGCCGGCGCGGATGTGGCCACGGCATCGGTCGGCTCGGCGCCCGCATCGGAATAGGGCGACGTCGACGACGGTTCTTGGTTTTGGTTTTGGTATTGGTTTTGGTTTTGGTCTTGGTCTTGGTCGGTTGGGGCCGTGTTCCGTGCGGTCGCGTGGGTGTCCGTCAAGCCGGATTCGCGAGGCAGCCATCCGAGCGCGGACAGGATGTGCCGCTGTTTACGGATTTCCTCGTCGGAAAGCGTGCCCGAGGTTAGCTCGACGGCCCATTCGCGTTCCCTCGCGTCGCCGAAGAAGATCGCGAGCGCGATCGCGTTTCCGGAAAGCCCGTCGGAAACGCATTCGGCGGTCGCCGTCGCGTTCACGGTCGGCGCGGGTATCGCGGGACGATCGTCGGCGAACGTGTCCCGTGATTCGACCTCCGCCGCGGTCGGGATTTCCGTGATTACGTTCGGAAGCAGCGGCAATTCGGCCGGCGCTCGGTCGTGGTTTGGTTCTTGTTCTTGATCCGATCGCAGATGGAAGCCGCGAAATGTCGACGGCCGTCGATCGGGAACGCGAGCTGGTTCGCGAACGCGAGCTTGGCCTTGGTGCGCGCGCGAGTTCGGATCGGCGTGCGTCGAGCCGGCGGTGCGGGTCGGCTTTTCATCGTCCCACAAGCGCGGCGTGTGACGCTGGACGCTGGACGGAGCGGCCGTTTCGACGGGGAGCCGTGTTGCCGCGTCGTGGGACAGCACGCGAGGCACATCGCGGAGTGGTTCGGCGAAGGCGAAGGGCCCGGAGGCGATGTTCGCGAACGGGCCGGCAACGGCCGCCGCGATCACGCCGGCGGCAACCGAAGCGCGGTGTTGGCGCCAGAGGGTTTCAATTCGGGCCTTCCAGGTCGGCTTGCGGGAAAACGGACCGCGTTTTCGGTACATCCTGAATATCCCCCCATAGGTCGCCGGTATTGGGCTCCGATTCCTCGTTCGCGCGGGGCGCCAAGCATGCGGGTGGACGCGCAGCCGCGCGGGCTCGGACACCGGCCTTGATACCAATCGGTACGCCGCCGGGAGGAAGTTTGGCGAAATGAAGCGGTTGTTCCGATTTTGCGTCCCGACGGTTGGAAGGCAATAGGGCGATTCACGGGTGGAACGGGGGGAGTTGACCACAAATGGCACGAATGGCACGAATCGGGGAAACGAGGGCAAGGTCGTGTAGGGATCCGAGTTCATGCCGAACGCGAGGCAGGAACACGGGGCGCGCGGAAGGTGCCTGCCAACGTCAGATCTGCTCGAATTCGAGATCGTGGAGCAGCAGCGAAGCGCCTTTTTGGAGGAACTCGACCGAGACCAGCAGGCGCGATGTGCCTTCACGGCGAATCACAACACCCTCAATGCCCGATAGCCGGCCGCTCTTCACGCGGACCCGCATCCCCGGCTGAAGCTGGTCCTCGGGCAACAACGGCGCTCCGGCCTCGATAAGCTGGAAGAACTGGCGAAGATCGCGAGTCAGGCCCGCTCCATCCACGACCTCGACATACCGCGCGACGCAATTGGTCGTCATCGCCTCGTACCGCTGCTCGTTCGTCCCGTAGACGAATACGTAGCTCGGGAACAACGGAACAAACGAAGTCCGCATGCGCCCGCCGGGCGACTTGTTTCGCCGAGTCAGCACGGGGCCGTAGAACGGGACTTCCTTCGCCGCCAGACGACGCATCAGGTCCTTTTCGCGTCGAGCCAGCGTGTAGATGGCCCACCAGCACTGATCGGGATCCGTTCCCAGATTCTCCAGGTCAAACAAGTTGGCGGGGAAGATGTCCGTTTCGCGTTCCAAGAGCGGCATGCGTGCCTCCCATCGTCCCAATTCAACTATCGTCTCCACGCAGTTCCCAGAACTATACCCCATGGATCGGTGGATTTCGGCGGACACGTCATGGTGTGGGTCTTCCGCGGAACCGCCGCCGTGCCCTTCCGATCATTCGGGTTGTGCCGAAAGCGATCCCGCGTCCGGTTCTCCCGCGCCGGCCATCGAGACACGCACGAGAAGCAGCACAAGGATGCCGACCGCCATTCCGATCGCCGCGCCGATCGCCGCGTTTTGCACGTCGAGCCACCAGAGCAATGCGGGGATCGATGGAGGCGAAAGCAGTTCGACCTTCGCGGGACCCACGAGGCTTGCCGCTTCGATCGCTTCGAGTTTCTTCGCGGCGATCTCGAATAGCCACTCGGATCGCGCAAGCCTCGCCTGCTGCCGCAGTGCGGCGAGCTCGGCCTCCTTGGCGGCGAGCTGTGCGACAACTCGGTTCTTTTCCACGGCCGGATCCACCTTCTCCGGCTTCGGGCGTTCCTCCCGCGCCGGTTCGGCGGGTTCGGTCGCGGGTTCGGTCGCGGGGTCGGTCGGCGCGGAATCCGGCCCCGCGCTTCCTTCGGCGGGAGCTGCCGATTCGGGAGTCGGAACGGCCGGAGCTGCGCCGGCCGGCGAAGCGGTCTCCGCGATCTTCTTGCGAAGTTCGACGACTTTGGGGTGGCTCTCGCCGAATTCCCCGAGCAGAATCTGCTCGTCGACCAGCAACGGAATAAGCCGCTCATTCAGGTCGGTTCGCGACGCGAGCAGTCGCGTCATGATCGCGATCCGTTGGCGGACTTCCTTGACCTTGACATGATCCCTGCCGTGTTCCTTGAGCAACTGTTGTTGCTGTTGGACGAGCGGCCCCAGGAACTTCTGGGAAAGATCCTGATGCCGATCGTCTTGCGCCACCACCGGTGGTGGCTCGACGGTCTTGGGCGGCGCCGCCGCGCCGGAGTCGATGAGCGCGGCGGGGAGTTTTTCGAGCGACTCCCAGCGTGCGAGTTCACCTTCGAGCGACGCGACATCTCGAGCGGCCGTGTAGATCGACGACTCCAATGCGGCAAGCCGCTCGGGCGATTTCCCGTTGCCGCGCGGCTTGGGTGCCGATTCCGATCCTCCGACGTCGCGCTCGACGGTCACCTCGGCATTCAGTTGATTGCGAGCACTTTCGAGCTCCCGGATAAAGTCGGGTTGGACGCCGGATTCCAGGGTTCGCATCGACTGCGCGTAGGCGTCCACCAGCGTGGCGAGCGCGGCCAACGTGCCTTCGCGCGTCCGCCCTCGAAATGCGATGTCGAACGCGCCTTCGCGGGCCGAGGCCGGCGCGACCGACACGCGCGATCGCACGACGGCTCGGAGATCGGGAAGATCGGCGAATTCGAAAACGCCTTTGAGCCGTGTGTCGCGGACGGCCGTATCGAGCACCGTATCGCTTGTGAGGAAGGCTCGGGCCTGGCGGAAATCGGAGGGAGCCGACGCTTCGAAGGTCCGGGCGTCGACCAGGCGTGACGGCACGAAGACCGTCGCGCGCGATTCGTAGACGTGACCGACCGCCTTGGACCGCAAATAGCCCACGAGCCCGCCGATCACCACCCATACGAGGAGCAGCGCGTATTGCGTGTAGCGGTTTTGCATGCGATCGAACCTCCATCACCCGCGCGCCGCGGAATTTGACCTAAGATTGGTGTTGTTCCATTCTAGTTGATTCCGATAAGATGTGGCACCTTTTTGTGAGTTGCGAGGTCGACGTGGTATCGATTCCCGTGGCGAGTGACCCCATGATTGCAAGGCAGCAGGACGTGGGTGAGTGTTTGCCGCAAACGACGACCGCCTATGACCAGTTCACGGAGGATTGTCTCGCCGCGATCGATCTGTGGCTGCGTTGGGACGAACGCAATCGGCATTTGACCGAACGACTATTCGCGGCTCGTGGTTCGCAGGCCGACGTGGAAGCGTTGCTGGACGAGTGCGACTCGCTTCGGCGCGAGGCGGCCGAGGTTTCGCGCCGCGCCCTCGCAAGGCTCGACGGACCGCCCGCGACCCGTCCAACGGCCACCGCCCGGTCGGCCTCTTCACCGCACCCGTTCAGCCAGCGGTAGTGGACCGGCGTCTTCCGCGCATGCGGTCGCGGGAGCATGGCCCACGAACGACGCGAACGACGTGAACGACGCGAAAGGGCGCGAGGTCGATGCTTGGGCGGACCCGCCGCCCCAACACGGCCCGGTGGCTGCCACGCATGCCGCGTGAGCTCTTTGCCCCACGACCGCTCCTTATCTTCGGCTCGTCGGTTTTGCGTCATTACCTTTCGCTGGCTCAGGTTCACGCGGCACTCGCCTATTATCATGCGAACCAAGACGGAATGGACGCCCAGATGGAAGCTGACGAGGCTGAGTGCGATCGATTGGAACAAGTGCATCGCGAGTCGGGGAATCATGCGTGACACTTCGGCTTTACTTCGACGAAGACGCCGTTCGCCATGCCCTGGTCGATGGTCAAGAAGACGGGCATCTCGCGCATCGCGCTCTCCGGCGGCGTCAATGCCAACGTCAAGCTCAACCAGCGCATCCGGGAAGTCCCGGGTGTGAAGTGCGTGTTTGTCTATCCGAACATGGGAGACGGCGGGTGCGCGACGGGGGCCGCCATGCTCGCCTGCGGTGCCGCGTCATTCCGCGCCGAACCGATCGACCATGTCTACTATGGGCCCGACTACGCCGATCACGAAATCGAATCCGCGCTCCGTGACGCGAACTTGGCCTTTGATCGGTCGCCCGACATCGAGGAAACCGTTGCCGATCTGCTCGTCGAGAACCGCATTGTCGGACGGTTTGAAGGACGCATGGAATACGGGCCCCGCGCGCTCGGCAATCGGTCCATCCTCTATCCCGCCCAAGATCCGGACGTCAACCAATGGCTGAACCACCAGCTTGGGCGTACCGAGTTCATGCCGTTCGCCCCCGCCGCTCTGGCTTCCGAAGCACCACAGCTCTTTAAGAACCTGGATGGGTGTGAAAAGACGGCCGAGTTCATGACCGTCACGTTCGACTGCACCGAACGGATGACTCGGCAATGCCCGGCGGCCGTGCACGTCGACCATACGGCTCGCCCGCAGTTGGTCAGCCCGACAACCAACGCGAGTTTCCACGCCATCCTCGCCGCGTACCATCGTCGCACGGGGATCCCGTCCGTGATCAACACGAGCTTCAACATGCACGAGGAACCGATCGTCTGCTCGCCCGATGACGCCATCCGCGCGTTCCTACAGGGCCGGATCGACTATTTGGCGATCGGATCCTACCTCGTTCCCCATCCGAAGCTGGAGTCGATCGCGGCCGAGCGTCTTCGTCCCGCCCAGGCCGTCCCCAGGTAAGCAGATGCCACGGGGTCCACGGAAACACACGGATGGGCACGAGAAGGAGATCCAATCGGCCTTCCGTAGCCCCTCGTATCCTTCCGTGGCCCCCCGTCATCGATTCACTCATCCCCCATACCTACTTCACCTTGTCGGTCTGGTGCGCCTATTTTGCCCTATTTGCTCAAATCCCTTGAAATTGCGCCGTCGGTCGAATACAACTGGAATGCGCATGCCGCGCGAAAGGGCTTGGCTTTTCGAACAGCGGGTCGTGTTTCTTCGGTTGATGGCGGGGGTTACGGGAATCGGGAGAGTTCCGATGAGCAGGCGTTGTGGGAAGATGTCGCGCCGTCTCGGTTGGGTGGTGGCCGCGAGCTGGGTGCTCGGTCGAGCGTCGTGGTCGCTGGCCGAACCGCCGCGCGAGCAACCTTCCGGTCTTGATACGCTTGTCACCGTTCTCAGGGACTCGCTGGCTCAGCCGCCGGTCGACTTGCCCGCTCCGGCGGAGCGGGACGCCGCTGCGCCGCCCCAGGAGGACCCATCGACTCCCGAATCGAATCAGAATTCGCAAACCAATCTTCGTCCACGCATGCCGCGCGTGATGCCCGGCGTTCCGGGCGATTGGCGTGAGGCGGGAAGCGGCGATCAGCTTCTCGGCGATCAGCTTCGATCGCACTGGGTCAGTCTGACGTCGGACGGCCGCCTGGTTGGCCGAATCTCGGCGCTCGACGCGCGGGGGAAGTCTCAGCCGGCGACCGGACTGCGGCTGCTCTTCCTTCAGAGTGGACGTGTCGTCACGGGTGCTGAAACGGACACGAACGGCACATTCGAAGTTCCCGGTCTGGCGCCCGGTGTTTATTCGGTGGTCGCGGCCGGCGCATCGGCGTTCGCCGCCTATTCGGTCGTGGTCCTTCCGTACGCCGAACGAACGGCATCGATCGACCGAAGCGGGGTTCGATATGTATCGACTCAGCCCGTTGTCGATACCGTCGAGTTCGATGTCGCGGCCATTGGGCCGACATTCGCGACGGTGAAGGCCATCTTGAGGCGGTACTATCCGGAAATGCAGGTTTCGGCCGTCGAACAGAGCACCTATTCGACTCTCTTGGACCAGGCCGAGGAATCGTCCCGGTCTCGGTATAGCGGCATTCAGGACCTGCTGAGCGCGAACCAAGGGTTCGTGCCCGCGAGCACGATCAAATCGCACTCGGTGGAGTTGTTGCCCAACGGCGTTTTTCGAGGTCGTATGCACAACATTGATCGAGTCACCGGGCGTCCGGTGTTGGTCCGGCAGCTCAATGTCTTTGTGATCCAAGACGACCGGGTGGTGGCTCGAGCGGCCGTGGATGCCGCCGGCGTCTTCCAGATCTCGGGGATCGCACCGGGTTCGTATGGGCTGGTTGCCGCGGGCCAAGACGGTTTTGGAGCGATCGGGGTGCACCTCATTGCGCCTTCAACGACGCAAGCCGACCGTGACGGCGCATGGTATGTCGCGGCTCTGGCGGGCACTCCTGGGTTCGACATGGGGCTGATCAACGACCCGCGCGATGTTCAGTCGGGTGCTTCGACGAACCCGAACGCTCAAGGCGCGCCCGGCGGCATGGCGGGCGGCGCGAACGCGGGAGGTGGAGGAGGCGGGGGCGGTGGAGGCGGTGGTGGCGGCGATGCGGGATTCGCGGCCGCGGCGATCGGTGCCGCACTCGCCGCCGGTGCATTGGCCGACGACGACAACTCCGCAAGCGTTGCCGGGCCGTAATCGAGCCAGGCTCGCAATCAACTTCGAGCCCGAGCCCGAACAGTGGGGGGGCGAGCGCGACTTAGGCCCGATTGGGGGGTTGCGCGCCGTAAAATCGAAAACTTCCCTAAATCCGTCATATCGAACTGGGCGATGAATTAGTCAGGCCGTGGGGTCCGTATTTTTTCGGATCGCCAAGTCGTAACTTGACTTCGTGCACGGAAGCACCGCCCATGCGTCACAATCGAGCATCCCGATCCGCCTTCTATGGCTTGCTCCTTGGCACGCTCGCGCTCGGAAGCGGGTGCACGGCCGTGCAAGGGGTCCGCGAATATGTCGCCTACAACGATCTCACGAACGACTTCGTGTTGACGTGGCGGAACGGAGCGTGGGCCGGTCAGTCCTGGCAAATGCACAAACACCAGTTCCTCGACCAGCCGTTCCTCGGTTCTTTCGCGGAGGGGTACCGAGCGGGCTATGTGGATGTGGCGAGCGGCGCGAATGGGTGCACGCCCGCGCTGCCGCCTCGAAAGTACTGGAGCTGGAAGTACCAGACCCCGGAAGGGCAAGGCAAGACGGCCGCCTGGTTCGCCGGATATCCGTTCGGCGCGAAGGCGGCCGAAGAGGAATGCGCCGGGCTCTACAGCGACATTCAAGTATCCGAAACGCTGCGCGGCGAATATCGGCTCGGCCACGAACCGCCGTTCAAGTCGCCGCTCTTCTTCCACAACCCCGAGACCTGGTGCCCGCCGCAACATGTCGTGCCCGAGGGCGGCCCGATCGAGGGTGGTCCGATCGCCGATCCGGCGGCGGGTCCGGTCCCGGCCGCCGCACCCAGCGCTACCAGCGGCATGGCTCCGCGAACCTCGGTCACCATGCCCGTTTCGTTCGCCTCGCCCCGGGCCAACGCCGGGCCTTTCATGGGAACGGGTGATCTGCACGACAAGTCCAACGAATTGACTCGATTGCCGTCCGTTGAGCCGTCTGGGAACCCGTATCTCCCCGGCGGCACGGTGCTCAGGTAAACGCATGGTCCCCGCGGTGCGCTATCGCAACGGCGCTCGGTCCGATCGACAATCGCCCCCATCCACCGCCTGTCAGGAAGACGCACGATGAGTCGGCCAACAAACGCAAGGAAGCGAGGAATCGCCATGCATGGGACGCGCCGGCGGCTTTGCCTGGTCATGGTCGTCATGGGGTTCGCGAGCCTCTCGGGCTGCACCTCGATCCTGTCGCCGATCAGCGGCGTGCCATCGCACCGGCTGCCACCGCAGTTTCTCGCAAAACCTCGCAATAATCTGGTTCCGATCGACATCTCGCGCCTTCGCCAGGAATCGCCGCGCGAATACCTGCTGGACAAGCGCGATGTGCTCGGCGTCTACATCGAAGGCGTGCTGGGCGATATGGACCAGCTTCCGCCCGTGCAGTTCCCCGAAGCCGGAAGCGATCGCCCGCCGTCGATCGGGTATCCCGTGCCGGTCCGCGAGGACGGTACGCTCGCCCTCCCGCTTGTGCCAGCGCTAAACGTCCGAGGCTTGACGCTCTCGCAAGCGCAGGACGCGATCCGAAAAGCGTACACGATCGACCAGGAGATTTTGAGGCCGGGCAAGGACCGGATCATCGTCACGTTGATGCGCGAACGGGCCTACCGCGTGATCGTCATGCGACAGGACGGAGCCGATCAGGTCCAGCAAGTCGGGCTCGCGGGCGGAGCGGGTTCGGCGGGTCCGCACAGCACGCTCGGAAGTCGAGGCCAAGTAATCGATCTGCCCGCGTACAAGAACGATGTCCTGCACGCGCTCGCCTTGACCGGCGGTTTGCCCGGCGTCAATGCGAGGAACGAGGTCAAAGTCCTGCGCAGTTCGCTCATGGATGCTCAGAAGCGTGACGCGTTCGTGCAGCAGTTCTATCTGAAGAGCGGTGATCAGGGTCCGTGCCTTTGTGCTCCACCGATTCCCGAGGATCCCGCGATCCTCCGCATTCCCTTGCGGCTTCCGCCGGGTGAAGTGCCCCGTTTCCGCCCCGACGACGTGGTCCTTCAGGACGGCGACATCGTGTTGATCGAATCGCGTGAGACCGAGGTGTTTTATACGGGTGGGTTGCTCGGGGCCGGCGAGTTTCCGCTGCCTCGCGACTACGACCTGGACGCGCTCACCGCGCTCTCGATGGTCGGACCCGGCGTCGGCGCGTCGATGGGGGGCGGATTCGGACGCGGCGGCGGTGGAATGGGTGGCGGTGGAATGGGCGGCGGTGGAATGGGCGGCGGTGGAATGGGCGGAAACCTCGCGACCGCGATGGGCGGCGCGCCTCCGGGACAGCTCTTCATCCTGCGGAAAACGCCCTGCGGCGGGCAAGTCATCATCGCCGTCGACATGACACGCGCTTTGCGCGATCTGTCGGCTCGACCGTTGATCCAGCCCGGCGACATGTTGATCTTGCGGTACAAGCCGGAAGAAGAGATCTTGAACTTCGGGCTCGGTGGGGTCTTCACGTACGGCATCTACCAGGTACTGCGCAACAACTGAGTCGTCGCGCGCCTCTCCGAGGCGTGTAGCGCTGAAAACACGGTTTGCGACAGGGCAACTCGCCCCGGAGGGGCGAGCGACTGTCGCGCGCCTCTCCGAGGCGTGTAGCGCTGAGACCGAGGTTTGCGACAGGGCAACTCGCCCCGGAGGGGCGAGCGAACGTCGCACGCCTCTCCGAGGCGTGTAGCGCTGAGACCGAGGTTTGCGACAGGGCAACTCGCCCCGGAGGGGCGAGCGAACGTCGCGCGCCTCTCCGAGGCGCGTAGCGCTGAGAACAAGGTTTGCGACAGGGCAACTCGCCCCGGAGGGGCGAGCGACTGTCGCGCGCCTCTCCGAGGCGCGTAGCGCTGAAAACACGGTTTGCGACAGGGCAACTCGCCCCGGAAGGGCGAGCGAACGTCGCGCGCCTCTCCGAGGCGTGTAGCGCTGAGACCGAGGTTTGCGACAGGGCAACTCGCCCCGGAAGGGCGAGCGAACGTCGCGCGCCTCTCCGAGGCGTGTAGCGCTGAGACCGAGGTTTGCGGCAGGGCAACTCGCCCCGGAGGGGCGAGCGACGATGAGGCCGCACAATCGCGCCAATCGGGAGTGATTTCCAGCTCTCGGCGACAGGCAATCGTCGCATTCCTTTACAGGATCGCGGTCCCCCACTAGCCTAGGACATAGGCCGATCGAGAGGTCGGCTGGAGCCTGGGTGCGTGCGGCAAGAACAGCCTACTCCTGCTCGGTTTGCATCGCCGTCATTTTCGGTATCGCCGAGTACATTTTGGCTAGACGGCGTTCCTTTCCTATGTTCCGGAGCGGTCCAACGGACGTTCCTGGGCTAAGGTCTGGTATGTCTCGTACGCGCAGGGCTGGGATGATGGCGTGATCATAACCCGACGCGTCAGCGAGCGCCCGAAGACCGAGACCAGCGACCACGCCCCTCGCTTAGGCGTCGGGTTGCGATAGCCAGCCCTTCCCAAGACATCCAAAACCTCTAGAAAGGGTGCATTCGGTCACCCACAGGAACGGAGTGCGCGCGGGCGGAGCGACCGGGTTGTGGATTTGGGAAAACCTCCAAAAGGGGTAGCCCAACGCTTGCGATCGGACCGGTCGTCAAATATCATGCATTTTCCTTTCCCCCCAAAAGTGCAGCACCATGCCTATGGCCGCCGTTGACGAACCCGAAGTAGCGCGGGACGCTCCGTCCGCGCCTGGACTGTCGGGCGCCCATGCGGCACTCGCCGGCGCGCTGGTGCTCGTCGGGATTTGGGCGTATTCCGGCACGTTCGCATGGCTCTGGCACGCGTGGATGACCGAGCCGGACTACTCGCACGGCGTGCTTGTACCGCTCTTCGCGCTGACGCTCGCCGCCATGAATCGGGGCAAGGCTCCGGCCTTTGGCCAGTCGAGCGGCGCGTTTGCCGTGGTATGGTTCGCGTTCGCCGCGTTCTTCATGGTCGCGTCGGCCCTCTTCTTCGTGGACGCGCTGCGCGGCTGGTCGCTCATCGCCTGGCTTTTCGCGATGGGGTTCGCGGTGGGTGGGCGGAAGTGGATGGCGTGGGCGTGGCGTTACATCGCGTTCCTCATTTTCATGGTGCCGCTCCCCTATCGATTCGAACACGCGCTCAGCTTGCCGCTTCAGACGGTCGCCACGAACACAAGCTGTTGGATACTCCAGTCGCTGACGCTTCCCGCGATCGCCGAAGGGCACACGATCTATGTCAACGATGTGCACTTGGAAGTTGTGCAGGCGTGCAGCGGTCTTCGCATGTTCATGAGCATCATCGCGGTGGCGTTCGCGTTCCTGATGCTCTATCGGCGGCCCTGGTGGTATGCGGTCACCGTGCTGGTCGCGACGGGTCCGATCGCCATCCTGGCGAACGCGATCCGCATTACCGTGACCGGCATTCTTGGCCAGTTCATTACGTCCAAGGCTGGCCAGAAGTGGGTGCACGACGGGACGGGATGGATGATGATCCCGGTGGCCATGCTGATGTTCTTTCTGTTGCTCCTGTTCCTGGACAACCTATTTGTGGAAGTCCGGCCTTTGGATATCCGCGATCCGCTGAAACGGCGGCGGCGCGTGGCGAACCGCGCGGACGAAACCGACGTTGGAGTTGCTGCTGATGCATAGTACCGCACCGCGAAACGGCCACGCGGCTCCCGCCGCGCCGCACGGCCACGCCGACGTTTCGGCCTGGGCGGGCCTGACGCCCGCGATTGTCCTGCACACTATCCGCCGCGCGCTATGGTGGGCCGCGCCAACCGGCGTGCTGCTCGCCGGCGCCGCCGTCACGGCCGTCTGGTTCGTCTTCCCGCTCCAGTACCTCGGAAGAGCGTGGGTTCAATTCCTCTCCAATGCGCCGAGGTTGGCGTTCAATCCGGACAAAGAGTCCGGCGACCTCTACGCGCGGACGCAGGTCGAGTTGATCCGAAGTCCGTTCGTGCTCCGCGACGTGCTGAGCCAACCCGAAGTGGCGTCGTTGCCGGAGTATCGAGGACTAAGGGACCCGCTTGAATGGCTCACCAAGACCGTCCAGGTTCAGGCCGTTGGCGGATCTGAGCTCTACACGGTCGGCTTCAAGTGTCCTAGCCGAAACAGCAGCGTGATTCTGGCCAACGCGATCCTCGACAGCTATCTCGCCAAACAACCTGAATACGTGAATCAGCAGTCCGAAACGACGATCAAGCTGCTCGAGGACGAACTCCAACAGCGCGGTGAGGAACTCAAGCGGCTTCGCGAGAATATGAAGCAGGTCGCCTCGAACCTTACCCGCAAGGACCCGACCCTGATCGCCAATCCGACCGATGTCAATCTGATCGTGGAGTCGCACGGTCCGATCGATGAACTCAATTCGCGGCTCACGCAACTGGAAGTCGAACAACAACTGGGTCTGGCCGAGAAAGCCACGCTCACGAAGATGCTCGAAGGGACGACCGAGGAAACACTCTCCGAGCCGGAGATCATCCAGGCGATCGAGGCGGACGCCGAAGTGACTCGGCTGGCGCATCAACTCAGCAGTCTGGACGGGTCCCGAAAACTCGGGGAGGAGCGTGGTCTCGGTGCGGACCATCCGCAGATGCAGGCGCTGCGGATCGAGGAGCAGCGGCTCCAGGGCCTTCTTACCGATCGCCGCACGAAGGCCCGCGAGACGGTTGTCGCCGATCTCGCCGTGCGCAAACGGCAGGCGAACCGCGCGGCGCTCGCGCAAGTCGAACAGAAGGTGACACTCGCCGAAACGTCGATCAGCATGGTCAACGCTCAGATCGAGCAGGAAAAGGAGCGACTGATCAAGTCGGGCGACCATTCGCTCGAGTTCTCGTTTGCCCGCCAGGAAGTCATCCGCTCGCAGGAGGTCTACGACCGCATCGCCGATCGCGTGACCGAGATGAAGACGGAGATGCGGGCCCCGCAGCGTGTGCGCGTCATGCGTCGCGCTTCGGACGATGCGGTAACGATCGCGTTTCGGCCCTGGATGTTCATGAGCGCGGCGGGTGGAGGCGCGTTCTTGCTGCCTTTCGTCCTCGCCGTTTTCTGGGAGAACCGAACACGGCATCTGACGTTTTCGGAGCAGGTGGCCAAGGAGACCCACCTGCCGGTCCTCGCCGAGGTCAGCCGTGTGCCGACTCGGTTGATGTCCGGTCGGGAACGCAAGTTGGGCCTTCGGCGCGCGATGTTCGAGGAGAGCATCGACCAACTGCGCATATCGCTGCTGCTCTCCGAATCGGCCAAGGACAAACGCGTGTTCGCGATGGTCAGCGCGGTGAGCGGTGAGGGGAAATCGAGCATCGCGTCGCAGCTCGCGCTCAGCGTCGCCAGGACATCCAATCAGGCGGTCTTGCTGATTGATGCGGACATGCGTGCTCCCAGCCAGCACCACGTGTTCGGAATCGACTTGACCAACGGGCTCGCGGAAGTGCTCGCGGGCGAATGCAAGGCCGAGGACGCCATCGTGAAATGGGACGACTACGTCCACGTCTTGCCCGCCGGACAGCTCGCCCAGAACCCGAATACGCTGCTGACCAACGAGCGTATGGCGAAGCTATTCGACGAGCTTCGCACGATCTACCCATACATTCTGATCGACTGTCCGCCTCTGCTCGCCGCGACCGAGGCGTACGTTGTCGCACGCGAAGCGGACGGAGCCATGCTCTGCGTGATGCGGGACGTCAGCCGGACGCTGCAGGTGCGCAAGGCGTTCGAGCGGCTACAAAGCGTCGGCGTCGAAACGGTCGGCATGGTGCTCAGCGGCGTTCCGACGTATGAATACGCGTATCGCTATGGCGGATACTCGCGGTACTACAAGAAGTACTATCGCGATGCGCTCTACGAGAACACTCAGACTCAATAGGCCATCACCGCAGCCCCCGTCGCCAGACGGGGGCGAATCGTCGAAGAGGTCGGAAGAACCACGCTCTGGCGAGCGTGGCTACAGCGGGCGTGGCTACCTGAGAATCCACGCGAGAAGCCGCGGATTTCCCGATAGCGTCGGAATTCCATGCGAGAAAAGAACCGTCCCTATATCCCGGCTGAAAAGGACCGCGATGCGCTGCATCGCACGATCCGGCCCCGACGGGAACTGAATTGGCCGCTCGCCATCGGAACGCTCATCTCGGCGATCGTCCTCGTCCCCTCGGCGTGGGGCTGGCATGCCTGGCAGGTCCAGAGACAGGGACGCTACCTGCTCACGCGCTCGAATACGTTCGAGACCGACCAGAAACCGGCCGACGCGCTCCAGATGCTGCAACGCTACCTCGCGCTCAATCCGGAAGATGTCGGGGCCCGCGTCCGATACACGAAACTGTTTGATTCGGTCGCCAGGTCACCGGGCCAGCAGGCACTCGCGCTCGAAAACTATGCCCGTATCATCGGCCTGCTTCCCGACGACCTCGAATTGAAGGTCCGTTACGCGGAGCTTTTGCTTGAGCAAGCGTCGCCGGTCTCCGCCTCGCAAACCGCGGAAGCCGTCTTGGCCAAATCGCCGCGCGACGCGCGCTCGCTCCTTGTCCTTGCCAAGTCGCTGCTGCAACTCGAACAGGCCGGCGGCCGCACGTCGCCTTCGGCCAAGGTCCGCACCGCGTGCGAGCAGGCGGTCACCGCCAATCCGTCGGACGTGGAACTGGTCATCCGATTCGCGAACTATCTGCGCGGCTTCGGCCGTGCGCCGGACCGAAGGCAGCTCGAGCGGTTCGCCGATTCGCTGATCGATCGTTTGGTCGACAACAATGCGAACCAAGTCGCGGCGCTCGTGGCGCGTTACAACCACCGGCTTCGGTACCACCTTCCGAACGCCGATGTCGACCTCGATCTCGCCCTGAACCGGTTCCCGGACGACGCCGATGTTCTCGTGCTCCAGGCCGCTCGATTGGGCCAGCAGGGACAAGCGGACGCGGCAATCGCCATGTTCCGTCAAGCCATTTCCAAACAACCCGATTCACGAGCCGGATACGCGGGCCTCGCGCGACTCCATCGTTCGGCGAAACGCTATCCCGAATCGATCGCCGCGCTGAACGAGGGTCTCGAGGCCATCGACCCCAACGACCTCGCGCTATCCATGGAACTTGCCCAGACGCTGATCGAACGAGGTTCGGCGCAGCAGGCTGGTGAGGTGATCAACCGGCTGAACCGGGCGTTTGCGAGCGTCGCATCGCAAGTCTTGCCCGCCGTGCGGATCGAAGTCGAGATCATCCTTGCCGTCCTGCAAGGCGATTTGGCGAGGTCCGACGGCAAATTGCGCGAGGCGGTCGGGCATTACGAACATGCCCTGCGCCGGTTCACCGTCACCGGCAACAGTAGCGAGCAATATCAGCAGCAGGTGCAGCTCCTGCGTTTGACGGCCGAGCTCTATCGCGGATTCCAGGAATACGACAAGACGGCGGCCATCTATCGGCGGCTCGTCGCGCTCGAACCGGCCGAATACGCGTGGCGCATCCAACTGGGCATCACGCTCCAACAGGCCGGTCAATGGTCGGACGCGGCCGAGGCGCTCCGTTCGGCCGTGCAGCTCGAAAAATGTCCGCCCCAAGCGTGGTTCGATTTCGCGAGGGCGAACCTCATCTCCGAACTCGCCAAGCCCGAAGTCGATCGATCATGGTTGCTCTTCGAGGAGGCGTTCGGACACGTTCAAGAGACGTTCGGCGAGGGGTTCCACGCGAGCCTGTTGCAAGGTCAGTTCCTGCTCGCGAAGGGGGAATTTCCGGCCGGCGTCGAGTCGCTCAAGAAGGCCGAGCAGTATCTGGACAAGGTGTCCGCGCCGGAACGCATGCTCTTGGCGGAAGTTTACCGCAAGATCGGTCGGGATGCCGACGTCGTGCGGATCGCCGGCGCGGCCCGCGCCGACGAGGCGGCGAGCTACGAGACCCTGTTGCTGGCGGTCGAAGATCTCTGGCGATCGGGGGCGTTTGACGAGGCTCGCGCGCGGATCGCGAGCGGTCTACAGGAATTGTCGTCGCCTCGCGACCGGACGCGGGTCCGTGTCGCCCTCGCGCAGCTTGAATGGGCCAACGGGAACGCGGCGGAAGCCGAACGGCTCATGATCAGCGCCGCGGAAAACGAGGTGGACGATTTCGGGCCGCTCGAGACGCTCGCCGGGTTCTATCGCGCCCAGAAGCGATGGACCGATCATGCGTCGGTCGTCGAGCGGTTGCGCAAGCTCGAGGGGCCCGATGGATGCCTATGGCGCGAGGCGGCCGCGCTCCAGCGGCTCGCCGAGGATCCGACCGGCGCGTCGCTCCAGGAGGCGCAGCGGTTGGTCGAACAAGTCATCGGGCTCCGGCCCGGCTGGTCGCGCACGTACATGCTGCGCGCGGCGCTCGCCGAAGCGCAAGGGCGCAATCGCGAAGCCACCGACGCGCTCGAAGCGGCACATCGCTATGGAGCCGTCGATCCGGAACTTTTTGAGAAACTGATCCGCCTGCTCACGGCGCAGAACCGGTTGACCGAAGCGCAGGTCTATGCGGAGAAATACGCGAACCGCTGGCCCTCGCTCCACCGGATCAACTCCAACCAACCGGGAGATGGTGCTCCGACGGGGCCGCAGGCGATCGAGGCCGCGCGCAAGACGTTGGCGGAGAACCCGAACGAGTGGCTTGCCCATCAGCGGCTCGGCCAATTGCTGCATTTCGCGGGGCGATTCGACGAATCGGCGGCCGTTTATGAAAAGGCGTCCGAGGCCTTTCCCAAAGAGGCCGGCGCGTGGCTCGGCCTCTTCAGCGCGCAATTGGGTGCCGGCAATGCGGCGCGTGCCGAAGAGGTTTTGAAGCACATCACGACGAGCAACCTGCTTCCCGCCGACCGGCTGCACCTGACGCTCGCCCAAGCGTACGAATTGCTGGGCAAGAAGGACGAAGGCGAGATGCACTATCTCGAGGCCCTTCGTCAAACGCCCTATGACCGTGTCGCGCTTCGGCTGGCCGTGCGATTCTTCTCGCGGCTTGACAGCGATCGGGCCGAAAAGGCCCTCCAAACGAGTATCGAGCTGACATCGGACAACGCGGGCGCGAAGCGGGCACTCGCGGCCGTCCTCGCCGCGAAGGGCGGCGAATCGAATTGGCAGAAGGCGATCGACCTGTTGGCCGAGACGGGCGAGGCACCGACACTCGCGGGTATCGCGAACCTGCGGCTCCAGGCCGTGCTCTACGCGCGGCGCGGTTCGCTGAGCCACCGCGAGTCGGCCGTCCGGATCCTGGAAAACATCGTGAAGACGCCTTCCCAGGCCACCGCCGGCGATCACCTGCTGCTCTTCGGCCTCTATCGCGATTTTGGGAAACCCGTCGAGGCGACGAACCACATTCGGGAAGCCGTGCGGCTCGATGCGGCGAACTTGAACCTGAAGGCGGGATTGATCGAGTATCTACTGGCGACCGATCGCCCCGCCGAGGCGCGTGCGGAGATCGATACGCTCGATGAGACCAGCAAGGCGCTGCCCGGGTCCCTGGCGATGGCGGCACGGCTAGAGCATGCCGAAGGCCGGCACGATCAGGCGATCGCGACATCCGAACGCATCTTGACGTTGGCGAAAGCCGATGCGGGGCCCGCCGAACGCCGCGCGATACGCGAAACGGCCGCATTGACTTTCGAACGGATCGGCGAGTCGGGGCGAGCCGAGGCGCTTTACCGCCAGATCGTGGAGCAGGATCAGGTCAACAAGCGGGAATTGGTCGCGTTCCTTCTTCGAGCGAACCGTGCGAACGAGGCGATCGCACTCGCGCTCACGCAGGATCCCAAGCAGATCGCGCGCGAGGATTTCGTGCTCCTCTGTTCGCTGGTTTCATTCGCCGACCCTCTGGCGGAGTACAAGGACCGAGTGAACCAGGTGATTTCGGAGGGGTTGATTCGGTGGGGTGAGGATCCGACAGTCCTGTTCGCGGTGGCCACGCTCGCGTACATGCGAGGCCAATCGGATCAGGCGATCGCATTGATGGAGCGGCTGCTGAAGATCCGGCCGGACGATATCGCGGCGATGAACAACATGGCGTTGTTCCTGTCCGAGGCGCCGAACCGGCAGGATCAGGCATTGGCATTGATCGGTCGCGCGATCGAGATGGCGGGGCCTCAGCCCAACCTGATGGATACGTTAGGCCTGGTGCAGATGGAGCTTGGGAGGCTGGATCAAGCGGAGCAGTCGTTTGGCGAGGCGATTGCCCAGGAGCGATCTCCCCATTTCCATTTGCATTTGGCGGAAACGCGTCGCCGGAAAGGCAGTACCGAGCAGGCGGTGAACGACTTCAAAACATCGCAGCAGCTCGGCATCCAAAAACAGCCGCTCAATCTCAACGACCAGGAGATGTTCCGCACCCTAAGTTCCATTGCACCATAGTCGCACGACATAGTCGCACGACGCTCCGCGTCGTGCTTCCCCTGCAACCAATTCACCCATACGGCCATAGTCGCACGACGCTCCGCGTCGTGCTTCCGCGATAGCACCGTCCTCCATCCCTCGACTCAAAATCCATTCCCCTCCCCCGCCCATGTCCCATAAACGACGCGACCATCGACGCATCCAGCGCGTAACCGACGCTCCACCGCCGGCACCCATCACCAAGGCGACCAAGCCCGCGCTTTGGGTCCTGGCGGTCGGGCTCGCTTTGACGGCGGGCTCGGCAGCCGGATACCGATCGTTATCCAGCAACCGCCTGAACCCCGGCCCATCCGTTTCGCAGAGCGGCTTGGACGCGATTCCGACCGTATTGGGCGATTGGACGGCGACGCAATCCGAGTCGATCGACGAGCGTGCCCTGGAAATGCTCGAGACCAAGACGCACTGGGCCCGCAAGTATTCGAGTACGACCGCCGGTGCCTCGGTCGAAGTCATGGTTCTGGTCGGCCCGTCGGGGCCATTGGCCGCGCACACGCCCGAGGTATGCTACGGAACGCAGCGGTATGAACTGCTGGAGAACGAGAAGATCGTTAGCGTGCCCCTTGAAGGCGGCGCATCGGCCGAGTTCCGATTGGTGCAGCTCCAGCCTCGCCAGCCGGGCGTTCCCGAACTCCGGGTCCTCTACGGTTGGAACGACGGGACCGGATGGCGATCGCCGGCATGGGCGAGGGTCGTCTATGCCAACACCGAGCGGATCATGAAACTCCAAATGGCCATTCCCTCGACCGGTATCGAGGGCGAACCGGACGTCGAGTTCCTGAAACAACTGCTACCGCATCTCAACCGGCTGGTGGCTCCGTCCGAGACGCCCGAGACCTAACGCGAGAACCGAGCTTCCGACCTTTTGTCCCGCGCCGCACCCTGAGCAACAACCGATTGACGATGACGAGCGCAATCCCCACACAACCCACTGTCAAGCCGCCTCGCCCCGAACGTGGGGCAAGCGTCCCGTTCGCCGAATCAGAGCAGGCAATCAACCCCGATCGCTGGGCGACACTTCCGAGCACTTACTATCGTTGGAAGCTCCTGCCAGGTCGCATCATTGCCGTGATCATTCTGATCATCGTATCGCCACTATTGGCCGCACTGATCGTCGCGATCCGGCTCACGTCGCCAGGTCCGGCGCTCTACCGGCAGACTCGCGTCGGCTTGAACGGAAAGCCGTTCGCGATCTGCAAACTGCGGACGATGAGGCAAGACGCCGAACGGGGAACAGGCGCCGTCTGGGCGCGAAAAGACGACCCGCGCGTAACTCCCCTGGGTCGCGTATTGCGCAAACTGCACCTTGACGAACTCCCCCAATTGATCAACGTGATTCGAGGTGAAATGACGCTCGTCGGCCCGCGTCCCGAGCGTCCGGAATTCGTCGCAGTCCTCGCGCGGGAGGTCCCGGGTTATTTGGATCGTCTTCGAGTTCCCCCCGGCGTGACAGGCCTTGCACAAGTCAATCTCCCGCCCGACGAGGATATCGAGTCGGTGCGAGGAAAGCTGTCGCTGGACCTGGAGTATATTCGACGCGCGTCGTTTTCGTTGGACATTCGGCTCATGGCGTGCACTCTGCTTCGGCTCGTAGGCGTTCCCCAGAACGTCGGAACTTGCCTTTGTGGGACACGTTCGAAGGCCTATCAGAGGCCTTCCTCAGTGTGATCCGTCTGACCGGTATCCACGCTCCCGTTCGCACGAAGAATGGGCACGATACTGCGATCCGTACTGAGACTGCACGTTGCCCAATCATCTAGTCACTCGGAGTCGACGAATCATCGACCGTCGCAAACTTGACGTCGATTGAGCAGAATGGGCGATCGGCCGCCAAGATCCCCTCGCGCGCCGCGCAAGTAGACGATTCGCATGGATAGTCACGATTCTCGGAACCGGTTTGTGCGCGGCGTAGTTGTTGGGTGGATCGCCCACGCATGCGGTATCGCGGTCACATTCTTCACCACTCCAATAGTCGTGCTTGAACTGGGTGATGTGGCCTATGGAGTCTGGTCCGTTGTCATATCGCTGACCGGCTATTATGCGTTGTTTGACCTTGGGCTCGGAAAGGCGGCGTCGAAGTACGTTGCCCAGTTTCACGGACAGGAGGATGTCGATTCGATACGCAGAGTGGTCGCGACAACGCAAGTGGCTTACCTTCAATTGTCATTAGTTCTGGCGATTGCCACGATTTTCGCTGCTTGGTGCGTTCCCCACATCTTTTCCGTCGATGTTGTTCGAGACCACGAGATTCGATGGGTCGTGCTGCTTGTAGGCCTCCGAATGGCCTCGATGTTGTTGTCATCTCCGTATAGAGCCGCGATGGAGGGATACCAGCGGTTTGACATTTCAACCGCGATTGCAATCGGATCTCAGACGTGCAGCGCAGCGCTTGTCGTGGTGGTGTTGCGACTTGGAGGTCGAATCGTTCACCTAGGCGTATCGGCGTGTGTCATCGGCGTGCTGACAGATCTCATCCTCTGGCAGGTGGCGGTCCACCTTTTAGGCTTGCCGCGATTTCGTCTTTCGGACTCGGACTCCAAGACGAGGAATACGATGCTGGGCTTTGGCGCCCTTACGGTCTTGGCGAATTGCGCCAGAGGGATGGGGCAAAAGACGAGCATGATTGTTGCTGCGGCATTAGCGGGGCCGACTGTCGTCGCGCATTTCGCCATTGCCGATTCCATCGTCGATAAGGTGCTTAGACTGGGCAAGCCGATAGCGCAGGCGACGATGCCATCATGCAGCAGGCTTCGTGCTCGAAGCAGGGATGCGGAAATCTGCCGGCTTGTAGAGATCGCAATGCGAGTTCTTACAGCGATGGGCTTGTCCTTCTCTGTTACCCTATGGCTCTTTGGTCGCGAGTTTGTTGGGCATTGGATCGTGCCGGAATTCGCGAGCCATTGCGCTCCCTCGATCTTCCTTTTGGCTACATCGCTGATTGCAACCCTGCCAGGAAATGCGGCAATTGAGGTAATGCAGGGTGTAGGGCATGCCAGGCTATCGGCCATTTGCGGCGTGGCGGAGGCTGCGCTAATGATCTTGCTAAGCGCACTAATGGTGGCATCGCTCGGCTCCGTCGGGCTGGGAATCGCCGTTCTCATTCCCATCGCGTTGATTCGTGGCGTGGTGCTTCCAATCGTGATGTGCATGGCAATCGGTATGAGTCTTCGTAGGTATGTCACAAATGTCGTCGGGGCTGCGCTGTGTGCATCGGCTCCGGGAGTGATTATAGGCCTTTCTATGAAGGCATGCATCGCCACGCCCAATCTGGTTGTTGTGATGTGCGTGATAGGCATCAACGTCGGCGTGTCCTGTCTGATAGTCGCGTACGTTGGCCTACCGAAGTCCGCTTGGGTGGCATTGATGGCGACAGTAGTGCGAAGGCGGAAGGGCGCCGCGCTTCGAAAGAATGGCGAATACGTCAGCTCCTGAATCTGATGGCACGATGTGATCGGCGACGATAGGGCGAAATGCGCGGATAGTCCTACTGTTGTGAGCCGTTCTGCCGTGAGACGGTGTTGAGGCCAACAGGTGGCGTCGCTCGTGGTGATAGATTCTGGTCATTTGGTTGTGTAAGGGTCGACGGGTGCAATCGCTGGTGATGCGCTGAGGGTGGTCGCACCCAGACGCGACACGCAGCAGTTGGGCGATGATGTTGCGCGCTTGGGGAAACGTGAGGGGCGGACCCATTATTCTTGATCGCCCTTACGCTTCCTACTGCGCGACGACCTTCAGCGTCGCGTGTGTGCGTGACACGGGATTGGCGACGTGCGGTGACTGGCTGTGCGGTGACAGCACGGAGTAGAGCGTGATGTACGGAAATGCGGCGCGAGATAGCGAGGACGGCGATAGGCTTTGGTCTGTGGTGGCATGTCCTGATTGCTACGGAGCGATGATTGCGGCGGAAGGCAAGGTGCATTGCGGCCGTTGCGCAAGGCCATTTCCGATCGGATGGAACGGAGTACCAATATTGCTTGCGAGGGAATCGCGGTATTGCTCGAATGAGGCGCGGATCTCCTGTTGGACTCCGCGCAATTCTCCCGCCCGAGACATGGTCAAATGGCGGTCGCGATATTGGTTTCCTAGAACGACACCGTATGACCTTACGCGTCGCCATCGGGAAGCGGTCATTGCGTCCGCTGGAGCAAATGGAGTTGTTCTTAATCTGGGTTCCGGTAGGCAGCGGCCCTTGAACTCTCGCCATATTCACCTGGACGTCTGTCCCCATCCAAATTGCACAGTCGTCGCGGACGCACAATTCTTGCCGTTTGCCGCCGAAACGATTGACGCCGTCTTGTGTGAAAACGTCTTTGAAATGTTACATCCGTTTCTCGCGGCAGCGGAATTGCGCCGGGTCGTAAAGCCGGGCGGACTAGTGTTTGTATCGACCGCCTTTGTGTTACCGAAATGTCACGACGACGAGGCGTTCCGATACAGTGCAACTGGATTGCGTCGCGTATTTCACGATTGGGACGTCGTGGCGGCCGGTTCAGCGGCAGGGCCGTTTAGAGCGTTTGCGAGACTTGCTGAACTCGCTGTTGAGCACATTCTTCCGGGGCGAACGCTGCGGTTCATTGCGCGGTGGATTGTCGCGTGGGGGATGCATCCCTGGAAGTACCTGGACCCCTGGATTCTCCGCCGCGACGACGGCGAGAAGGCGGGCACGAGTTGCTTCGTTGTCGTAAGGAAGGTCACATGAAGGCCGTTTGCGAACGGGCGGGCGATTGGTTTTCACGGCGCGTTGGCAGCGTCTGGGACGATGGGCTTTGGGAGTTTTCATCGTTGCAGGAGAGGGAGAGGCTTGTCGGGGCGGAATATTACCAGAGAGATTTCGAAGGGGAGTTTCAGAACTTTGTACTGCGGCGATATCGCAGGCATAGCCACAACATTCAGTCAGAGGTCCTGAATCACCTTGCGGAATAACAAGAAATGCTCGACGCCGTCTCCCAATCTGCGAACCCGTTGCGAATACTCGATGCGGGCTGTGGAATTGGGACCGAATCGCTTTGTTTCTCCTACTTTGGCGCTGATGTCGTTGGTTGCGATGCAAGGTCGAGGGTCGTGCGGTTTGCTGACCGAAGGCGGGAGTTCTTCTCCGACCAGTGCGGTAGGTCGCTCGCATGCCGATTTGTGCACGGAAGTGTATTCGAAGCGCTAACGGACGCCGAATTCGACGCCGTATGGATCCGGGAGGCGATTTCCCACATCCATCCATTGGAGCGGTTCTTGGAGGATCTGCACGGAACAATGGCGGCAGGTGGGATCGTTGTGATCCGAGAGCACAACTCGGCGAATCGCTTTGTGCGATCGACCCTGACTCGACGTTTGAAACAGGTGGACCGCGAACTCGGAAGTGTGTATTGCTATCGTGACGCGGAGTCGGGCAGGGAATTCGAATTCGCGGACGAGCGCCCATTCTCGCTCGAGAGCATCTCAAGACTCTTGGGGGATTTCGGGTTTGAGGTTCGTGTAGCATTTGGACTAGGTGCGATTCCCAAGACACTGATATCGCGGTTCTTCATTTTCCGGCCGCTTAGACGCTTTGCCTACCAATGGTTATGGAATGCGGAGCGACGAGTGGGTCGCCGGCGGGTGGCGTGGCGGTGGGCGAAAGCGATGGTGGTTGTTGCGGTTCGCGTATGACGCAGAAAGCTATGTCGACAGCATTCGATCTATTCAGGGATGTGCTCGCCTTCGGCGCAAAATGGTCGGGTCTCAGCGCGGGCGTAAGGATGTGTTCGCCATGCGGACTCTTGGTAGTCTGCTATCACAGCGTTCTTCCGGAAATACCGACTGACGACACAGGGAGGTTTCGGCATGCTGTGTGTGTGCCCCGGTTTCGCGAGCAGATGGAATTCCTCTCATCGAGATTTCACGTCATTCCGCCGCGACAGTGTTTGGACGCGATCCAAAGGGAAAGGCGGCTCCCCCGCGGAAGCGCGCTCATCACTTTCGATGATGGATACAAGAACAATATCGTGTATGCGGCGCCGGAGCTGTCTCGAATGGGAATACCCGCGCTCTTCGCCGTTTCGACGGGATATGTCGGAGGACGTCAGCTCCTTTGGACGCAGGAAGTGTTTGAGCGCGTCATGCAGTGGGGTGGGCCGGCCATCGCGGTGCCCTGGTCGAAAGGAGAGGTTCCGGTATCTCGTTGCAGCCGGAACCGTTCTGCGCTTGCGCACCGTATCAGGCGGTATTGCAAGAGCATTGGGCAGCACGAGCTTTGCGATTATCTTGGGAGAATTCGGGGCGGTGGAGGGCTTGTCGTGGATGGCGGGCTCGAGGAACTGTACGCGTTCATGGATTGGAGCGATGTGAAGTCGCTCGTCCGTCGTGGTTTCGATGTGGCGTCGCATACTGTGTCGCATCCAATCTTGGCGCGAATGGAGCCGTGCCAGATTCGGGAAGAGTTGTGCGAGAGCAAGGCGGCAATAGAGCGCCACACAGGGTCGACGTGCTCGTGTATTTGCTATCCAAACGGTGAATCGCAGGACGTCACTCCAAGAGTTTTGGAGTTGGCGGCAGAAGTGGGGTACGAATTGGGATTTACGACAAGTTCTTGCGCGAATCGCACGGATGTAGATCCCCTGGCGATTGGCCGGATCGGCACGTCAAGCCATCAGTCCATGCCCGTTTTTGAATGGCGAGCCAGCGCGTTGGGGGCTTTCTCGCGGGGCCTAGAGTGCCGCCGCGAAATGAGGGATTCGAGGTCGGGGAGAGGCTGATTCTGGGGCGAATCGTGGCCGTTCAGGGGCCGCGACGAGATCTGCGGGTCGAATAGCAGATCGGGACGATTGTCGCCATTGGCGGCGATTCGTTAGGAGGGATAGGCAAGGGGTGAATGCGATTCAAACGCCGGGGCGCCACCCCGGCACCTCAGTTTGCGCGGAATCGACCCCCTCGCGTCCAGATCCGTTCCCTACGCTCATTGCATGACCTGGAACATTCCAGCGCGGAAAGCCTATGGGTGTCTTCGGTTCTTGCTCTGGATCTCGATGGCAGTATTGAAGAACGCGAAGTTCGGACTCCGATGGTGAGAATCTCATTTGTTGTGAACGGGTTCGTGGTCGGCGGAATTCAGCGGTCCGTGGCGCGAATCGTCAATGGACTTGATGTCTCGAGGTTTGAATGTTCAATCATTAGTCTGACCGATGATCTGTCCGCTGCGGGTTGGATCACGAATCCCACTGTTCGCGTGGTTACTCTGGGGAAACGAGCCGGAAATGACATAGGAGTCGCCGTGCGACTGGCGCGAGTACTTCGCACTCTGCGACCGCGTATCGTGCAGTCGCACAACTGGGGAACGCTCGTAGAGACCGTGTGTGCGCGACGAATTGCGGGCGTTCCGGTGCACATCCACGCCGAGCGAGGCACGGTTGGCGCACACAACTGGTCGCCTGGGTGGCGCACTTCTATTCGCCGGATTGTGATGCGCCTGGCACTGGAGACAGTGGATGTCGCCATGACCAATGCGGAATCCGTTGCGAAAAGGTTGTGTGAGTGTTGTGGATATTTGCAATCTCGAATGATCGTAATCCCTAATGGGCTGGACGTTCGCACATCAAACGGCGACCACGCGGAACGATCGAAGACGCGGCGGACGATTGGCGCTCGCGACGATGACATCGTCGTGGGTAGCATTGGCCGCCTTGATCCGGTAAAGGGCTTCGATATGGCGGTGGACGCCGTAAGGATGCTGCGGGCGCATAGGTCGGACGTGCACTTCGTTGTCATTGGAGACGGCCCGATGCGCGAGCAACTATCGGCGAAAGTTCGGGAGGCCGAGTGCGCCTCGTATGTGCACCTAGTGGGGCACCATGACGACGTAGAAACGTGGTTGCGAGCAATGGACGTCTATGTCAACACGAGTATTAGCGAGGGAATGAGTCAGTCCATTCTCGAGGCGATGGCGATTGGGCTTCCGATGATTGTGACTGACGTCGGAGACAATGCTCGCCTGGTAGGCGGTCCAGAACCGTGTGGGCTTGTCGTGCCACCGAATTGCAAAGGCGTTTTGGCCTGGGCGATGAATTGGGTTGCGGCAAGCGTGAGAGTACGGGAGGAACTGGGCCGGAGCGCGCTTCGTCGATACCGGGAGAATTACACGGCGTCGCGAATGCTTGAGAGGTTCTCCCATCTTTACGGCGGTTTGGAAGCGGGAATCGCTAGTGGGCCATGTCAGCAACACTGATCGCGTGGCTGGTTCTGATCGCCTGCACGTCGCTGCTCTCGGCGCGACGCTCGGCGTGGGGAATAGTCGTCTATTTTGTTACGTTTTTCGCAAATCCATCATTCTGGTGGTGGGGCCGTCCCATCGCGGAATATCGATGGAATCTAGTCGGCGGTATCGTTCTCATGATCGCGCTTGTAACGGAGTGGTTCGCCGGTCGTGCGTCCAAGGCGACGGGGCCTGCGCGGCCTCGGTGGGCGAACTGGATAAGTTTCGGAATGTTGTTGAATGCGACTCTCGTTCACCTGATGACCGGGGCAACAAGCGTGAGTGGGGAGGCGTATGGACGATTGGTTAAGTCCATCGGGCTGTTCTGGATGATTGGTGCGGCAATTCGTTCACGGAAAGACCTTCATCTTGTAACTTTGGCAATTGCGCTGGGAGTCGGCTATATAGGATACGAAGCAACGATAAATGATCGGGGCCGAGTGCGAAGCAATCGTCTCGAGGGGATTGGCGCTCCCGGCGCCGCGGACGCAAATCACGCCGCCGCACTGGTCGTTGCTGTCATGCCGATGATCGCGGCGAACGCCATTGAGGGGGGGCGGTGGATCAGATGTGCGATGCTCGCGATCGGGCCGCTCGTAATCAACGTCCTGATTCTGTTCAATAGTCGAGGAGGGTTCCTTGCGGCTATTGCCGCCGCTGTTGGATTCGTCGCTGTCGCGCCACCGACGGCGAGGCGGGGCGTCATTGCTGTCGTAATCGCGGGCTCTTTTGCCGGATGGATGCTATTGGGCGACGAGCGTATTGTGAATCGCTTCGTGAGGACTTTTTCGAGCGAGAATGAGTTGGATGCGTCGGCGCTTGGTCGAAAGACGTTTTGGATGGCGGGAATTCGCATGGTCCGTGACTATCCGCTCGGCGCCGGTGGGAATGCATTCAAAATGGTGCACGGATTCGACTACATCGCATCGACTGCCAGCGATCCAAGGTTTGTCGTGGCGCGGGCGGTGCACAACGGATTCATCAATGAGGCATGCGAGTGGGGACTCCAGGGCGCCGCGCTTCGCCTTGTCCTATTGCTGGGTTCAATCGCGTTAATGGTCCGCGCGACATGGAAGACGCGGTTCCCGGATGGTGCATCCAATATTGCGACCGCGTGCGGGCTCGTCAGCGGCATGGTCGGATTCGTCGTGACCTCCATGTTCGGTGACGTGTTCGACGCGGAGTGGGGGATTTGGCTTGCGGCGCTCGCATGCGCACACGATCGCGTATCCATGAGATCCGATTCGGAGAATGCAAATCGTGAGATGCTCGATGAAATGGGCGGAGAAGGTGCAAGGGAATCCGTGGTGACAACAGCGTGAACATGAAGGTGCGGGGCAGATGAATTCGACCGGGATGGTTCCCAAGAAACGGCTGGGGGAATAGTCGAAGTGAATGTCAAGGGAGAAAGAGAGCAAAGCAGTGTAATTGGAACGGCGGCGATGGGAGAGCGGTCGATCTTCGTCAAAACGTATGTGCCGGACGGGTGGGATCAGTCGCACGAAACCGTGCCGTTACGTGTCGCAAGGGAAGCGACAGTTATCGCTCGCCTAGGGGGTGTCGGTGGGCTTCGAGGTCGGCTTGGCGTTCCCCGGCTAGTCGACCACGTGCCGGCACTTGGGACGGTCGCGACGGAGGCGGTTTCAGGTACTACGTTGGACAAGGTGCTGGCGAGGAATGGCGAGGATTGCCGGAGAGCGGTCTTTCTGGCTGGGAAATGGATTCAGCGATTGCAATCGCTAAGAATTGAATTGGCCGACTATGCGAGCTACACTGAGATCGATCCCGACGACTTGATCATGTACTGTGATATTCGACTGCGAGCGCTCTCGGAACGTGGGCTGCGCTGGGTGACGCGACGCCGCACGGCGGCCATCCTGAACACAGTCGACAGCCTGTTGCGTGCTTCATCCGCAACAAGTAGATCGCGCTCATGGTGTCATTGCGACTACTCACCCGGCAACATCATATGGGACGGTTTCAAGTTGACACCCATTGACTTCGGCAATGCGCGAATCGACCTAGAGTTACTCGATGTTGCGACGTTCGTGCATCGTCTCGAAATGATCGCCTTGGTGCGCCCTTGGCGATTCTGGCCAGTAAGGAAGTGGGCGGATGCGTTTGTACGGGGTTATGGTCGCCCGAACGTATCGAGCGACCCCGTATTTCAGGCGATCGCGATTCGCTTGCTGCTTTGCCGGCTTCTTACAAACGTGCGTCGAGTCGCTCAGAATCGCCGGCAGGCTGGGCATGATTTTTGGATGAGGGCCTGCCTGAAGAGGAGACTCATAAAGGCAGTCCGTAGTGTTTACGGAGTGTCGCGACAGGAGTTGCCATCTTGAGAGCGAGGGAATCGTACATGGCGCATCGCCTTCCCGAAGGGCAGGACGTCCGGAATCGGTACTGGAGTAGTGTTGCGTCGGACTATCGCAGCCACTGGAGCACAACACATGCCGACGGGAAGCTCTACGCCCGAATTGAGGCCGCGATGCTCTCCGAGTTCATCGGCGCGTCGGAGGGACGGCGCGTACTGGACCTGTGTTGTGGGACGGGGCGAAACTCCGTCGCGATTGCGATGTCAGGCGCTTCCGTTGTCGGAATTGACGGCGCCGAGGGGATGGTTGAACAGGCGCGGAATGTCGCCCGAGAACGTGACTTAGAGAATGTGGAGTTCCTCGTGGGAGATTCGAGGCAGCTGCCGTTCGCGAATGACGAATTTGATGCCGTCGTGGGCACTCGGTTCATGTATATGATGGATCAGGAAGAGAAGCGGCGGATCATCCAAGAGGCGGCGCGAGTTGTGCGGCCGGGCGGTGCTGTTGTGTTGCATTTCAACGGGTTTCTGTTTGGATTGCGGCACGAATTCGGCAATCTTGTGCGTGGTCGTATGTGCCGTATGCGCGACCGATACCTTTGGCCGGGCACCGTGGGACGAATGTTCCAAGGGCTTCGGGTGGAACGCGTTGTGGGCGTCAAGTTGCCAAATCTCGCGATCTTGGAACGGGCAATAGGGTCGAAGACGGCGTTGCAGGTGAACAGGCTGGCCCGCGTCCCTTTCATACGATTCCTGTGCCAGTATATCCTGGTCGTCGCACGAAAGGGAGGCACTCCGTTGCCTGGGATCGCGCCCATAACATCGGAAGAGCGCATGGATTGCGACTCGGTAAGTTCCTAGACTGCGGTCTTGATACATTCCCCGGCGAAATTGCGTGATCGGCGATTCCGCGAATGTCGACTCGTAGGCGGCTTCGGAAGATCGCCCGCATGTCGCTGAGCGAGGTTGCGTGGCGGATCACCGGTTGGCGGCGCAGGCAGCACGATCGTCGTGAGTTGCGCAGGGCTGGCCGACGCCCGCTCGCTGCGTTGGGGATGCGGGCGCATTCCGGTGCCGAGAGGCTCGAACTACATGGGCTTGTACCCGGTACGTCGTCGGCCCAAATCGCGTCCCTGCGCGGCATCGCGCGGGTGGCCATGGCGACGATGGAACGCGAATCGCTCGCCAGTGCGGCGCGCGTACTCGATGGAACGTGGACGCGGCTTGGCTGGACCTTTGACCTGCGGGGGACGGTCCCCTGGCATCGCGACCCGAGGACCGGATTCGAATGGAATCAACGTGAGTTCGCCGGTGACATTGACATTCGAACACGATGCGACGAGGTCGACGTAAAGTACACGTGGGAGATTGGAAGGCATCAGTTCATCGTTGACTTGGCAAAAGCCTGGGCGCTGGGGGGCCACGCGTGTCCTTTGGGAGCCGGTTGCGCGGCGCGGGCGCGATCACTCGTGCTGGATTGGATTCAGCGGAATCCCGTCAACGCGGGAATTCACTGGACCAGCGCGCTGGAAGTGTCCATTCGGGCCGTATCGTGGCTCTGGACGATCGCCTTCTTGGCCGAGTGGGAGGGGTGGGAGAGCGACGATCGGGGCATGATCGCTCAAAGCCTGCGCGATCATGCATCGTATCTTTCCAGGCACCTTTCGCTATTCTCGAGCCCGTATAACCACCTTATCGGAGAGGCCGTCGGTCTCTATCTCATGGCTCTCGCGCTTCCTTCCTTGGACGCAGGTGAGCGGTGGAGGCGGCTTGGGCGGGAAATGCTCCTCATTCACGGGCCGCGGCAGTTCTACAAGGACGGTTTCAGTGTGGAACAGTCGACAACATATCACTACTTCACATTGGGGTTCCTTGCGATGGCGATCGTCGCTGCAAGGAACCACGGCGAACCACTTCATGAGTTGGAACCGATCGTGCACCGCGCATTCCGCGCGGGTATCGCGTTTCGGCAGCCGGATGGGCGGTGGCCGAGAATCGGCGACAGCGATTCGGCAAGGGCAATTCCAATTTCCCATGCGGACTTTTTCGACTTCACGTCGATATCCCACCTCGGGGCGTTGCTATTTGATGATCCGGAACTCGTTGCTTCCAACGATCCCGGTGAAGAGGCCATTTGGCTACTCGGTGCGGACGGCCTTGTTCGATGGACTGGGGGGGGGATACAGACCGGTCATCCGGACGATGGCGGCATTGCGACCACCGCGAATGGGCGAGGGCCATTAGGGGCCGACGGGCGATGTGCTATACTTGGAGAATCGGGCTATTTCATTGCGAATAGGGGAACGGACTGGCTGCTGCTGGATAGCGGAAGGGTCGCGGAGGGACTTTTCCCGGACAGTACGCCGTCGGTGGCCCACGGCCATTTGGATACGCTTCAGGTGCTCTATTGGCTGAACGGTTTGCCCGTCGTTCAAGATTGTGGAATCCCCTTCTACTCCGGTCGGCCCGATTGGATCAGCCATTTTCGTGGGTGCGGCGCACATAACACGATCGCCATCGATGGGACCGGTCCGGCAACGTCGGCCGGGGCACTCGCGTGGTGCCGGTCGACGGGGACGCCTTCCCTTTACGCCGACTATTCCACGGATGCGTGGTTTGCGTGTGGTCGAGCGAGATGGGGGCGCGGCGTCGTCATTCAGCGAAACCTATTCTGCATACCCGGCCAAGGGCTATGGATTGCGGATTGGGTCCATTCGCCGCAACTGCGAGGCGCGACGTGGTACTGGCAACTTCCGGCTGAAAACGTTCCGACCGGCGGAGACGCGGCGCCCAGTCCGGGCCAGTACGTGTGGGATGATAGAGCCATCATTGTGTGCGCCGTGATGGGCGCGGACGATGGCAAGTTCCTTTGCGTGGATCCCGGGGGAACGAGCCCGGTATCCCGACTTTCACCATGTTATGGCGAGGTTCGTGCCTCGCGACGCCTTGAGTTCCGGGTACTGGTACGCAATGAGGTCGTGGTTGCAACATACCTTGGCCGAAAGCGGCCCAAGCCGCCAAATGTGTCTCTTGCGTTTCGGGACGTGAAAATAGGATTCCCACTCGGATGTGGGATGTCGGCGGGATCGTCCGAAAGTCCACACGAAGTCGCCAATCGTCATGACGGGCAATCAGCAATGCGTGACCAGTTCGGATTTCTCGCCGAATATGATCTGCTGCGGTGGACGTGTCACGATGATCGCGGACTCGTCGAATATTCGTGTGCGCCGGATAAGAACTCGAGGATGATAGTCACACGGCGCGTTATATCGCGAGGAATACTCTCGAGCGAGAACTTGGATCACAAAGTGAATGCGGTCGACGACGCATCGTGATGCGTTTGACTCACGGCGAAATGCGGGGAGTGTTGCGATCCCGGCGCCACGCAACAGCCTGAATAGGATGAGGTAAAGGGTGAGGTGTGAAAACAGGCTCGCGAGTCAAACGTGTCCTTGTGCTGAGCGCGGGGAGTTTTCCCTCCCGCGTTCAGCCTGTGCACGGAGTGTTCGTGAAGGAACGGTTGAGGTTCGTTCAGCGACTTCCCGGCATCGAGTTGAGGGTCCTGTCGCCGATTCCGTTGTTCCCGCCATTGCGGATGTTCAAGCGGTGGTATCCCTGGTCGCAGGTGCCTCGCCATGAAGTCGTGGACGGAATCGAGGTGTTTCGCCCTCGATATCTGGCGATCCCGAAGATCGGCGCGTGCGTCCAACCGCGGCTTATCGAACTGGCGGCTCGCCGCGAAATTCGTCGGTGGCGCGGAACGTTTCGTTGTGATGTGATCGACTCCCACTTCATCTTCCCGAATGGCGTAGCGGCCGTTCGGCTCGGGAAACGGCTTGGTGTGCCCGTTGTGAGTACGGGGCGGGGCGCGGACATCGTGTGTTGTCCGGACTACCCGATCATTGGTGCACAGGTGCGTTTTGCATTGCGATGCGCGACTCAACTGATCGCGGTCAGCCGCGAAATCGCCGACCGTATGGTGGCGTTGGGTGCCGACGAATCGCGAGTCACGGTCATTCCGAACGGCGTTGATTGCGAGCGATTTGGGATCGTCGAACGGCGAGAGTCAAGGCGACGGCTGGGATTGGATTCGAAGCGGCCAATCATCCTGGCGGTCGGATATAGGCTTGAACTCAAGGGCTTCCACATTCTCATCGATGCGATCCCCGCGATTCGGCGTTGGTTTCCCGACGTGCTCGTGGCTATTGTTGGGGGCCAGGCACGTTGGGCGGAAGACTTCCGCCCTGCTCTCGATGAGCGAATTCGCGTAAATGACGTGATGAACCACGTCTTTCTCGCGGGCACTCGCCCACAAGAGGAGTTGCCGTTTTGGTACAGCGCCGCCAACGTATTGGGCATTCTGTCATCTAGAGAAGGGTCTCCCAATGTGCTGATGGAGGCGCTGGCGTGTGGCTTGCCGGCGGTCGCGACAAGGGTCGGGGGCATTCCGGACGTGTTGGATGGGAATCCGCAATTGGGGATCCTACTGGAGGAACGGAGCGCGCCAGCGGCCGCAAGCGGGTTGATATCGGGCCTCTCGTGTCCGTGGGATCCCGTCGCCATTCGGCATTATGCCGAGAATCGCAATTGGATGCGCACCGCTGAGAAGGTGGGCGCTGTGATCGATCTTGCGATCTCGGGGCAAACCCCGTCTGAATTCGGAGTAGGACGCGGGGCTGCGGCGGAATGAAATGATGTCGGAACATGAGCGAAGACAGACGTGACCGAGATGAATCGGGCGCCGGCGGCGCCACGATTCGAAGATCGTAACGATCAAGAGACGAGGAGGCGGCATTGAAGCAGGTGTTCATGAAGAAGAACGCAATGCGGCCAGCGACGGTGTGGACCGAGGATGTACCGTGTCCAGGCCATTCAACCGGCGACGTGTTGATCTTGAACCGCCATTCGCTCATCAGCGCGGGAACGGAGTCCGCCGCCGTCATCGGCACTCGGCGCGATATGGTGGCGAAGGCCGTTGGAAGCGCGTCCATTCGGAAAGACGTGGCCGACATGCTATTGCAGGAAGGCGTCATCAAGACGGCTCGACGAGTGCAATTCGAGATGTCGAAGTGGACGCCCCTTGGGTACAGCGGTGCGGGAGTCGCAATCACCGTTGGGCAAGATGTGACGGGGATTCGCGCCGGCGACATTGTCGCGTACGCCGGCCAAAGTCACGCCGAGTGGATCTGCTCGCCAAAGAGGCTCTGCGTGCCCGTTCCCGACGGTGTAACGACACAAGAGGCGGCGTTTGTCGCGCTGGGGAGCATTGCCCTTCAGTCCGTGCGTCGTGCCGAAGTGCAGGTTGGCGATGTCGTTGCCGTCCTCGGTCTCGGCCTTGTAGGACAACTTGTGGCGCAGTTGCTGCGAACGGCCGGCGCTCGTGTCATTGCTACGGACGTTCTTCCGGCGCGACTGACGATGGCGGAGTGCGCCGGGGTGGAGTGCGCCCTGGATGCGAAGTCGGACGTTGCGAAGGAGGTGCTGCGCCGCACGCAGGGAATCGGTGTCGATCGAGTCGTGATTTGCGCAGCGGGGGGCGGAAAGGCGGTTATGGACCAGGCGGTGAGGATCGCGCGCGACCGCGCTCGCTTGGTTGTCGTGGGCCAATGCGACATCGATGTTCCTCGTCACGAGTTCTACATGAAGGAACTCGACCTAGTCATCAGTCGGTCGTACGGCCCAGGCCGGTACGACGAGCAGTACGAACGCGACGGAACCGACTATCCGATTGGATATGTGCGCTGGACGGAAGAACGCAATATGGAGGAGTTTCTGCGGTTGATCCACAGGGGCCAAGTAGATGTTCGATCCTTGATAACCCATGAACTACCCGTCGATTCGGCAAGCGATGGATATGACCTCATTCTCAACCGCGCCAATGATTGCCTCGGCGTGCTTCTGAAATACGACGCGAACGAGGATGCCAGGGATCGCGTCCGACCTGTCTTGACCGGAACGCGGAAAGGAACCGTCGACAAGGAGTGTATTCGGTTAGGCATCGTTGGATGCGGAGCGTTCGCACGCCAAGTCCATTTGCCGAACATTCGAGACTGCAAGTCGGCGAGAGTTTATGCGATTGCAGCGTCGTCACCGCAAAACGCAAAGGAGATGGGACTGCGCTACGGCGCATCGATCTGTGCGACGGACGCGGACGAGATCTTCCGCGACGCCAACGTTGACGCGGTAATGGTGCTTACCCGCGACACGTCACATGCCGGACTCGTGGAACGCGCGCTTGCAATGGGAAAGAGCGTCTTCTGCGAGAAGCCAATCGCTACGACGGTCGAAGAATGCATGCGTTTGCGAAGAATGGGTCCCACATCACAGGCTGTCTGCATGGTTGGCTTTAATCGGCGACTCGCGCCGCTTCTTCGACGCGCCAAGGAAGTGTTGGACAAATGCGCTGGGCCGCGGCTGGTAACCTACCGCGTTAATGCCGGCCGCCAACCTCCACGAAGTTGGGTGTACGACCCTGCGCACAGCGGTGGACGCATCATCGGCGAAGCGTGTCACTTCGTTGACTTGTTCCGCTGGCTCATCGGCTGCGAACCAAAGGAAGTTGTCGCGCGTCCCCTAGGTCGGGCCCGCCCGGATGTCGAACTGGACGACATCTCAGCGACCTTCGCATTCGAGGATGGTTCCTTGGCGACGCTTGTCTATACGGCTGCAGGGTCGCCGCGTCTCGGAAAGGAGCGGCTCGAGGCGTTTTGTGACGGCACCGCAATCGTGATGGACGATTTTCGGTCGTTGTCAATCGACGGCGCGAGGTCGAGTATCGAAAGGGCCAGGAAGATCGACAAGGGTCACCGGGCGGCGTTGGCGAACTTTCTTGACGCCGTTCGCGGTATCGCTGACCCATTCGTAACACTCGAGGATGGCGTCCTCGCGACCGAGTGGTGTTTGGCCATTCTTGCGTCGGCGCGAAACGGATGCTCCTAAGGCTGCGACAGTACGCCTCAGTCACCACGCTTCGAACCTCATCGCGTTCCATTCCGAGACGTTTCCGTGAAGGTCCTCCACATACTGAATCACTCGGTGCCTCATACGGATGGCTACTGTATTCGCAGTGCGAATATCGTCAGGTTTCAGAAGGAACTTGGGTGGTATCCGGTGGTTGTGACATCGCCTCGTCACGAACCGATTCCGTCCGGCGAGGTCGAGGTGATCGATGGCGTGCGATATTATCGTACGCCCAAAGGCGTGATCGGTGTTCGCGCAATTCGTGAGATTCTCGCGATCAGGCGACTGAAGGCAACGATTACGAGGGCCGTTGAGGCCGAGCGTCCCGACGTCGTCCACTCGCATTCTCCGTGTACGTGGACTTTTGCGGCCGGTGCCGTGGCTCGCCGCTATTCGATTCCTTTTGTGTATGAGGTGCGCGGAATCTGGGAAGACAGCGCCGTTGATCAGGGGCGGCTCGCGGATGAGCGAAGTTGGCGATACCGTCTGCGACGATGGCTTGAAACGACGGCAATGAGGCGAGCGAGTCGCGTGGCGACGATTTCGGAGGGACTGGCGACGGAGATTGAGGCGCGGGGCGTCCGCCGACCTGTCGTCGTTCCAAACGGCGTGGATTCCCTGCGGTTTTGCGATGACGGAACGGTGCAAAGCGGTGGTCGCTCGACGGTCGTCGCGCGAGCGCCGAGAATTGGCTACATCGGGTCGCTTTACGCATGGGAAGGAGTCGAGGACCTGGTGCGCGCGGCGGGCATTCTGCGCGAGCGAGTGCCAGGTATTCAAATTCACATCATCGGTGGAGGAGAGAGACACGACGCGATCGAAAAAATGATCGACGAACTGTCGTTGAAAGATACCGTTCGTTTGATCGGAGCGATTGCGCATGAGAAGATCAAGACGGCGTATGACGAACTTGATGTGCTCGTCTATCCTAGACGCGCCAGCCGAGTAACTCAGTTGGTAACGCCGCTAAAACCCCTTGAGGCGATGGCATTGGGAAAGGCGATCGTTATTTCCGACGTCGGAGGGCTCCGTGAGTTGTGCCACGTCGATACCGCTGCCGTCTTCTCGGCGGGAGATTCGGTCGATCTCGCGGCAAAGTGCATTGCTTTGCTGGATCGAGACGACGAGCGGTACGCGATGGGCGTGCGTGCGCGCGAACACGTCCGCCGGAATCGGGATTGGCGTGTCGTTATTCAGCGGTATCGCGATCTATATGAAGGGGTCGTTGGCGCACGCGAATGGGATGCTGCGCTGCCGGTGAGGAGTACCGTGCGCATCGGGTAATGGGAAGACGCGGCATCGAGTGCGATAATGACATTGTGTTTGATCGTTACGGTAGACACGGAGGAGGAAGGACTTTGGGGCGGAAGATACCGGACGCAAGGCAACTCGGTCGAGAACCTCAAAGGACTTGGGGTATTCCAACACCTTTGCGATCGGTTCCATATTCGGCCTACCTACCTGATTACCGCCCCGGTCGTCTCGAATGAGTATGGTGTCAAGGTCCTGCGATCATTGCAGGAAAGCGGTCGGGCCGAGATCGGCTCCCACGTTCACCCATGGTGCAATCCTCCGATTCGTGAGTTGCGTTGCCCCCGCGAGTCGTATCTTTGTAATCTCCCCGAGGCGCTTCAGCGTGCGAAGATCGAATGGCTTACGATCGAGATTCAGCGTAGCATTGGACGGAGGCCTACTTCGTTTCGGGCTGGCAGGTACGGTCTCGACGTCGTCGGCGCGCGCATCCTCGAGGAGTTGGGATACGTGGTGGACTCCAGCGTGATTCCGTTTTTCGACTATTCTGCGGAGGGTGGGCCGGACTTCAGCAACGCGCCGTTCAAGCCATACGTCATCTCCGACTACAATCTGGGCACGCCCGGCCACAACACGGGACTTCTCGAGGTTCCCGTGACCGTTGGGTATAGCCGATCGGGATTTCGATTGGCGAACGTGATTCGTCGCCTTGCGTCTCGCCCTCCGTTTCGACAGCTTCGATGCGTGGGCGCTCTCGAGCGACTGGGCATTGCGCGGCGGATAAAGCTGAGTCCCGAGCAATCGACTTCCGAGAACATGAATCGACTTGTTGATCGGATGATCGCGTTGGGCGCACCCTGCGCCGTAATGATGTTTCACAGCTCGTCGCTAGTTCCGGGAATGTCGCCTTATGTACCGGATGAGCGGGCACTAGAAAAGTTGCTCCTGAGGATGGAGAATCTGTTCAATCATGTCATGAACGTTCGAAGATGTTACTCGAAAACGATGACGGAATTCGCGCTGTCCGGGAGTGAAGGGGTCGCGCCCAGTGCGTGCGGTGAAGGAACATAGTGGGGACTCGTTCGGTCACACGTGCTTTGTTCCGAATCGGTGCGAGCTCGAGTGACAGGCGAAGGGACCGGCGAATCATGCTTGTTTCCGTAATTGTCGGAGCTCGACCGAACTTCATGAAGGTCGCTCCGCTCATTCCCGCGCTGCGAGAACGAGGAATTACTCCTCGTCTCGTTCACACCGGACAACATTACGACCGTTCGATGAGCGGCGCGTTTTTCGAAGAACTCGCAATCCCGGAGCCCGAAGTAAATTTGGGAATCGGGTCGGGGTCCCACGTTTTTCAGATCGCGGAGGTGATGCGAAGGCTCGAAGATGAGTTGTCTCGTCACAGGCCCGCGTATGTCATTGTTGTTGGCGATGTCAATTCAACAGTCGCCGCTGCAATAGCCGCCAATCGCCTAGGTATTCGGGTCGCGCATGTCGAGGCTGGTCTTCGAAGCGGCGATCGCGGTATGCCCGAGGAAATGAACCGAATCATTACCGACGCGATTTCGGACCTGCTCTTGACGTCGGAGCCGGTGGCTGAGCATAACCTGCGGCGTGAGGGGATTCCCGCGGAACGGATCCACTTCGTCGGGAATACGATGATCGACACTCTTCGGCGTCACATCGGCCGGGCAATCGAATTGCGGGCGTTTGAGCCGCTTGGATTGCGCCAAGGCGAATACGCAGTGTTAACGCTTCATCGGCCCTCGAATGTGGACTTCGCCGATCGATTGGAGTCGATTCTGCGCGCGGTGGCGCACGTTGGGCGATCGACGCCTGTTGTGTTTCCGCTTCACCCGAGAACGGAGAGTAGGCTTAGGCAATTTGGCCTCGACGGAAGGAGTGATTTGGCAGGGTACGTGGCAATTCGGCCACAGAGCTATCTGCCGATGCTTAGCCTGATGAACTCCGCGAGGGTCGTATTGACGGACTCGGGTGGGATCCAAGAGGAGACAACCGCATTGGGTGTTCCTTGCCTCACGTTGCGTGAGAGTACTGAACGGCCGATCACGACGACACAGGGAACGAATCAACTCGTAGGTTGGCATACCGACTCGATTGTCGCGGCATTTGAAGCGGTTCGATCCGGGCAATCGCCTCATCACCGCACGCCCGATCTGTGGGATGGTCGATCAGCGGAACGCATAGCGGCCGTCCTCGAAAATGCAACGGCGAATCAGCGGCGAGTCCGGTAGTCTTGTGAGACCTTTGGAAGGACGGGATGGGTAAACTGCGATTAGGATATCCTCGTTTTCGGCAGCCTCCCGTTGCAATCTTCGGTGGTGGTTCGAGAAAGGTGATCGTGACCGAGGAATTATGGCGCGATGCCGTGCTCTTCGTTTCAGGTCAGGAGCGCGCCAACGTCATGGTGGCCGAGACGTTGGGCGGCTTGGCGTCAAGCGTGCCGACGCTGACAAAGCCGCCTGGCGAACCGACGGTCGAGATGGTTCGGCATGGAGCCGATTTTCTTAGACGGAACCCCGCGCGTAGGGTGATCGGGGTCGGCGGTGGGTCCGTACTGGACTGGTGCCGCCTATCCTGGGCGCGGCGTTGGGACTTGATTCCGGATGTCTACCCCGCAGGCGGAGTTGTCGAGTTCGACACACCCTCGCTGCCCGACTTCGTACTGGTCCCGACGACATGTGCCAGCGGCGCTGAGGGTTCGGCCGTTGCAGTCGTGATGGATAGTATCGGGCGCAAGGTGGCCGTGCGGTCACCGAACCTCCTCGCCAGTACGGTTATCTTGGACGGGCAGTTCTTGTCGGGTGTGGCGGAGCATCGAATGGCTGCTTCACTCGCCGATGTACTAAGCCACGGGATCGAGAGCTTTGTGTCATTAGCCCACAGTGCATTCGCCGAAGATGCGGCGCTCGCATCTCTGCGGCGCGTCTTTGGGTGCCTCGGCGCCCCGGATTCGTCGGGGCGTGATCAGACGCTATTGGAGGCGGCATACCTCGCAGGCGTTGCGGCCTCGAATTCATCCGTCGGGATTGTGCATGCGTTCGCGCACTCGGTCGCGCGACATGGCGTATCGCATGGACTTGGAAACGCACTCGGGTTGATGGCCGGCATTCGGTCGAATGCGGAAACGAACGCCATGAAGGACCTAGTGGCGAGGCTGCATCTGAAAAGCACCGATGAGCTCCTCGAATGGGTGTCTCGAGCCGTTGGGCCGGCGATTCGTGACGTCGGGTCACTTCTTGCGGAGTCGCTGACGCGTCACGAATCGCGGCGCGAACTCGCCACGGCGATGATGGCGGACGCGTGCATTCGCACCAACCCGGTTCGCGTCGACGATGCGGATGTGAATCGGTTCCTTGAAGACGTAGGAACGCTGACGGGTGTCCAATGAGCCGATCCTTCGTGGACCATGTTGCGTGGGCGCAAGACGGCGAGGCCGCCGTTGCCGACGAACGTGACCGACTTTCCTACCGACAACTGCGCGACGCGTCCGGCGTGATCGCGGGAGAAGTGCGTCGGCGATTCGGAACCGGTAGGTACCTGTTGTTGCGCTCGCGTGCCGACGTCACATTCGTGTCGACCCTTCTCGGGATCATGTGGAGCGGGAACACGCCTGTTCCCATCGACAGCCAGTCACCACCGGACGTGATTGCCTACATGCGGCGGAAAGTCGGTACCGACGACGTCCTCGATCCGATCGATCCGAGTCAGTGCGCCAGAGAAGGTGCGACTTACGATGCGGATGCGACGATGCCGGCCTTTGTGGTCTTCACCTCGGGTACGAGCGGCAACCCGAAAGGCGTCATTGTTTCCAACGAGAACATCTTGCATTCGTGCGGCGCCATCTCTCAGTACCTGTCGTACGAAACGTACAACTCCGCCGCTGTTGTTCTGCCTCTACACTACAGCTATGCGCTGTTGTCGCAGATTTGCTGCATGCTCCTTATGGGCGGGTTCGCGCGCATCTATCCCGGCTGCCGCAATCCCGTGAAGCTCGCGAGGTCGATCACAGAAGCGGGCCTTTCGACGTTTTGCGGCGTCCCATCGACATACTATGCGTTTTCCCAGGTGCATCAACTGAGCCCAATCGAGTTTCCGACGATTCGTGTCCTGTGCACTGCAGGCGCGCCCATGGACGTGGCTCGATATGCGACGATCAAGGAGATGTTTCCAAATAGCGTCGTCTACAACAATTATGGTATGACCGAGGCGGCGCCCCGCATTTCGTTCGTAAGAGACGATGATTCGCGATTCTTCGATGCGACATGTGGCAAGCCGATGGCCGGAGTTAACGTGAAGGTCATTGATCCGGAAAGCCATTTGCCGCTTCCCGACGGCGCAACCGGTGTATTGGCCGTGCGAGGCCCGAATATCACAACGGGATACCTGAATGACGAAGCACAAACCAAGCTTGCTTTCACTCGCGACGGCTATTTGATCTCCGGCGATCTGGCGTACCTCCAAGACGGCTACATCATGCTCCTAGGACGCAGCGATGATATGTTTAACGTCGGTGGGGAGAAGGTGGCGCCCATTGAGATCGAGAGGGTGCTTACCCAGTTGCCAGGAGTTGTCGGCGCCGCCGTACGCGGTTGTCCCGATGAACAACGTGGAATGGTCCCGATTGCGTTTATTCACTTTGGCGAGTGCGAACCGGAGCGATCTCGCGCGTGGTTTCAGTGGCACTTGAAAGGGAGACTGACGGCGAGCAAGACGCCGCATCGTTTCTTTGAGGTGAGGTCGTTTCCGCTCAACGGGAACGGAAAGATCGTACGGCGCATGCTGGCGATGAATGACCCGTCGTACGTAATCAAGGAAATCCTATGATCCCGGGCGTCCCGAGCCCGTTCCTTGCCGACACTCGTCCCTATGCTCTGGTGCCGCCGCGGAAGAAAGCCCATCTTCTCGAGTCACTCATCCAGGTTCAGGAGTTCCACGCGGTACGGTGCGGGCCGTATGGTCGGTTGCTTAGTGAATGGCGACGTCGCTGCCCATCGCCGTCGGAGGTATCTGACCTACCGTATCTTCCGGTAACTGTCTTTAAGGATGGCGTGTTGCGGTCCGCGTCGGACGACGCGATGCAACTCAATTCGTCCGCCACTACATCGGACCGATCTTCCATGGTCTTCGCGGATCGTGAAACTCGCATTCGTCAGACGACTTCCGCGAATGCGATCCTACGGGACTTCGTGGGGTACGAGAGACGACCCTACTTGGTGTTCGACGTCGAGGCCACCGTACGCGGTGGGGCCGCAATGAGCGCTCGAGGCGCCGCGATCCTGGGCCTCGCACACCTGTCGTCCGAGATCTACTTTGTAATGCGTCAAGAGGGGGAGCGGATCCGCATCGATCGCGCAGCGCTTCGACGCGCGATCGATGCGGTGAGCGGAAGACCGTTTCTAGCGTATGGATTCACGCACGTTCTCTACTCGGCGCACCAGGAACTGCGGGAAGACGGCCCATGGAGTTGGACGGCGCACCCTGGATCCTACGTGCTTCACAGCGGCGGCTGGAAGCGGCTTCAGGCGATCGCGGTCGACAAAAGCCGGTTTAATGCGATCATCGGTGGCGTTTGGGGACTTGCGGATCGAAATGTCATTGACTTTTATGGTGTTATTGAACAGGCGGGGATTCCGTATCCCGATTGTGAGGAGGGGCTGAAACACCCTCCCTATTGGGCGGACGTTGTCATTCGCGCAAGTGATTCACTCGATCCTGTCGATGAAGGTGGTATGGGACTCATTCAACTGATGAATTGCCTTCCGTTGGGCGGTCCAAATCATAGCGTATTGACGGAAGACCTCGGCGAACTGGTTGTCAGGGATGGCTGTCGGTGCGGACGACGTGGGGTCGGGTTTCGGTTCATGGGGCGGGCGCCTCGCGCGGAAATCCGGGGATGTAGCGATGTCGCACAAAGGGGTTGACATGTGCGCGGTGCCTTGCGGAGACGCTTCGGTCGGAGAGAAGATACGGAAGTGGCTAGCATCGCAAGAGAAAGAGAATGTGGAGTCCTTTGGGTATCCACAACGGCTAGCCGCGTTCCACAAACTGTCTCGTGCGATGCTGATGCGAGACGTCAAGCTCGACGGGCTTGTCCACCTGTCCGGCGCTGCGTTCCTCGCGTCGTTTCTGGACGGCGCGCACCTCGAGTCACTGATTCGACGAGAGATTCCCCACACGGATGCGCTCGAACGGTTCGTCCGAATAGAGGAACGCAAGAGCATACGGTTGGTTCGGCGTGGTACGGTGTGTCACTGGCTCGCGGGAAATGTGCCCCTCTTGGGCGCGTTTTCGTGGGCACTGAGCGCACTCGTGGGAAATCGCAATATCCTGCGACTGAGCTCGCGCCAAGATGATGTTGTGACACCTATCATGGACGTACTATCCGACCTTGACACCGTCGGGCGGCGAATAGCGGCCGAAACGCTCGTCGTTCGGTTCGATCGTGACGATTCCGAAGGTCATCGGGCGATGAGCCAGAATGCCGACGTGCGCATCGCATGGGGAGGTCGCGAAGCGATTGAAACCGTTCGATCGCTCCCGTGTCCATGGCACTGCGAGGATGTCCTGATGGGACCTCGCGCCAGTATCGCCGTTATTGACGCAGCGTCGATCACCGAGGGAGCGATCGGACGGCTCGCGACGGACGTGGTCTTCTTTGATCAAATGGCGTGCAGTTCGCCACAGTTGCTTTTCGTCAGGGGACGGCCGGGACACGACGCGTTCGATCGGTTCCTGGACCAGTTCTCTTCCGCGATCGCGTCCCAATCCGGCGCATATCGGCGCCATCGATTGGATGCGTCCGAAACCTACCAAATCGAGTTGGATCGGGCGCGAGTCGTTTTGTCGGGCGGGGAACTCCGGCGTGATGCGAATACGCAATGGACCATAGCATTGGTTTCATGCCCCGTTCGCGGCGTCGTTGGCATGAATCGATTTGTGCAGGTGGTACCGTTCGAGTCATTCCGGGCGATTTGGGAGTTCTTTCCAGCGAATCTCCAGACGTGCATTGTTCAGCTTGGCGCTACCGATCTTGTCGACTTCACGGAGCGAGCCGCTCTGCTGGGCGTCTGCCGTTTTCCGTTGCCCGGTGAAGGAAACCACTTTGAAGTCCCTTGGGACGGTAGCCTCCTGGTGTCACGCTTTCTAAGGTGGGTGACTCGAACGGACCCCGCGCCGGCGCCATGAACGTATTCCTAGTATGGAGAAGTGACTGATGAACCGCGGTGAACTCAAGGCGATGATGGCGGAGCTCTTTCGCTGTGATGTCAACGAGATACAAGATACCACCGGACCAGGTGACGTGACCGGATGGGATTCGCTTGGACACGTCGCCCTCATGATGGAGCTCCAGAATAGACTCGGTGTGCATATCCCAGTCGAGGATGCATTGGAGATTGCTTCGGTAAGCGACCTCGTTCGGATTCTCGATCGGATCGGGAGTGATGTCAATTGAAGATCGACGGGAGAGCGATTCTAATTACGGGCGGCGCCTCGGGGATTGGCCTTGCGTATGTCAAACACCTGCGGGAGCTCGGGGCGCGTATTTGGGTGATTGATAGGGACGAACCCACCTTGGACGGCATGAGACGCCCGGAGCGTGTCGAGTGGCATCGCTGCGACGTTGGGGCCGAATCGGAGGTCATCGCCACGGTCGAGGAAGTGGATCGCGTCGCGAACGGCATCGATATCCTGATCAACAACGCGGCGATTCTGCGAGATCAGACCCTCGTCTCAAAGCTCGGGGGGAAGATTCGCAAACATGCGATGAACGACTGGACCGACACGCTGAGGTGTAATGTAACCGGCACATTCCTGATGGCGCGCGAAGTCGCGGCTCGGATGATTGCGCGAGCTCGCGGTGGTCTCATTGTGAACACATCATCGGTTTCTCGGCGAGGCAATCCCGGGCAAAGCGCCTATTCGGCCAGTAAGGCGGCCATCGATGCGTTGACGAGGACCTGGGCGAGAGAGTTGGCGGTTCATCGAATTCGCGTTGTCGGTATCGCGCCAGGTTTCGTGGAGACCGGAATGACACATCGGATTCCCCCCATGTTCTTGGAGCGGATTCGCACGCGCACGCCACTCCAGCGGTTTGGCCGGCTTGAGGAGTTCGCGGCAACGATTCAGTTTGTGATCGAGAATGACTATCTGAACGGTACGATTCTCGAGGTGGACGGAGGCCTCGTGTTATGAAAGGTAGTAATGCGAGCGCCTTGACAAGGCCGACTAGAGCGCCGGACCGGGGAGTAGTTGGATACTCGCCGGACATCGAAGACGACGTTTTCGCGTTCCAGAGACTCGCCTATCCGCATCGTCGCGCCGACTGGATTGCGCCGCGGTGGCGCTGGATGTTCGTTGATTCGGCGAATCGCTGTGAGGTTCGACCGTGCGTCTGGGTGCATCGTTCGGATCGTGGCGTTACGGCGCATCAGGGGGCCATTCCCGTGAAGCTGTGGGTGAGCGGAAAGGAGTGGGCTTCGGCGTGGTTTGTTGAGACGATGGTATTGGAGCCGTTTCGCGGAACAAGCATTGGCCCTGCCGTCATCATGAAGGCCGTTGAGTCGCTCCCCTTCAATCTGTCGCTGGGGCAGACGCCTCAGATGCGCGAGTTGCAGTACCGTCTCGGATGGCGCTGTGTGACACCGCTGAAAACGATGGTGATGCCGTTGAATCCCCTTCGGCTCGCGTTTGCCAAGTCGAAATACCGCATGGTCGCCGTGGGGTTGGCTGGGGTGATGCGAGCCGCATCCGTTTTGCGAAGGCTCTCCTCCGTAGGATGCCCTCAATTGGAATCCAGCGACGTCGTACGATTCGATGTTCGTCACGATGAACTTTGGCAATCCGTGCAGTCCGGATACGCATGTGCCGTTGTTCGCGATGCGTCCTATCTCAACTGGAAGTACGTCGATCAGCCGGGACAGGAGTTCATTCGACTGGACTTACGTTGCGGTGGACGCCTTAGAGCGCTCGCCGTGATGTCGATATCCGATCCGGACTCCGTGTATTCCTATAGACGGGCGTTCATTGTAGACCTGGTTGTGCCATTGGGCGATCGAGCGATATTGGTGGGAGTCTTCAAGGCGATAGCCCGCGAATGCCGCGTTCGAGATGTTGACGCTATCGTACTTCAGGTGAGCCATCCCGCAGTTGAACGGGCGGCGCCCGTTTGCGGGTACTTGCGACGTCCTCCGACTCGTCACCTCTTAGTGAGGCCGCAACACCCGGATCCGGGCGTCGCCGCGAACGTGATGAACGGCGACGGGTGGTTTCTAACTATGGGTGACTCCGATATCGATCGACCCTGGTGAGGTTGCCTGCGACGGATCTGTTTGCTCATCGATAACGGGTGACCGGGAGGCCTAGTGTTTGTAATTGAAGTCGCAATGTGGACGGCGATGGCTGTCACGCTAATCGTCTACGTGGGCTATCCCGTCGCGATGGTAACCCGTTCGGCATGGAGACCGCCGCGTAAGAGAGAATCATCGGGCGGAGTACCGGATGACGTGACGATGGTAATCAGTGCATACAATGAAGCATCCGTGATCCGGAAAAAGCTCGAGAACTGTGAGTCTCTTTCTTTTCCTCGCGATCGGATCGAGTTCATCGTGATTTCGGATGCGTCCGATGACGAGACGGACGCCATAGTCACCGAATGGACAGCGCGAGATCGTCGTTTTCGGCTCGTTCGAATGAACCGGCGGCTGGGAAAGTCAGTCGGCTTGGTTGAGGTTGTACCGAGCCTTCAGTGCGGGCTGGTCGTCTTCTCCGATGCGAATTCGATTTACCACGAGGACGCCATTTCCCGACTGATTGAGCCGCTTCGTGACCCAGGCGTTGGCTATACGGTTGGCCAACAGCGCTATGTCAAGGGACGGCAAGTCGCCTCGTGGCTCGAGTCCGTCTACTGGCGAATTGAATCTCGCATCAAAGTGGGGGAGAGCCTCTTTGGCGGCGTCGTCGGCGGGGACGGTGCCATCATGGCAATTCGGAGGGACTTGTTTACGCCCCTTCGGCCGGACGATATCAGCGATTTCGTCTTGCCGCTTCGAATCGTTGTAAGTGGGTTTCGGGGTGTCTATGTTGCCGAAGCGATTTGCGAAGAGTCGGCGGCGCGGTCGATCAATGGCGAGTTCCGCCGAAAGCGACGGATCGTGGCCAGAAGCCTGGGGGCGGTCCTCCGAACGCCGAGTGCGCTGATTCCGTCCCGGACTGGTTGGTTCGCGGTGCGCCTCCTGTTGCACAAGGTACTGCGGTGGATGGTGCCCTTTTTCCTGGTTCTGATCTTGGTATCCTCAATCGCGCTTGTGGCGGACGGAAACCAAATATCTCGGTACTTGTTGGCGGTTCAGGTAGCGGGTGTCGGGCTCGGCGCTCTTTACGCAATTCCGTTCCTTCGGAGGTTTGCGCCCGTCGGACTCGCCTGGTATTTTCTCGTCGCCAATGCAGCGGCAGCTGTTGGAGTAGCGAACTGCCTCATGGGAAAAAGCACGAGCACCTGGGAGACGGAGCGTTCGGAATGCATGCCATCTGGCAGGGCGTCTCCGTGTGCTCCTGACTAGGTGTTTCTCCGTGTTGGAGTCGTCGCTATTGCGGATCGCTGGTTCGCTCATGTTCGCCTAGTTGGGCAATCCGCTCGTTGCGGACGCGGTCGTCGCAGCGTTAGGACGCCGCAGAGGGTCGCGTGTTTAGGTCGCGTGTTGCGGTGCGACGGGTCCACGATCGTGGCGGTGAACAACGAGGATCGTGCCAGTCGCCAACAGGTGGACTCCACGATCGGTGTCGACAGCGGACTTTTTGCGGCTCAGAACGAGTCTCGTTTGGGACGTACGGCGTGATCGAATCCTCGATGATTCTGCGATTGCATTGGCTGCAATTCGCGGTGGAGAACGGCGAGGCTACCGCGAAGATGCGATCCGCCTTGAAGATTCGCCTCAGACGGCGAGACGAGAATTCCGTCGCCGAATTCGAATTGAAGTCGGAGTGAAAACAGCGCTTTCGCTTGGCGAGGCGCCTGCGATGGGAACAGACATTGGTAGCGCCTCGACGAATCGTGGTATCTAGCTTCGGTCCGCACGCGATGAACGTAACGAGTTATTCGTCAAGAGGTTGTGGTGCGTTTGGCGATTGGGAGGCGCGCGAGAGATGTGGCGTTGGGCCGCGCCGGGACCGCGCCGACGAACTCCGCTTCGGACGGGGGGATGGATTCCGGTAAAAAAAGTGGAGATTTTTTGAATTTTCTGCTTGCATCGGTTCGAACTGCGGCTAAAATCAAACCCGTGAAGCTGGTCAAAATGCACAGTTTAGGCCCCAATACTCCGGAGGTTCGACACATGAGAAAGCTTTTGGTGGTCGCTGGGATGTCTGCGTTCGCCCTGTTGCCAAGTGCCGTTCAAGCGGCTCCGTTTGTGATCGATGATTTTTCTGCGGCGCAGGTCGTCCCCTCGGGCTTCGCTGGTCGCGTTTCGATCGTCCCATTGGCGTTTGCGGATCGGGAAATCGATCTTTCGGGGGGCGGCACCGGTAGCGTCGCTGCCGGAATACTGTCGCTCACAGACACTTTGGCTGCCCCAGATCCAACCGTGAGCTGGGACGGCGTGGGCGTCGGTGATAGCTTAGGGCTTCCGCCGGATATCAAGGCGCTGAATTTCAATTTGTCCGCGGGTGGTAATACGGGTATTACCTTGATTGGGTTGACGCCCAGCGCGACGGCGACCGTTTATGTACGTTTGTACACGGACACGGTTTCGGACTATGCTACGTTTTCGTACGTGGGAGCACCGGCCGCCGCGATCCATTTGGCCCTGGCGAGCGCGGTCATCACGGGAGCCTTTGATATTACCAACGTCGATGCGGTAGGTTTGTGGATCACTGAGACAGGTGGCGGAATCGGTTCGCTCAGTCTTGATTTGATCGAATACGGCACTCCAGAGCCTGCGTCACTGGCGACGTTTGGACTGTGTGGCCTTTTGGGCCTCGTTGCCGCCCGCCGTAGGCGGAAGTAGGGTTGGTTCGGTTATTCCGAGTCGACAAATCGCAACTTGGTTAGGTCGTTCAAACGCGCTCAAATTCTGGGCGCGTTTTTTTGTAGGCGTTCTGCGAACACCATGGCGGCGCGGAGGGCGATCAGGCGTTGGCGGCGGCGCGGCGTTGGGCGCGATTTCGACGTCTTGCCTCGCGCGCGGCCTCGAGTTCGCGTTGCCGATCGTCGCTGCGGTGCTCGGGATGGGATTGGAGCCAACGATCGGGCAGCAACAGCTCCAACGCGGCGACCTGATCGGGCCGCAGGCACTCGAACGGGCCCGTGGCGCCGCCCGTCATCTAGTGCCCTGTCCAGGCTAAATTTTAGGATAGAGCCGCTTCAATTTGAGCCTCGCTTTGTCGATCGTGAATTGCCAATCGACGGCTCGTTGTTTCTCGTTGACACGGGCTGACCAAGCGGCAATTTCCGT
>VGZC01000027.1 GCA_016872725.1 Planctomycetota bacterium
CCCCGGCGGCGGCCAAGAACCACTGATTTCAGAATCCGCCCGATCCGCCGCTCGGGTTGACCTCATTGTTCGGCGATTGGAACTCGAATCGTCGTGCTCGTGCTCGTGCTCGTGCTCGTGCTCGTGCTCGGGCTCGTGCTCGTGCTCGTGCTCGTGCTCGTGCTCGTGCTCGTGCTCGTGCTCGTGCTCGTGCTCGTGCTCGTGCTCGAATGCAGCGTCGCTTTCCGACGCGCGTGCGGGGATGCCATCGGAACGCCGGACCAGTCGAGTCCGCATCGAGACAATTCGCTTCAGCCGCTGCTCCCCTTGTGGAGAGGCGGAAGATCATCCGGCACGTTGCTCACAGATTGCACGCCAAGACGCCCAGATCGACCTTGAAGTAGTCGGCCAGCTTACGAATCATCTGACGGCTGAACGGCTTCTTTCCGGCAAGAACCTCCGAGATCGTGGACTTGGCGATTCCCGTCTCCTGACTCAGTTGCGCCTGCGTGACGCCCTTGGCTTCGAGCAGATGCCGCAGCATGTCAGCGTCCGATGCCGGCTCAATGGCATGATGCTCGTCTTCGTAAACTGCGACGAGATCGCTGAGCGCATTGAGATACGTCTCCTCGCCGTCATCACGCTCGCCCTTGGCGAGCAGCCGGTCCATGACCTTCTGCGCCTCATCGAGATGCTCGTCCGAGCGGATCGACGAGAGCGGGAAGGCCAGCACGAGCTCCAGGTAGGAGTCCCGACCTTTCCCCTTCAAGCCGAATTTGGTCTTGGTCGCCATCTTCTATCTCCGCGGCAGAGTCGGCCTTCACGTCAGCCCACGAATGCCACGAAACGGTCTTGCTGTTGACGTGCGTGTACCAAGCTCGAAGCGGTCCCTCGGCATCTTCGTAGCCGGGCTGTTCCCAGAACTGCACGCTATTCGGTGAAAAACCGAGAGGTTTTCGGTCGCCGCACGTCCTTGTCGCACAATGAGTATTGTGCGACTTCCGCTCACCTGTCTATCTCGCCCATGACGATATCGAGCGAACCGACGATCGCGGGGACGTCGGCGATGAGGCAGCCTCGGCAAAGTTCGCCGGTCACCGACAGATTGCAGAAACAACTGCTGCGGGCCCGGACGCGCCAGGGTATGGCGTTCCCGTCGCTCACCAGAAAGAAACCCATCTGTCCGCGCGGCGCCTCGGTCTCCAAATAGGCCTCGCCCTTGGGCAGCTTTTGCGTGAGTTTGATCGGCGTGCCCCAGTCGCCCTTGCACTTGCCGTAACGATCGATCGCCTGCCGCACAAGGTCGATCGATTGGACGACTTCCAGCATGCGAACATAGAACCGGTGCCAGCAGTCGCCGAGCACGGCCTCGCGCGGAACGGGCGGGTACTTGTGGTCGCTCGGATACCGGCCTTCCTTCTGAACGATCACCTCAAACGCGTACCCGTCGTACATACCCGTGTACCGGGGTTCGCCGTCGCGTCGCAAATCGTAATCGACGCCGCTGCCGCGCAGCACAGGCCCCGAGCAGCCGTAGTCGATCGCCGTCTCGGCCGACATCACGCCGATCGCCGCGGTCCGCTTGACGAAGATCGCGTTCGTCGTCAACAACGCGTGGTATTCATCGATGACCGGTTCGAGTTCCCGCAGGAACGACTCGCACCTCCATAGCCAGCCGTTGGGCAAATCGGCCGTCGCTCCGCCCGGAGTCAAGTAACTGTACGTCAATCGGGCTCCGCAAGCTTCCTCGAACAGATCGAGGATCTTCTCGCGTTCCCGAAACGCGTAGAGGAACGGACTGAACGTCCCGAGGTCGAGTCCGTAAGCGCCCATGCCGACCAGATGGCTCGCGATGCGGCCCAGCTCACAGATGATGACCCGCAAGTGCCTCGCCTTCTCGGGCAGATCGTACGCCAGGAGTTTTTCGACGACGAGCGACCAGCCGAGATTCATGTTCATCGCGGCCAGGTAGTCCATCCGATCGGTATAGGGAATCCATTGCCGCGGCGACAGGTTCTCGCCGATCTTCTCGGCGCTGCGGTGCAGGTATCCGATGTGCGGTTCGACCTCCGACACGATCTCGCCGTCCGTGCGCAACACCAGCCGCAACACGCCGTGCGTGCTCGGATGCTGCGGCCCCATGTTGACGAGCATCTCGTCCGTTCGGACGTCGAATTCCACGATTCGGGGATCGTCGGCTTGAATCGGCATGATGAACGGTGGCTCTCGCGATCAGCGGGTTACAAATCGGAATTCACGCTCGGCGTTCGGCGGCGCCTCGGGTCCCGGTCCGCCGATCGAAACGGGAAACGGGGCTCGGCGCCCGGCGCCGGTCATCGGCCTCGCATGCCGTGGTATTCCAGGGGCATCACGTAGTCCTTGCGCAGCGGATGGCCCGCCCAATCCTCGGGACACAGGATGCGGCGCAGGTCCGGATGTCCTTCGAACCGGACCCCGGACAGGTCATAGACTTCGCGCTCGTGCCAGTCGGCCGTCCGCCACACTCCGGATACGGTCGGCAGCACGGGAAGTTCGCCCTCGACGTCGCCCCGCCATCGAGGCAGGCTGACCTTGAGCACGAGCGAGTGTTTTCGGGTCACGCTCGACAGGTGGTACACCACTTCGATGTGCGGCCGCCACGGCGTCTTCGCGGCCTTCTTGGGATCGGGCTCGAAGTAATCGACGGCCGTGATGCAATTCAGGTAATGGAATTCCAAGCCGGGCGCGGTCTTCAGGAAGGCGGCGACGTCGGCGATGGACTCGGGCGCGACGTCAATCCACGGATCGATGGCGTCGAGCTTGGCGCCGAGGATTCGGTCGCCGAACTTCGCCTTCAATTGGTCGACCAGACCTGTTCCACTCATGCGATCAGCCCCCCTGCGCGACGCGCCATGCCATGAAATCGACCGACCGGATCGACGGGAATGTCTCCGCGGGACCTACGCCGAGAGGGCGGCTTCCCGATCGGCCGAGTTCCCGGCCGAGTTCCCGGCCGATTGGGTCGGGCCGACGGAGATAGCCGCGCGGGTTTTGGCGACCGCGCGGACCCAGTCGAGGTCTCCGCGCCTCCAAACGTAAAAGAACCCGACCATCAACACGCCGAAGAAGACCAAGATATCCGCCACGGCGAGCCACGCGAGCGACCGCATCGATTCGCGCGCCGTGAAGTCGGACGCTTCGACATCGGTCAGTTGCTCCGCTTGCCCGGCGCCGAATCGCGAGCGGACCTCCTCCGCGATGGAGGCGGGCGCCGACTCGGGCGCCCGCGGTTCGCGAACACCCAGTTCTCGAAGCGTCGCGAGCGCGTCGGGCGCGAGCGCCGGTCCGCCTTCGGCGCTGACCACGATCGGACCATCGGCGAGATTCGTCGCCTTCCCAAAAACGGTGGCCCACGGGAAGAAGAACGCCACTTCCACGTCGAAGATGATGAACAGCAACGCGACCACGTAGAACCGAAGATCGAACTGAACATAGCTCGAACCGATCGCCGGTTCGCCGCATTCGTAGATCTCGACCTTCTCCGGGTGGGGATCGCGCGCCCGGACGAAACTACCCAGGAACAAATTCACGAACAGAAAGACCACGCCGACCGCGCTGAACAGGGCCAGGTAGCCGACGATCCCGATCGATGAACCCATGGCTTCGGACATCATTCATTCCATTCCGGATAGCGAGCCCGCATTGTAGGCCGCGAAGGCCTTTTTGCAAGGAGGCCGACCCGTACCGGTCTCGGAGGCGAGCCGCGCGGATCGGCGAGGAAACCGCCGCGAGGGCGTCGCCCGTTCAGGCTTCGCCGCATTGATGCCGAGCACAGCTTCCCGTGCCGGTCAGGAGCGGGCGGCGGCCGGCGAATCCCGCGTTCAGGTCGTGCCAGTAGCGAAGCTCGGGTTCGTCGTATTTCCAGCAGAGGTAGACCACGCGGCCGTCCAACCGCGACGGAAAATCGACCAGACCTTCCGGGCCGCTCTTGAGTTCGACACCGAGTCGCCGCAGTTCGTCGGAATACTCGCGGAGCCGGCACGTGTCTTTCTTCAGATCGATTTCGCTTTGGGACAGTTCGTCCAGATAGAGATCGCGATCGCCCGCGGTCCCGCGCCGCAGCGCGGCGATGCGGGTCCGCCGTTCGAGCATGTCGCGCGACAACTCCACGATGTCCGCGACAATGGCGCGAACGAGCGGCAACATGGCGTTCGCCTGCTCGATCGTGAACAGTTTCGCGGTCCGTACGTCGTCGCTCACTAGGTCTCTCCATCCCGGCCCGCCGCTCCCAAGACAATCCTGCCCTTCCGGGATCGGGGATTCTAGTTGGGGCCTCCGTGCACCGGTTGCGTAATGACCTTCGCCTCGGCCACCGCTGTCGGATTCAACGTCGCGCGCCCCCAGGCGATGTCCAGGGGCAATCGCGAGAAATCCACAATGCACCCGTCCCGGCTGTAGCAACTCAAGTCGTGCGTGGCGCCCATGAAGATGCAGTCCACCGGACACGGCTCGACGCACAAAGCGCAAAACATGCATTTGCTGTAGTCGATCGCATAGGTCGTGATCCGGAACCCTTTGCCGCCCTCGACCCGCTCCTTGCCGATGTAAATGCAGTCCACCGGACACGCCTTCGCGCACTGGTCGCAGGCGATGCACGTCGTGAGATCGTAACGGTGGAAGCCCCGGTACCGGGTCGCCAGCGGAACAGGCTTTTCCGGGTATTCAAACCTTTCCGTGAACGTTCCGCGGTCCGATCGATAGGTGATCATCCAGTACCGAAGTGTGATCCACATTCCATGCGCCACCGTCCCGACGGCCGTGACGATATTGGAGATCCAATCCCGCATCCCGAATACCCTATGCGCCGATGAAGTCCGAAAAGCGGCCTTTGCCGACGATTGCTCGGATTATAGGCCGAGCTGGGTATCCCGCAAGAGTGCGAACGGGGCGGTCGCCGGACCTGCGCGGAATATTCGGCTTTCCGGGGGTATGCGGCTTCCGCCCACCCTGCTCGACACGCCGCGCGAATTTGGCGGAAAATGGCGTCGGGAACCCGCGTTTGCTTGACTCTGGAATTCCAGCACGTAGAGTGGAACAAAGACTGGGAGCGCCCGCACGTGGGGGGCCCTCCGCGGGACGCATCGAGGCGAGCGGGGGACGTGCGTCCGCATCTTGGCGACCCATTCCGGAGGGAATGGGATCACAAAGGAATGAACCATGTTAGTCCTTTCGCGCAAGAAGAACGAGAGCATCGTCATCAACAACGACATCACAATCGTGGTCGTTGAGATTCGGGGCGACAAGGTGCGCCTGGGAGTTGAAGCTCCCAAGGAAGTGCCCGTGCACCGTCGCGAAGTATACGATGCGATCAAACGCCACGAATCGGAAGCTCAGGCGGACGAACCGGCGGCCGAATAGGGGCGTGGACTCCACGCGATCGGTCGATTCCCCGGCCTCCTCCCTCGATTTGCCGAGTCTTCGAGTTCCCGCCGCGACCCGTCCGCTCGTCCAGGTCCCCCCCCTGCCTTTCGGTCCCGGCGCACCGATCGCTCCGATGTCTTCACCGTCGGCGATCTCCCGTCGCGTCACCGCCCCGGATCTCCGTCGATCCGCCCCGCGTCGGTGGGCCGCGCCGAGTCCACTTGACGGTTGGCACGTGCGAGCGGTATACACCATGGCACGCCGCGGGTCGGCACGACCCTCGCGAGGCCCCGTCGTCTAGCGGCCTAGGACACTGGCCTTTCACGCCGGCAACACGGGTTCGATTCCCGTCGGGGTCACTGGTCTTCCTTTTGGTTTGGCTATTGGCTATTGGGCCGAGGCCAATTCGCGGCGGCGGATCGATTGCACGCCGACGTAGGCGCGGCGCGCCTTCATGCACGCATGCCGGAACGCTTCCGGTCGCGAGACGCCTTCGAGCCGAAACGTCTCGGTCTTGCCGTCGCGGAAGATCAGATCGCCCGCCGCATACCATGCCTGCCCGGGGCGAACGGCGACTTCAATCGAGTCGAACCGATCGAGGCCGACCGACCGCAATTCGGCGCCGAACGTGAACCGCGCGCGACCGTCGACGCGCGCGACCTGATTGATCGCTTCGATGACTCGGCGGTTGGTCAGCCGGTAAAACGAACCGCGAACCGGCAATCCCAGGACTCCCGGCCAGAGCCGATGCAGGCTGGGAACGAGACGCATGAAATAGAGCGCGGCGGCGATCGGAACGAGCGGAGGCGCCAACAGGACGCCGAGCCGCACGAACAGGATGTCGGGCCACCGGATCGCCAGGACCCGGCCGATCGCTCGCCCGCATGCGTACACGGCGATCGACGGCCAAACGATCATGGCGGTCGCCTCCCCGCCTTCCTGGCCCGACGCCGGATCCGCCACGCCTCCGTGCACGTCGTCCGCTGTTTGTCCCGCGTTCATGCCCATTCCGCCCACGACAGGAATTGATTCTTGTGCGGTAACCGAGAGCCCGTCCGAGGAATCTAGCAAACGGTTCCCGGCGCGGCCAGTGGTTGGCCTCCCGTATGACCTGGTATTGTCCGCCAAACGGCGCGAGGACACGATGGACGTGTGTCCCGGCTGCGGTGGCTCGCGATGCCTTGACGCCTATCGACGCTCCAGCACCCATGGATCCACCCTTCGACAGGCCGACGCTCACGTGTCTTGGCGAATCCGCTTGGCTCGTCACGTGGGGCCATTCGATCGATCGGGAAACGTTCGCGCGCATCGCCCGTTTCACCCAAACGCTCGACGCCGATCCCCCCCGTGGTCTTGTCGAATATGTCCCCGCGTTCACGACGGTGGGCGTCTATTTCGACCCGGAAACGACCGGCGCGGACGCGTTCGCCGGGGACCTCGAACGGCGCATCGCGCGAAGCGCCGCGTTATTCCCTCCGCCGCCGCGCGAGGTCCGGATTCCCGTCTGCTACGAGGATCCCTTCGCGATCGATCTCGCCTTCGTCGCCCAATACCACGGGCGAACGCGGGATGACGTGGTGGCCCGGCATCATCGTGCCGAGTATTTCGTGCACATGATCGGATTCGTTCCGGGCTTCCCGTATCTGGGCGGGCTCGACACGGCGCTCGCGACACCCCGTCACGCATCGCCCCGGCTCCGCGTTCCGATCGGTTCGGTGGGGATCGCCGACCATCAGACGGGGATCTACCCGATCGACATTCCCGGCGGTTGGCGGATCATCGGGCGAACTCCGCTGCGGCTCTTCCGTCCTGAGGAACGGGAACCGGCCCTGCTTCGTCCGGGCGACGTCGTGCGGTTCGAACCGATCCCGGCATCCGAGTTCCACGCGACATGCGAGTACTCCGCATGAACGCGCATGTGGTGCGAGCCGGCTTGTTGACGACCGTACAGGACCTTGGCCGAACGGGCAACCAGCGATGGGGAGTGCCTGTCGGCGGCGCGATGGATGCGGCCTCGCACCGGCTCGCCAATCGACTTGTCGGCAACGGCGACCGCTGCGCGACGCTCGAATGCACGGGGCTCGGACCCGTCTTGGTTTTCGAACGCGATGCGCTGATCGCGCTGACCGGCGCGCGGCCGGCGGTAACCGCCGCGCATCGGGCTGTCCCGATGGATCGGCCGATCCTGCTGCGCGCCGGAGTCCACCTCGCGTGCGGCGCGCCGTGGTTCGGTTTTCGAACCTACGTCGCCGTGGGCGGAGGGATCGATGTGCCGCCCGTCTTGGGCAGCCGCTCCACGTACGTCCCCGCATCGTTTGGCGGTCATGAGGGAAGGGCCCTTCGCGCGGGTGACGCGTTGCCCGTCGGCCCGCTTTCGCCGCTGGGTGCATCGATCCGCCGCCTGCTGGACCGATCCTCGAACGCGAATCCGTTCGAAGCGCCGCCCTGGTCGGCGGCGCATGCCGAGACGCGTGGCGACCGCGCCACAATCCGGTTGATCCGAGGCCCCGAGTGGCATCGGTTGACGGCGGGAAGTACGGAGCGGATCACGGCCGAGCCGTTTTGGATCGGGCCGGACTCGAATCGCATGGGGTGCCGCTTGCTCGGCCCGCGGCTCGAACTGGTCGATCGCGGCGAGCTGATTTCACAGCCGGTTTGCCCGGGGACCGTGCAATTGCCGCCCGGTGGTTCGCCGATCCTGCTCACGAGTGACTGCGCGACGACGGGGGGATATCCTAGGATCGGGTTTGTCGCGCGCGTCGACCTTCCGCGCGTGGGCAGGCTGCGCCTCGGGGCGAGCGTCCGGTTTCAGTGGATTTCGGTCGAAGAGGCCCGAGCGGAAACGCGGCGCTGGGAAGCGTCGTTCGCGCGGTGGACGTGTTGCTACCGCGAAAAGATCAGCGGCTGGCGTTGCGCGACGGATGACGATGAATGAGGTCCGACTCGGCCTTCCGAATCGGTCGCCTCGGCGGAGATCCGCATGGCCATCGACTTGAACGCCGATATCGGCGAGGGATTCGGCGTGTACCGCATGGGCGACGACGAATCGCTCATGCCGTGGATCACGTCGGTAAACATCGCGTGTGGTTTCCATGCGGGCGATCCGACGACCATGCGGCGGGCGGTCGAGCAAGCGGTTCGCCATGGACGGGCGATCGGCGCGCACCCCGGCTTGCCCGACCGGCTCGGCTTCGGCCGCCGCGCGATGCGCGTGACACCGGCCGAGGCGCGCGACCTGATCCTCTATCAGGTCGGCGCGCTGGAGGCGTTTGTCCGCGCCGCGGGATCGAGGGTCGCCCATGTCAAACCCCACGGCGCGCTCTACCACATGGCGGAAGGCGACTCCGCGCTGGCGCGCGCGATCGCCGAGTCGGTCGGATCGCTGGGCGACGACCGGATCCTGATCGGCCTCGCCGGCGGGGCCTTGGTCGACGCCGGTCGGCGAGCGGGCGTTCCGACGGCGGCCGAGGCGTTCGCCGACCGGGCCTATCTCGCCGACGGCACGCTGGTGCCCAGGGACCGCGAAGGAAGCGTCCTGGAAACCGAGGCCGCCGTCGTCGCGCAGTGCCTGACCCTCGCGCGGTCCGGAACGGTCGCGACGCGTGACGGCACGACAATATCCGTCCGCGCCGACACGATCTGCTTCCACGGCGACACCCCCTCGGCCGCGCGCATGGCGCGCGCCGCGCGCGGCCGACTCGAAGGCGAATCGATCGCCGTTCGGCCTCCCTGCGCCGCGGACCTCCGAACCCTGGGCTCGGCGCAAGGCGAATCGCCGTAGATCCTCCGCGCCGAAGGAGCAACACGAGAAGACAATCGAGAGTGAGAACAGGTCAGCGCAAGGCCTTCTCGCCACCGACCGCCCCATGCCCACGAAGAAGCGCGATCGACCCGACGAGAAGCTGCCGCTCAAGCTGAGCGCCGCCAAGCGAAAGCTCGTCCTCAACCGGCTGGATGCGTGGCGGCTGGAGTCCGTCTGGCCATAATCGGCGCCGATTGCCGAGACGTCGAACGTCCTGCTCCCTATTCGTCCCATTCGTGGTTACGAAGGAGCGGGGATCCAGTGACCACGAATCACGCGAATGGCACGAATCGGGAAGAAGGAAACGATGTCTTTCCGTGAGGTTCCGCGGCCCCAACCCCTCGTGGTATTGGTCGCTCATCGTCATTCTGGAACCACATCGGCCCGCATCGCCGCGAGTTCGTTGCCGCCCGGGTCGAGGAAGTGGAAGCGCCGGCCGCCGGGGAAGCTGAATATCGGTTTGGTGATCGGCGCTCCGGTCGCCGTGACCGCGGCGAGCGTTGCCTCCAGGTCCTTCACCTCAATCACCGGAAGGGGCGCTCGGGTCGCCTCCGCCTGGTCCGCCTGGAGTCCGATATCCACATCGCCGGAAAGCGTGCACGCATACGTCGGCCCGAACGGGGTCATCGTCATGCCGAACACCCTTTCGAAGAAGTTCCGGCTGGCCGCGAGGTCGCGCGCGGGCAATTCGATGAAGTTGGGTCTGGCCATGGTGGTCTCCTTGCTTTACGGGAACGTCTTACGGGAGCGCTTCGCGCAGGAAATCGCGGGTGACCGTCGTTTCGGGCGATTCAAAAATCCGGGCGGGCGGACCCGATTCGGCGATGCGGCCCTCGTGCATGATATGCACCTGGTGCGCGACGTTTCGCGCGAAGCCCATCGCGTGGGTCACGACGATCATCGTCTGGCCCGCCGACGCGAGATCGGCGATCACGCCGATCACCTCCGCCGTCGTCCGCGGATCCAACGCGCTCGTCGGCTCGTCGAACAGCATGACCTCGGGGTTCATCGCCAGCGCGCGGGCGATCGCGACGCGCTGCTGCTGGCCGCCCGACAAGTTCATCGGCATCGCGTCGGACTTGGCGAGCATACCGACGCGGTCGAGCAATCGCCGCGCCTCGGCCACCGCCTCGTCCACCGGCTTCCGCAGGACATGCACGGGCGCTTCGATGATGTTTTGAAGGACCGTGCGGTGCGGGAAGAGATTGAACTGCTGGAACACCATGCCCACTCGGCGGCGAATCCGAAGCAACGTCGCCGCGCGTTCCGCCGTCGGCTCGGGAGTCAGCCGCAGATCGCCCACCTCGATCACGCCCTCGTCGAACGTATCGAGCCCGTTGATCGCGCGCAACAAGGTGCTCTTGCCGCCGCCCGACGGCCCGAGCAGGACACTGACCTCGCCCGGCGCCACGCCGAGCGTGATTCCGCGGAGCACATCGTGGCCCGCGTACCGTTTCTTGAGTTCCCGAATCCGTATCATAGGGTCCGCTCACGCCGCAATCGCCGCTCCAGCCAGCCGGTGAGCATGGCGAGCGGATAACTCATCGCCAGATACAACAACGCGGTCAACACGCCGAGTTCGAGCACGGAGCCCGTGCTGCGCGCGTGGATATAGTATTCCTTGCTCAATTCGACCACCGTGATCACCGAACAGACGGCCGTGTCCTTGAACAGGGCGATGAAATCGTTCGTGACCGGCGGAATGACGATGCGCGTCGCCTGCGGCACGATGACGCGCCGCAGGGCGAGCCATCGAGGCATGCCGAGCGCGAGGGCCGCCTCCATCTGGCCTTTGGGGATGGCCAGCATGCCCGCTCGGTAGATCTCGGCTTCGTACGCCGAGTAATTCACGGCGAGTCCGATGACGGCGGCCCACAGGGCGTTGATCGAGATGCCCATCTCCGGAAGCAGGAAGAAAATGACATAGAGCTGGAGGACGAGCGGCGTTCCGCGAACCACCTCGACATACAGCGCGGCGACGCGGCCGGGCCATTTCGGCCCGAACAGGCGCGTGAGGGCCATGGTGAGTCCGATCAGGACGGCGAGCGGCATCGCCAGGCAGGAAAGGAGGACCGTGATGCCCGCGGCGCGGATCAGCAACGGTCCGCGGTCCGAAAGCACGCGCCAGCCCCGCAGCGGCTCGTATTCCCGGACCTCGGCCGCCCCGTCCGCGCGGACCGTTCCCGGCTGGAACCCGCCGTCCGCGTCCATTTCGAGCCCGCGCATGCGCTGCGTCTCGTTCCATAATCCGTAATTCGAAAGGACGGCGCGGAGGCTTCCGTCGCGGAGCGCGGCCAGGATGGCGTCGTTGATCGCCGCGAGCAGCCGACGGTCCGATTTCTTGACGAGGATCGTATAAAACCCCCGCCCCACGGGATCCCCGACCCGCGCGAGGCCCGGAAACCCATCCGCGAAGAAGACGGCGATCGGCAGGTCCTGCAGGGTCGCGTCGATGCCGTCCGCGTTGAGTTCGACCGCGCGCATCGCATCGGTCACTCCGTCGAACAGGACCAATTCGACCGAGTCCGCGTGGTTTTGCTCGAGATAGGCCTGGGCGGCGGATCCGCCGAGCACGGCGATGCGCCGCTTGCCCCGCTCGGACGGCGCCTTCAAATCGGACCAATCGGACAGCGTGCCGTCGCCGCTACGGGCCAAGAGTTGCAGCTCGTACACGTAATACGGAATCGACGTTCCAAACCGTTCGGCCCACGCCGGCGTCCATTCGTATCCGTTCAACACGATATCGATATCGCCGCGCTGGACGAGATCGGGCAACTTGTCCCATTGTCCCTGACGGAACTCGGCTCGTACGCCGAGCCGCGAGGCGATGAGATCGGCGAGTTCGACTTCGAATCCGATCCGCCGCGATCGGTCATTCGGGTCAGCGTAGACGTATGGGCCTCCCCCTTCCTCATCCGCGCCCCATCGCAGCACGCCGCGCGCGCGGACATCGTCGAGCCCGTCGGCGAGCGCGGTCGTCGAAAGGCCAAAGCCGATCAGCGCCGACGCAACGCACGCGACAAGCAGGCTCCGCATCGCGAACCGTGGACTCGGACTCGCTCGCCGCGACGGCGCGACGGCTGCGCGCCCCGCGCTTCCGTCGATCGGTTCCCCGTGTCGTTCCATCGCTCGTTCCATCGCGTTCCTCATACGCCTTCGCGAATCATGACTTGGCCGTGCGCCGTCCCGGATCAATGCTTGGTATCGATAGGCCGCCCGACACCCAATCCGGCATCCACGTACTGTCCACCCGCGGTCTGACGGCAATGCACGGCGAGGACGTTCGTGCCTTCGCGCAGCGTCTTCATGCATTCCTCTCCGAGATCGACGTCGGCGTATTCCGTGGCGTGCCCGCTCAACACGGCGATCCGCGTTCCATTGAGATACACCTCCGCGTCCTCATCGTGGTGGATTCGCAGTTGGAGCGTCGCGGACTTGGCGGCTTGAACGGCCGGCGGCGCTTCGAAGGTCCGTCGCAACCAGATGTCCGAAGTCCTCCAGGGCGTGCGGACGACCGAACCGGGCGTCGTCGGTTCTCCGAAACCGCCGGGTCCCGATTGCCACGCCGTGTCATCATACGCGATCGTGGCCCAATCGGGGCCGGGGTCCGACGTCGCGAATCGCCAGACTTGCGACTCGCGTTCCGCCGTGGGGACGATCACGTCGACATGCATCGCGACCGGTCGTTCGTACAGCCATGCGTGCATGCGGGCGATCCGCTCGGCATCCAGCTTCACGATCTCGCGATCGTACGTCATGAGTCCATTGACCTCACCCTCGACATCCGTCGTCTGCGTGTACACGGCCGCCGACAATCCACGCGCCGCGAGCGGACGGAGTCGACGGATGAGCATCTCGTAGTTCGACTGCAGGTCTTCGCGCGTCGTATAGGTCCGATATCCCCAGTTCCTCTTGTTCCACCAAAGGTGGCCTTCGATCGGAAGCCCCAATCCGCCGAACTCGCCGAGCACAATGGCGCGTTTGGATTCGGGGTCGGGCATCGCCGGGCCCGGGTAGCGATGCATGTCGTTCAGGTCGCCCGTTCCCCGATCCGACCAACCGCTCGGCCCGTCGACGAGCCGCGTCGGATCGCGCTCCTTGGTCCACGCGAGGATCTCATTCGTCTTGAATTGTCCCCAGCCCTCGTTGAACGGAACCCAGGCGACGATGCACGGGTGGCTGGCGAGCGAGTCGATGATCGCCGCCCATTCGCGCCGATAATTCGACTCGGATTCCCCGGACCGCTCGAAATCCGCCTGATCCGGTCGGATGTGCCCATCACCGTTCGGCATGTCCTGCCAGACCAATAGACCCAATCGATCGCAGTGGTAATACCATCGATCGGGTTCCACCTTCACGTGCTTTCGGATCAGATTGAAACCAAGACGCTTGGTCATCTCCAGGTCATAGCGCAGCGCCTCGTCGCTCGGCGCGGTGTACAGCCCGTCGGGCCACCATCCCTGATCGAGGGGTCCGATTTGGAACAGCGGTTTTCCGTTGAGTCCGATGCGGAGTCGGCCTTCGTCGTCGGCGCACAAGCCGACCTCCCGCACGCCGACATAGCTTTCGACGCGATCCTCGATCCCCGATCCCGACACGACGCCGACGGTCAGCGAATAGAGGAACGGCGATTCGGGCGACCAGAGCTTGGCATCGGGGACTTCAACGCCGAGTTCCGTGCCGGCCGGGCCCGTCGCGCGCGCGATCCGGGTTTCGCCGTCGCGCACTTCGGCCCAGATCTTGTCGCCGCTCGCGTCGCCCGCGAGATCGACGGCGATGCGCACGCGCGCCGGGTCCACTTCGGTGCGAATCCGCAGTCGGCGGATCGACGTCGCGGGGACCCATTCGAGCCACACCGTTCGCCAGATGCCGGTCACCGACGTGTACCAGATGCCTTTCGGATCGGCGACCTGCTTGCCGCGCGGTTGAAAGCCGGCGTCGGTCGGATCCCATACGCGCACGACCAATTCGTGTTCGCGCCCCGAGTCGGAACCGCCTTGGTCTTGGTCTTGTGCTTTGCCTTCGTGGCCTTGAATGGCCTCGGTGATATCGAACGTGAACGGATCGTAACCGCCCTGATGTCGGCCGACCTCGTGCCCGTCGACCCATGCGGTCATTTGCCAATCCACGGCTCCGAAATGCAGGAGGAGGCGCGCGCCCGCCGACGCGCCTTCGGGGCGCGGCGCCCGAAACTTCGTTTGGTACCAGAGCGCGCGATCCGGTCCCACGGTCGTCGCGACTCCGGAGAGGCCGGACTCGATCGCGAACGGCACGAGGATGCTTCCTGGGAATTCAGCGGGCCGTTCGTCTTCCTTCGGAACGACGGCGTATCGCCACAATCCGTTCAGATTGGTCCAGGCCTCGCGCCGCAGTTGGGGTCGCGGATACTCGGCATACACCTTATTGGGATCGATGGCCTTGGCCCACCGCGTCATGATCTTGTCGCCCGCCGGTTTCCAACCCGTGCCCGCCGTATCCTGGGTCCGCGCACCGTCGGTTCGCAGGGCCGTCACGACGAGCACGGACGCCCACAGGACGGCCCGTGCTCGCCGGAGTGCCGTACCATTCGGACTCGCTTCATCATGCGCGTTCATGCGATGCGCCTCGTTGGAAAAGATCGAATCCCGACGCAGCCCCCAATGATCGCCGCATGCCCGGCCTCGCACCACAGCGCGGGGTGTCGGCGGCTCCGCGTCCGCGACGACCGTCACCTCGAATCGCGTCCGCGGCCTCACTGCCCATCTCCCGGCGGACCGGGATGCGCGTCGATCCGTTCGAGCAACCGTTCGGAATACTCGCGCATCCGAGCCGGTATCGATTCGGACGTGCGGGGCAGCCGCCGGATCGCATCGGCCGCGACGGAGGTCTTAGAACCCTGTCGATCGAGCGCGTTGAGCGCCGCGACGACGACATAGAGACTGTTTCCGTTCAGGTCGGCGTGCGCGACGAGCCGATCGAGTCCGCGTCGGCGATCGCCCTCGTCCTCCAACATCGTAAACGCCTCGGCCGCCGCGACACGCACGCTCGGGCACGCGTCGTCCAACCGGCGTTCGAGTGGTCCCCGCGCCGACGCGATCGCCTTGGCGCCGCGCATTACGAGTCCGAGCACGGACCAATAACGAACGGCCGAATCCGGATCCTCGAGCCGCTCGACGAGGACCGCTCGGGAATCGGCTCGACCGGCGGACGCGATTTCGGCCGTTTCGAGGATTCGGTCGAACGGAAATGACGCGTCGTGTCCCACGTCATAGGGCGATCGGTCGACCGACCGAACGTGCAGTTCATCCTCGGGCAACATGCCCACGTCGCGGATTTCACGCTGCCAGTCGCGAAGGACGCCGCGCATGCGTTCGACGACCTCGCGGTATTCCGGTTGCTCGGCGAGATCTTGGATCTCATCCGGATCGGTCCGGAGGTCGTAGAGTTCCTCGACCGGCTTGGGTTCCCAAAACCGCGATTGAACCGGATTGAGCCGGCCCGCGTCGTACAGGGATTTCCATACCTGGGTCGTCGGCGTTTGAAACATGTAGGCCAAGTGCTGCCCATACGGCAGGTGGGGCATGAAGTGCCGAACATAGACATACCGCTCATCGCGGACCGATCGCACCAGATCGATGCGCTCGTCCATCCGGCCGCGGAATCCAAACAGATAGCGCGAAGGCGGCGCGCGATGAGGGCCCAGGAACGCTCGGCCCTGCAAATGGCGTGGTGGCTTGACACCCGCGAGACTCAGCATGGTCGGCGCGAGATCGACGAAGCTGACGAGCCGTTCGGATACCGTTCCGCTTCCTTGGACTTGGCCGTCGGGTCCCAGGCTCGCGAACTTCGCGGGAAGACGCACGATGAGCGGCACGTGGAGTCCGCAATCGAGCGGCCAGCGCTTGTTGCGCGGCATGCCCGATCCATGGTCGCCGAAATAGACGACGATCGTGTCCTCTTCGAGCCCGGCTTCGGCAAGTTCGCGCAGATTGGCGCCGACCAGCGCGTCCATCTCGGTGATCTTGTCGTAATACTGGGCCCAATCGAGCCGCACTTCGGGCGTGTCGGGATGATAAGGCGGCACGCGCACCTTCGCCGGATCGTGGATCGGCGTGTGAGGCCGCCGCCGGATCTGGCTTTCGTGCGTCACCGTATGATTGAAGACGGCGAAGAAGGGCTGCCCCTTCGCGCGGTGTCTCCAATGGGCTCGGGGCGACGATTCGTCCCAAACCGTGCCGGCCTTTTCCAGGTTGTAGTCCTCTTTGCTGTTGTTCGTGCAATAATACCCGGCATCCCGAAGGTACCGAGGAAACATGAGAAAACCGTCGGGCAATCGGGTCATGCTCCGCATGTGCTCCGATCCGGTGGAGGGAGGATACATGCCGCTGATGATCGCGGTCCTCGCCGGCGCGCACACCGGCGCATTGGACCATGCGTTTCGATAGAGGATGCTTCGCGCGGCGAGCGCATCGAGATTCGGGGTATCCGCGTAGGCGTCGCCGTAGCAGCCGAGGTGAGGCCCATTGTCCTCGCTCGTGATCCACAGAATATTGGGCCTTGAATCGGACGTCCGAGCCGCCGCGCCGGTCGCTTCCGCGGCGGCCGTGCCGCCCGTCCCCCCGAGTACGCAGAACGCGACTCCGAAAACGGCCGCACGCATTGTCGTCCAAGCCGGATTCATTGCAATCAACCTCGTCGCGCGGCACAAGCCCGTTCGGGCCGATCCGCGTGGACCAAGACGCGATCCGATGCTGGTCTACCGGCGGAACCAACGCGGCCCGCGCCGGGTTCGCATGGCCGTTTCGGGGCCGGATCCCGCCGCCGACGAAGGCGCTGCCGAATCGCGGCTCACCCGTTCGAGTTCACCGCGCATCCAGGTCATAACGCGTGGAAAGCAGCGGGACAAGTCGGCCTCCCGCGCGGGATCCGAACCGCCGCCGAGCGCGGCCGCGAATGATTCGGCGAACACTTCTTGCCGCCCCGCGTCGCGCGCTTGCAGATAATAGGCCATTCGCGCGGCGTCCTCGGCCGAAATCGCCCCGCGATCGGCCATGTAGGCGGCGCGAAACGGATCCTGCGACGAGCGATAGGAACGCCGAGCGTCCTCGGCGCCGAGCACATCGTACGCGTGGCCGACCTCGTGACGCAGAACGCCCGCGACGCGATCGGCCGCTACGACGGTTCCCGCGCGTGTTCGGCGCTTTTCGGCGAGGATCAACAGCTTGTCGGCCGGCAAGTGGACCGCGTCGACCTGTTCCCAGGTCACGCCCTCGGGCCATCCCCGCGGCCTCGCCGATTTCAATTCCGGTGCCCTGTCCACGACGAACTCGACCAATTCGCATCGCCAGCCGGAACGACGTACGGAGGACCAGATGACGGGAGGGATCGCCGCGAGCGCCTCGGCCACCTCCGCTTCGAACACGGGAGTCACCTCGGATCGAACGGCGACGCCCGCCGAGACAAGGCCCTTGAATCGAACGGGTTCCTCCGCGTCCATCGACGTCGAATCGCCAACGATCGCTCCGCTCAGTGCGAGCGTCACGGCGGCGAATCGGCACATCCGGCATCGTGGGAAAGGGCTCATGTGCGACAGGATGGGGAATCGTGTGGATTCGATTCGGCGAGTGCCTCGACCTCGGCGTCCACGCCGCTCGCGTTTTCGCGGACGCACAAACCGCCGACGGACGAAACGAACCGCGAGGGCCAACCGTGCCGTCCGTCGGCGTTCCGAATAGGACCCACCAACAACACGGTGCCGCGGCCCGAGCTTCGATCGATGGCCGCTGTGGACGTTTCGCGCACCATGCCGCGATGCGCATTCCCTCAGGGGAGCTTCAGGCTCAGCAGGAAGGCCACCACGTCCGCAAGCTCGGATTCGCTGAGATCTTTTTCCAAACCGTTGGGCATGATCGAAACCGATCCGGGGATTCGCTGCTCGATATCCGCGGCGCGAATCGGCGTGGGATCGCCCGTCTGTTGCTGGATGAACACGGTATCGCCGGTCTCCCTGGCGACAAGCCCCGTCAGCAGGCGCCCGTCGGTGAGCGCGAACGCGAACGGTTCGTAGTCGCGAACGAGGGTCGCCGAGGGAAAGACGATCGATTCGAGCAAGTCGGCCGCCGCGCGATTCGATCCGATCGTCGTGAGATCGGGCCCGACGCGTGTTCCCCGGTCGCCGACCCGATGGCATGTCGCGCACTTGGACTTCTCCGCGAAAAAGAGATCGCGGCCTCGCGCCGGATCCGCATGTTCGACGAGCGGCAGTAAGTGGTCGAGCTTGGCGAGCTTCGCCTGTTCGGCTTGACGGACTCGATCGAGCAGGCGATTGGCGGCGGGCAACAGATCTTGGGGGTACCGCAGGATCACGTCGGAAAACTGGTGGGGAGCCACCAACGTCAGGCTCGCGGCGTTCTCCATCGCGGCGAGGAACGCGGCGGCGATCCGCGGGTCGGTCGTCGATCGATACGGCCCGATCAATTCGGGAAGCTGGGACGGGGAAGCGGACGCGAGGAGAGGCGCGAGGCGCACGAGCTGGTTCTTGTTCAACGAAGCGCGTCCGATCCGCTGTGCGGCCTCGACGCTCGCATTCGGCCCGGCGCCGAGCGCGCCGATCAACAGATCCAGCGACGCATCGGTCAGATCGCCGCGGCGGCCGGCGGCCGCTTCGAGCGCGGCGACGCGGAGCAGGACGGGGCGCGAAGCATCGGCGCCGATTTCGAGCAGACGCGCTTTGAAAGACTCGGCCTGAAGGCCGCCCAAGGCGGCGAGCGCCGACTCGACGCGTCTTGAATCCGCGCTCGCGAGTCGACCTTCGATCGGCGCGATCCACGTTTTGTGCGCGGGGACGCCCTGCGATTCGGCCATCGCCGCGAGCAAGAGGTCCTGCACGGAGGCCGGCGCGCCGGGGTCGGCGAGCGATCGCCCCACGAGCGTCGCGACCCCTTCATCGGAGAGCGAGCGCGCGATAAGCCGCCGAATGACGTCGGTGAGCGAGTCGATCGAGGACGGGTTCGCGAGCAACCCCTCGATGACCTCGGCCGAACGCCCCGTCCAGTCCGGGCGGCGTTCGAAGATCCGCGCCGCCGAGCTCTGCGACGGAGCATGGTCCGACGCCGCCAACGGCACGACCTCGTCGGCCGTCAGGTCGCCGCCGTCCATCTGATCGAGGGCGAGCATCGCGCCGCGCCGGATCAAGGGTCGATCGGAAGCCAAACCACGGCGCGTCGCCGACGGATCGCCGATCTCAATCAATGCGTAAACGACGGCGTGTTCTTCCGTGCGATCGGCGGCGCGGTCGAGCGCGACAAGCAGCGAAGGGACCGACCTCGCGTCCCGAAGCCGGCCGAGTGCGACCGCCGCCTCGCGCCGGATCGGCGCCGAGTCCTCTTGCAGCATTTCCCGAAGTCGGGCCATCGCCTCGGGATCGACATAGGTAGCCAGGCTTCGGCACGCGGTTCTCCGAACACGAGCATCGGGGTCGCTCAGCGCCTCGCGAATCGCCTCGCGCGCGGCCGCGACCGTCGCGTCGCGTGTCGGGGCGGGCTCCGAGCTCGAACCGGCGGCTCGGCGCGGCGCCATGGACCCACCAATCATGCGCGTGCAAGCCCAGACCACGTCGATGCGAACGGACACATCGCGATCGCGCGCCGCGTGCCGCAGCACGGGCACGATCGGTTCGCCGCGATTCGCGCATTCCGCGATCGCCCTCCCGCGGACCGCGAACCGGGAATCGGCGAGGAACGCGGCGAGTGATGCGTTGGACAGCTTGGGCCAATCGATGAGCTCGCCGCGTGGATCGTCGATCTTCGCCGCATCGGCGCGGCGCACGCGATAAAGGGCGCCGGGCACCTCGGGCTTCGCGAACTGCGACGTGGGACATCCGCGATAGAACCAACCTCCCGTGTCGACGATGATCAGGCTTCCATCCGCGTCCTCGGCGACATCCGTCGGATGGAAATCGCGATTCAGGCAAGCGAGGAACTCGCGCTGGACCGCGCGGTACGAAGCGCCGTCCGGTTCCAACACGACGCGAACGACTTTTCCGCTGTTGAAGAACGTGACAAGGAAATCGTCGCGCCACGAGGCATCCATCGCGCCGCTTCGATACCGCTGCGTTCCCGAAACGGCCACATGGCCGAATCGATGCACGGGCCCCAGGAACTCGCCCGTCTCCTTCCATTCATTGAGGATCTGTTCGCGGTGCGGGTACGTGCCGCCGTGCTGCCAATGCACAAGGCAGTCGATCCGCGGGCGCGTGTACATGATGTTGACCGTGCCCAACATCTCGCCTTCCTCGGTGAAATCGACCTCCACCGGATTATCCATGCCGCCGCCACAGTGGATCCGGACATCCGATCCGTCGGGCAGGCACGAGAATAGGTAGGAGCCTTCGCGCTTGCTGGTGATCCGCCCCGCGTCGTCGGTGAATTCATGTCCGTGATACCCGTCGCACCAATACAGGCGGCCATCGGGTCCCGAAATGCACCCGTGGATGCTCGCCGCGTTGCCCGTATAGCCGAACGTGCCGACGATGGCGTCCCGCTTGTCGGCGACGCCGTCGCCATCGGTGTCCTCGAGACGCCAGATGCGCGGGGGCGAAGCGACGTACAGCGCGCCGTTGTGCCACGCGCCTCCCATCGGAAACGTCATCTTGTCCGCGAACACGACGCTCTTGTCGAAACGCCCGTCGCCGTCGGTATCCTCGAGCATGCGCACGGAGTTCGGCAGTAGTTGTTCGAGCTCCTCGGCGCTCAGGTTCACTCCCGCGTTTTCACTGACGAAAAGGCGGCCTCGATCGTCGAACGTGGCGAACGTGGGATGCGCGACAAGCGGAGGCGCCGCCGCAACCTCGACGACAAATCCCTCCGGCACCGAGATCGCCTGCGGAACGAATCCGGGATCCGGCGAGGGCGGTTCGGCCGCTTCCGCGCGGCCGACGAGCAGCAAAGCCGCGCAACCCGCGATCCGGCCGATCCGTTGGAACCTGTCGTTCTTCATGATACGAACCTCCTTCGACTGCCGCTCGCGCCGCGGATCCGATACCAAACCGAGAAACGCCGCGAAACGACGCTCATTCCATCGTGATCGACGTCAGGGCCCGAGGCAAAGGAACTGTCCGTCCTGGGTGGTCAGGAAGAGCCGGCCTTCGGCGATCGCCAGCCCATCCCAGGCGGGTGCGGGGACCCGACCTTCGTGAACCACGTGGCCGTCGTCCGTCGCGACGACGACCAATCGGCCGTCCTCGTGCGCGGCGTACAATCGATCACCGGCCAGAGCCAGGGCTTGAATGCGATTCTGGAGCTGCGTTCCCGGCTTCACCGGTTGATCGGGCGCGTCGGGGCCGGCGAACGGATCGACCGTCCACTTCGCGCCTTGGGCGATCCGGTAGTTGCGATAGGGCGTGCCCCCCTTGCCCGCCTCCTGGCCCGCCTGCCAGCCGGTGATCCACTTGGCGTCGAACGATTCACCCTTATCGAGATCGAAATCGCGGCGAAAGATCTTGGTGGTTCCATCGAGCGAGCCAAAAAAATTGTCGTCGCGGAACGCGATGAGCGGTCGGCGCGGCGCCTCGCCCCGGAACCGATGCTGGTGTCTGGCTCCATACGTCCAGGCTCCCCGCGGAACCCAAACGTCGCCGCCTCCCGTGTTCAATTTGGCGAACGCGTTCCACTTGTCGACCGAGATCCCCTTCCCATCGGCGGTCAGGACCCAGCGGGACATGGTGAGTCCGTCGCCCTCGGCATGCAGGATGTCGAACGGATCGAACTCCAACCCCGAGTTTTCGTAAAAACCCGTTTGCGGCACGCTGTCGATCCGGGTGATCCAGTGCCGGTTTCCTGTCATTGGGTCGACGGCGAACACCAGGATGCCACCGTCGGCGAGCGGCTGGCGGCCCGCCGCGAAATGCGCGACGCCATCCATCACCAGCACCGCGCCGGGAACGGGCCAAGGGGATTCGACCTGCCCGTACGCCACGATCCGTTCGTCGGTCGGCGCGGCCCGCATGCGCCAGACGGTTTGGCCCGAGTCCGCGCGCAGCGCGTAGACCCAGCCGTCCGCCGAACCGAACAGGCACAGCCCGCGATGGATGGCGGGAGGCGTATCAATGCGGCCGCCCGCCGTAAACCGCCAACGGATTGCGCCGGATGCCGTATCGATGGCGAGCAGTTCGTGGGCATTCGGTCTCGCCACGTACGCCGTTCCGTTCGCGATGGTGGGAGCGCTGAGCGGCCCCTTCACCACCGGATTCTCGTCCCAATCGTGCAGGATCGGACCGACAACGGCGTCCGCGGATTCCGCCCCCGTCCGCAAGTCGACGCGCCATCGCTCGTCCAATCGCTCGGGCCCCGCCGACGTCGTCGACGCGCTGCGCCACCGATCGTGTCGGTAGAGCGGCCAATCGTGCGGTTGAGCGTCCTGGGCCTCGGGATCGGGCGTCGCCGGTCCCGTTTCCAGCACGAACTCAATCTGATCCAACGGCCGCTTGGCGGGGGACTCCAACGGAGGCGCCGGCGCCATCGCGACGAAACCGCGCAGCATGGGCCAGCACGTGCAGTGTTTGGGAGTCGTGTAGATCAATCCGTTCGCCGGAACCCATCCGTTCTCGCGCGAGCAGTTCGCTTTCGTGATGCGGTTGGCGACCACGGCGCCGGATTTCAGGTCCGTCATGTCCAATTCGCCGGTGAACATGAACTCGGGCGTGCAAACCGGCGGGAAACAATGCGTCAGTCCGGCGGGATACGTGACCTGCGTTTCACCCGAGAGGGGATCGAGCGCCGAAATGCGGATCGGCTCGCGAACCATGTTCGGTTTGTCGGTCGTATTCACTTTTCCGCCATGGAGGATCCAGTACTGGCCGTTGAGGAACATCGCGCGGGCCTGGCGCGTATGGTTCATTCCCGGCGGGAAATCGCGTGACCACAGGTGCTTGCCGTCCTCGGACGCGACGACGTGGATCCCGTTCCCGGCGTCGTCGTCGTTGAGCGTCGATACCTCGAACACCAATTGGCCGTTCGCGAGGACGGTCCGGGTCGTCCGGTTCAACCACGGAAAATCGTCGCGCTTCCAGCGGAGCCCTCCCGATTGCGCGTCGACCGCGACGACTTCGAGCTTCTCGCCGCGCCGAACCCGACCTCGCACGAAGATGACGGAAGCGCCATCGGCGACGAGATTGGCGGGGCTCGCCGCCTCGACCTTCCAGAGTTCCCGCCCGCTGCCCGCGTCGAACGCCCGCACCGCTTCGTCGTTCGCGGCGATCACGCGCGTCCCATCATGCGCGACGCCCGTTGGCTTCTTCATTCCACCGTACTCGACGACCACCTCGCCCGTCGTGGCATCCAGGGCGACAAGCCGTTCCCGCAGGACGCCGAAAAGGAACTGTTCGGAAGCGATCGGGCGCGCCTCGGTCGCCGACAACTTGGGAAGTTCGAATTCGGCCGCGTTGTTCCCGCCTCGAGTCAAATCGCGGTGCCATAGCCGCAGTCCGTTGAAACTATCGCGGGCCAGGATCGCGCCGTAGTAGTTCCGGCCGCCGGCCGAGACCATGCCCTCGACCTCGGACGTCGCGGCGGCGACCCATCGAACGCGTTCGGGAGGTCCCACCGCCGTGTCGCGCGAGACGGCGTTTCCGTCGGGGCCATGTCGAGGGTGCGACCACGCGTCCATCGCCGAGGGCCAGGGCTTGCGGGCGACCAAGTGGGCGTCGACGGTCGCGACCTCGAATCCGGCCGATTCAAGTCGCGATCGGTCGACCAGCGCCGTATCGGTCACGACGATGGAGCCGCCGGGTGTGAGGACGCGCTTCATTTCCTCGATGTCCACCGCGAACTCCCGCACGACGATCAGATTGACGAGATTCTCGGCGTACGGCAGCCGCGAGGCGTCGCGCGCCCGTTCGGCCCAAACGATGCCGTAGCGGGCGTTCGCGCGAAGACGGGTCCTTGCGGATTCCACTTTGTCCGCATCCGGATCCAAGACGTGAATCAGGTAGCGTCCCGACCGGCTGAGCACCTCGGCCTCCGCCGTGTCTCCCGCGCCGAGCTGAACGACGAGGCCGCCGCGCAGACCCGCCGCGTTCGCAGGATCGAATGCCAGTCCATGGGCCGGAACGCCGCAGGCGAACGCCGCAAGGCATCCTCCAATAATCCCGACGCGGGACACCGAGCGGATAATCATGATCCGGCTTCCTTTGGTTTGCGTGTGGCTGGCCAGTCCTCGGCCCGGATTTTGAATCCTCGGCCGGCGCGAGTCAACCGTCGAGCCATTCGCCGTGCAGGAAGACGCTTTCGTACGCTTGGCGCGATTCGGCATGGTCGAGCATGCGTTGGTAGAACGGATCGCGTCCGATGGTGGCTGCGTCGCCGATCACGATCAGCGCGCGGCGGGCGCGGGTCCATGCCACGTTCATGCGGCGGTAGTCGCCCAGGAAACCGATCTCGCCCCGCTCGTTCGACCGCACCAGGGAAACGAGAACGGCCTCCTTTTCCCGCCCCTGGAATCCATCAACCGTGTCGATTTCCATCGATGTGTCGCCGATCGACTCGCGGACGAGCCGGACCTGCGCCGAATACGGGCTGATGACGGCGAGGTCGGTCGGCGCGACGCCCGCCGCGAGGAACCGCCGGGCAATCCGCGCGGCGACCGACGCTTCGCCCGGATTGGCGATGCTCGCGCCCCCTTCCTCGCGCGTCTCCTCGAAGCCGGCCCCCGCCGTATCGATGAACCGCAATGGGCGCGTTGTCCATGCGTCCGACGCGACACCCGGACATTCGCTCAACGTGTGCGTCGCGACCGATCCGTGTGCCTCCAACGAGCCCTCGTAGAATTCGGCGGACGGGAACTCCATGATCGTCGAGTGCATTCGATACTGGGTCGTCAACCGCCGCGCGAGGAGTGAACCGTGCGTCGCAAGCAGGCGTTCCATGAGTGTTCGTCCGAGTCCGAGACGAGCCGCGTCCCGCGAGAGGATGGTGGGGGGAAGCTGGCAGTGGTCGCCGGCCAAGACCAGCCGCTCGCACCGGAGGATCGGGATCCAGCACGCGGGTTCGGTCGCCTGGGCCGCCTCGTCGATCACCACGAGGTCGAACCGGCGATCGCCGAGGATCGACGCGTCGACGCCGGTGAGCGTCGCGCAGACAACGGCGGCGCCGTCGAGCAGGTAGTCGACGAGTTGTCCTTCGATGCGGCGCGCGTCGGCGATCCGCTCGGCGGCGTCCTCGCGCAGCTCCCGCCGTTCGTCGCGACCGCGCGCGGCCCGCGTCCACCGCGCCGCGTCGTCCCGAAGTCGGCGCGCGTCGCGGATCAGACGCCGCGCGATCTTGAGATCGGGATGCCGCTCGACGAGACAATCGAGCGTGTGGTCGATCGCCGCCGGAGTCACTCGGGCCGGATGCCCGACGCGAACGACCCGTTCGCCCGCCGCGGCCAGCCGTTCGACCAGCAAATCGGTCGCCAGATTGCTCGGCGCGCAGGCCAGCACCTTCTGACCGCGCGCGATCGCCTGCCGGATCAGTTCGATGACGGTCGTGGTCTTTCCCGTTCCGGGCGGACCATGGATGATCGCGACGTCGCCGGCCCCGAGCGCGTGCTCGACCGCCGCGCGCTGCGACGCGTTCAGCTCCGACTTCCACTCGGTGATCGGGGTCGGGGTCCACGGCGCGATCGGGATCGCGCCGCACAGCAGGTCGCGCAGCCGAGCGAGCCGCCCGCGCGCGACGTTCGAGTTGGTCGGCGAACCCGATGCTTTCCCCACGTTCGTCGAGCTGGATGCGTGTCCCACGGTGAGCGATCGGATTGCGTCGCGTTGGCGGTCGCGCGAGACCGAGTCGGGCAGCGACTCGATTCGCAGCGGCGTTCCGCGCTCCGGTTCGAACGAGCCGCTGACCGCGACCCGGATCGCATGCGAATCGACGCCGCACACGACGGCCCGCCCCCGTTCGCCGTCTTTCCCCGGCTCGCGTTCCTCGATGATGACGACGGGGCATCCCGGCGTCAGCCGGTGCCACGGCAGCGCATGACGGCCGTCGCGGCCGGCCAGTTCGAGGATCGCCTTTCCGCCGAACCCGACATCGCGATCGCCGATCACCAGGTGACGCACGAGTTCGCCGCGCCGTTCCAGCCGGTCCGCCGCGCCCGCGCCGTCCCATGCGCGCAGCTCGGCTTCCTGTTCGAGGTCAATGCACCGCAGCAGGTCGGCAAGATGATCGTTCATGCGAGCCGTATCCCTCGTTTTCATGTCGTCACGGGTGGTATTTCGCCCTCCAATCGAACAAAATCGGGGTCCGATGTCGACCGTTTCGGCGCGTGGCCGCCCGCCGCGACCATACCAAGGCTCCGCCGCCGCGATACGGTTGCCTCGCCGGTTTCGCACCATCATCCGGAGAACCGATCGTGATCCGATTGCTCGTGCTCTACGGCCATCCCGAAGATCCCGCGGCGTTCGACAAATACTATGACGAAGCCCACATCCCGATCGCCAAGAAGATGAAGGGACTGAGGAAGTGGTCGGTCGGCAAGGTTGTCGGCACACCCGACGGATCGCCGCCTCAATACTACTATGTCGCGGATCTCTACATGGAAAGCCGCGAGGAGTTCGAACGGATGCTCGCGTCGCCCGAGGGACAGGCCGCGGTGGCCGATGTGCCCAACTACGCGACCGGGGGAGTCACGTTCGTCTACACCGAAGTCGAGGACGTCGTTTCCTGAAGGGAACGGGAGACCCTGCCATGAACGAAAGACGCATGCGCCCCGCGGGGCTCGTGGTTCTCACGCTCGCCGCGCTGGTTGCCGACGGCCGCTCCGCCGAGCCGGTTCGGCCGAATATCCTGTTCCTCTTCTCGGACGACCTGACGTGCCAGGCAATCAGCGCGTACGGAGACGAGCGGAAACTCCTCAATACGCCGAACATGGACCGGATCGCGCGGGAAGGCATGCGGTTCGACCGGTGCCTGGTCACCAATTCGATCTGCGGCCCGAGTCGGGCGACCATCCTGACCGGGAAATACTCGCACCTGAACGGCTTCTACAACAACACGAACAGCCGGTTCGACGGCGCGCAGACGACATTTCCGAGCCTCCTGCGCGACGCGGGATACTCGACCGCGATCGTGGGCAAGTGGCATCTGATCAGCGAACCGGTCGGCTTCGATTACTGGCACATCCTTCCGGGCCAAGGCCGGTACTACAACCCCCCGATGATCGACAACGGCAAGAAAGTCGAACATCACGGCTACACGACCGACATCATCACCGACTTGAGCATCGAGTGGCTCAGGAACAGGGACAAATCGAAGCCGTTCCTGTTGATGTCGCAGCACAAGGCGCCGCATCGGGAATGGTCGCCGGCGCTCCGCGATCTCGGATGGGACGAGGACCGCGACTACCCCGAACCGCCGACGCTTTTCGACACCTTCGAGGGCCGTGGTAAGGCGATCCACGACCACGACATGGGGATCGCCGGCACGTTCACGGATCTCGACGTCAAGCTCGTCGCGCCTCCCGGCATCGACGCCGAGCAGCTCGCCGAATGGAACGCCTATTACGGGCCTCGCAATGGGGCGTTCCGCAAGGCGGCGCCGACCGGCAAGGACCTCGTGCGCTGGCGTTACCGCCGCTACATGCACGATTACCTTGGCTGCGTGAAGGCGGTCGATGACAACATCGGACGCATTCTGGAGTTTCTTGACGAGGAAGGGCTCGCCGAGAACACGATCGTCGTCTGTTCGTCCGATCAAGGATTCTATTTGGGCGAACACGGCTGGTTCGACAAGCGGTGGATTTTCGAGGAATCGCTTCGCACGCCGCTCCTGGTCCGATGGCCCGGCAAGGTCCGTCCCGGAACGGCGAGCGCGTCGATCGTGTCGCTGATCGACTTCGCCGAGACGTTCCTTGACGTCGCGGGCGTCGCGGCGCCCGAATCGATGCAGGGTCGGAGTATTGTGCCCCTGCTTTGCGGCGAAGCGCCGAGCGACTGGCGGACGAGCCTGTACTACCACTACTACGAATTCCCCGTTCCGCACCGCGTTCGACCGCATTACGGCGTCATCACCGATCGCTACAAACTCGTCCACTACTACAAGCCCGACGTGGACGATTGGGAGCTGCTCGATCGGGAGAAGGACCCGCTCGAAACTCGCAACTTCATCGACGACCCGGCGTATGCGGACGTCGTGAAACAGCTCCGCGCCGAACTCGACCGACTTCGCGTCGAAGTCGGGGATACGGCCGAGCCGCCTCGATCGGCCTACGGCAATCAGCCGTTCGCGAATGAACCGAGACCGCAGGGGCGACCTGGGGGGAAAACCAAGGCGGCGGCGAAGTAGGACCCCGGCATGGGCCTAGGGCGACCACGACGCGCCGTTCCAATCGGCGACCCGCTCCAATAGGCCGCGCACGCCCTCGGCGAATCGGTTGAACAGATACTCTCCCTTTTCGGCCGTCGCCGAGCCCGGATTGCCGATATGGCCGGGCGCCGAACGGTCCCGCGTGATCCAGCCGCGATAGGCAGGCTCGAAACCGAACCCGGGCTTGACCTCGGCGATCGACGCGGGAGACTCGACGAGGTGCGGCGCGATGCGGAGGATCATCGACGTTTCCCATTCGCACGCGTGGCCCATGCGGGACTGAACAAGATCGTCGCGCCCTTCGCCCGGACGCGCGCAGTCCCAGTACGTCGCGAACAGCAAGAGCAGGTCGTCGCGGCCGCGGTGGCGCTGGCGCAATTCAAACACCGCCTGCCGACCGGGGATCTCATTCCCGCCGTGCCCATTCAGGAACACAATCCGCTGAAAACCGTGGGTCAGCAGGTTCTCGGCGAGACCGGCGAGCAGATCGATGTAGAGCCGGGGCGCGGCGGAGAGGGTGCCGGGAAAATCCATGTGGTGATCGGAATTGCCCAGCCATTGGAGGGGCGTGAAGAGCGCCCGGTCTCCGATCGATTCGGAAACGCGCCGCACGATTTCCCCGAGCAACATGCTGTCCGTGAAAACCGGCAAGTGCCGTCCGTGCTGTTCGAGCGCGGCGACCGGAACGACCACCGGGATATTCTTGTCAAGCGATTGGACGCGGGGCCACGAGAGTTCGGCGAGTTGCATGATGTCTCCTGTCGCTCGAGCCGGATACGGATGCGTTGCGTTGAAACCGCCTTCGATTGTACGACGGCCCATCACCGCGTCCAGGAAATTCGGGGCGCGCTCCCGATTCGCGCGAGGTCGCGAAAGCGGGTACATTGACGCGGCGGGCGCGGCCCCCCGCGCCGCGCGGTCCCGCGTCCAAACGTCGATCCGATTCGGAGTTCCATACGATGTTCCGTTCCTCGCCCGCCGCCATTCGGTGCGTCCTCGCCCTGCTCCTTCACGCCGCACTCGTTTCCGGAGCCGACGCCGAGTTCCTGGCGGGGATCGGCGTGCGGTCGATCACGCCCGACCCGCTGCTTCCGGTCTCCGGCGGCCTCGGAGCTCCCCATCCCGTCACGGAGAAGCGGGGCGAGCTCACCGCCCGAGCGCTCGTCTTGCGGAACGGCCCGACGACCGTCGCGATCGTCAGTCTCGACCTGCTCGGATTTCCGTCCGTTTTGGCGGACCGTGTCCGCGCGAAGATCGAGGGCATTCCCGAAGAGCACATCCTCATCGGCGCGACGCACACGCACAGCGCCCCCGACTGTTACGCGTTTCCCGACGGGAAGGGCGGACATACGGCCGACCTGAAGTACATCGACTTGGTTTGCGAACAGGCGTCGGCCGCGATCCAAGACGCGATCGGACGCCTGGAAGCGGCCGAACTGCGGATCGCGACCGGCGAGGCTCGGGGCAAGATCGCGTACAACTACTACGCCCCCGATCTGTACGATCGGCGCATGAGCGTGATTCAGGCGGTCCGGCCGGACCGGACTGTGATCGCGACGCTCGTCAACTACGCGATCCATCCCGAGGTGCTTGGCGCCGAGGTCGGTATTTGCAGCCCTGACGTGATCGGACCGATGTGCGAGCGGATCGAGGCGCTCGCCGGCGGCCGCGCGATATTCATGAACGGAGCGCAAGGCGGCATGATCACCGCCGACAACCGCGACCTCGACGATCCCCGCGACCCGCTGCGCGGCTATTGGAACGACCGCCGCGTCTGGGACGAGTGCCTGCGGATCGGGAATACGATGGCCGACGAAGCAATGCGACTCGTCGGCGACGCGACCGCGCAGCGCGATCCCAAGCTCGTCTGCCGATTCCTCGACATGCGGATTCCCGTCGATTCGGACGACCTGGCGGCCGTCATCAAGGGTTCACCCCTCCGATACCCCGTGAACGACGACGGCTCGATCACGACGCGGGTCAACTTCCTTGAGCTCGGAAACGCCCAAATCCTCACGATTCCCGGCGAGGCCCTTCCGAACATCGGTTTCTATCTGAAACGCACGATGCGGGGCGAACACAACCTGCTGTTCGGCCTGACCAATGACGCCTTCGGATACATCATGACGAAGGTCGACTTCAAGAGCTTCCCGCGCTACGATTACATTTCGCGCGTCTCGCTCGGCGAAATGACGGGCGAGATCCTGATCGAAACGGCCCATCGACTGATCGGGCGTTGAGCGTCTCGCGCGACGAGCGCGCCGAGGCGAGGTCAATCGGTGGGGAATCCCCGCTTGCGCAGCAGGGCCTTGGTGTCGACGTCGCGGCCACGGAACGCGCGAAACGCTTCGGCCGGGTCCACCGTATCGCCGACCGACATGACGTGGTCGTAAAGCCGCTTCGCGATCGCCGGATCGTAGTACGTTCCCGCATCCTCGAAGACATTCGCCGCGTCGGCGGTGAGCGCGTCCGCCCAGAGATAGCTGTAATAACCCGCCGAGTACCCGTCGCTCGAAAAGATATGGCTGAAGTGCGGCGTGCGATGTCGCATCACGATTTCCTTGGGCATGCCGATTTCGGAGAGCGTCGCGCGTTCGAATGCCCATGGATCGGTGATCGAATCGCCCGCGAGATGCAGTTTCATGTCGACCAGCGCGCTCGCCAGGTACTCCACGGTGGCGAACCCCTCGTTGAACGTCGCCGCCCGCTCGATCTTCGCGACCAGTTCCGCCGGCAGGGGCTTGTTCGTCTCGTAATGCAGGGCGAATCGATTCAGGACCTCGGGCGTCGAGAGCCAGTGCTCGTTGATCTGCGAAGGGAACTCGACGAAATCACGCGCGACATTGGTTCCCGCCTGCGACGGATACCGGACGTTCGAGCATAACCCGTGCAACGCGTGCCCGAACTCGTGGAACAACGTCCGCGCGTCGTCCCAGGAAATCAACACGGGCTGACCGGGGCCCGCCTTGATGAAATTCGAGTTGTTCGAGACGATCGGCGTGATCGGACGGTCGATCCGTTCCTGAACGCGGTAGTCGGTCATCCACGCGCCGGACCGCTTTCCCGTCCTCGCGTACGGATCGAAATACCACAGGCCGACATGGTCGCCCGTCCGCCCGACAACCTCCCAGACCTCGACGTCGGGATGGAAGATGGGAATGTCGGCCAACCGGCGGAATCGGAATCCATAGAGTTCCCCGGCGGCCCACATCATGGCGTCGCGCAGCTTATCGAGCTGCAAATGGGGTTTGACCAGGTTGAAATCGAGGTCGTATTTCGCCTTCCGGACCTTTTCGGCGTAGTACCGGTAGTCCCACGGCTCGATCGTGACTCCCGGATCGGATTGATCGGCGATCCGCTGCATGTCGGCCACTTCCTCGCGCACCCGCGCGACGGCCTTGGGCCAGACGGTCAACATCAAGGCGAGCGTCGCCTCGGGCGTCTTGGCCATTTGGGGCTCAAGCCGCCAGTGCGCGTGGGTCGGGTACCCGAGCAACTTCGCGCGCTCGGCCCGCAGTTGGAGGATCTCCGTGATAATCGCCCGATTGTCGTGTTCGTCCCCATGTTCCGCCCGCGTGTAGTAGTTGCGCCACACCTGTTCGCGAAGCGGACGGCGATCGGCGTATGTCAGGAACGGTTCCATCGACGACCGCGTGTTGAGCACGGCCCATCGGCCGGGCTTGCCCCGCTCGCCGGCGGCCGCCGCCATGGCCCCGACGATACTCTCGGGTAGGCCCGCGAGATCCGCTTTCTCCTCGATCCACGTCACGTGCCCCTGCTCCTCGGCAAGCACGTTCTGGTTGAATTCGGTGAACAGGGAGGCGAGCCGCTGGTTGATGGCGGACAGTTTGGCCTTGTCTTCGGCACTCAGCCGAGCCCCCTGGCGAATAAACGCTCTGGTGCGTTCGTCGACGAGCCTGCGTTCGGCGGGTGTGGGATCCGACGTTCCGAGGGCCCCGTGCACGGCGGACATGCGCGCGAAGAGCTTGGTGTTCTGGACGACGCTGTCGCGAAACGCGGCGAGCTTCGGTTCGACCTGACGCTCGATGTCGGGGATCGGATCGATGTTCAGGTTGCTCGTGTGGACGCCGAAGATGTTTTCGAGCCGCGTGAGCGCGCGGCCGGCGTTCTCCATCGCGACGAACGTATTGGCGAACGTCGGCGGATCGGACTCGTCGGCGATCGCGTCGATCTCCCGCTTCGCCTGTTCGATCGCCGCGTCGAACGCCGCGATGAATGCGTCGGGGCGAACCTGGTCCCACGGAGGCACGCCTCCAAATGGTCCGGGCCATGTCTTGAGTAGGATCGATACATCGTTTGGGTTCATCGGTTCCCGCGCCAAATTGGGCTCGCCTCGCGCGATCGCTCCGGCGATGCCGACGAGGCTGAGCAAGAAAAAGCGGATCGTTCGCGAACGGAGGCATGTCCGTTTCATTTCGGTCTTCTCCAATAGAAATAGGCCACACCCGCGAGGATGAGTACGCTTCCGGCCATCGATTCCAGAAACTTGTCGAGCAGCATGCTCAGCAGGGCCGCGGCGAACGCGAGCAGGTAGAGGGCGGGCGTCCACGGATATCCCCATGTGCGGTAGGGACGCGGAAGATCGGGCCGCCGGTACCGAAGCACGAAGACCGACGCGACGGCGAGCGCGTAGAAGAGCGATCCACCGAAGATCACGAAGTCGGTGAGCGCGTTGAACGCGTCCTCCGGATCGCTCCGCCATAGATGGGCCACGACGACGAGGACCGACGCCCATACGCCTTGCACGATGACGGAATTGGCGGGCGTCGAGTACTTCGAATGAACTCGGGCTAGCTGGTCGGGGAGCAGTCCGTCCCGCGCCATGGCGAAATAGATGCGGGGGCCGGTCAGCATGTTCGATTGCGTCGCGCCGAATGTGGAGCACATCACACCGACGGAGGCGAGTACCACTCCGATCGGTCCAAGCAAGACGAGGAAGACGTCGCTCGCGACCGCCTTCGATTCCTTCACCGCGTCCATCGGCAGGACGAAATGGTACGCCGCGTTCGCGGCGACGTAAACGGCGACGATCAAGATCACGCCGATCGCGAGCGCCAACGGAATGTTGCGCTGCGGATTGCGGATCTCCTCGGCGAGCGGCGCGATGTTGATCCAACCATCATACGGCCACAGCACGGCGATCGCAGCGATTCCGAGCGACCGAGCGAAGTCCACGCCCGGCGCGTCGGGCCAGATCGGACCGAGATTCGTTGAACTCGCCTTGCCGAGCATCCAGGGAAGGGAGATCAAGAGCCCGAGGAATCCGACTTTGATGATGACCGTGATGTTCTGAAGCGTCGCGCCCCAGCGCGTGCTGCGCCCGTTGAGCGCCGTCAAGACGAGGATCAGTCCGATGGCGGCCGGGCCTTGCGCCGCATCGGGCATCGGGACGATCTTCCTGAAATAGATGATCGTCGCGCAGGTCAGCGCGCCGAGCGAGCCGGTCCGGACGATCCAGAACTCCGTCCATCCCCACAGGAAGGCGGGCAACTTTCCGAACGCCTCGCGCAAATAGACATACGGGCCGCCGGCCTGGGGAAGCATGGCCGAGAGTTCGGCGAGCGCCAGTGATCCGCACAGCGTGACCAGACCGATCACCGACCAGATCAGGACGATCGGTCCGAAGCGGTCCAGCTCGCGGGCGACCACCGAGGCCTTGAGGAAGATGCCTGAACCGATGATCGATCCGACGACGATGCCGATCGCGTCGAAGAGCCCGAGCACGGTCGGGAGCCTCGCGGCGGCCGGATCGGAAAGGGGCGCGCGATCGTTCATGCTCGATCCATCCATGCTCCGGAACGCTCGAAAACGGCGGACAGTATGCCGTTCCCCGCCGGTGCGGTCAATTCCCCCGCGCAAAGCGGGCCCGGGCTCTCCGCATGACGTGAATATGTCAGTTCACCGTCCCCCGTAGCCACCGTCGCCAGACGGTGGCGGCAGCGAGACGGGCTCCTCCGCGCTCTGGCGAGCGTGGCTACGGACGGTGGCCGACGCGCGCCCTGTTCGGCGGATCGAGCCCGGACCATCGTGGAAATCGATCGTCCGCCCGTTCGGAATCGCCCGGTTTCCGCCGCGATCCCTCGACAATAGGAACTTTCCCAAAGGTCATCGCCATGCGCCGCGCCACGTCGTCTCATCCAGACTCCCGATCCGTTTGGGCCGTTCGATGGGAACTTCGCGCCGAGCCCGAATGAGGATCCCGATTGGGGACGCCGAGGACGCGCGGATCTCGACCGTGCGCTGGCTTCGAGCGGGTGCAACTGTTTTTCGGGGATGCCGATCGCATCTACCATCCGATCGACGCCGCGCGTCAGCGGCAGGCGGTTCAGTTCCTGATCGAACGCGCATTCGCGACGCCCGCCGCGCTCGTCGACCCGAACGTGCTCGAGCGGCTGGAAGCCGGCGGAGCTCCCGATCGCATCTTGGGTGGCCAGAAACCGATCCGCGCGTCGCTGCTCAGCGACGCGCGGCTCAAACGGATGGCCGAGCACGCGCAGCGCGCCGGCGGAGACGCCTACACGCCCGCCCAGCTCATGGCCGACCTGCATGCGGGGATCCGGGCCGAGCTCGGCGCCGACCCCGGCGTGATCGACCTATACCGGCGCAATCCCCAGCGCGCGCGCCCGGACCTGCTGGTCGCGCGACTCCAATCCGATGACGACTCGACCGAAGCCGCGGCCCCGGTAGGCGACGGCTTCGGGTTTCACGAGAAGCCGGACGCCGCTTCCTTGTGGCGGTCAACACTATGGATACCGTACTCGACCAACCGCACCGTCTCGGGCAAAATGCAATCGCGCCCCGATCCGGGTCGCTCGTTGCGCCAGTACGCGGTACGTATCTTCGACCTCGATCGGTATGCGGGCATGCCCATCTCTCCGTATCCCAGACCTGGCCATCCGATCGCGCCAACCATACTCGCGCCGTTCCTTCAACACAAGGCGCCGAGGGTTGGCGTTCTATTCTCGGAATTGGACGCGACGGCGTGGGACCGCTTTTCTCCGGCGACGTGCAGGAATCTGGGACGGAAGCTGATCGAGCGCCTCAAACCGCGCGTTAACGAGATTGAGACGCTCGTTGGCGCGGAACGAGTGGCTCCGGCACCCGCGTGCCTGACACTGCAACAACTTGACATCGAGACGCGGACGTTCAACTGCCTCATCGCAGTCAATATCGACGAAGCACCTGGAGGCGTTGCGGGATTGACCGTTCGGGATGCGCTTGCCATGCGCGCGTTCGGCGTCAAGTCGCTTGTCGATTTGCTCACGTCGGTCGAGGCGGCGGTTGCCGCTTGCCCTGGAACAACCGACGTGCCATTGCGTCGAAATGAGCCGGCCAAGACCGTTTTCCCGGTCGACATATGCGGATTGATCCGACGATACGGCTACGCTCCAGCCTGCATCGAGGCTCTTCGCATGCCGGCACTTCCCCGCGACATCCTGTTGGAGGATCTTGGACTTCGCAATCGAACGCTTCACGCCCTGATTCAGGCGGGCTATCAAGACGACCCGACACGTCTGGGAGGCCTCACGTTTCGTCAATTCATGGCACTACCCAAATTCGGCGCGGTAAGCCTCTGCGACCTGATTGAGGCCGTCGAGCGCATTGCGAATCGCCGATGCGAGCTTCCTTCGGGGCAGGACGTTCGACGAGACGAGTGGCGTCTTGTCGTGGATACGATACGCGATGCCGACGCGATTCCGAATTCCGTCTTGACGAGCACCATTCCGCCGCTGCCTCCCCGTTCGACGATCAAGGACCTTGGACTGCAACCTCGCACGCGAAGCGTGCTCGATCGGGAAGGCATCACCAGGACGTCGCAGCTAACCGACAGGACGGTCGGAAGTCTGTGTGAATTGCGGGGCTTTGGTCGGGCCTGCGTTCTCGATCTACTGACGAGTGTCTGTCGCCTTCGCGAGTCCGCCGGTCGCCTCGGACACGACAAGAGACCGCATTATCGTGAGATCGACAAGACGGTCAAGGCGATCTGCTCCGTGCCCGGCGTTTCCTCCGTCGGTAAGTCCGATCCGCGACTCGGGCGCTTGCTCCGAAACGTGGACGCCGGCATCGCCACAATTGGTGACCTGAGGGACAATTGCAAAAGGTCGGCCGTCCTTGGACGAAAGCGGGTGCTGGATCGACTGCAAGCGACGATTCGCCATTGCGAGGGACTAACCGTGGAACGGGAACTGTTCGACCTGATCGTCGGGCAAAGGGCGCCGTCACGGAATAGTGGACTCGTGGCGGAATACTACGGATTCCATGGGCAACCTCTTCAATCGCTTCAGGCCATCGGCGCCAGACATGGGTTGTCTCGCGAACGCATTCGCCAAATTTGTGCTCCGAACCGGATTACCCGATTGCCGCAACCTCCGTTCGCGCCGGCCATTGACGCGGCTCTCGCGCTGGTGCGTGATCAAGTTCCCGCGTCTCGGTCGCGCATCGAGAGGCTCCTTGTCGAGCGACACCTCGTGGAGGCGGAAACGACAATCGAGTGCTTGTTGCGAGTCGGCCGTTTCTTGCGCCGCGAAGCCGATTTCGCGTTCCTGGGGACTGGGAAATCCGCATTCGTCGTTTCACCCGCGGAATTCGGACCCATCAAACAGGTCGAATCCACCGCGCGCAGGCTCGTTTTCAATTACGGAGCAGCGGCCATCGATGAAGTCCTTGAACGCTGTGGGGATTGTCTCCCCAAGACCAACGCGAGGGGGCTCGTCGTCGCGGCCGTTGAATTGCTGACGGGGTTTCGATGGCTCGACGTGGAGACGGGGTGGTTTGGGTTCGACGGTAGTCATCACACTCGACTTCGTCAAAGGATCCGAAAGGTCCTGTCGGTCTGTGGCCCGATCGATGTGGAGGAATTGCGATCCGCGATGGGACGCGACTTCCGTTGGTCGGATCGTATTCCTCCAAAGGGCGTTCTCCTCGAGTTGTGCCGGCAAATGCGCGAGGTCGTGGTCGACGGTGAGTTCGTCAAGGCCAAGGTGAAGGGAGGGTCGGCGGCGTTGTTGCGCGGTGCCGAGGCCAAGATAGTGGAAATCTTTCTCAAGCACGGACCGATTTGCCGACTGGAGAACCTGCAACACCTCGCGTCGGAAGCGGGCATCGGCGACCACTCGTTTTGGAGGTGCCTTGTGAATTGCCCGACCATCTCCAGATACGCGCCCAGGGTATACGGTCTGGTTGGCGCAAAAGCAACGCCGGCCCTGATCGAATCGCCGCCAAATCGGCGTCGCGCCGACGATCGTTGATCGCAATCCCGGTGTCGGAGGGTGACCTGAGGCGTGTTTCAGCCTCAGCTCGACCGAGCCGCCCTGGTTTGGCACTCGACTTTCGCCGTGCGGATCGCCACATCGGTCTTGGGCCGGTCGTTCGCGCCGGTTGGAACACGACCGATCTTACGGACCGTGTCGAGGCTCGCCGGATCGGCCGTCAGGCCGAATACCGTATAGTTGCGGTCGAGATGGGGCGCTTTTTCGAGGCAAAGGAAGAACTGGGAACCGGCCGAGTTCGGATCGTTGGTTCGCGCCATCGATAGAGTGCCCGGTTCGTGCGGCAGCCGATTGAACTCGGCGCGTATCGTGTACCCGGGGCCACCGGTCCCCGTCCCGCTCGGGCAACCGCCCTGGATCATGAACCCCGCGATCACGCGGTGGAAGAGCAAGCCGTCATAGTATCCGATTCGGGACAGGCCGATCAGATTGCGGCAATGTTCCGGCGCCGCGTCCGGGAAAAGGTCGAGCCGGATGGGGCCGAGCGTCGTGTCGAACTCGATCCGGTACGTGTTGGCGGCGAAATCGAGATCGGCGGTCGCGGCGTCAACGTCGGACTTGCGATTCGCGGAAGCCATGTGGCGATTCTCCATGGATCTAACGATGGGCGCGCTAACGATGGGCCGCATCAAAGGCGGAACTCATGATAGTCCTGATGGGCGTCGAGCGGGAGGTGCGGACCAGGAGGCGCACACTGGTTGATCCATGGGTGACGCGATAGAATCGACCGTTTCGTTCGGGGAGGCGGGCACAGCGGATTCCTTCCCCGGAAGTTAATCCTGTCCCCCCACGCGAATGAGGCGGTTTGAGAATCCATGGCTGACGATCCGAATCCGTTTCGAGGGCTTGGCACCCGGGCGGTGCACGCCGGGCAGGTGGTCGACGCGACGACCGGGTCGCGGGCCATGCCCATCCATCAAACGACGAGCTACCAGTTCCGCGACACGCGGCACGCCGCCGACCTGTTCGCGCTGCGTGAGATGGGATTCATCTACACGCGGCTGATGAATCCGACGACGGAAGTCTTCGAGCAGCGCATGGCCGCGCTCGACGGCGGCATCGGCGCGCTCGCCCTATCGAGCGGGCAGCAGGCGATAGCCGTCTCGCTCTTCAACCTCGTGCACGCCGGCCAGCATCTGGTTTCGGCCGCCGCGTTGTACGGAGGCACGCTCTCGCTCTTCGGCCAGACCTTCAAACGGCTCGGGATCCACGTCACTTTCGTCGACGCGACCGATCCGCGCAACATCGCCGGCGCGATCCGCGACGATACGCGGGCCGTCTACATCGAATCGGTCGCCAACCCCAAGAACGACGTGCTCGACTACCGCGCGATCGCGGACGTCGCCCACGCCCGCGGTCTTCCCGTGATCTGCGACAACACGGTGCTCACGCCGATCCTGTTCCGCCCGTTCGAGCACGGCATCGACATCGCGATCTACAGCGCGACCAAGTTCCTTGGCGGGCATGGAACGAGCATCGGGGGCGTGATCGTGGACAGCGGCCGGTTCGATTGGCAGGCCGATCCCGATCGCTGGCCCCAGTTCACGAAACCTGATCCGTCGTACCACGGCACGGTCTTCGCCGATGCCGTGGGCCCCCTGTGCTACATCATCACGTGCCGCACGCACTGGTTGAGGGACTTGGGCGGCGCGCTGAGCCCGTTCAATGCGTTCCTGCTCCTGCAGGGGCTCGAGACGCTGCACTTGCGGATGCCCCGCCACTGCGCGAGCGCGATGGCCGTCGCCCACCACCTCGAGTCGCACCCGCTCGTGCGTTGGGTCAATTTTCCGGGCCTCCCGTCGCATCCTTCGCACGACCTCGCCCTGCAATACCTGCCGTCCGGAGTCGGCGCGATCCTCGGGTTCGGCATCGAAGGCGGTCGCGAGGCGGGCGCGCGGTTCATCGAGGCGTGCCGACTCGCATCCCACCTCGCCAACATCGGTGACGCGAAGACGCTCGTCATCCATCCGGCATCGACGACCCACAGCCAACAAACGGCCGAGGAGCTCTCGGCCGCGGGAGTCTCCGACGACTACGTCCGAATCAGCGTCGGGCTCGAGGATGTCGACGATATCCTCGCCGACTTGGATCAGGCACTGCGGGCCTCCCAAGCCTGAGGCCGCATTCGCCTGGAGGCCGAACATGTCGGGTGTTCGACGCAATGAACGGGCTCATGGATCGACCGCGGAGGCCCCGCGCGAGGCGGAGTCCGCGTCGTTCGACAGCGATCTCGACCGCCACGCGCGTGAACTGCGGCACGCCCGTCGCGTGACGTTCGACGAACCGATGCGGCTGATGCGGGGCGGAAGCCTGCCGTCCGTCACGGTCGTCTATGAAACCTACGGAAAACTCAACGCGCGTCGCGACAACGGCGTGCTCATCTGCCACGCCATCTCGGGCGATTCGCATGTCGCGAGGCACGATGCGAACGACGATCCCGGTTGGTGGGACCTCTTCGTGGGGCCCGGCAAGCCGGTCGACACCGACCGCTATTTCGTCGTTTGCCCGAACATCCTGGGCGGATGCCGCGGGTCGACCGGGCCGAACAGCGTGAATCCGCGGACGGGACGGCCGTACGCCGCGGATTTTCCCGTCATCACCGTCGAGGACATCGTCGATGTCCAGCGGAAACTCGTCACCCACCTCGGCATCGATCGGTTGCGCGCGGTCATCGGCGGTTCGCTCGGCGGACACATGACGCTCACCTGGGCGACCCGTTATCCGGAACGCCTCGATGGAGCCGTCGCGCTGGCGACTTCGGCCCATTTATCGAGCCAATCGCTGGCGTTCGACGTCGTGGGACGCAACGCCATCCTCTGCGATCCCGAATACCAGGGCGGGCAATATTACGGCAACGGCGCCGGACCCCGCGTCGGACTCGCGATCGCCCGCATGCTCGGACACATCACCTACCTCTCGCCCGAGGTCATGACCGAGAAGTTCGCGGAGGAGCGTTCGGAACCGCGCGAAATCCGGTCGCGGTTCGAGACCACGTTTTGCGTGGGATCGTATCTCGCCCATCAAGGCGACAAATTCGGCGAGCGGTTCGATGCGAACAGTTACCTGACGCTATCGATGGCGATGGACCTGTTCGATCTGGGAAGCACACCCGGGAAGCTCGCCGCGGCGCTGCGCGCGTCGCGCTGCCGATGGCTCGTGATCAGCTATTCGAGCGATTGGCTGTTTCCGCCGGCGCAATCCCGCGAAATCGTCGACGCGCTCGTCGCCGAAAACAAGCCGGTCAGTTACTGCAATGTGGAGAGCCGCAACGGCCACGACGCCTTCCTGCTCCCCAACGATCTCGGTACCTACGGCGAATTGACCCGCGCGTTCCTCGCCAACCTCGGCGCGGACGCGCGCGGGGCCGCCGATCCGAATTCGGATCAAGAATCGCCCCAGGCGGCGAGGCACAGCCCCACAAGCATTTTCCACGCGCGACACCGGCTCGACTACGAACGCATCGCGCAGCTCATTCCGCCCGCCGCCGCCGTGCTCGATCTGGGTTGCGGGAGCGGAGGCCTTCTGTGCCGGCTCGCGGACCGCCAACAGGGCCGTCTCGCCGGCCTCGAACTGGACGAACGGGCCGTCGTGTCGTGCGTGCAGCGCGGTTTGGACGTCGTCCAGCACGATCTCAACCAGGGGCTCGCGCCCTTCGCCGACCGCCAATTCGATTTCGTCGTCCTGTCGCAAACGTTGCAGACGGTGCTCGACGTGGAACGCGTGATCGACGAGATGCTCCGAGTGGGCAAGCGGTGCATCGTCAGCTTTCCGAATCTCGGCTACGAACCGCATCGAGTCCAGCTCGCCGAATACGGTCTCGCTCCGCGCGTCGATGCGGCGCGGGCGTTCGAATGGTACAACACGCCGAACGTCCGGTTCCTCACAATCGCCGATTTCGAGGAGTTCTGCCGCAACAAGGGGCTGCGGATCCATGAACGGATCGCCCTCGACACGGTGGCCGGACAACCGGTCGAGCACGACCCGAATCGGAACGCGAACGTGGCCATCATCGTTCTGAGCCAATGACCGAATCGATTAGACAGGCGATCGCTATGGTTCCGACCGAAACGGGTACCGACACGGCATGGATCGCGCGGGCGTGTCGCATTGCGTCGTCGGTGCGCCGTCGCGTTCTTGAGCACACGGTCAAGCACAACGGCGGCTACCTGAGCCAGGCCTGCTCGGCGGCCGAGATCCTCGCGACGCTGTATGCGCGCGTGATGCGGCTTGGGCCCAGCGCCGGACCGCTCGCGCCGCTCCCCTTCCCCGGCGTTCCGAGCGCGTGCAACCCGTGCGCGTTCACGGGTGCGGCGTACAACGGACCGCGCGCGCCGCATCTCGACCGGTTCATCTTTTCGCCCGTGCATTACGCGCTCGTGCTCTATTCCGTTCTGATCGAGATCGGAAGGCTCGCGCCCGACGCGCTCGATCGGTTCAATACCGACGGAAGCACGCTCGAACTGATCGGCGCGGAGCATTCGCCCGGGCATGAGGTGACCGCCGGTTCGCTCGGGCAGGCGATCAGCCAGGCGGCCGGGATCGCCTTGGCGAGACGGCTGCGCGGCGACACGGGCCGCGTATGGGTGTTCATGTCGGACGGTGAATTCGAGGAAGGCCAAACGTGGGAGGCGTTCGCGGCGGCCGCGTACCATCGGCTCGACGGACTCGGCGTCTATGTCGACGCGAACGGACAGCAATGCGACGGGCGAATGGACACCGTGATGAACATCGAACCGCTCAAGGCGCGGCTCGAAGCGTTCGGCGCCGAGGTTCACGAGGTGGACGGACACGATCCCGCGGCGCTCGCCGAACCGGCCGAGCGGGACCGGCGCGGAAAACCGATCGTCGTCATCGCGCGGACCGATCCGTGCCGGGGCATCGATCTGCTTCGTCGCCGAGCGCCCCGATTGCATTACGTGCGGTTAAAGAGCGACGAGGAACGCGGCGCGTTCCGGGACGCGCTCGGCGGCGGCGCGGAGAGGGAGACCGGCCATGGAGATCGTTAGTCGCCCGCACGGCCGCAATCTCGTGCGGTGGGCGCGCGATCGGGAACGGGTCGTTGTGCTGTCCGCCGACCTGACGTCGTCGTGCGAAGCCGACGAATTTCGCGAGGCGTATCCCGACCGGTTCTTTTCGCTCGGTATGGCCGAGCAGAACATGATGGGGTTCGCGGCGGGCCTTGCGCGCGAGGGCTATTTTCCGTTCGTTCACACGTTCGCCGTTTTCATTTGCCGCCGCCCGTTCGACCAGGTGGCCATGTCGATCGCCTATTCGAATCTCCCGGCGCGGCTGATCGGGTTCCTTCCCGGCGTCACGACGCCGGGCGGCGCCACGCACCAGGCGATCGACGACCTCGGTCTGATGCGCATCCTGCCGAACATGACGATCCTGGAATGCGGAGACGCGACCGAAGTGGAGTCGGTTCTCGACGTGGCCCAGTCCGTGAACGGCCCCGTGTATGTGCGCATGCTGCGCGGCGACGTGCCTCGCCTGTTTCCTTCTTCCGAGCCGATGCGGTTGAACGCGTGCCGCGAACTCGGCGACGGCGACGACGTCGCGATCGTGTCGAGCGGAATCTGCACCGAGGAGGCGATGCGGGCCGTGCCGGCGCTGAGGGCGCGGGGCGTCTCCGTGCGCCACCTGCACGTTTCCACGCACAAACCGTTCGACGATCCCGCGATCCTCGACGCCGTCACCACCGCGCGCCGCGGCGTTATCACGCTCGAAAACCACACCATCATCGGCGGACTCGGTTCGGCCGTGGCGGAACGGATGGCCGAGTCCGGCGCGGGCGCGCGGCTCATCCGATTGGGACTCCGCGATACGTTCGCGCACGGCGCGAGCCGCCCCTACTTGATGCGAAAGTACGGACTCGACGCCGTCGCGCTCGTCGGCGCCGTCGAGGACCTGATCGGCGACCGGCTCGGGATCGCCGCCGACGCCATCCCCGCCGCGCCGCCCCCCCCCCTTTCGCACGCGGTCAAGGTCGAGGACCTCTAAGAAATGGCGAACAGCATGCCGGCATGCGCCGAGACGATTTCGGACGAACGATTCACGGCCATCTACCATCTCACCGCGTCCGACGCGGAAGCCTCGGACCGCGCGTGGGATATCTGCCTCGAGCAGACGGTCGAGTTCCCCGACGATCTGATCCCGACACGGGCCATTCGGGAACGGATCGTCGGCCGGATCGCCTCGATCGTGAAACTCGGCCGGGACCGACACGAGGCGAGGATCGCGTTTCCCGTCGATGTCGCGGGCGGCGAACTCACGCAGTTGCTCAACGTCCTGTTTGGGAATGTGAGCATCAAGCCGGGTGTTCGTCTGATGGGGTTCGAACTGCCTGCGAGCCTGGCGAACCGTTATCGCGGACCACGATTCGGACAGCGGGGCCTTCGCGAGCGGCTCGACGTGTGGGATCGGCCCCTGCTCAGCACGGCGATCAAGCCGATGGGCCTGTCTCCCAAGGAGCTTGCGGAATTCGCCTACCGGTTTGCGCTCGGCGGTATCGATCTGATCAAGGACGACCACGGATTGGCCAACCAATCGTTCGTGCCGTTTCGGGAACGCGTCACCCGATTGAGCGAGGCGGTCGAGCGCGCGAATCGGGAGACGGGCCTGCGCTCGGCTTATCTTCCGAACATCACGGCGCCTGCGGACCAGGTTCTGGAACGGGCGCGGCTTGCTCGCGAATTGGGCGCGGGAGGCTATCTGATCGCGCCGGGGCTCGCGGGATGGGACGCCATGCGCCGCGTCGCGGACGACGATGCATGCGGGCTTCCCATCATGAGCCACCCGGCGTTCCTCGGCGCGTTCACGTCAAGTCCCCTGGCGGGCATCGCGCACGGAGCGCTCTACGGCCAAATCACGCGGCTCGCCGGCGCGGACGCGACGATCTTCCCGAATTACGGCGGTCGGTTCGCATTCTCGATCGACGAATGCCGGGACATCGTGCGGGCCTGCAACGCGCCGATGGCCTCGATCGCGCCCATATTCCCGGCTCCGGCCGGCGGCATGAAAGTGGAACGGACCCGCGAATTGTGCGCCTTCTACGGCCGCGATTCCGTGCTGCTCATCGGCGGCGATCTGCACCGCCCGGCGGGAGACCTGGTCGCGAACTGCCGCCGGTTCGAAAACTCGGTGCGCGGCGCGATCGGCGTCCCCCCGCGCGCCGAGCGGCCGGATTCGGAATGAGCCGTTTACCAACGAGAATCCGTATCGAGACGTCCCGCCCTTCGGTTACACAGGCTTGCCCCACGGGGTAGAGTGAGCTTCCGGCTTGCGATCCCTTTCCCCATCCCCGCATGAATGCGGCAAGCCGGAAGTTGCGATTTTCTTGATGGGGTCGACATCGTGTGTCCGATCGTCGCCGGTTCCGCGTCTTGATGGGTAGAATGAACCCATGCGATGAAGTCGATGTCGAGCGTCAAAGGAGAACCGAATGATCTTGCGGCGTTTCCTGAGCAGTATTGCTTGTGCGACGGTTCTTGCCGCGTTGACGGTGAACGGCGCCGTCGCTCAGCCCAATCGCGAGTCGGCCATTCGATGGAACGACAAAGACGGGATCCCCGACGATCTGGTGGATGCCGAGTTCGCCCAGGCGATTGACCTGGAGCGCCTGCGGGAGGCCGTCCGTTCGCTCGACCAAGCGTGGATCGTCGACGCGGCCGTTGGCCTTTCCCAAACCGAGAAAAAGGTCGGACGATCCCATCGGGCCATTTCGTCGGATGCCCTGTTTCGACTCGCCTTGCGGATGGCCGCCGATGCGCGGGACGGAGGGGCGTTCGAACGCGCGGCGAAGGCGATCGCGTCGGTCGGGAAACCCGAGTTCGACGCCATTGTCGAGCAAACAAGGAAACTCGTTTCCGCGGGACGCAAGCTGGACGTTCCGCCCGACGTGCCGCGCGGCGAACTGACGGCCGAGGCGATTCTCGTATACAACGCCTGCAAGAAACAGGTCAAGGCGGCGCGCGTCGTCGGTGATTCGAATGTGCTGCGGGACCTGCGCGGACAGCTCGGCGATCTGTCCGAGCTGCACCCCAAACAGCGCGTTCACCTCCAACGCATGATCGACGAATCGCTGGTCGCCATCGCGCCCAGGCCAGACGCCGAGCAGCTCGCGCTGAGCCGGCTCACCGGCTTTTCAACGCGGTCGACGCGCTCCGAGCGGTAGGTCGCGGCGCGGTGTTCGCACCGGTTCCATGACGTCGCCCTCCCGCGGCGGCAAGCGACGATAGTCGACGCGGGCGGGATCTTTGATGACGCAATCACTGCCCCGATCCGGACCGTCTCCCGGTTTGCGACGCGGTCTTCCCACCGAAATGAGCGATGCGCCGCTGGGTGCCTGGTAAATCGACCCCCTTGTTGGGAACGATCCGCACATCATGCGGATAGACCGGATCGCAAGAAAACGCGCATGCCGGGCACTTGCGATCGCAAGGCCCGGCACACGCCCGTCTCCTCTGGTCGACGAATCGCCGGCGGTCGATCTAGAGGGGGCTAGTTGTGATACAGGTTGAACCGTACGGGATTGGGAGTCGGATTGAGAATCGTCACGGTGACCGGCCCGCCCTCTTCGGACCCATAGCCGGATCCCACTGAAGTCCCCAGACCACCACCGACGGGCCGCCCCTTGTCCTTGATCTCGACCTGCAGGATGGGCGGGACCGGTCGCCTATTTGGAGCTGCAACGGGGATTCCGTTCACGCGGAAGATCGTGTTCGTCCGCGGTTGGCAAACAACGGTGATATCGGCCTTGGCGCCCGGCGCGAGAACACCGCCCATGTTTCGCGGACCGGTCACGGCGCCTCGCGCCGTTTCAGAGACGGCCTCGGCGGCCTGGTCGGCCAAGCCGGCGAGCGTTTTGTCGTCGGCACGGGCCTTGCGCGCTTCCTCGATGAGCGCGGCGGGCGTTTCCGTGTCCGCGGCGTCGCCGACCTTCTCGGACGGTGTCCGATGCAGGATCAAGGCGGCCATCAGCAAGGCCTCGGGCGACTTCGTGCGGCGGCCATACGCGATCAAGTCCTGGGCCATGCCCAGATCGGCGACCGCCTGAGCCGACTCGCTGAGCTCGGGCACGGCCTTGTCGTCCGCACGGCCGGCGATCGCGACCACCGCCCCCATCATCACCAGGCTCGCCGCGAACAGGGCGCGCCCATACCCAAATAGAACTCCAAACCTCATCACGACACTCCTTACGTAAGGGAAACAAATCACGAGACGACGCGCCTCGCGATACATGCACTCGGTTCATGACGACGACGGCCCCGCTTCTCCATCCGAGCCGGCGGCGGAAAAGACGGCCCAAAAATAGGGATGGAGCCACGGTTCGGCTTTCTTTGACTTCCGCAATGCATCCACGAAACTCCGCTGCGACTCGGCGAGCGCCGACGAAGGCCGTGCGCCGGCCGCCACGCGTTTGAAGAAACCCAGCATCAGACGCGGAGCCGTTCCGTCGTACACGTCCCATAGTCCGGAAACGACGACCCGCGAACCGGACTGGAGGAAGGCCCGCTGAAGGCCGAACAGATCGTCGCCCGGCAGCGGCGAGCGATCCCCCAGGCCCGAATAGCAGGCATTCATCAGCACTACGTCCGCCCGCACGCGCGTTCCATACACTTCGCGGGCCGTCAATCGGCCATCGTTTCCGCCACGCGCCGGCGAGTCGTCTGGTTGGTCGCCACTCGACGGCTCGGGCAGGAACAGGAGGTGGCTTTCCAACGGATCCAAGGCGTCATTCATCCCGTGCGTCGCCAAGACGAGGAGTCCAGGCCGACGGAGCGCGTCCTTGGCCTCGCTCTCGCGCGCCGCGTCGCCTTGCGAAATCTTGGATACTCGTGATCCGAACACCGAACGCACATTCTCGATATCGGCGTCGACTCCGGGAAGCGGATCGGCTCCGGGCAATTCCGCAACGCCGACCGCCGAAACCTGATCGATGGCCCGCCACGCTTTCCGACCCAGAAGGTCCCACGTCGCCAGGGATGGCGCGTAGATCACATCAAACGGTTCGTCCAAGAGGAATCGAGGACGGACCATGTCCATCTTCCCGCGCGGCTCGGCGTCGAGTTCCGTAACGAGCGCCGCGAAGGGAAAGTAATGCAAGACATGATGCGGCACGACGACGACCGTCTTGGCTTCTCGCAGCCGTTCCCGAAAGGCCGTCGGTATGAGCCGATCGTGGAGTTCATGGAGTTCATTCTGCCACGCATGGTCGAAACCGCCGCCCGACAAGATGTCGCGAGCCATCTTCGCCGAATGGTTGTTGATGCCGGCCAGGAACGCACGCACCTGCCGGATGAGTTCGGCGGGCGGCATCGGCGCGCCGGACGCATCGCACAGCGGGGCCGCGTGGACTTGTCCGGACGTGTCCACGAGGAACACCCAAGCGACGCGGCTTCCGAGGAAATACTCAAGCACCGCGACGTGTCGAGGCCACCGCCCCAGGAGTTCGGAAAGCGAGTCGCCGGGGCCGGCGTCGCGGGTCGGCAGATTCGCGGCCTCCAGTACGTCCTGAGCGGATCGGGCCTTCGCGAGTTCGGCGTAACGCAGGGCTTCGGCGGGACGGCCCGCACCGATCAGCAGTTCGACGATATGTTCATGGACGTAGCTGCGTCGAGCAATAAAGCCCGCTCGACCCAGACCGACCTGATCGGACGGGAACTGCTCGCGCAGTTGTTCGGCGACGATCTGCGACACCAGGAACTGGCGCAAGGCCGACGCTTCGTCCCCGCATCGCAATTCCACGAGCCCGAGAAGGCGCGCCACACTTTCCACGCCGGCCAATCGGCCATTCGCGACGTACGATTCGCGCGCGACGGCCGCATGCCGACGGCTCGCTTCCCAGTCTCCCGCGCGGAACGCGAGGTGCGCGCGAAGTTCGTGCGCGAAAGCGATCGTCGCCGAGTCCTGGACGCGATCCGCCGAGCGATCGGTGACCTGTTGGGCAAACCGATCCGCCGTCCTCGCCGCCGTCGCCTCCACCTCCGACGAACGACTTTCCATCGGATCCCCGTTATCCAACATGCGAATCGTGTCGGCGAGGAGCGCGTAGAGGCGAGCGAGATTGATGCGTGTGGCCGCGGTCTCCTCGACATCGCCCATTCCGTCCGCCAATTCGAGTGCCGATTCGTACTCGTCGAGCGCCGCCTGCCACGCCCCCAGCGCCGTCAGGATGGGCCGTTCCACGCCCACCGCCGTGCGAAATGAAGCGTTGTTGAGTCGATCCTGAGCCTGCCGCAAGAGGAAGTTGCCGTAGTTCACATGCGCTCGGTATTGGTCCGACGCATGACCGCCCTCCAAACGGCGAATGGCCTGTTCAAATGCGGCGGTCGCATCGCGTTCGCGCGTCGCTCCGGCCTCCGACAGGATGACGCCGCGGTACGTGTCGGCAAGTCCCGCGGACCGAGGTTCCGATGCCGCGTCCCGACTTATTGCGTCGAGCTCGGCCAACGCCTCGTCCCACCGTCCAAAGGCGATCTTGTCGCGGGCCGCATCGATGGATGGGATCCCTGTCGTTCGCTCGACGCCGCCCGTCACAAGATGGGCGGATGACGCGCCCGGATCGCGCGCCAAATGCTCGAGCCACTGCAGCAACTGTTCCCTGCGCTTCCGCAGGTGGGCTGTCAGTGATGCGTCGGGCCTGTCGCGAAGGGCCATCCACGCGTCATTCAAATGGAGCGGCACACCGCTCTCATCCTTCTCGCTCAACAACGCCTCAACCGAAAACGTAATGAACATCGGATCCTCGGGGTCATTGACGATCCGCGCCAATGCATCGATCGAACGCATGGCGAGCCGACGGCGCGCGGGGTCCGCGACCCGGAACTCGGTCTGTTCCGCCGCGTTTTCCAATTGAACGCGGTAATTCCCCGGCGGAAGGCCATCAAGGTGTTCCGGAACGGCGGCCGCGATTCCGGTCCACGCGAGTTCCGCCTTGCCGCTTGGGAAACGAAACTCGACAAGCGGCTGAGCGCGGTTCGATTCGCGAATCCGCACGACGCGTTAGGGATAGGCCTGGTCGCCGGTACCCTCGGGCAACCTCCGAAAGACGGCTCGCCCGTCAAGCAGCTCCGCGTTGTGCCGGGGACTGACGAGCAGCGCCGCCCGCGTCAACGTTCCCGTCGCCAGTTGCTCGACACGGATGTCGCGCAAGAACCCGACCGGCCCACTCGACGTATCACCGCGCGTGCCGCCGCGGACGGCCGACAGTTCGACAAAGGGGGTTGTTTCGGCCGGGGTTGATGGCCCGGGCCATGCGTCAAGCCTCGAAAGCGACTGGCAGTATTCCGTGGTTCCGTCGGGCGACCACACGACCAAACCGACCTGGCCGGGCTCCATCGCCTGGTCTTCGTCAATCGACTCCACGACCACGTTGCCTTCGTGATCCACTCGGATAACGCGGATCTCGGATGCCGCCGTAGCGAGCGGGGCGCCGACCAGGATGATCAAGGGCACGATGCGCCAATCAATCCCGGCGGCTGAGCGAATTCCCAGGGCATCCCCCATGTTGCGTTTCTCGTCGTGGTGTCCGTCCCCGCCCATCATCCTGGCCAAGCCGAATCTACTCGTCCCGCCCCGGATTGGAAAGCCCTTCGTTCCTGACGGGGGAGTGCGTCCACCGGCATGTTGACTCACCGTTCCGTCCTACCAGACGCGATCCGGGGCCGAACCGGACACGATTCCTCAAAAAAAACCAAGAACTCGTCCCAATGGGCCGCCACATCGGGACGCGACGTGGTCTATTCGTACGAATCACTGGAGAGGAACGCGCGACGGGAACGGCGAGACGAAGAGGCTCACCGCCAGTCTCCGCTCAGCACGAACGGCGCCCAGTAATACGGCGAGGCGCGATTCGAGGCGTCTTGGGCGCCGGCCCTCTCGCGCACCGCGCCGCGCTGCGCGAGGGTCTTGGATTCGGATTTCTCCCGCACAACGCCGCGCGGCGGTTCGGAGTCCGAATCGGAGTCCGATTAGGCCGCCGCGCGCGGCTCGCCGCGCCGCGGGCCTTGGTTGAGCATCCAAAGCTGCGCCTCGCGCAGTGCCTCGTGCGTCGGAAGGTCCCGATCCCAGAGATTCCGGTAGAACCGTTCCATCAGAGCCCGCGTCTGGTCATCGTCGACCTTCCAGAGCGACGCCATGACCGTATCCGCGCCCGCGACTTGAAACGCGCGCTGCAACCCCAACACGCCCTCGCCGCGCGCGAGCGTTCCAAGCCCAGTTTCGCACGCGCTGAGCGTGACGAGCGCGACGCCCCGCAAGTCGGCCGTTCCCACTTCCTCGGCCGTCACGAATCCGTCGATCATACCGGCGTCACTCTCCGATTCGGCCGGAGGTCGATTCGCGCCGGCGAGCACCAGACCGGACAACGGGTTTGACGCGACGGCATTCCGCGGGGCATTCGCCGCCCACGCGTCGTCCTCGTCGAACCCGTTGGACCGATCCACGTCCGCCGTCTCCCGTTCGCCGGCCGCGAAGAACCCGTGTGTCGCGATGTGCAGGTAGGCATGCCGAGGCGATTCCCGCCAAAAAGCGCGTTCGCCGGCATCGGCTTTCCGCAACGTCGTCACTCGGTCGTTTCCGAACGTATGCCGATAGAGCTTCTCGACGGCCGCGATTTCCTCGAGCGTACCATCGAGGGGCGCAAATGGTCCCAGGACTCCGTCACGGGTGAAACGAGGCCCGAATCGACGCGCCGATCGTTCCGAACCGATCGAGCCGACCGCATCGGCCGGTTCGATCGCGTCGGCCGCTCGATCGTAGTCGACGCCGCCGATCAGCAGGAGGTTCTTCTCGGCGCTGGGCCGCGGGCCGTCGTCGAACATCGCGGGCAACCCTTGCGCGGCGGGCACGAGCGCGAACGTCCGCTCTTCGACCAGGTATCGGTCACCGGCGGCCTTCGCGGGCAATGCCGCGAACGGAACGCCCGCCATGGCGCCGTCGGGTGAGACTACGATGATCTCCGCGTCGCCGACGTACGGTTCGATCGGATCCCATAGGCGTGTTCTCAGGACGACGCCCGCTTCCCGACCGGACTCGGTTTGGCCATACGATGCGCGCCACGCCGCGACAGCGGGCGCGATCGGCGCCGCGTCACCCAGGGGGACGAGCCGCAAAGGCGCATCGCGCCGGACGACGAACGCGACCAGTTGCCGCGTGCCTTTCGCGGGGACGGGATCGGTCGAACGGCGAATCGGGACGTATTCCAAATAGTCCACCAGAACCGCATCGGAGGGCAGGCTTGTTCGTACCGATTCAGCCGTGACGGGCGAGCGGGCAAGACGATACGATTCGTTCTTCGCGGCGAGTTCCGCCTCGATCGCCTCCTTCCGACGCGACCAATCATCGATCCGCCGCCGCCACGCATCGCGCTCGGCGGGAGCGGGCGTCCGGAGGGCGAGTGACGCGAGCCGACGCGTCAAGGAGGCGAGTTCCGCGCTGCGAGGCTCGGTTGTCGTGTCGTCCCGCAACGTGCGCATCGCCCGTTGCCTGGAAAACACCGAACCTTTCCACTGCAGAACCTGGTCATAGGCCGAGTCGGCGTGCGATCCGGAACTCGCGGAAACCGCGACATAGGAATCGAGGAATCGGCGGGCCGTCTTGACCATCGCCAACTGCTGCCGCTGGGATTGCACGGACGCCGACGTCTCGATCAGGCGCCGCATCACGGGTATCGCCTCGCGCAGCAGCGACTCGGCGCCCGCGTCATCCCCGCGTTTCGCGAGGATCCGCGCCAGAAGACGCTTGGTTTCGGCCGTTCGCGGATGTTCGCCGCCGAACGTCGCGACTTCGAGTGCATGGCTCTCCCGCATGAGTCGCTCCGCTTCGGGCAAATCCCCTTTCGACATGTGCCAGATCGCCAGATTGGTCATGCTGAATATCGTTTTGGGATGGTTGGGTCCCAACGATTCGCGATACGCGGCAAGGCTTCGCTCCAAGTACGGCAGGGCTCGATCGAGTTGCCCCGAGGATTCGAACAGCGCGCCCAGGTTGTTGAGGATATCGGCCGTACCGGGATGGGAATCTCCAAGCGCCTCGCGCTGGGTTGCCAGGCTTTGCTCCAACAGGCGTTCGGCATCGGCGGTCATGCCGCGCGCGCCGAGCAACGTTGCGAGGTTGCTTCGGACTTTGGCGACTTCCAAGTGGTCTTTCCCAAGAGCGCCCTCGAGCATCGCCAGACTGCGCTCATAAAGCGCCTGGGCCATCTCGATATCGCCCATCGTCTCGCGCACATCGGCGAGATTGTTGAGCATTCCGGCCAAGTCCCGAGGGTTGGTGTCGGAATCGTCCTCCAGAATCGAGAGCCCCTCCGACATCAGGGACACGGCGCGCGCCGTGTTTCCGAGGTCCGAATGAAGGAGGGCGAGGCTATTTTGCGCGGCGATCGTGTCCGGATGTTCGGCGCCAAGATGGTCCCGCTGCATTTTCCAACCGCGGTCGAGCAGCGGTTCGGCTCGCACCAGGTCGCCCACATCGGCATAGAGCGAGCCGAGGTTCACGACGTGTTTTGCGATCGCCGGATGCTCGGCTCCCCTAGCCGCTTCGCCGATCCGAATGCTCTCCTGAAAACAGGACTCGGCACGCTCGAAGTCGCATTGCCATTGATAGACCAGTCCGAGGTTGTTGAGTGTCACGACCGCGCCGGATTCGTCCGGTTCCTCGCCGCCGCGCTGGATTTTCAATGCCCGCTCAAAGAGCGCCGCCGCCTCGTCGAGTTTGCCGAGGGCGCGTGCGAGCGAGGCGAGGTTGTTCAGATTGAGCGCGGTGTGGGGATGCGACGGTCCCAACACCTTTTCGCAGATTTCCAGGCTGCGGCGATAAAGCGGTTCCGCCTCGGCGTACCGCCCCATCGAATCGTAAAGGAGGGCCAGATTATTGAAGCACGCGGCCGTGTCGGGATGATCGTCGCCGATCGTAGTCCGCGCCACGTCGAGCGCGCGCCGCAAAAGCGGTTCGGCCTTCGAGCCGTTCCCCATCGCGATATGCAGCGATGCGAGGTTGTTCAAGTGGTCGGCGATGGTCCGATCGGCATTGCCGAACAGGTCGGAATGAAGGGCCAAGGCGCGTTCGGCGTCGGGAAGGGCTTCCGCGTAGCGGCCCTCGTCGTAGAGCGTCCAGACACGATCGGCGAGCTTCTTCGCGTCCCGCGCCCGGGACCTCGTTTCGGGCTCCATCGCGTGGAGCCGTTCCAATCGGGCGCGTTTGAGCCTCGCGTTGGCCACACGCCAGTCGTCCGCCCCGAACCGTTCCCGGCGCAGCGCCAGCAATTCGTCGCATAGCCGCATCGCCTCGCGGAATTCGTCCGCGTCGCCGTGGAGGTCCACGAGAATGTCGAGTGATTCGAAAATGTCGTCGTGCAATCGATCGAACAGCTCCCGCTCGATCGCCAGCATCTTCGTCGCGGCGCCGATCGCCTCACGCCATCGGCCCTGGTCGCGGAATTCGATCGCCTGGGCCGCATATCGATCCCGCTCGTCGATCCGTGTCCGGGACGGTGGCTCGGTCGGCGCGGCGCGCAGGCCGATCGAACGGGGCCCGAGGCCGCCATCGCCGGCGCACCGCGCCCAAACGAGGAGTGCGAACGCCGCGACGGCCAACGCCCGGCCCATTCCGCGACGCGGGGCGTCCTTCCCGGCCCACCATCCGTCTTGCATATCGAATCCTCCCAGCCCTATAGTCGCGAATGGCAGCCGTCGTGTCCGGTGTCCGTTCCGATTGCGTTGTATTTGTCAGGATCGGCCCGCGGCAACGGGGCCGGCATCGACCCTACGAACCGGGAGCCGTTTCCCCATGACGTTTCCGTCTTGTCATGTTCCCGATCGCGGGCACCGCAGTCAGTGTAACCCATGTTCGTGGTTTCGCGCTATTCCGATTCTTGCCGCATGGGTGGCCGGAATGACCTTGGAAGCGCGCGGGCAGGACGCGCGGACTTCCCGAATTGCCGAGCGGCACGCGTTGTTGGTGGGCGTCACGGCGTACGCGAACCTGCCCGAGTCGTTGCAGCTCAAGGGTCCCGCGAACGATGTCCGCCTGATGCGGGAACTTCTTGTCAACCGGTTCGGTTTCGTGCCGGACCATGTTCGCGTGCTCGCCGAGGGCGAGCCGGACGGTGACGCGGCTCGCCCGACGCTGGCCAACATCGGACGTGAATTCCGACGGCTCGCCGACGCGGCCCGATCGGGCGACCAGGTCGTCATCCTGATGGCCGGGCACGGCAGCCAACAACCCGATCAGGACCCGCCCGGTTCGGACGACCGCGAGCCCGACGGGCTCGACGAGATTTTCTTGCCGGCCGATGTCGGAGCGTGGTCGGGCGCGATCGGACAAGTCGAGCGGGCTATCTCCGATGACCAACTGCGCGCGTGGTTGAACCCGATCCGGGAGAACGGCGCCTCGCTCTGGGTGATCCTGGACTCATGCCACTCGGGGACCATGGTTCGGGGCGCCGATCAGGAAGTCGTTCGCCAAATCCCACCGGGCGCGTTGATCCCGGAAAACGTGATGGAAAGCGTTCGGTCGATCACGCGCGATCCGGAGACGGTTCAGGATCGGATGCCTCTCGCGCGGCGCGCGGACGGCGCCGCCCCGCTGGTCGCCATGTACGCCGCTCAGGCGAACGAAGTCACCGTCGAAAAGGCCCTTCCCTCGGGAGCCCGCGACAAGAAGCCGCACGGGCTATTCACCTACACGATCACGCAGGTGCTGTCCCAGGCCAATGGACCGCTCACGTACCGGGAACTCGTGAGCCGCGTGCAGGCTCGATATTCGCAAACGGGCCGCACCGCTCCCACGCCGCTCGTCGAAGGCGCCGACCGGGATCGCGAGGTCCTCGGTTCCAAGCAATGGCCGGGCCGTTCCCGCATGGCGCTCGCCAAATCCGATCGGGAATGGACCGTATCGGCCGGGCGCCTTCAAGGCGTTCTGGAGGGAAGTGTGCTTGCCGTCTTTCCGCCGCCGGGACGAGCGCGAACCGAGAAGCCGCTCGGATATGTCACGGTCATCGAGTCGCGGACATTCGATTCGATCGTCGAACCGCGCGAATACGAGGGTATCGCGACCGATGCCGCGAGCTTGCCGGTCGGCGGCATCTGCGACACGGTCTTCGTCGACTGCGGCGATCTTCGCCTGCGCGTCGCCGCGGATCCCCTCGATCATCGCGGTCATCCGGTGGACGCCCCTCTTCTTGAGTCCTTGCGACGGAAACTCGATTCGATGTGCGGCGCGGAGGGCTCTTTCGTTCAGGCGGTCGACGCGTCCTCGGACGCGGATTGGTTGATCCGCGCGGATCGTGGCGGCGTCTATCTTGTGCCCGCGTCCGGAGTCGTCGCCGATCGCGGCGCCGACGGCTCGGCGCTGCCGCCGATCTATGGCCCGGCGCCCCAAGGAGCCGACGAGACCGATTGGCTGAAGGACCGATTGAACCGGATCGCGCGCGTGAAAAACCTCGTTCGGCTCACCGGCCTATCCGCCGACGCGGGAGACGATGCGGCGCCGTCGCCGATCGAATTGACGATGGTCCGTCTGCGGGACCGGAAGGATCGCGAGGGGATCGCCATCGGCGCCGAGGAGAACGGCGCGGTGCTGCACCACGACGACTGGGTCGAGCTGAAGCTGACGAATTCGGGTCGCGATCCGGTCGATGCGACGCTGCTCTATATCGACAGCGCGTTCGGCATCGATTGCCTGTATCCGCGGGACGGAGAGGACAATCGATTGCGGCCCGGCAATTCGGTTCCGATCCGCATTCGAGTCGATGGGCGAACGGCCGGACTCGAACACCTGGTCGTGATCGGCGTGCGGGCGGTCGCGGGTCCGCCGGCCGACTTCTCGGTGCTGACGCAAGAACCGATCGAGCGGGGCGCGGCCATCGCACGGAACCGCGGCGGAGCGCCGGTCGCGCCCCAATCGCCGCTCGGCAAGTTGCTCGAACGGGCCGCGAACGCGAGGGGCACGACACGCGGCGTCCAGCGGGCTACACTGGACGACCATGTGCTGCGTCTGCATTCGTGGGTCATCCGGTCCCAACCTCGAAACGTCGGCCGTTGACGGAAACGCCATGCCCTGATCGCATGCGGCCGCGGCTTCACCTCGCAAGGCGGACAGCGCGCGGAGTACCGACATGAGATCGCAAGGGCCCTTGTTCTCGTTCTTGTGTTGCTGGATGGCGTCCGCCGCATCGATCGCATGGGCGCAAGCCGATCCGGAACCGCATCCGCGCGCCTTGGACCTCGTGGGCCTGCATGCCTACGCGCCGAAAGTCGTAGCCGCCGGGGAGACGATCGAATTCCGGACGAGCAGTTCGGCTCCGTACGAGCTCTCGATCTGCCGCCTTGGCCACGCGGTGGACGACCCGGCGGGCGACACGGTCCTTGCCGTCTTGCCTCCGACGCAACCGATCGCTCAACCGATCCACCCCGGATCGTTTGTCCATATCGCGCGGAATCTGCCGCCCGATCAACGGCTCGGCGCGCTCACCGTCGAATGCTGGGTCCGGCCGTGGAAGCTCACCGGATGGCAAACGCTCGCGGGGCAGTACAACTATCCGAACGCGTGCGGATTCGGCCTGTTCCTCGGGCCGGACGGCCGCGCCGAGTTCTATTTGGGGGACGGCGCCGCGTACCGCGCGGACAACGTGCTTCGAGGGCCGCCCCTCACGCACCGACGATGGAGCCACATCGTCGGAACGTGGGATGGATCGACGAAGGCGATCTGGGTCGACGGCAAGAAGATCGCCGAATCGCCGTTCGCCGGGGAAGTGAAGCCCGGTCCCGCGCCGATTTGGCTCGGAGCGTGCGGTCACGACGGACCCGCCGTGAATATCCTCGACGGCGACCTCGCCATGCCCGCGATCCACAACCGCGCGCTGCGTCCCGAGGAGATCGAGGCTCGGTTCCGCGATCAGGGTCTTACGCCCGCGACGGGCGATTCGGTGCTCGCGTGCTGGCCTTTGTCGGAGGAACGCGGCGAGCGCATCGTCGACGCATCCCCGCACGAACGGCATGGCCGCATCGTGAACAGCGCGATCTGGATGATCGGAGGACCGAGCTTTGACGGGGCCAAGGTTCCCCGGTTCGGCGACTACGACCCGAGTCGCGACGCGCGCCGCGGACACGGGCTTCGTTTCGCGTCGGACGATCTCTACGACTGCGGATGGCGCGTCACCGAGTCGTTCGAGATTCCGCGCGACGCCAAGCCCGGCATCTACGTCGGTCGTTACCGCTATGAGCTCGACGGCGTGCCGCGGATGTACCACGTGACATTCGTCGTGCGCAAGCCCCGCGGCGCTCCCCGCGCTCCGATCCTCGTGCTTGCGGCGACCGGCACGTGGGGTGCCTACAGCGCGACGTCCTTCGTGGCCACGCCGCCGGGACTCCACCAGAACTGGGGTACGGGCGGCATCGAGAACAGCCCCGGGAATCCGCCCGCGTACTGCGTCTATCGCGATCATCAGGCCGGTCAGCCCGCGTATCAGATCGGGATCAACAAACCGTGGCCCAACGCCGCGCCGTACGTGCTCTACAGCCCGGAGAGCGTCGGATACAGCCACTTGATGCGGGCCGAGCGGTTCCTGCACGTCTGGCTCGAGAAGTCGGCCTACGACTATGACATCATCGGCGACTACGAGCTGCATTGCGACGCGAGCGAGCTTGACGGGTATCCCGTTCTGATCATCAACGGTCACAGCGAGTATTGGTCGATCGACGCGTACGAGGCCGTGGACCGATATCTGCGAAAAGGCGGCAACGTCGCCGTGCTTTCCGGGAATTCGATTTTCTGGAGAGTCAGTTACGACGAAGGTGGGCGAATCATGGAGTGCCGCAAGCTCAACGAATTGCCCGGCGGCAGGCCCGGATGCACGGTCGGCGAGATGTGGCACAGTCAGGATCGACGCCGCGGGAGCATGCTGCGCGAATGCGGCTACCCCGCGTGGCGGCTCGTCGGCCTCGAAACGCTCGGATTCTGGGACGCCGGCGCGAATTCGGCCTTCGAGACGGCGATGCCCGGCCACTTCCTCTTCCAAAAGCCCGAGCCGACCGGCCTTGGGAAAGGCGATGCGTTCGGCGGCGCGCCGGGCGGCGGATTCCCGAAAGCCGTCGGCCATGAGCCGGACGTTCGGTTGGAACTGCTGAGGCGATTGACCAAGGAGATTCCGGACGGCGCGACGCTTCCGGAGGAGCCCGCCGGCATCATCACGCTCGCCGACGGCCGTCAGCCGGGCGCGGTCGCGTTCGACTACTTCTTCCGGCCCGCGCGCATCGCGGATGTCGACAATGTCGCGTGCCAAATGATCTATTGGGAACGTCCGGCGGGCGGTCGCGTCTTCCACACCGGTTCGCTCGGCGCCGGCTGGGGCCTTTCGGCCGACGTTCGATTCCAGACCCTCATGCGGAACGTCCTGCACCACTTCGGCGTCGATCCGCGCCGATAGCCGCGCATCGATTGGTCGAGAGGCACACCCGCTCGCGCGGCGAACTTGTTGAGCGGTTCCAGGTGGCCGAACGCGCCCGCTCCCCGCTCGGGTTCTCCATACCGAATCACGATGTCGCGGCAGCCTGGGTAGTCCATGCCGAATTGTCGAACGGTCAGGTCCGGGCGGAGCGGAGGTCGGCGAGCCGAACGGATGGTCGCATCCTGCTCGGGTGTCTTCACATGTTCGTCACGCCCCTCCGACTCCAAGCGGTCCATCCGATGGACCTCCGTCGATCCCGAATCATGCGTGTTTGCCCGACGCGTCGTGAATCGCCCGACCGGTTGTCATAAGTACAACCCAACCCGAAACTCGCCTAGCCAAACCATGCTGGGCGCGGCAAAATAAGGACCGTTTTGCGGTCGGCGTATCGAACGAGCCGCATTGTCGCAAAACGGGGAATGGATTGCCGACATGCAAGGACGCCGTATGAAGAACGCCGCCGACTGGCTTGTGTATCTGGGCGTCCGAATTGCGATCTGCGTCGTTCAAGCGGCTCCCATGGAAACCTGCGCCGCGTGCGCGGACGTACTGGCCTGGTTGCTCACCGCGGTCATTCCGATCCGCCGCCAAGTGATCGAGGAAAACCTGCGTTGCGCGTTTCCCGAAATGACGGACGGCGATCGGCGAAAACTCACGTTGCGCATGTGGCGCCATCTTTTCCTGATGGTCTTCGAGGTCGCGCACGCTCCGATCCACCTGAAGGCGACCGATTGGCGGCGCCGTATCCGGTCGCGATCGCACGGTCGAATCAGCCGGTTGTTGCTCGATCCTCGCCCCAAGATCGTCGTATCGGCGCACTTCGGCAATTTCGAGATCGCCGGATACGTCGCGGGCCTCTTGGGGTTTCCCGGCTATACGATCGCCCGGCCCCTCGATAACCGATACCTCGACCGATACGTCAACCGTTTTCGACGCTCGACGGGCCAAGCCATCCTTCCAAAACAAGGCAGTGCCGAGACCGTGCAACGCATCATGGACGAGGGCGGCGTCATTGGTCTGCTGGGCGATCAGCACGCGGGTCCCAAGGGATGCTGGGTCGACTTCTTTGGGCGTCCGGCGTCGAGCCACAAGGCGGTCGCCCTGTTTTGCCTTGCCTACGATGCGCCGCTCATCGTGCTTTTCGCGATCCGAGGCTCCAGGCCGTTCTGTTTTGACATGGATGTCGCCGACATCCTCGATCCCCGCACGCTGCCGCCGTCATGCCGCGATGTGCGTTGGATCACGCAATGGTACCATCACGAACTCGAGGCGGTCATTCGCCGCTCACCCGAACAATATTGGTGGGTCCACCGGCGATGGAAGGGAACGCCGCCGGGCAATCGCAAGGCGGCGGAAGGCGAGAAGGACCGGGAAGCGGCGTAAACGGCGCGGCTTCGGCGATCCGAGCGGCCGATCGTCGGCGGTGAGGCTCCCCAAGAACATGAAACAATGGCATTCCGTCGGTCCTACCGACCACTTTCCTCCCGAGTCGGGGCGCGAAGTCGTTGTGGGGAACCGCGTTCTTGCCGTATTCCGCGTCGGCGAGGCGTTCTACGCGCTCGACGGCCTTTGCGACCATCAGGCCGGGCCGCTCGGTCGAGGTGCGCTCAACGGACATGTCGTCACCTGCCCTTGGCATGGATGGCGATATGATGTACGGTCCGGCCAGCACGTGGATATTCCATCGCTGGTCCACGGGACGTTCGCCACGCGGGTCGAGCAGGGCGAGCTCTTCGTGGAAATCGCCGTTGACGGTGCCGCCGCCCCATGATCCAGTTCCGGCCGTTCTCGAACCAGGACCCGCCCCGGCTGCTCGAAGTCTGGAACAGCGAACCGCCCGTGAACGGCATCGCGCGCCTGCTCGGCGTGCCCCTGCTGGAGCAGTTTGTTCTTTCCAAGCTGTACTTCGACCATCACGGATTGATCTTGGCCGAGGAATGGGACGGAGCGGATCGCCGAGTCGTGGGATTCGCGCACGCGGGTTTCGGGCCGAACGCGGACGGATCATGGATCGGGACCGACGTCGGCGTCGTAGCCATGGTGATGGTCCGGCCGCGCGACGACGAGGATAGGATCGCGGCCGAACTGGTGTCGCGGTGCGAACAATTCGTGCGGGCCGCTGGAGCGAGGTCCGTCTGCGCGGGCGGCCTTTTCCCGACGAGCCCGTTCTATCAGGGCGTCCATGGCGGCTCGCAGCCGGCCGGAATCCTCGCATCGGACGCGCGCCGCACGCGATGGATGGCGGCGGCCGGATATCAACCCGGCCCGAGGCGGCATATCCTCCAATTGCGGCTCGCCGATCTGTGCCCCGTTGCCGACCGCCAGCAACTCATGATCCGGCGGCGCTATCGAATCGAGGCGGTCGTGGATCCCCCGCCCCGCACCTGGTGGGAGGCGAACCGCGTCGCGCAGCACGACCATCTCCGATATCAACTCACCACGACGCCGTCCGGCGCGCCCGCCGCGATCGTGGACTATGTGTCGATCGACCCGTTGTCCGCGACGTGGGGAATCCGCGCCGCCGGCATCCTGTCGATCGAACGGGCCGACGGGTGCGAGGAAGGCATCGAGACCTACCTGCTCTGCGAATCACTGCGCGAGCTCAAGTCGACCGGCCTTGGCTTGGTGGAAATCCACCTCGACGAGCATGACGACCGGCTGCCCACACTGCTCGAACGCGTGGGATTCCGCAACACGGACACGGGGGTTCTCTACCGGAAACAATGGGCGGACGGATAGGCGGAACTTGGCGTACGGCGCGCCGCGGCGCGATCGTCCCACGGTTGGAATCGACGGGAGGACGCAAGGATGCCCAGAACTCGGATCCGATGGCGAGTCGCGGGATTCGTAGCCGTGCTGGCGGCGTCGACGACCGCGTGCGTCGTGCCGGCCGCTCCCGAGTTCACGGCGCTCCCGGATCAGGAGCAGGTCCAGCGCGAACAACTCGTGCTGCATACCGACTTCCGATTGCCGAGACATCACCGGCTTGTCGAGGAGCTGATCGCCCTTCGGCACGACGTATCCGAACGGCTTGAAGTGCCGCTTTCCGACGAACCGATCCATGTCTACCTGTTCGAGGACGCGGATCGGTTCCACGGATTTGTGAGTCGGCACCACGAGCAGTTGCCCGAGCGTCGCGCGTTCTTCGTCGAGAGCGATACACAACTGGTCGTGTACGCGCACTGGGGCGACCGTGTTGCCGAGGATCTTCGGCACGAGTTGACGCACGGTTATCTGCATTCGGTGGTTCCCCACCTGCCCTTGTGGCTCGACGAAGGCCTTGCCGAGTACCACGAGTTGCCGAGGGGTCGGAAGGGTCTTCATCTTCCGCATATCACGGCGCTGTCCGACCGTTACGCCAAGTACCTTTGGAAGCCGGGCCTCGACCGACTGCAGCGGTTCACCGACGTCCGCGACATGCGCCAGATCGACTATGCCGAATCGTGGCTGTTCGCGCATTGGCTCATGGAATCCTCGCCCCAGCGATCGGCCCTCTTGCGGAACTACCTTGCTCGACTCCGCATGACGGGCGAATGCCCGCCGTTTTCGCGGTATTTGGCGGAAGCCGAGCCCAATTACGAACAGGAGCTGCTCGCGCATCTGGAGTCCTTGCGTCGGGAAGTCGAGCTGAACGATAATGAGTTCGGCTCGCGGGCCCCGCCGGTCGGCGTCCGGAATCCCCTCGCCCTTCCCGGCGCAACTCCATGCATGTCTCGATTCGATCGGTCCGGTTGGGACTCCTCCCCTCCGAAACGCGCATTCCCTTCCGATACGGATCGGCATGTCTGACCGCCTGTCCCCAATCGGTGGTCGAAGTGGTCGCGGAGACGCCTTCGGGAATCGTCTCGGGCTTTGGCGGCGACTGTTTTCCGCCGCTTTGGTTCGACAAGGACGCGACGAAGTCGTTCGAGCTGCAGGTCGAGGAGATGGTTTTTGCGATCGGGACGGCGGCCGCCTGTTTTCGCGACGCGTTCCGAACGGGCCGCACGGTGTTCGACGGCTGGTGCGACGCGCACGCGGAGACGATGCGGGCCGTGACCGAACGAAGCCTGCCTCGATTGCTCGCCGCTTTCGGCGGCGGCATGCTCGAACGGGCCTTGCTCGACGCGACCGCCCGCGCCGCCAACGTCTCGTTCTCGAAAGGACTCGCCGCCGACTGTTTCGGCATCCGGCCCGGCCGGATCCACCCCGAGCTTGCGGGCGCGCGCCTTTCGGATTGGATTCCGGCCGAACCGGCCAGGCATGTTTGGGTCCGCCAGACGGTCGGGTTCGCCGATCCGCTCGGCCGCGAGGAACTCGTCGAGGGAGTTTGGCCGGACGACGGGTTTCCCGTCGCGATCGAGGATTACCTCGCCGATTCCCGAGTCCGCTATTTCAAACTGAAGGTCGGCAATCATCTGGAACGCGACGTCGCCCGGCTTCGCGCCTTCGCGGCGCTGGCCGAGCGGTATTGGGGAGACGCCTATCGCCTGACGCTCGACGGAAACGAGCAATACGCGCGGATGGCCGACTTCGAGTCGCTTGTCGACGCGATCGAATCGGACGCGAACCTCGCGACGCTCTGGTCGAACACGCTGGTCATTGAGCAGCCCCTGTCGCGGGCGGCGGCGATGTCGGCCGACGAGACCCGCGGCATCCGTGAGCTGTCGGCGCGCAAGCCGATCATCATCGACGAGTCCGATTCGGACGTACATTCCTTTCGCGAGGCGATCGACGTCGGGTATCGCGGCGTGAGCAGCAAGAACTGCAAGGGCCCGATCAAGAGCCTCTTGAACGCGGGCCTGGCTCGGCGCTTCACGCTGCGCGATCCCGGACGGCCGATGATCGTCACCGGAGAGGATCTTTGTTCGGTGGGCGTGATCCCCGTCCAGGCCGACCTGTGCCTCGCCGCGACGCTCGGCCTCGAACATGTCGAACGCAACGGCCACCATTACCACAAGGGGCTCGACTACCTGCCGCCCGGCGAACGGCGTCTGGCCCTCGCCCGCCACGGCGACTTCTACGCCGAGCGCGCCGGGCGGATCGCGCCGCGGATCCGCGACGGCCGGTTCGCGATCGCGAGCCTGCAATGCGTCGGATTCGGATTCGACTTCGCGCCCGACATGGGCGCCCGCGATCCCATCGAGCTGGCTTAGAGTGACTGGAATGTGTCACTTCGAGCCGGGCTCGGCGCCGAGCGATCCGACGGTTCGGGATTCGATGAGCCGGTCGAGTTCGGCGCGGAGGCGATCGAGGATCGCGTCGTACGGGAAGGAACCCAGGGTCAAGGAGCCGCGTTTCAGGTTGACCGCGTGGGGCCCGCACCAAAGTCCGAGGTCGGCGTCGTCGGTCTCGCCCGGCCCGTTGACTCGGCATCCCATGACGGCGATCGTGATCGCGTGCGGGGTCGCGTAACGCGTCATGTCGCGGACGCGTTCGGCCAATTCCACGAACGCCTCGTTCTCGACCCGCGAGCAACTCGGACACGAAATGACGTTGAGCCGGTGGCCGACCGCCGACGGATCCCAGCCCGTCCGTCCCGCCGCGACGTCGGCCAGGATCGCGCGGGCCGCGTCGATTTCCTCGTGTTTCCGCGGGTTGGGAACGGTGAGCGATACGCGGACCGTGTCTCCGATCCCCTGGCCAAGGAGCGGTTCGAGCGCGCGGCGCGTCTTGACGATCGCGTCGGGCGGCAGCCCCGCCTCGGTGACGCCCAGGTGGATCGGCACGTCGGCGCGCCGCTCGGCGAACCGCCGATTCAACTCGACGACCTTCGCGGGATCCGAGTCCTTGAGCGAGACGCAGTAGCGCGTGAAGCCGAGCGAGTCGAGGAATTCGCAGTGATCCCAGGCTCCGGCGAGCATCGGTCCGAGGGAATCGGTCGGATCGAATCGCGACTTCCGTTCGGGCTCGATGCTCCCGCAGTTCACGCCGACGCGCATCGCGCATTGGTGGCTTCCCGCGACATCGACGAGATAACGCACCTTGTCGCGCCAGTCCTTGGTGCGTTCGTGGTGGTAGAGGTGGCCGGGATTGTATCGGATCTTGTCGACGTGCGGCGCGATCCACTCGGCGAGCCGATAATGTTCCTGCAGGTCGACCGAGAGGTTCGCATCGACCTGGCGGCGGATTTCGGCGAGCGCCTCGGCGTCGGCTCGACTGTCGGCGGCGATCCGGACGATTCCCGCGCCCGCGGCCGCGAGAGCGCGGACCTGCGCGACGGTCGCGTCGATGTCGGTCGTCCGAGTCGCCGTCATGCTCTGGATCACGATCGGTTCGCCTCCGCCGATCGAGACGGCGCCGATCGGAACGCGGCGCGTCGGATTGCGTTTCGGGCCCACGCGTCAAACTCCCGCCGCTCGAGGCGTCATCGTCCGTCGACGACGACCTTGGTCAGCGCCTCGACGAAAAAGTATTCGCCCCACATCACCGATTCGTCAACGCCGAGATTCTTGGCCGTATGGTAGACGCCGTGCTTCAATATGCCTTCCCAACCCGGCGTTTGGACGGCGAGGTACTCGGGATCGACGAGCGCGTCGAGCATGGCGAGCGCCGTCGAGCGGCATGTCGCGGCGAGCGCGGGATCGCGCGCGTGCGTCGCCAGGTCGAGCAGTCCGCAGGCGGCGATCGCGCCCGCCGACGATTCGCGCTGCGCGCCCCACGGCGGCGGCTGTGTCCGATCGGCGCGGAAATCCCAGTAGGGAACGTGGTCCGCCGGAAGATGGTCGATCCAGTATCGGGCGTTCCGTTCGCTCACTTCGAGGAATTCCTCGTTGCCCGTCAAAGCGAAACACTGATCGTATCCGTAGAGCGACCACGCAAGGCCGCGCGCCCAAGCGCTGTCTGGGGCGAGGCCCTGATGCGTCGACTCGCGAAGGAACTCGCCGGTGTCCGTATCGAACAGGCCTTCGTGCGCGGTCGAGCCGTCCGGACGCACGATGCGGTCCCGCGTCGTGCGGCAATGGGCTGTCGCGATGTCGCGAAGCGTCGAGTCATCGGTCTCGTTCGCCGCGAGGAAGATGATCGGAACGTTCATCATGATGTCGATGAAGAGTGATTCGGGGCCGACGAAGCTGCACAAATACCGACCCCGTTCGCGGAACCGCAGCGCCAACGTGCGTCCCGCCTGGATCAGGACCTGGCGCAATCGCTCGTCGCCCGTCAACCGGTACCAGGGCCCATACGTGTTGAGGAAGATGAAGCCGAGATCGTGGACGTTTCGGTCGAATTGGCGGTGTTCGAGCAGGCGGGAATAGTGTTCGGCCCGCTCCCGCCAAACCGCGTCACCCGTACGGCGATGGAACTGCCACATCATGCCCGCGAGGAACCCGCCCGTCCAATCGGTCCAGAGTTCGCCTTCATGACGCCACTTTCCGCCGCGGGTGTAGATCGGGAAGAAGTCGGCGTGCCGTTCGATCAGGTTCGCCACCTGGCGTTCGGCGAATTCCAGCGCCGACCGATAACGGGCCATGCGTTCGTCGGTTTCCATTCGAGGATCATCCACGGGATCGAGGTGCCGGGAACCGGGCGCGGAGCCGCTCGCGAAGCCACGCGCGAAGGCCCGAGGTCGCGGGCGCGGCGCTCGCCGAATCCGCCGATCGGCTCGACCTCGCCCCGACAGACGCCGCATCCCGGTCGATTGTAGTCGCGGAAGGCCGAGCCTGACGAGACGGCTTGACGGCGCCGAAATCGGCTGCTATTGCAAAGGCGTGGAATACGAACCGGTCCTGCACGTCGTCCTGCATCAGCCCGAGATCCCCCAGAACACGGGCAATATCGGGCGAACGTGCGTGGCGGTCGGCGCGAAACTCTGGCTCGTGCGGCCCCTCGGGTTCCGGATCGACGCGAAACAATTGCGGCGCGCCGGGCTCGACTATTGGCGGCATTTGGAATGGGAAGTGGTCGAGCACTGGGACGCGTTGACCGAACGCCTCCCGGGACGTCGTTGGTGTTTCTCGAAGTCGGCGCCGCGATCCCACACGCATGCCGACTACGCTCGCGGCGATGTGCTCGTATTCGGCTGCGAAACCGCGGGGTTGCCCGAGTCGATTCTGCGAACCCATGGCGGCTCGACCGTCCGAATCCCCATGCGGAACGCGGCCCGAAGTCTGAACTTGTCGAGCGCCGCGGCGATCGGAGTCTACGAGGCGATGCGCCAAATCACAGGCACGACCGACGACTTCAACACCTGACCCACGTGTTCAAGACGCCTCGCACGCCGCACCTCGTCTTGTTCACAATGTCCAACCGGCGTAATCTTCCGGTCCGCAGTGGAAACCGACTCGAGGAGGATCGAACCGTGCCCCGCATTCCGTTCGACCGTCTTGATGAATTCGCCTTCGCGCTGCTTCATGCGGGCGGGGCGACCGAATACGAGGCTCGCCTGGTTGGCCGCAGCCTCGTCGAATCCAACCTGCGCGGCTACGACTCGCACGGCGTGATGCGCATTCCGTACTATGTCGAAGGGCTCGTGAAAGGGCAGACCAAGTCGGACGTCGCACTGTCGATTGTGCGTGAAACACCGACAACGATCGTCGCAGACGCGCAGTGGGGGTTTGGCCGAGTCCAATGCGGACGGCTCACCGAGCGCTTGATCGAGCAAGCCGCCGCACATGGCGCGGGAATCGGCACGATGACGCATTCGAGTCACATCGGCAGGCTCGGAGAATACTGCGAGTTGGCGTCGGAACGCGGGTTCGTATCGATGATGATGGTGAACTCGCACGGCGCGGCCCGCCGCGTCGCGCCGCCCGGCGGCAAGGCGCCCCGCCTTGGCACCAACCCCATGGCGATCGGCGCGCCGTGCGGCGACACGCCGCTTGTCCTCGACTTCAGCACGAGCGCGACGGCCGAGGGTAAGGTCCGGGTGAAACGGATCGCGGGCGAGCGATGTCCGCCCGGCTGGCTGCTCGACGCGGACGGACGGCCCACGACCGATGCCAACGCGCTCTACACGAGTCCGCCCGGAACGATCCTGCCGATGGGCGGCGATCAGGCGTACAAGGGGTTCGGACTCGCGATGATGATCGACATCTTCAGCGGCGCGCTTTCCGGCGGACTTTGTTCGCGTGAAACGCCCGAGACGCCGCCGGGCAACTGCGTGTTCGTCATGATCGCCGATCCCGACCATTTTGGAGGCGGCGCGGCCCGTTTTCAGGACGAGGTGCGTCGTCTGGCCGATTTCGTGCGATCGTGTCCTCGCATCGAGGGGCACGGCGCCATCCTCTTGCCGGGCGATCCCGAACGGGCGACGCGCGCCGATCGTATGGCCAACGGGATCCCGCTCGACGAAGAGAACTGGACTTGCCTGTTGGAACTCGCCCAGGATCTTACTTTGCCGCCACCTTTGATCGTGTAGAGCGAATGCGATCGAATGGGTGGCGCGGTTCCGTTCGTTTGAGCGGACGCCGTCGTTCGTCGGAGCGAGCCTCTTGCCGGTGTTCGCGAATTGAACTACACTCGCCGTCCATCAGGCCGGAGTGGCGGAATCGGCAGACGCGCTGGACTCAAAATCCAGTGACCGCAAGGTCGTGTGGGTTCGACCCCCTCCTCCGGCACTTTTTCACGTCGTGCCCGTCATTCAATCGCTACGTCCAGGAATTCGGTGTTCTCGATCGTCGCCCGCACGCCCCGGATCGTCTTCATGCGATCGGGCTGTTCACCGACTTGGATCGTGTAGGATCCGTCGCGAAACACTTTGGGACGGAATTCGGTGCCGGGAATCCGCAGCGAGTAGACCAAGTCGCCGTACGTCTCATCGATGACGGCGATCACGGGATCGCTCATTCCCGACACGCGCACGGTCGGAAGCCATGCCGTCGCCTGCCGGCCATAGTTGTCGGTCTGATCGATGGTGATGGGCCAGCCGGGATATTGCTCGGCATCCGCGCGCGTCACGTCGACTCCGCGAGGCCAGCACTCGATCGTGATCTTTCGGGTGGGAATATGGAATCGCACCAGGCCATGGCCGTCGGCGCGCCCGCCCCATTCGCCGCCGTACCGGTTCTTGCGCGCCTCGTCGGGATTCGCGTACGCATGCATCGTGACCTTGTTGCCGAACCCGTCGAAGAAGTCGCCCAGATGAGGCAAGGGACCTTCGATCGTGCGCTCGGGCGGTTCATCCGGAATCCACCACCGATTGTAGAAATTGACGATCGACGGCACGCAGAACGAGTAGCCTGAATCGCCGAACGCGTTGGTTCCGTGATGGATGACGGTCGCCAGGTGCTGATCGCCGCCGATCATGAATCCATGGAACCGGCGGATTTCCTCGAGCGCCCGGTTGCGGCCCGATTGAGGCCAGCCGTTCGAATCGAGATCGGCGATGAGCCGGTAGTCGTACTTGCCGTGGAGGTGGGCCGCGTTGGCGAAAACGGTTTGCGAAAGCACGGCCTTCAGGTGTTGGCCCCGCCAATCGGCGCCCCATTCGCGCAGGAAGGCGTGCTGCCGTTCACCCAAGAGTCGCGCGTCGGGCAAGTCGACCCGTTGCCGGTCGTATTTCGGGTCGGTGATATGGTCGGGGCGGGGCCCCATTTGCGGAACGAGTCCCGCCGGGCCGGTCTTGAATTTGCGGTCCTCGATGATCGCGAAACCGACGCGCCCGACGCGAAGGCTTGTGTAGAACACGCCGATTCCGCGCTGGATGGGGGTCGGGTCGTACGGGTCCGGCAAGTGCCAGGTCTGCGCGTCCTGCACGCTGTTCACGTACTCGGGAGACCAGAAGTACCCTCCGTCCGCTCCGTTCTGGCTCACCGATTCGGCGACGCCGTTCTCGCCCCACAAGTTCGCCTGGCCGATGTCGTGGTCGTCGGGAATGCAGATGGTCGGTCGATCCCGCACGACATCGCCGAATTGACGTCCGAAGAGGAGCCATGCCTGGTAGTGCAGCTTGTGGTCGTACGACTGGTCACCCGAGAAGAACAGCAGATCGGGATCCTGGGCCTTGATGTTCGCGACGAGGTCGGGTTTGAGACGCCGATCCTGGCTGCTGTTCCCGGTGAACGCGGCGACGACGATTTCGTCCTTGTCGACAGGGTCTCGGCGGATGCGTCCCTCGTATTCGGCCGCGCCGCCGGCCGCGACGACTCGATAGCGTTGGTCGCGCGACGTGTCCCACGGTTGCACGCGGAAATGGGCCGTCCATCGTCGAAGTTCCTGCTGGGGAAAGCCGTACGGCGCCTCGCTGACCGGGGTCCTGGCCACATCGATCCAACCGTCATCGGTGTGGACCTGCAATCGGACCTCGCGATCGACGCCGTCGGCGAGCGGATACAATTGGGCCGTCAGCTTCAGCACATCCGCGTGGGTCGTATAGAGACAGAAGGCGATCGCGTCGCGGCTCGGCACGTTCGCCAGATCGATCGGCCACGTTCGAGGCGATGGTTGCCCGCGGACCGGGGACGCGGCGAGAAGACACGCGATCGCAATCGTACCCAAGACGCGCTGTCGGCGCATGCGTCCGCACTCCTTCGTTCGGTTCACGGCTCCCGGATTTCGAGCGTTCCGTTCACGGCGAGGGGAGGCGGCACCGTTTGCGACGTTCCGGACGGCCAAATGACTTCGACCGCATCCACCTCGGTCGCCGTGTCCAAGCCAAAGTACAGCGGCGCGGAGCTCTGCGACAAGTAGCCCGACTGGCCGTCGTTGTCGAAATCGAACGACTTCACGCCCATCGATCCCCATGGCGTCGCCGGGAACCGGTCCCTCCCTCTTCGTTCGAAGCGCCGCCCGCCGTTGTTCTCGTAGTACTCGTCGTGACCTTGCATGTTGACAAGGTACAAGTCGATCCAACCGTCCTCGTTGGCATCGATCGGCGTCGCGTCCCCCGTCCAGTTCGTATCGACGATTCCCATTGCCTCGGTCACGTCCTCGAACCGGTTGTCGCCGACGTTATGGTACAAGACGCTTCGTTCGCTCCGTTCGGGTTTCAGATGGGCCGCGAACGCATCGGCGTTCGACACGTAATACTCGTACGTGCCTCGGTCGGGACCCGTGTAAGGATCGTTGACGACCGTTGCCTTGACATCCCGCGTGTATACGCCGACATTCACCAGGAACAGGTCGAGCCGTCCGTCCCGGTCATAGTCGAAGAACTCGGCCGACGAGGAGTGTCCGGAATAGGTTAGGCCCGCTTCGCGCGTCGCGTCGGTGAATCGGCCCTTCCCGTCGTTTGCGAAGAACGTGTTTCCACCGCGCACCGACGTGACGAACAGGTCCGCGTCGCCATCGTTGTCCGTATCGGCGAACGAAGCCGCGACTCCGATCCGATCGGCCATCACCAGACCGGCTTGCTCGGTGATGTCTTCGAATTTCCCGCCGCCCGCGTTCCGATAGAGACGGCTCGTGCCGACCTGATTGACGAAGTAGAGGTCGCTCAGCCCGTCGCCGTCGACATCGGCGATCGCGACACCCGTTCCATGGTCGTAATGGGCCGTCACGAGCGACCGACCCGCGTCGTCCACGATCCGATGGCGAAAGGCGATTCCGCTTTCCGGGCGCCGGTCCTCGAATCGGAAATCGTGCCGCACGTCCAGCGCGGCGCGCGCGTCGATTTGCGCGGCGCGGCGCGACTCGACCCACGGCGGATCGATGAGCGAACGGACGACGAACGGCGGGCCGACCCGATTCTCGACGATGAGCACGCGTTCGCTCAGCACGCGTTCGATATCCCCCATCATGTACCAAATGGACTCGGGCCGGGCCGCATCGTACGCTCGGCGCCAATTCCCTTGCGGATCGACGAGCGAGAGCGTGACACGGCCGCCCGCATCGTATCCCGAGTCGCGGCAAGCGACGTCCACAAACGCCGCAAGTCCATCGACGGCGCCTCCGGCCAATTCGTGTTGCTCGACCCCTTCGCCTCGCGAGTTCGGCGAGGATCCTATGCGGGATGCCTCGTCCTGAGGTTCACGACGCGATCGGACGAGCCGGACCAAGGCCACGTCGGTCGCGAAAGGTTTGTTGGTGAGTTCCGATTCCAGCTCGCGGAAGCGGAGTTGCACGGTGTCGTCGGCGAGGTGTGACGGCGGGTCGTTTTGGACGGCGACGAGCCAAGCGCGGCCCATGAGGTGGGCCCGCGTGACGAGCTGTCCCGCCCCATCGGTCAGATTGAAGTCCGGGAATTCGGGGCCAACGTCCGGAGCCTCGGCCGTATCCTCGCCGATCGGCCTCGGAACGGACGCCAATTCGTCCGGTCGCGCGGCGTGTTTTTGCGCGCGGGCAACCTCCTCTTTTTGATCTTCCTTCCGTTCCACCCAACCTGGAGTCAACCAGACTAGGCCAATCGCGGCGACCACGGCAATCAGGAGCAACAAGAAGATGGCAGGCCGGCTCATGATCGGGCTCGCTTCCCAGGAGGATCTTGAAGTCTTGGAAGTTCTTGGAACCAAGCATGGAATGTGGCCGTCTCTTCGACGACAATCCGCCCCATCCACGCGTCGTGCAACAAGCGGACACCGCACATCGGATCGGCGACGAGGTCGAATTGTCCGCGCGGACCCGTGCAATAGTCGAGTTCGAACGTCATTTCCGGGACGGCGATGTGCCGCCATCGCAGGCCCGGCGCCCAGAACGAGTAGACATAGTCGTCGCTGGTAAGTACGAGGCGAATGCGCGCGTCGACAGGAAGACGCATTTCGCGATCGACTTCGCGGTCATCGGGCGTTTGAAGCCGCCCATCGGGTCCGGCAAGTCGAAAACGCCAGCCAAACGCCCGCCCCGTGACGCCGACGACGATCGGGCCGTCCTCCCAAACCGCGTCCGACTCACCATGCCCGGCCCGCGAAGCGATATGTCGCGCGAAAGGGATCGCGAGCCATCCGGCGAGAATCGTCGCCGCGGTGGCGAGTCCGAGAATGGCCCACGAAACGCGGACGCGGCAACGCGGACGCCTGTGCGAAGGGTTTGGCGCGATGTTGGGGCGATTCAAGACGGACGTCCTCGGCGATCGCGGCTCTCCAATGGGAATCCGCAAGGTGACGGTCCGTACCCCCGTATCGAACGCATCGACTCTTGGTTGTAGTCGAACGGCGGGCGCGGGAAAAGTCCAAGCGGGTCGCACGCGCCATGGCGCGTGTCGCGCACAAGACACGCCGGTTGTCATTCCCCTCGGCCGTTTTCTTTGCTTGCATGGCGGCGAACGCGTCGCTAAGCTATCCACCAGCACTTCCAGGGGGATCGCCAATCATCGCCCATTGACGGGGTAGTCGCCATGCGTTCGCATTCGCGCGCGGTCGGGATTGAGGATGCGGGTTGGTTCGGAATTCGCCGCTTCGGCGCCGGTTGGACGGTCGTCGTCCTCGCCGCGTGGCTCGGCGCGGCAGGTTGCGATGGACCTTGGATCGTCAAGGACCGCGAGGCGTACAACGCCACGAGGGATCTTGTCGAATACGGTACGATGAAACTGAAGTGTTATGAATCGATACGGGACGCCGAATCGGCGCGTCAAGCGATCCCCGAGCTGACCCGTATCCATGACATTCCCGAGAGTGTTACAAGTTTCTTCGCGAAGCAAACCGTCGACAGTTAGGGCGCGCTTAACAATAAATTACCGATTTCGGCATTGACCTAAACAGCCATTTCGGCGATGGTTTCCGGCATGCCGGATGCACAGGTGATTGAATGGATTCGCGAAAAGTACACCGCAATTGCCGCGGATCTCGAT
>VGZC01000028.1 GCA_016872725.1 Planctomycetota bacterium
CAAAGATGCTCGAAAAACGCGAACTCTTGGAAACGGTATCTTTGAACCGTACCTTGGGCGACGTAACTCTAGTCGTAGAAAAGAGAAAGCCGTTCGACATTCTCGCCGAACGGCCTTCAATCCAGTCGAGTCGGGGCGAGAGGATTCGAACCTCCGACCTCTTGGTCCCGAACCAAGCGCTCTAGCCAGGCTGAGCCACGCCCCGGATGTGCCCATCTTAACGGTTTCGAGGCCAGTCGGCCAAGGGGGATTTTTTCACGATTCGCCCACCACGAACGGCACGAATCGACACTCCACAAGATACTCCACCTCGACGCGATCTCCTCGCTTCCGACGCGCTTCGAGCCACTGCGACGCGCTCGACCCGAACGGACCCACCAGCACGCCGCCCTCCCGCAACTGGTCCCATAGGGCGTGCGGACAGTCGGCCGCCGCCGCCGTGATGAGGATCCGATCGTACGGCGCCCCTTGCGGCGCGCCGAGCGATCCGTCGCCCACCACGAACCGGATGTTGAAGTACCCGAGCGCGTCCAAGCGCCGAGCCGCCTCCTCCGACAACGCCGCGTGCCGCTCGATCGTGACCACCTCCCGAGCCAGCTCGGCGAGCACGGCCGTCTGATAGCCGCTGCCCGTACCGATCTCCAAGACCCGCTCATCGCCTTCGAGTCCGAGCGCCTCGGTCATCAAGGCCACCATGAACGGCTGGCTGATCGTTTGATCGCAGCCGATCGGCAGGGCCCGGTCCCCGTACGCGTCGCTCGGCCGCACCCGATCGACAAACACCTCGCGCGGCACACGGCCCATCGCGTCGAGCACGCGTTCGTCGCGGATCCCTCGGCCCCGCAGGTCTTGCCGCACCATCCGTCGGCGCGCCTCGCGGCCTTCCTCGTTCCCCCGCGGATCACCGGTTGGGACCATTGGGTCAGTCGCCTTTTGACGGCCGCCAATCCACAAGATGCATCTCGACGGTCTGCCGGCCTCGGAATTCGTTGATCACCGGCGAGAAGGCGACATCCAAGGGTCCCGCGTGATTCCGAAGCGCGTCGGCCCATTCACCCTTTCCGAACGCGACTCCGCGCAGCGTCGTGCGGAGCTGGACCATTTCGATGGCGAGGTGCCGATCCCCGCCTCCGATCGTACGCGGCTCGCCGGCCAGAGTCACCCGCGACGCGCAAAGCACGGGCCTGGGGTTGCCTTCCCCGAATGGTGCGAGCATCTCGATCTGCCGCACGGTGCGGACCGTCAATTGGCTGAACGGCGTCTCGGCGTCGATCCGAAGCTCGAATTCCGTTCCGCCGTCCGCGCTCCGGCGCGACGCCGCGCCGCAAAACGCCGCGCGGAAGGCGTCGATCCGGTGCGGGTGGATCTTGAGTCCGGCGGCGGCCGCGTGCCCGCCGTGCCCCACGAGGAACTCGCCGCATTCGGCAAGCGTCGCGTGCAGATCCAGGCCGCCCCCGGATCGAGCCGAACCCACGGCCGGCTTCACCCCCGCGCCGTCGCGTGAAATGACGATGACCGGCCGATGGTATTTGTCGGCGAGTCGTCCGGCGACCAACCCGATCACGCCCAGATGCCAATCGTCGCCGTCGAGCACCAAGGCGGCGTCGCGTTCGGGATCGTGCCGTTCGCGGATCCGCCGAGCGGCCAACTGCAGGACACTCCGCTCAACGCCGTCCCGCTGCACGTTCAACGTGTGAACATACTCCGCCAGTTCGTTGGCCCGCTCGGCCGATTCGGTCGTCAGCAGCTCGACGGCCAACTGCGCCTGGCCCATCCGGCCGGCCGCGTTGAGTCGCGGGCCGAGCACGAACGCGATGTCCTCGCTCGTCAATCGGGCCTTCTCGTTCAATCGGGTGACCCGCATCAGCGCGGCCACGCCGACGGGCGGCCGTTGGGTGAGCGATTCGAGTCCGCGGCGCACGATCAATCGGTTTTCATCGACGAGCGGCACGACGTCGGCGACCGTTCCGATCGCGGCGAGCCCGATCGCCTGCAAGAGGAAATCGCGGAGCGGTTCGGTGACGCGCGCCGCGCCGCTCGCGACGCGGCACAGGCCCCACGCGAGTTTGAACGCGACACCCGCGCCGCACAGTCCGGCGAACGGATAATCGGAGCCGGGCAATCGCGGATGGACGAGCCCGAGCGCGTTCGGCAGCCGGTCCGACAACTCGTGGTGGTCGGTGATGATCAGTTCGAGGCCGAGCCGCGCGGCCGTCTCCGCCTCGCGCACGCTGGTGATACCGCAGTCGACGGTCACGACGAGCGAGATGCCCCGCGCCGCGAGGTTCCTCAGCGCGTCGTCGTTCAGGCCGTATCCATCGTCGAGTCGATTGGGGATGTGGTGATCGACGTCCGCGCCGACATGTCTCAGGCACCGGATCAGGATCGCGGCGGCGGTCATGCCGTCGGCGTCGTAGTCCCCGTAGACGGCGATGCGCCGCCCGGCGCGCACCGCGTCCATGATCCGATCGACGGCGGCGGGCAAACCCGGCAGCGTGTCCGGGTCCCGCAACTGAGTGAGCCTCGGTTCGAGGAATTGGCGGATCGATTCGGGCTCGTCGATCCCTCGGGCGACGAGCAACTGGGCGACCACGGGCGGCACGCCCGCCGAACGCTCGACCGTCGTCACGCGCTGCGCGTCGTGCGGCGATATCCGCCAACGATTGCCCATGACCTCCTGCCACATCCGGCCGATCGATCGATCGCGGATCGCCATCGGCCCAATCGTTTTCCGCGAGTCGTTTTCCACGGAGGCGTTTTCCTCGAAGCATCTTCCTCGAGGCACATGCCGCCCTATTTCTTCTTTTCGACGTGCACGGTGTGTTTGCGAAGCCGCGGACTGTATTTCTTGAGCCGCAGTTTTTCGCCGCCCGACTTGCGCCGAAGCGAATAGTTGTAGTCGCCGGTCTCCTCGCAAACGAGAAAGACCACTTCTTTCTTCTTGCTCTTGCCGCCCTTCGCCATCGCGCGCTCCTCGATCGACTGGAACCACGAGCCGTTCGCCCCGTCTCCGCGACTCGAACCACCACCATAAAAGGAACGGCCCGATTCCACAATGACGGCCGCCGATTTTCCTTGCCGGTCCCGGCGACCGGCGGTCGGCAGTAAGGTATTGCGATTGCTTGACTTTGGCAAGAGGGACCGATACCCTGAAATGCGCCGGCTTATCGTATCGTAGTGGGCCAATCGAGTCGGGAGAACGGGGCCAATGGCGGTCGTCGGACGGAAAACGGATCGCGACGCGGTGTCCGCGAAACAGGCGTCCCTCGAAAACAGGGCCGAACGCGCGGCGACCGCGCCGGCCGATCACGAGGGAACCGAACAGGAGGACGCCGGGTCGGAGGACGCCGGGTCGGAGGACGCCGGGTCGGAGGACTACGAGGAGATCGCGCCGACGGGGCGCGATTTCATGCTGTTCATGGCCGCGCCGAGCTGGATGATCAGTCTGATCGTCCACATGATCTGCATCTTCCTGCTCGCCATGATCACGTTGCCACAGCCTGAACGGGGCCGGACGGTGCTCACCGTCGCCAATCCGTCGAAGGAGCCGGAGGCGATTGAGAAGTTCGAGCTGAATCAGATCGTCGAGGTTCCCGACATGACGATCGAGCCGAGCCGAGTCGGCCCGACCGACGCGCTCACGACGACGACGCTCGACGTCGAGGTCCCCGATGTGAGTCTCTCGACCGATCTCGACGCGGCGCCGATCCAGATCGATTTGACGGCGATCGCCGAGCGCACGGCGCCCAAGAACGTATTGACGAAGGCGATCGGCACGACGACCGGCACAGGGCTCGCCGGACGGGGCGCCGCCATGCGGTCCGAGATGGTCCAGAAGTACGGCGGCAACGCGGGGAGCGAGGCGGCGGTCGCCATGGCGCTCAAGTGGATCGCCGCGCATCAGCTTCCCGACGGCGGATGGTGTTTTGATCATACGATCGGACCGGGAAGCCGCCTTTCGCCCAACCCGGGCGGGCTGCGCGAGGCGCGCAACGGCGCGACGGCCATGGCCCTGCTCCCGTTCCTCGGCGCCGGGCAGACGCACCTGGAAGGCGAATACAAGGAGGTCGTCGCGAAGGGCCTCTTGTTCTTGATCGCTCAACAAAAAGCGAGCGGTTCGCTCCACGAGTCGGGCGGCGCGATGTACTCGCACGGGCTCGCGTCGATCGTGTTGACGGAAGCGTACGCCATGTCGCAGGACCGCAAGCTCGCCGGACCCGCGCAGGCCGCGTGCAATTTCATCGTCTACGCGCAGGATCCGGTCGGCGGCGGATGGCGGTATGGCCCTCGGACCAGCGGCGACACGTCGGTCGTCGGTTGGCAGCTCATGGCCCTCAAGAGCGGCAACATGGGATACCTTCAGGTTCCGGGCAACGTGATCATCGGCGCCGGCCGGTTCCTCGACGCGGTCCAGACCGACGGCGGCGCGAAGTATGGATACGCGACGCCCGGCGCGGGCCCGGCGACGACGGCGGTCGGCTTGCTGTGCCGCATGTACATGGGCTGGAAACACGACCACACGGCGCTCACGCGAGGCATCGATTACCTCGACAAGTCCGGCCCGAGCGATTCAAACATGTACTACAACTACTACGCGACGCAGGTCATGCGGCATTACGGTGGCGAGCCATGGGACCGGTGGAACGCCAAGATGCGGGATTTCCTGGTGAAGACGCAGAGTTCCGACGGGCCCGCGCGCGGGAGCTGGTATATCGGCGGCGATCATGGGGCCGAACGTGGAGGCCGCTTGTATTGCACGTCGATGGCGACGATGGTTCTCGAAGTCTATTATCGCCACTTACCCATCTACGGGAAAAACGTCGAGGACGATGAGTTCCCGCTGTGAGTGAGGAAGCGACGGCGGGTTTCGGGAGCTACACTGGCGTGGAGCCGCCCGAGATCGACCCGCTACGATCGCTACCAACCGCTCATGCCGTACGACACGATCGAAACCGATCGCGATCTCCCTTCGCAAGCCGTGTCGTGCGAGGCTCCGCCCCGTTTCGAATCCGAGCCGCCGATTCCGGACCTGAGCGATCCGATCGCGCCGCCCATCGAATGGGCGATCGGCGAGCTCGACGCCGAGTCGGGGTCGCGAAGCGCGCCGTGGTCGATCGCCGGGCTGCGCGGCACGACGGGGTTCCTGATCAGTCTGATCGCGCACGCCGGTCTCGTGTTGCTGCTCGCGTTCCTCGCGGTCAGCGCGCCGCGGCGCCGCGCGGCGATGGTGATCACGGCCGTCCGATCGGACGCGCCCGCGTCACTGGACGCCGTGCCGCTCAGCGGACTCAAGACGACCGATCCGTCGCCATTCGCGCCGGAGCCCGATCCGGCGCCGATGGTCGCGCCGGGCGTTCCCGACTTGGATCGACCGGCCGAGGGGGGCGCGGCGCGATCCGCGGCGCGGCCGGATCCGGCGTCGCGCGCGTTCCTCGATCGGATGATGGGGCCGTCGCACGCGGCGGTCGGCGGGGGTTTTGAAGGCCGGGATCCCGAGTGGCGAGGTCGGCTCGCCACGGCGGGCGGCGGATCGGCCGACAGCGAACTGGCCGTGGAAACGGGCCTCGCGTGGCTCGCCGCCCACCAACGGCCCGACGGCGGTTGGCGATTCGATCTCGACGGACCTTGTCGAGGCCAATGCCGCCATCCCGGCACGGTCGGTTGCACGACGGGCGCGACGGGATTGGCCCTGCTTCCGTTCCTCGGAGCGGGCTACACCCATCAATCGGGCAAATACCGCGACGTCGTCGACAAGGGCCTTTATTATCTGACGAGCCGGATGCTCGTGACGCCGCACGGCGGCGATCTGCAGGAGGGCACGATGTACGCGCACGGCATCGCGACGCTCACCCTGTGCGAAGCCTACGCGATGACGGGCGACGAGCGGTGGCGGCCGGCGGCGCAGGACGCCGTCCGGTTCATCTGCCACGCGCAGCACGAACGGGGAGGTTGGCGGTATGTGCCCGGCCAGCCCGGCGATACGACCGTGTTCGGTTGGCAGATCATGGCGCTCAAGAGCGCTCGGCTCGCCCGTCTCGACGTGCCTTCCGTCATCGTTTCGAACGCGATGGACTATCTCGACAGCGTGCAATCGCAAGGCGGCGCGGCCTACGGCTACCAAAAACCGGGCAACGAACCCGCTCCGACGTCGATCGGCCTGCTCGCCCGCATGTACCACGGTTGGAAGCGGGACGACCCGCGGCTCGCGCGGGGCGTCTCCATTCTCGAAACGCTCGGGCCGTCAAGACACGACGTCTATTTCGACTACTACGCGACGCAGGTGCTCCATCACTACGGAGGCGAGGGCTGGTTGAAATGGAATCCAAGGATGCGCGACTACCTGATCGCGACGCAGGACCAGGAAGGCCACGAACGGGGCAGTTGGCATTTCCTCGACAAACACGGATCGGTGGGCGGCCGGTTGTACTCGACGGCCATGTGCGTCATGATCCTCGAAGTGTACTACCGCCATATGCCGATGTACGGCGACGACGCGATCGACGTCGGATTCTGACGCGTGCCGCCGAGGCCCTTCCGGTCGCGCCATGCGGATCCTCCCCGTCATCGATCTTGCGAACGGCGTCGCGGTCCACGCGGTGGGCGGCGACCGGTCGACGTACGGCCCCTTGCGAAGCCGGCTGGTCGATTCGGGCGCCGGGTCCGATTCGAATGACACACATCCGTCACTCGACCTGCTCCGCTTGGCGCGGGCCCTCCGAGCCCGTCCAGGGCTCGATACCGTGTACCTCGCCGATCTCGACGCGCTCCGGGGCGGCCCGCCTCAGTGGTCGGCCGCGGCCCGATTGTTCGCCGAAGGCCTTGAGCTCTGGATCGATCCGGGGTGCCGCGGCGCGGAGGACGCGGCGGCGTACCGGAAGCGGCTGGACGCCGAGGGGGGCGCGACGAGTTCCCTGATCGTGGCGCTCGAGACGTGGCGTGACCCGTCCGAACTCGGCCCGCTCCTCGATCGGTTCGGCGCCGACCGGTTCGTGTTCAGTCTCGATCTCCGAGCCGGCCGGCCGCTCGCCGCCGGATCGGCATGGGAGCCGACGCCCGTCGGGATCGCTCGCCAGGCCGCGGAGGCGGGATTCGATCGCATGATCCTGCTCGACGTCGCCCGGGTGGGCCGGCGGGAGGGGATCGTTCATGGCGACACGATACGCGATCTTCGAGCGGCCGTGCCCGGAGTGCGCTGGTTTCCGGGCGGAGGCGTCCGATCGGTCGACGATCTCCGTGAGCTCGAATCGCTCGGCTGCGCCGGCGCGCTCGTCGGCACGGCCCTGCATGACGGAACGATACGGCCGTTTTCGACGTAATTCGCCTCAAATGTCGCTCGCCTCAAATGTCGCTCGCCTCAAATGTCGCTCGCCTCAAATGTCGCTCGCCTCGGAGAGGCGAGCGACTTTGGCGACCAAGGAATTACAAGGGGGGAACCCGATGTTGCAAACCGCGGAATGCGGAATGCCGCGCGTCGGAAAGCCGAACACGCGACGCAACCTACTGCCATACGAGAACTTCGAGTCGATCGCCGTTAGTGGGCTCGCCGAGTTGGCACACAAGATGCACCAGGACGCGATCCGGGCGTCCTGGGCGGCGTCCCGGGGGGTTCGGAAAAGTCCCGGCTCGGCGGCAAACCCGCCCCGATCGCGACAAACTCCCGAATTCTCCGAAGACCGACGCAAGTTCGCAAGCGATCGGTTCGATAAACTGTTCCGCGCGGAATCCGCCTTCGAGAGCGCGGGTTGATTCACTGACCGGCATGCAAGGAGTGCAGCACAATGTCCATCTGTACGAAGGTCGCCGTGTCCACTTTGGTCCTGAGCCTGCTGTCGGGGCCCTCGTCGGCGTTCGCGCAGGGCGGCGTCAACGTCGCGTTGATCGACATCAGCTACGTGTTCAAGAACCATACGACCTTCACGCAGCGGAGCGAGGCGATCAAGAAGGAGGTCAAGGACTACGAATCGCAAATGAACGACCAGCGGAAGGCGCTCACCGACAAGCGCGCCGGGCTCCAGAACTATAAGGTTGGAAGCCCCGAATACGAAAAGCTCGAAGCCGACATCGCGAACGAAATCGCCCAGCTCGAAGTCGCCGCGAATCAGAAGCGGCGCGACATCCTCGAACGCGAGGCGAAAGTCTACTTCGAGACGTATCAAGAGGTGCAGGAGGCGATCGCGGCGTTTTGCGGGAAACACGGGATCGGCCTCGTGCTGCGTTACGACAGCGAGCCGATCGATCCGGCCGACCGCGCCTCCGTTCTGCGGGGCGTGAACCGGGCGGTCATCTACCAGGACCGGATCGACATCACGCGCGAGATCCTGAGCTCCGTCAACGCGCCGCGCCAGGCCCGTCGTTGATCGCGAGGTTCGCCCTCGCGTCGCCTGTTCGGCGTTCAGCGCCAGCGCGGCTCGCGTTTTTCGAGGAATGCGGCGAGCCCTTCCTGGGCCGCCTCGGTGGTGCGCGCGGCCGCGCTGGCCGCCGCACCGGCGGTGAGCAGCGTCTGGAGATGTTCGCCGATCGTCTGGTTCAACACCTGTTTTGTGAGCTGCAAGGCCTCCGGCGCGGACTTCGCCACCTCGACCGCCAGCTCGTGGGCCCGAGCCCAGACCAGATCGGTCGCGACCAGTTCGTGGGCGAGCCCCACGCGATGCGCCTCGGCGGCCGAAATCGACTGCGCGGTGAGCAGCAAGCGGGCCGATTGGCTCCCACCGATCCGGAAATGGAGCAGCGGCGCGACAATCCCCGCGACGATCCCGCGGCGCGGTTCGGGGAGTCCGAACGCCGCGTCCTTCGCGGCGAGGACGAGATCGCAGGCGAGCACGAGCCCCAGACCTCCGGCGATCGCGGGCCCGTTCACGGCGGCGATGATCGGCTTGGGGAATTCGAGCAGTTCGGTCATGAGATCGCGGTAGGTGACGGCGTCGTCGTACCACTGCGGATGCGGATCCTCGAGTTCGCTTGTCGCGCGCATTTCCCCGAGATCCATACCGGCGCAGAACGCGGTTCCCGCGCCGGTGAGGATGACCGCCCGCACGCTGCGTTCCAGATGGAAATCACTCAACGCCTGACGCAGTTCGGCGATCAGATCGCGGGACAGGGCGTTGCGTTTCTCGGGGCGGTTCAGCACGATCGTGCCGCTCGGCGCGTGCTTCTTCAACTGCAGCAACGGGCCCATGGGATGCTCCTCGTTCGGTTCGGACAGGGCCGCGGGCGGCGGGCCCATCGCGCCGCGCGAACGGGGATGCGGCCGTCCACGTTCATCGGGAATTCACCCGGACGCCGCACCCGGCGGATCGGTTCCTCGCGGTAGGCGCAATTCCTGAGCGGCCGTTCCAAACAACTTGCCCTGCGTGTCGCTCCGCAACGATCGGCCGGCTCCGCCATCGAGGGCATTGTACAGCATGAAATTGAGCGCCTGGACATTCGGCAACTCGAATCGCTCGACGCGATCCGTGCCGGACGAGGCGAAATGCGCCAGGATCCGGTCGGCCGTCAGTTCGCGCACCAGGAACGCGTACGACTCGGGCCGCCGCGCGATCACGCCCAGGTTGACGTGATTGCCTTTGTCGCCGCTCCGCGTGACGGCGAGTTCTCCCAACCGGATCGTCGTGGACGCGCTGGGTTCCGTCATGCGTCGTTTCGCTCCGAAGTGGGCGGCAAGTCCGCGGCCGATTCGAGCCATTGCCTCGCCGTCCGAATCTCGATATGGGCTTCGACCAGATCGCGTGGAACGGTTGTGGGCCAGTACGCGAACACAGGTCGCGAGGCGCTCCGTCCGACGGCGTATCCGGCGAGTCCCGCGGGGCCGCTCGTGATAAGCGGCGCCGCTTCCTTGGTGAACCGTTCGATCGCATCCCGTCTTCGGTCCCGTGCCGAGACCCGCAGCACAACCTCGCTCGGCGATCGGTCCTGGCGGTCTTCGAGTCGTTGGAGGCCGTGGACGCACGGACGTAGGCCCGGCACGCTCTCGCCCGCGCCGAGGCACTCGATGTGGACGCGGTCGAGCGTGACGCCGGCGCGCGCGAGTCGGCCGATGATGAGTTCGGCCGTTCGCCGAGCCTTCTCGACGCAGTGCCGTCCCGCGACGACGAGCTGCACACTCGACGTGAATCCGTCGTGATAGGCGAGCGACACCTTGTAATCGGCGGGCGGGGGAGTTCCCCGCGCGCCGCGCACCGCGACGCGATCGGCGTCCGATTCGCGCACGTCGACCGATGTGAAGTCGACGGTCACGTCGGGCGTCCGATAAGCGCGCGGATCACCGATCTCATAGACCAGTTGTTCGATCACGGAAAGCCGATCGACGCGACCGCCGGAACCCTCGGGTTTGGTGATGATCGCATCGCCGCGCGCGTCGACTTCGGCGATCGGGTATCCGACGGCTTCGAGCTCGACGTCGTCCCACCGCACCGAGTACCCGCCCGTCACCTGCGCGCCGCATTCGATCAGATGGCCGGCGACGCTCGCGGCGGCGAGCCGATCGTAGTCGTCCCACGCCCATCCGAAATGGTGAACGGCGGGACCCACGGTCAGCGACGCGTCGGCGACGCGGCCCGTGATGACCAGATCGGCGCGGCCTTCGAGCGCGTCGGCGATCGGCCGCGCGCCGAGGTACGCGTGCGCGGACGTGACGGGCCGATCGAGTTCGGCGAGCGGCCGGCCGGTGTCGAGATGCGCCAACGGGCATCCCGCCGCGCGCAGCGCATCGAGCCGGTCGGTCAGTTCGTCGCCCCAGATTCCGGCGATACGAAGTTCGGGAACGCCTTGGTCGACGAGCCGCCGCGCAGCCGCCTCGACGCATGCCCGCGGATGCACGCCTCCCGCGTTCGTCACGATCCTCGGTCGATCGGGACGCGCGAGATGGTCGCGGATCGAGTCGAGCACGGTCAGGAAATCGCGGGCGTATCCGAGCGAAGGTTGTTTGCGGCGCTGATGCGCCAGGATCGACACGGTAAGTTCCGCGAGGTATTCGAGTGTCAGCACGTCGACGGACGACGCGTCGAGCAACCGGCGCGGCGCGTCGAGGCTGTCTCCGAGGAACCCGGCGGCGTTCGCGATGCGGATCGTCATCGGGCGGTTCCCGGAAGGTCGGTTCAGACTTGATAAACGCCGACCCGGAACGGTTCGGAATTGGGGGCGCGGGTCACGATGGCGAGCGATTCGATGAGCGCGGTTCGGGTGGCGGACGGTTCGAGGATCGCGTCGACCCATCCCCGGGCGGCCGCGTAACGGACGTCCGTTTGCCGCTCGTACGCCTCGCCGACCCGCGCCCGCAACGCGTCGAGATCGCTCCGCTCGTCGGGGCCGACGTTCTTGGCCGTGATTTCGACGAGCGTACCGACGGCCTGATCGGCGCCCATCACCGCGCATCGGGCCGTGGGCCAGGCGAAGAGGAACCGCGGATCGAACGCCTTGCCGCACAGCGCGTAGTTCCCGGCCCCGTACGAGCCTCCCATGAGGACCGTCAGTTTCGGCGATCGGCTGTTGCTGACCGCGTTCACCAGCTTCGCGCCCGCCTTGATGATCCCCTCCCGCTCGCTGTCCTTGCCCACCATGAAGCCGTTCACATCCTGCAGGAACAGGATCGGGAGCGTCTCTTGGTTGCAATTCAAGACAAAACGCGCCGCCTTCTCGGCCGATTCGACGTAGATCACGCCTCCGAATTCATAGTATCGATCGGGAGTCGTCACGCGGTGGTGCTGATTGGCCACGACCCCGATCGCGTAACCGCCGAGCCTCGCCGTGCCGCAGACGATCGTGCGGCCGTAGTCCGGACGGAACTCGTTCCACGTGCCCGCGTCGAGAATGCAGTCGAGGACTTCGCGGATCTCGTAATCGCGGCGCGGATCGGTCGAGACGAGCGTATCGAGTTCTTCGGGATCGCGGCGCGGCGGCCCTTCGGCGATCCGCGAGAAGGGAGGCGGCGGGTCCGCCGCATCGGGCGGACCGAGCTCGACAAGCCGCCGGATGCGGTCGATGCATGCCTCGTCGTTCGGCTCATGGAAGTCGACCGTGCCGCTGATCGTCGCGTGCATCGTCGCGCCGCCAAGCTCCTCGCTCGACACCTGTTGTCCGATCGCGCTCTTCACGAGCGCGGGTCCGGCGAGATAGAGTCCGGACCCTTCGGTCATGAGCACCTTGTCGCAGAGCACGGGAAGGTAGCCGCCGCCCGCGACGCAGTTCCCCATGATCGCGGCGATCTGCGGGATTCCCGCCGCCGAGATCACGGCGTTGTTGCGGAAAATGCGCCCGAAATCATCCTCGTCGGGAAACACGTCCTCCTGAAGGGGAAGGAAGATGCCAGCGGAATCCACGAGATAGATCAGCGGAAGACGATTGGCGAACGCGATGCGCTGCGCTCGAAGGACTTTCTTGGCCGTCGCCGGAAAGAACGCGCCCGCTTTCACCGTCGCGTCGTTCGCGACGATCATCTGACGTCGGCCCGCGACGCGCCCGACGCACGTGACAACGCCCGCGCCCGGAGCGCCGCCCCATTCGTCGTACATGCCGTACCCGGCCCACAGGCCCAGTTCGAGCGGAGTCGTCCGCGGATCGACGAGTCTTGTAATCCGTTCCCGGGCCGTCCATCGCCCCTTTTGATGCTGCCGCTCGATCGCCGCCGATCCGCCTCCTTCGCGCAGCCGCCCTTCGTCGATGCGAATCCGCTCGACAAGCTCGCGCAAGTTGGACCTCGGCCGGGTCGGTGCCATGCTTCCACTCCTTTTCCGCACTCTCCGGCAAAGGTAGCACGCCGCCGCTCACCCGGAAAGCGGTTGCGGCCGGCTCGCAACGACTCGAACCGTTCGCGCGGAACATGTCCAAGCCGCGCGGAAACGGGAGGCCCGGCGAGCCGGTGGCGGCAAGTCGCTGTTCACGATTCAAACGCGCGCCCCGATTTGGGACGGCGCTCGACGAGCGGCCGGCCGTTCGCCGCGACGCGTCGAGTGCGGCCTTCGGCCCGCATCGATCGTTTTTTCCGCGAATGAGCCCCGTGGTCACGCGCCGAAACCGAAGAAGATCGCGATTTGGCGCGCGGAGTGCTCTCCTCTAAGAGACATTCATCGATCGTGGTCGCTTTCATTCGACCGTTTTCATGCAGCGTGATCCCGCTGATGGGCACGGCTGGCCGCAAGGCTGGTCGTGCCCTATTTTGTTTCTTGTCGCGCGGGCGCACCGCGGGACGGCGACATCGACCACCGATCCGGAGTACGCGTATGCTCGGCACGCCGCGCGCCGCCCGTTCGCGGGAATGGAAATCCACTCCTTGTCGGCCTCGTTTGTTGGGTCCGGTTCGAGCGATCGCGGTGTGGCTCGCCTGGCACGCGATCGGATGGGCGGCCGCGGCCGGCGAACCGGAGCGGATTCCGCTTTGGAACGGCCGAGCGCCGATCGGCGACGGCCGATTCGAAAGCGCCGAGGCGTGGCTGACGATCCATGTGCCCGACAAGCCGCGCGGCGACGCGGTCGTGATTTGTCCGGGCGGAGCGTACACGGGCCTGGTGGTGGATTCCGAAGGGCATGGAATCGCCGAATGGCTCGGACGTCACGGCGTGGTCGGCGCGGTGCTCGAATACCGGCTTCCGGCGGGCCGGCATCGCGTACCGCTCTTGGACGCGCAGCGCGCCGTTCGCCACCTGCGGGCTCGGGCCGCCGCGATCGGCATCAAGACCGACCGGATCGGCGTGATCGGGTTTTCGGCGGGAGGCCATTTGGCGTCGACATTGGGTACGCACTTCGACGCGGGTGATCCGGCCGCGTCGGATCCGATCGATCGGATGAGTTGCCGTCCCGACTTCATGATCCTCATCTATCCCGTCATCACAATGGGCGCGGGCGGCCACTCGGGGTCGCGCGAGGCACTCCTGGGCGGGAATCGATCGGCCGAGTTGATCGGCGAGTATTCCAACGAGACGCGCGTCACGGCCGAATCGGCGACGCCTCCGACGTTCCTCGCCCACGCGCTCGACGACACGGTCGTACCACCCGACAACAGCCGCGCGTTCCACGAGGCCATGCGAAGATCGGGCAAGGAATCGGAGCTGCTTCTCTTGCCGTCGGGCGGGCACGGCTTGAACGGCTATCAAGGCCCGATGTGGGACGCGTGGCGGCAGCGCGTGCTTGAATGGTTGAGACCCGCGGGATGACGAAGCAACGACCGGCCGCCGAGCAGAAGGCAGGCGATCGACAGGAGAGCGGTTCCCGCGCACACGACAAGGAAGAAAGTCGCGAAATCGGTCGTTCCGGGCCGCGCGGCGCGGGCGAGCATCACGGCCACGTATCCCAGGTAGCCGACCGAATCGGCCGTATACATCAAGAAGCCGAGATTGCCCGGTTCGCGCGTCATCGCGATCAGTCGCTCGAACAGCGTCGTATGGACGGCGACGTACGGCAGATAGAGTCCGAGTCCGACGAGCACCATGAAGGGGAACGCGCCGATTCCGGCGGTCGCGCGGGCGGCGACCGCGATGAGGACGCATGCGAAACCGACGGCGCAGGTTCCGAGCGACGCGGCGAATGCCCTGCGATTGTCGCGGAACAGCACGGCGCCGCCGCTCGCGGCGAGCACGCCCATCGCGACGAGGATCTCGGAATGCGTGAACGTCGCGGGAGCCGCCGGTTCGCCGAGTCCTCGCCAGAGTTCCGGCGCGAAGTCGCCTCGAAGACCGCGCGCGATCGTAACGAGCAGGTACATGGCGATCAGCGGTATCAGCCCGCCCGCGTATCGTCGCAGGAACGCGGCGCGCAGGTCCGCCGGCATGGTGACGCGCCGAGTCCGCGCGGCGATGTCCCGCGCGTCGGGCCCCGGGGTCCGCGACAACATGGCGATGAACAGGCCCATCGGCGCGGCGGCCACCAGGCCGGCGACGCTCGGCATCCACCGTTCCTCGAACCCCCATTCGAGCAGTGACGCGCCGAGCGATTTGGCGACGCCGTCGGCCAGGATGAAGCTCGTGCACAGGCCCGCCGCAAGCGCCTCGGTGAGCCGACGCCCCTCGAGGAATCCGAGGACGATGCCGAACACCATGCCCAACGGGTAACCGTTCAAGAAGAAACAAACAACGTTCCATGGCCTTGGCAATACGGCGAAAAGAACGAGCGAGCCTTCCGCCCAGACCATCAGGGCGACCAGCGAGCGGGTTCGCCGCTCGGGCGGCAGTTCGGCGATGATCTTGATGCCGACGAACTTCGCCGTCATGTATCCGAGCACTTGGGCGATGACAAGAAGGGTTTTGAAGTCGAGCCCACCCAGGCGGGATTCGTCGAACGGGGCGGCGGTGAACGGTTTTCGGAATCCGAACATGCAGAAGTACGTTCCGAACGCCGCGACGGTCGCCCAAACCGCCCAGAAGGCATTGCGTTCGGATCCGTCCTTCGACGCGTCGGGCGTGGAACTCGTTTCCTTCATCGCGCGCATCGCTCCCTTGTCGTTTCTCGTCCCCGCATCCGCGGCGCCGCTCGACCCGCCCCCATCGGATGCGTTGGTTCCAATATAATAATCGGGCCCCCGCGGGTCAGACCCTGGGGACCGTCTCCGTGGGGAAGCTTGCCCCACGGGGGATGGAACTGCGATGGAGAGTCGAACCATGGCGATGATGGCCGTTCATCGAGTGCGGCGCGATGCCGCGATGCGATTCGCGTGGGTTCTGCTGATCGGAGTCGGCGCGACGGCCGCGAGCGCGTGGGAAGCGAGGCCCGACCATCCCAATGTTGTCGTTCTGCTCGCCGATGACTCGGGTTGGGGCGACCTGGGCATCCACGGGAATACGAATGTCACGACGCCGAATCTCGACGCGCTCGCGAGGGCCGGCGCGACGTTCGACGCGTTTTTCGTCTGTCCCGTCTGCTCGCCGACCCGCGCCGAGTTCCTCACGGGCCGATACCATCCCCGGGGCGGCGTGCGCGGCGTTTCGACGGGCCAGGAGCGGCTGGATCTGGATGAGCGGACGATCGCCGAGGTCTTCCAAAGGGCCGGGTACGCGACGGGCGCATTCGGCAAATGGCACAACGGCACGCAATGGCCCTATCATCCGCTCGCGCGCGGGTTCGACGCGTATTACGGATTCACGTCGGGACATTGGGGCGAGTACTTCGATCCGCCGCTCGACGACAACGGCGCATTTGTTCGAGGCAAGGGTTTTGTTTCGGACGACTTCGCCGACCATGCGATGGAATTCATCGAACGGAACCGTACGAAACCGTTCTTCTGCTATGTTCCGTTCAACGTTCCGCATTCCCCCTACTGCGTGCCGGCCGAATACTGGGACCGGTACCGGAACAAGCCGATCTCGATGCGAGGCGCCGATGGCCCGCGCGAATCGATCGAGGAAACGCGGGCCGTGCTCGCCATGGTCGAGAACATGGACTGGAACGTGGGACGGATCTTGAACAAGATCAACGAGCTCGATCTCGCGGAGAACACGATCGTCGTCTATTTCAGCGACAATGGGCCGAACACGGTGCGCTGGAACGGGGGCATGAAGGGTCGGAAGGGAACGACGGACGAGGGCGGTGTTCGATCGCCGTTGCTCATCCGGTGGCCCGGGCGAATCGAGGCGGGGACGCGCGTCGAGGCGATCAGCGGAGCGATCGACCTGTTGCCCACGCTCGCCGCGCTGTGCGGCATCGCGCCGTTCCCCGACCGTCCGCTCGACGGACTCGACACCAGTCCGCTCTTGTTCGGGAAACAGCGCGCGTGGCCTTCGGACCGGATGATCTTCTCGCACTGGGCGGGGCGCGTGAGCTGCCGCACGCAGCGGTACCGGCTCGACGATCGCGGCCGGCTCTTCGACTTGCAATCCGATCCGGGCCAAAAGACGGACGTCGCCGAGGGCCGACGGGAGACGGCCGAACGGCTGCGCGACGCGGTGGCCGCGTGGCGCGCGGACGTGTTGGGAGAGGGTTCCGGGCCCGCACGCGATGACCGGCCGTATCCGGTGGGATACGCCGAGTTCCCGGTGACGGCGCTCCCCGCGCGGGACGGTGTTCCGCACGGCGGCGTGCGGCGCAGCGCGGCGGCCCCGAATTGTTCCTACTTCGTGAACTGGACGACGGCCGACGACAAGATCACCTGGGAAATCGAAGTGAAGTCGGCGGGTGCGTACGACGTCGACCTGTATTACACGTGCCCCGACGCCGACGCGGGGTCGACGGTGGAACTATCCGTGCGTGATGCTCGGCTGGTTGGCCGCGTGGCGCCCGGATGGGATCCTCCGCTCATCGCCGATCAGGACGTGATTCCGCGCCCGCCGGTCGAGTCGACGATGAAGGAGTTTCGACCTTTGCGGCTCGGTACGGTCCGCCTCGAGTCGGGGCGCGGCGTTTGCGCTCTGCGAGCAATCGAGGTACCCGGCCGGCAGGTCATGGACCTGCGCATGGTCGTCCTGACGCTCCGCGCGGACGGCCGGTGATCGGCCTTCCCCGCTCCGCCGCGCCGGACCGCGGCGGCCTTTTGCGGACGACGTTCGGGGCAAGTAGAATGGGGCCATCCTTCGGTCGGGTTCCGGCCGGTTCTTGATCCGCCACCGGAGCGTTTTCCATGTTGATCCGCGCATTCCCGCGACACGGCGGTCGGTTGGCTTCGTTCGTCGCGCTGCATATGATCCTCGCGCTCGCGTCCGCGCGCGGAGGGGAACCTCGACCGCTCTTCGACGGCAAGTCGTTCGAGGGATGGGAAGGTGACACGAAACAGACATGGCGGATCGAGAACGGCGCGATCGTCGCCGGCTCGCTCGATGCAAAGGTTCCCCGCGACGATTTCCTCTGCACGAAGCGGGCGTTCGAGCATTTCGAACTCGCGCTGAAATACCGGCTCGAAGGCACCGGGGAATTCGTGAAGAGCGGCGTGCAGTTCCACGGAGACGGCAAGACGCTGATCCGGTTCGAGGATATTCGAATCGAGGAGTTGGCCGAGTAGGACCGCCGCCATTTCCTTGGAGAACCCACCATGGAATCCCGTATCCTGTTCGATTCGATCCACGCGCGCCGGCTCCGCCGTCATCGCGCCCAAGCCGCGATTCGAGCGGATCATCCGGCTCGCGTTCGCGGCGGCGCGATCGGCGTGATCCTCGCGATCGCGGCGATCGCCGTTCCCGCGATCGCCGCCGGCCGCGCTCAGGAACAACAACCACCGGCGAATTCGGCCCAGCAGGCAGCGCCCGCGGGCGACGCGAAGGCGAACGAGGGTGCGGCAGGCCGATCGAAGGCCGACGAGGAGCGCGAGCGGCGGCTCGGCGAAATCGAAAAAACCCTGCGCGCGTTGCTCGACGAAGTCCAGGCCATGCGGAAACCGGCCGAGTCGACCGGCGCCGCGGAAGGCGGCGCGTCCGGCACGACGGCGGGCGCGATCCTGTTGTCCGAGAATTGGACGAGGGCGATCCAATGGCGGCCGATCGGGCCGGCCAACATGGGAGGCCGCATCACCGACATTTCGGTTTTTCCCGGCGATTCGAGCTTGTTTTGGGTGGCCACCGCGTCCGGCGGCCTGCTCAAGACGACCAACAACGGCATCACGTTCGAACACCAGTTCGATCGAGAAGCGACCGTCTCGATCGGCGCGGTCGCCGTCGCGCCGTCCGATCCGAACATCGTTTGGGTCGGAACGGGCGAAGGCAATCCGCGTAACTCGGTTTCCTACGGCGACGGAGTCCACAAGTCGACCGACGGCGGCAAGACCTGGAAGAACATGGGTCTCGCCGACACGTATCAGATCGGAGGACTCGTCGTGCATCCCACCGATCCCAACATCGTCTATGTCGGCGCGCTCGGCCGGTTGTACGGCCCCAATGACGATCGGGGCGTCTTCAAGACGACCGACGGTGGCGCGACCTGGAACAAGGTCCTGTTCGTCGACAACAAGACGGGCGTCATCGATTTGATCATGCATCCCACGAATCCGGAGATCCTCATCGCCGCGATGTGGGAGCGCCGGCGCGACGGCTTCGACAGTTGGCCCGGAAGCGATGTGCCGGTTCCCGAGGGGTACAACGGATACGACCCGATCGAGAAATGGGGACCGGGCGGGGGCCTCCACAAGACGACTAACGGCGGCGCCGATTGGAAGCGGCTTGGTGCCGGACTTCCGTCATCGAAACTCGGACGCGTCGGACTGGACTGGTACGCCAAGGACCCGGCCGTCGTCTACGCGATCATCGACTGCGACGCGATCGGGAAGGGCCCCGCGCCCCAGCAGACTTTTTCAGGGATCGTCGGCGCCAACGATGGGAATCGCGCGAAAGTCGTGCAGGTGATGCCCGACAGTCCGGCCGCGAAAGGCGGTTTGCAAGTCGGCGACGTCATCACCAAGATCGACGATCAAGCGATCGACGACTTCGACAAGTTCCTGGATGCGACCCGAGCCAAGCGAGCCAACGACAAGATCGCGTTGGTCGTCGCGCGCGGCGCGGAGACGCCGACCCTCGAGATCACGCTCACGGCGCGCCCAGGCCAGGGCGGCCAAGGCGCGGCGGGCGGCGACCAACCTCGAATGTGGGCGGGATTCATGGCCGAGGATCAGGGCGACAAAATCGTCGTCTCGCGCGTCCTCCCCGATACGTCGGCCGCGCAGGCGGGAATCGAACCGAATGACGTGATCTCGGCGGTCGCCGGAAAGCCGGTCGCCAATAGCGCGGCGCTGAACGATCTGATTCGAAACGCCAAGAGCGGCGACAAACTCAAGCTCACCGTCGTCCGCGGCTCCGATTCGAAGGAAGTCGAAGTCGTCGTGCAGGACGCGCGCGAGTTCTTCGCAGCGCGGGGAGGCGCCACGCCGGGAGGCCAGCAGGCCCCTCCGAGCGGCGTCTTTATGGGCATTCAAGGCGAGAATGCCGAGGGCGGCGCTCGATTGACCGCGATTACCGAGGGTGGTCCCGCCGAAAAGGCCGGGCTCCAACAGGGCGATCTTGTCACGAAAATCAACGGCAAACCGGTCGAGAACTACGAGGCGGTCGTCGCCGTCATCCGCGAGGGAAAAGCCGACGACAAACTGAAGATCGAGATCCGCCGAGGACAGGAAACCAAGGAGGTCGAACTGACGCTTGCGACGCGCCCCGGCGATACGACCCGCGTTCGCCCCTATGGGTTCTCGTATGGAGGTCAACACCCCAACATCCAGGATCAACAGGGAACGAAGGGGTTCGAGTACGGCGGAATCTACAAGTCATCGGACGAGGGCGAAACGTGGACTCGCATCAACAGTCTCAACTCGCGACCGATGTATTTCAGCGTGATCCGAACCGACCCCTCGAACGACCAGCACCTCTTTGTTCTCGGCGTCGCCCAGTATCGGTCGTCGAACGGTGGCGTCACGTTCACGGATGACATGGGCCGCGGCGTCCATGCCGACGGGCACGCGCTCTGGGTGGATCCCAAGGACGGCCGCCACATGCTCATCGGAGTCGACGGCGGCGTCTACGCGACCTACGACCGAGGCAACAACTGGGACCACCTTAACCAGACGGCGATCGGCCAGTTCTACCACGTCGCCATCGCGCCCCACGCGCCCTATCGCGTCACGGGCGGCCTGCAGGACAACGGCACGTGGCTCGGCCCGAGCCTCTCGAAGAACGGGTCGGGCCCGATCAACGAGGACTGGATCTCCGTGGGAGGCGGCGACGGGTTCATGTGCCGAGTCGATCCGCAGGACCCGGATCTGGTGTACTTCACGAGCCAGGACGGCGCGATGTCGCGCAGGAATCTGCGGACAGGCGAGCGGGCGTCGCTTCGTCCGCGGCGTCCGCAGAACGCGCCGGCGTACCGGTTCAACTGGAATTCGCCGTTCATCCTCTCGAACCACAACTCGAAGATCTTCTACGCCGCCGGCAATTTCGTCTTCCGGTCGCTCAACAAGGGCGACAACCTCACTCCCATCTCACCCGAGATCACGCTGACCGAGCGCGGCAGCGCGACGGCTCTTGCCGAATCGCCCCGCGATCCCAACGTGTTGTACGCCGGAACGGATGACGGCGGACTATGGGTCACGCGCGATGGAGGCCGGGAGTGGAAGGAGATTTCGAAAAACGTCGGACTGCCCGGGCCGCGATGGGTCGCGACGATCGAGGCGTCTCGATTCGCCGACGGGCGGGTCCACGTCGCGTTCGATGGACACCGATCGGACGACGACGACCCGTACGTCTTCGTCTCGCAGGATTTTGGTTCGACGTGGTCATCGATCCGCGCGAACCTCCCGCGAGGCTCGACGCGCTGCCTTCGCGAGGATTTGAAGAACGAGCACCTCTTGTTCGTGGGAACGGAATTCGGCGCCTGGTTCTCGCTCGACGGCGGCAAGTATTGGAACAAGTTCAACACGAATTTGCCGACGGTTGCCGTCCATGAGTTCGCCCTGCATCCGAACAACGGCGAACTGGTCGCGGCGACGCACGGCCGCAGCCTCTGGATCACCGACATTTCGGCCATCCGGCAACTCACGGCGGAACACCTCACCAACACGATCGCCTTGTTCGCGCCCGAGACGGTCATCCGATGGCAGCGCGAGGCGAGTCGAGGAGGGACGAATCGGCGGTTTGTCGGAACGAATCCTCCGGCCGGAGCGCAGATCCACTATTCGCTGCCGACGGACGCGAAGCAGGTCTCGCTCAAGATCGTCGACGTATCCGGCGAAACGCTGCGCGAACTCCGCGTCGAAACCAAGGCCGGCCTGCATCGGGCCACGTGGGATCTCTCGCGTTCGGCGGCCCTGAACCGAGGAGGACCGGGCGGCGCGGGCGCGACGGGCGGCCCCGGAGGCCCGCGATCAGGCGGTCCGTCTGGCGGTCGAGGCGCCGGGCGCCGCGGGCCTCGGTCGGCCGACGAATCGGCCCCCGGCGCGGCATGGCAATCGACAGAGACACCGACGGGCGAAGGTACGCCCGATGCGACCAACCCGACGCCGATGAATCCCCCCGAAACCCAGGCAGCCGAGCCGCGCGCGCAGGCGGAAGGCGGCCGAGCGGGCCAAGCAACCGAAACGAGCGGAAGCGGCGGACCCGGCGGCCGCGCCGGCGGTGGACCCGGCGCGGGGTCGCGCGGATTCGGAGGCGGCGCTCGGCCCGTTCCCGCCGGCTCCTACCGCGTACTGCTCACCGTCGACGGCAAGGAGTTCTCCCAGGTCGTGCGCGTCGAACGTGACCCGGGCGCTCCAGCCGACGCGGTCGGCGTTGAGGAGCAGGAGTGGACCGACGAGGGCGATGAGGAAGAGCGGGAACGTGAGCACGAGAAGGAAACCGATTCGCGCGGATCATCCGCGCGGAGCGATCGGATCGACGACGAGGAATCAGCGCATTGACATCGTGAGCGGTTCTTCGTGAAATCCGAAGCCGAGCGTTGCGAGCCGCCAGGCTCGCGACGCGGAGGCGAGGGGGCGCCGCCGCGAAACAACCTCTGGCGACCGTCGCCGCTACGGTTGCGTCGAGCCAACGCTACATTCGCGTCGGCTAGAGCCAACGCTACGGCGGCGCCGCGCCGACCATCGCATCGATGGCGGCGATCGGGTCCGATGTGTCGAGGAGACGAAACGACGCGTCGGCCCGTTCGGCGCGATACGCCGCCCGCGTGTAGGCGAACGCCTCATCGAGGTTCCCGCGAGCGACCGCGTCGCCCGATCCCAGCACGCCGCCCGCGACGACGAGCGGGCGCGGGCAGGCGAGCGCGGCGAGTTGTCCGATATCACCCGTTCGGCGCAGGATGCCCGGGACGAGCGTGCCAAGTCGCTGATTGACGAAGGGCACGTCGGAGATCCACGTCGCCAGTCCGCCGAGCGTCGCGAGGCGGTGTACGCGGCCGTCGAGCGCCGCGACGGCGAGTGCGAGCGTTGAGGCGGGGCCGATTCCGATCAGCGCGAGCGATCGGGTGAGTTCCTTCGAATGGCGTTCGAGCGCCGTGATGAGCCGCGCGACGTCCCAAATCCACTGTCCCAGCAGGGGCCGCCCAATCCAAAGCGACCACTCGGCCGAATTATGATCGGGCGCGCGGCCGATCCGGTCGCCGTTCACCGCGAGCTCGCCCGTCGCGCGGAGATCGGCCGTCACGACGCGCCAACCCCGTTCGCTCAGCGCCGACGCGGCGCCGGAATCGATGGCGGCTCTCCCTTGATCCAGGTCGAGCACGATGGCCGTGCCGCCGGCCGTGCCCGCCGCCGGACGCAGCCGAACGGAAATCGTGATCCCCTCCTCGGTTGTCAGCGCGAAGTCCGAATCAGCCGAATCGTCACGCTTGGGGATCGGACCGTCTCCGAGCGGCGCGCTGTCGGGTTCGGGGAACGCGCCGAGCACCTCGACGAGACCCTGGCGCAGCCTCGCGCGGTCGGCTGCCCAGTGCTCGGCGTGATCCGGTGGAGGGAACTGCGCCAACAGGCTCCGACCCTCGCGCGCGGCGAATTGCGGCAACGTGATGAACGCATCGGGGCGCGAGTCGCCGGGATAACAGCGCAGCGTCTCGGTCTCCTCGACCGTGATGGATGGCTCGGCGATCGGTGATCCGTCGCCCTCTCCCTTCAGGTGCAACGTCATCCACCCATACATGGCCTCCCGCATCGGTTGATGGTAATCGTGGCCCGATTCGATCACCGTGTGCCGCAGGCTGCTTTCGACACCGAACGCTCGAAAAACGGACCTCGCCGACTCGATCGACTTGCTCGCCTCGCCGACCGAGAACTGAAACGCGTCGCGCGTGGCGCTGATCACCATCAGCGCGCGGGGCGCGACGAGTCCGAGCACGGCGGACTCCTCGGTATGCGCGAGAGCGCCCGGCGTCACTTCGCACATGCAGCATGCGGCACTCAAGTAGGCCTGATAGGTTCCGACGGAGCAAACCGGTACGACGCAACGGAATCGATCGTCGATCGCGCCGGCGTACATCGTCTGATTGCCTCCGCCGCTCGCGCCGGTGACGCCGATCCGATCGGGGTCGACTTCGGGACGCGTTCGCAGGTAGTCGACCGCCCGCATGTTGTCGTAGACCTGCAATCCGGCGAGCGCGAGGCCCGACGGCCAAAGCGTGGCCGCCGTCATTTCACCGTGGTATTCGCCGAGCTCCTTTCCGACCGCGCGTTCCCCCGCTCCGAACGCGTCGACCATGAGCACGAAGAATCCGAGCCGCGCGAGGCCGATGCAGCGGGACTGCACAACGGGCTCTTGCTTGGCGAGCCGCCAGTGTCCGTGGACGCACAGGACGGCGGGGCGTCGACCATCGCCCCGCGGAACGTAGGCGTTCGCCGTCATGAGGATCCCCGGCCGAGTCGTCAGAGTGAGCCGTTCGACGTGATAGGCGCCGCGATCGAACCGCCCAAGGACTTTGGGATCGAGTTCGCACGGCGCGTCGGGAAACCCGCCCCAGGCCGCGATCAGCCGCCGTCGCGACGATTCCCGTCGGTCGTTCCATTCGGCGAGGTTCGCGATCGGCCGATCACCGCTGCGCATCGCAATCGCCCGCTGTTGGACGAACGCGCGGAAGGGCGAGTCGGCGCCGGGCTGAGGATACATGGCCGGTTCTCCAGGAAGGCGGGACGTCGAGGTGGAGCCGGCATTATACGCGCCGCGTCGCGCCACGCGGACGGGGTGGACGCACTACGACATCCAGGTCCGCTGCAACCGGAGGATCCAGTCGGGCGTTGTCCGGACATGCCGAGTCAGCCGCCTGCCCGATCGGAAGTAGTAGAACGCCGTTCCGCCCTGAAAGAGCAGCGCGAACAGCGCGGTGAGTCCGTAGATGGCGAACACCAATTGGCGATGGATCCGTTCGAGTTCCTGGGTCGAGCCGAGCACCGTCGCGAGCTCGGGATAGTCGCGCAATTGCCGGCTGATTTCGCTTTCACCCGAAAGACCGCGATGGATCGCGAGCAGGCAATAGACGACGATCATCGCGAGGAAGCCGACCTGATTCCACGAAAGGACTCGGCCGGCGCGCGGATCGAGGCGGCGGATGAGCCGGCGCCCTCGGAATTCATTGACGGCGACCAACACCAGCACGAGCGTCATCACGGCATCGATCGGGTCGCCCATCGCGAACGGCGCCGCGGTGACCGCGAGAATCGCCGATACCCAACCGTTGAACGCCGCGACCCGCTCCCACCGTTGGAATGACCGCGAACGGTCGCACGCGTCGGCGTATTGCCGATGGTCGTCGGCCGACAGAGGCCCGCTCGATCGATCCGTACTCGACGCCACCTGCGCCATATCGAGTCCTCCGCCGAATGCCGCGCGATCGAACGCGGCCCTCGATCCAACCGCGACAGCCGCCCCAACCGGACGTTGGAGGAGCGCATGCCGCGCACAAGTCTAGGTCATCGGAGGCGACACGCAAATGAAAGGAGGAGTGGGGAAACGGAAGGACGGGAAAAGGCGAGGGGCATCTCTCATTCGGGCGTGACGTAGGCGGCCGTGATGCCACCATCGACCAGGAACTCGGCCCCCGTCATGAACGACGATTCGTCCGACGCGAGGAAAAGCGCGGCCTGGGCCATTTCGCGGGCGAGCCCGAACCGGCCCATGGGGATATGGACGAGCCGCCTTTGCTTTTTCTCGTCGGTGTTCAGAAACTTCATCAGGAGTTCCGTGTGGAGCGGGCCGGGGCTGAGCGCGTTGACGCGGATCCTCTCGCGCGCGTGGATGACGGCCAGTTCGCGCGACATGGCGAGCACTCCGCCCTTGCTGGCGGTGTAGGCGAGCTGCGGGGTGGCCGCGCCGAGCCGAGCGACGAACGACGCCGTGTTGATGATCGACCCGCCTCCGGCCCGGCGCAGCGCGGGGATCCCGTATTTGCAGCCGAGGAACACGCCGGTCAGATTGACGGCGAGCGTCTTGTGCCACGTCGCCTCGCTCGTCCGCTCGGCGTCGTCGTCATCGCCGAGCATGATCCCCGCGTTGTTGAAGAGGATGTCGAGTCGGCCGAACCGGCGCTCGGTCTCCTCCACCATCCGGCGGCAATCGTCGGACCGCGATACGTCGGCTCCCACGGCGATCGCCTGCCCGCCCGCCGCGCGAATCGATTCGGCGACGTTCCGGGAAGGCTCCTCGTGGACATCCACCACCACGACGTTCGCGCCTTCCCGCGCGAACAACTCGGCCGATTCCTTCCCGATACCGCTCGCCCCGCCCGTAATGAGGGCGACCTTGTTCGTGAGCCTCACCGGAGCCTCCCGTGGGTTGATGCCGCGTTGACAAGGGACTGAAAAAGGCGCTGCTGGACGGCGTCCGTCGCGGCCGTGAGTTCGGGATGCCATTGGACGCCCGCGAGCCACGCGTCGTCGCGCGATGCGTCGAGTTCCACGGCCTCGATGACGAGGTCGTCGGTCGATCGCGCCGCGACGCGGAGCCCGTTTCCCAACGCATCGATCGCTTGATGGTGCCACGAGGCCACGGAGCATCGCGCCGCGCCGAGCGTCCGGGCAAGTCGCGAATCGGCGTCGATGGCCACCGCGTGCGTTGTCGCGCCGCGGAGCCCGTTCCGATGGGCGACCGAATTCCCGACGACATCGGGAAGATGTTGGATGAGCGTTCCGCCGAGCGCGACGTTCAGGATTTGAACGCCTCGGCAGACGGCGAGCAGCGGCAGGGCGAGCTCGAGCGCGCGCGGCACCATCGCCAGTTCCTGCTCGTCCCGTTCGTCATTGTCGCCATAGGTCCGCGGATCGCGCTCCGCGCCGTACCGTCGCGGTTCGATGTCGCCGCCTCCCGTCAGGATCAGTCCATCGATCGCCGTGAAGAGGGCATCGAGCCGATTCTCACCCGGCGGGAGCAGGAGCGGCAATCCACCGGCGCGGCGCACCGCGTCGACGTACGGACGGGCGGCGAGGAAACGGTTGTTGTTGTCGACCGGATAGGTCGTGATGCCGATCCGCGGGACTTCGTGGGTTGCGTTGGTCGACGACATGCCGATACTCCGCGCCGCATTCCCGGCCGTTCACGCCCGACCGCTTCCGATCCGTTCAAATCCGTTCAAAATACCGGCGCCGTTCCCAGTCGGTCACGGCGCGCTCGAATGCCAGGACCTCGGTCCGATAGAAGTGAGCGTAGTGGTCGACGACATCGTCCCCCAACGCGCCGCGCGCGAAGACGCTCGACTCGAACCGTTCGACCGCGTCATCGAGCCTGGAGGGGACGCACGGCACGTCGTGCGCCGCATAGACATTGCCCGTGTACGGGGGGGGAGGTTCGGTCCGGTTCCGCACGCCGTCGAGGCCGGCGGCGAGCGCGGCCGCGTGGGCGAGATACGGATTGCAATCGGCGCCGGGGATGCGGCATTCGATCCGCAGGCTTGGCCCGTGCCCGACGACTCGGAATCCGGCGGTCCGGTTGTCCGGGCTCCACGCGATCCGGGTCGGCGCCCACGATCCGGGCTGGTAACGCTTGTACGAATTGACGGTGGGCGCGTAGAAGACCATCAGGTCGGGAACGCGCGCCATCCAACCGCCGAGGAACCATCGGAAGACGTCGGTCGGTTCGGAAGGCTCGCCGCTCCCGGCGAACGCCGGCTCGCCGCCGCGCCACAGGCTGACATGAATATGGCAGCTCGACCCGGCGTGCGTTTCCGAGTACTTGGCCATGAACGTGACGCTGATCCCCTGCCGATCGGCGAGTTCCTTGAGGCAATGTTTGTGGATGGCGTGGTCGTCGGCCATCTTGAGCATGCGCGCGTAGCGCACGTTGAGCTCATGTTGGCCCTTTCCCCATTCGCCCTTGGTGCATTCGACGGGGATCCCCGACGCACGGAGGTGGCGTCGGGCGGCGGCGTGGAACGACTCGGTGCGCGTGCCTTGGAGAATGTGGTAGTCCTCGATGTACCATCCGGCGGGTTCGAGCGATTCCTCGACGTATCCGACCCGCATCGCGTCGCGGTAGGACTGTTGGAAGAGATAGTATTCGAGTTCGGACGCCGCGAGGGCCTCGAACCCCATTTCGGACGCGGCCGCGATCTGGCGCCGCAGCATCGATCGCGGCGCGCAGGCGACCGGCCCCCGAGCACGCTCGTCGTTGACGTCGCAGAGGACGAGGGCGGTGCGGTCGAGCCAATCGGCCATGCGGAGCGTCGCGAGGTCCGGCGCCAAACGGAAATCGCCGTAGCCGCGATCCCAATTCGAGAAGGCGTAGCCCGGCACCGGGTTCATTTCCATGTCGACCGTCATGAGGTAATCGCACGCATGCGTGCCGTGCGCCGCGACCTGTTCGAGAAAAAAACCGCCGTCGAACCGTTTCCCCAGGAACCGGCCGTACGGATCGGTGAACGCGACCAGAACGGTTTCCACGCGCCCGTCATCGACGCGTTCGGCGAGTTCGTCCAACGTCAGCATGCCTGCCGGATTCATGTGCGACTTCCCATGAGCGCGGATACGGGTCACCGGTGCGCGAGTTCCTGCTCGGCCTCGGCGATCAGCGCGTTTTCCTCCTCGGGCGCGTGCGCGACGAGCCGGTGCCGGCTGTAGGCGAGGAAATAGACGATGCCGGCCGCGAGGAATGCCGCGACGCCCGTCACGGCGGGCCGGTAGTCGGGCACCATGAATGTCGCGGCGAGCGCGACGAGCGCGAGGGCGGCGCCGAGCGCCGCGCCGGGAACGCCCAACGGGCTCCGGTAGGGCCGATGGAGGTCGGGCCGATTCCGCCGCAACCGAATGAAACTCACCATCACCAAGAAATACGAAATGACCGCTCCGAAGACGGCCATGTTGAGCAGGGCCGCGCCGACCAGGCTGTTCTTGCCGTCGACGTCCTTCGTGAATTCGATCAATCCGGCGCAGAGAAAACCGATGACGGCGCCGAGCACGAGCGCGAGGTACGGCGTCTGACGGGCGCCGGTGAGCGAGATCCAGCGGGGGATGTAGCCGGCGCGCGAGAGGGCGAACAGCACGCGGCCATACGCGTAGATGATCGTGTGGAAGCTGGCGACGAGTCCGGTGAGCGCGACGAGCGTGAGGACGCGGCTCGTCGCGCCAGCCGGAAAGACGGCTTGGAAGGCGTCGGCGAGCGGCGCTTCGGATCGGCCGATCGCCGCCGCACCGCCGCCGACTCCCGAGTTCAGCACGAGCGTCAGAAGGGACAGGATCAGCAGCGTGAAGATGCCGAGGATCAACGCTTTGGGCATGTCGCGCACCGCGTCGTGCGACTCCTCGGCCGCGAGCGGCAACTGTTCGATGGCGAGGAAAAACCAAATGGCGTAGGGGAGGGCGGCGAACACGCCGTACGCGCCGAACGGTAGACCGCGCGCCGAATGGCCGGGGGCGGCCTTGATGTTGAACAGCTTGTCGACCCGGAATTCGCCCGTCCCGACCGCGCCGACGAAGAATACGATGAGCACGGCGGCGGCCAACGCGGTGATGACGAGCCCGATCCGCAAGGTCAGCTCGACGCCGAGGATGTTGATGCCGACGAAGATCGCGTACGCGAGCAACCACCAAATGAACGCGGCGCCCGGCGGCGCGGCCTCGGCCGAGCCAAACACCAGCTTGTTCATGTAGCCCCCGATCCCGACGACGATCACCGCCGGAGTCAGGACGTACTCGATCGCATCGGTGAGTCCGCAAACATATCCGCCGGAGGGTCCGAGCGCGTTGCGCGTGAACGAGAAAAACCCGCCCGCGTGCGGCAAGGCCGCCGAAAGCTCGGCGATCGTGAACACCATGCAGACGTACATCACGGCCATGACGAGCGTGGCGGCGGCGAGCCCCCAGAATCCGCCGACCGCCAGCCCGAAGTTCCATCCGAAATAGTCGCCCGAGATCACCGCGCCGACGCCGAGCGCCCAAAGCAGGACCCAGCCGGCGCTCTTGCGCAGCCGGCGCTTTTCCAGGTAATCGGACTCGACCGATTCGTATCGGACTCCGCCCGGCGTCGTGTTCATCATACGAGGATCGGCGAGGGCCTGGAGACCTAGACGCGGGGGATTTCAAAGCCTACGCGCGGCTTGCGCGCCAGGAACCCCGCCGCCTGCTCGTCGCCCAGGATCGTCTCGGCCTTCGGATCCCATGCGAATCCGCGCCCCAGCCGCGCGGCGATCGCCGCCAGATGGCACGTGTTCATCATCTGCACGTGCGAATAGACGTCGGAGACCGGCAGCCCGCCCTCGCGGATGCAGCGATAGAAGTTGTCCTTATGGCCTTCGAACGGCTTTTCCTTGTAGAGCCGCCGGAGATCCTCGTCGGTGAACTTGCCTTCGTCCCATTTCTCGTCGATCGGCGTTCCCGTGATCTTGCCCCGGTTCACGAAGAGGCGTCCCTTGGAGCCTTCGAAGAGCACGCCGTTGTCGCCTCGGCTCGTCACGATCATCTCGACGCCGCTCGCGAACCGGCACTTCACGGCGTAGTCGTGCGCCGTATTGTAGCAGTCGTCGACCGTCGGGTACCCGTCCTTGTAGGGAACGGGATGCTTGGCGTCGGACCCGTCGAATTCGACCGGTCCCATGCCGTCGCCGTTCTCTTGGATCGCCCAGGTCGCGATATCGACGTGGTGCGCGCCCCAGTCGGTGAACTTGCCGCCCGAGTATTCGTACCACCATCGGAACTGGTAATGGCACCGTTCCTTGATGTAGTCGACCATCGGGGCCTGACCGAGCCACTGGTTCCAGTCGAGTTCCGAGGGCGGCGCGCTTTTCGCGAACGGGCCGCCCACGTCGCCGCCGTTGATGCCGACCGTGATGGTCTTGATGTCGCCGAGAAGGCCTTTTTGGATCATGTTGACCGCGCGAAGGAACCGGTCCCGATCGCTGCGCTGCTGGGTTCCGATGAAGAAGATCCGGTCGCCGAACTTGCGGCACGCGTTGCGGATGAGCTGGTTCTCCTCGACGGTCAACGTCAGCGGCTTCTGGCAGAAGACGTGTTTTCCGGCCTGGAGGGCCTCGATCGCGATCTTCACATGCCAGTGATCGGGCGTGACGACGCTGACCACCTCGATGTCCTTGCGGTCGAGCATTTTTCGGTAGTCGCCGTATCCGTCGGCTTTTCCCTTGCCGATGTTCGGATCGTCCTTGGCCTTGGCGATACGCGACGCGTCGGCATCGCAGACGGCGAGGATATCGCCGAATCCCGAATGCGCGTGGGCGTCGCCGGATCCCATGCTGCCGACTCCGATGCACCCGATCGCCGGTCGGTCGTTCTTGTCCCGATTGGCGAACGCCTTGGGGCTCCACGCGAAATACGGAACCGAACCCGCCGCGGCGGCCGCGGCCGCGGACCGTCGCAGGAACTCGCGGCGATTCGATTGGTTCGAGGAATCTTGGGCGCCGTGCAGCGACATGTGCGTAGTCCTTTGCGCGATGGAAACGGAGGACCGGTTTCGCGGCCCATTATGGCATGGCCGGACGACAATTGCACGTCCGGGCCTGGCGATTCCCGAGGGAGCTCAGGCGGTCGGGACGGGTATTTCGCGGCCTTCCGCGTCGCGGCAATCGAGTTCGAGGTGTTCGGGCCAGAGGCTTTCGTTGCCGAGGATCTGGACGGTCATGCCGCCTTCCTCTTCGAGCCGGCTGATCTCGCGGCGCTTCTTGTTGTTGAGGTAGGAAGCGACTTCATCGTTGACGCGGACGGTGACCCGAGCGGCGTTCGGCTGCTGGCTCGCCAGCATCAGCATGCGGATCACTTCGATCGACATGCTTTCCCCGGTCTTCACGATGCTCCGCCCGTTGCAGCAAGGGCACTCCTGGTACACGCTCGTCTTGACGCTCGGCCGGATGCGTTGGCGGGTCATTTCGATGAGTCCGAACGGGCTGGTCCGAAGGATCTTGGTGCGGGCGCGGTCGCGGCGCATGGCGTCGCGCAGCGCGCGTTCGACGCCCCGGCGGTGTTTTTCCTTGCGCATGTCGATGAAGTCGTTGACGATGACGCCGCCGAGGTCTCGGAGCCGAAGTTGGCGGGCGATCTCGCGGGCCGCGGCGAGGTTGACCCGGAACGCCGTCTCCTCCGCGTCGTCCTCGACCCGGAAATTCCCGCTGTTCACGTCGATCGCCACGAGCGCCTCGGTCGGATCGATGACGATCGAGCCGCCTTCGCGGAGGGGCACTTTCCGCTTGTGGATCAGGCCGATGTCCTGTTCGAGGCGGTAGCGGTGGAAGATCGGTTCCTTGCCGTCGTAGAAATGGAGCCGGTCGGCGTAGCGGGGCATGACGAGCTGCAGGAACTCGCGGGCCCGTTCGTACGCCTCCTTTTCGTCGATGTAGATGGCATCCACGTCCGCGCTGAAGATGTCGCGGATCGTGCGGATGATCATGTCGCTTTCCTCGTAGATGTCGCACGGGCCCGGCGTGCCGCGGAGCCGTCGGACGATCGCCTTCCACAGGCGGAGCAGGTAGGCCATATCGCGCGACAGTTCCTTGCGCGACCGTTCGATGCCCGCGGTGCGCACGATGAAGCCGAGCCCCTTGGGGGGATTGAGTTCGAGCAGGGCGTCGCGCATCTTGCGCCGGATCTCGTCGTCCTCGATCTTCCGCGAGACGCCGACGCGGCCGAGCGCGGGCATGAGCACGAGGTAGCGTCCCGGGATGCTGATGTAGGTCGAAAGGGTCGGGCCCTTGTTGCCGATCCCCTCCTTGATCACCTGCACGAGCACCTCGTCGCCCCGTTTGAAGATCTCCTGGATCGGCGGTTTCACGCGGGGCCGTCCGCCCTGGCGAGGCCGTCCGCGGTTGCGATCCCCTTCCTCCTCCTCGCGAGCGACCTCCTTCGGATCGTATCCGCCCTGCCGGAAATACTGCGGTTCGACGTCGCTGATGTGCAGGAATCCGTTGCGGCCGACTCCGAAATCGACGAACACCGCCTGGATGCTCGGCTCCATGTTGACGATGCGGCCCTTGTAGATGTTGCCGACGTAGTTGTCCTGGCTGGCCCGTTCGATGTAGAGTTCCTCGAGCACGCCGTCCTCGACGATCGCGATGCGGCATTCCTCGGGTTGGGCCACGTTGATCAGCATTTCTTTCTTCATGATGAACAGGTTTCCCTTCGGGCGTTCGATGGACTTTGGGGACGCGGAGCCGCGCGGAACGGGGCGCGCCGCGGGCCGCCTTCACGGAAACGACGGTGGGGTTTCGGATTCACGCGCTTGGGAGCGAAGGGGCGGAGGCTTCGATCAGCCGAATTCCGACCCGACGCGCGTCAAGACGGCGCCCGCCGCCTCGATGTCGGCGAGTCCGAGCACGGAGAGGATGTCCCGAGGTCGGGCCGACGCCTCGCGCCGCTGCGCGAGGGTCATGGTCAATCGACCCTCGACCAGATCGAGCCGCTCGATATCGGCTCGGATCTCCACGGCACCGTCGCGATCGGGGCGATCGACGGGGCATTCTCCCCGGGCGAGCAATTCGGCGATCGCCGTTCGAACGTCCGCTTGCCGGTCGGGCGGCAGGTCGACTTCGTACGTCGCGCGAACGATATGGGCTTTCGGCGCTCCGGGGGGAAGGCGGTCGATCCGATCGATGGTCAGACCGTCGGGAGCCTCGCCGCGCAGACGCCGCTCGGCGTCCTCGACGGGAATCTCCTCCACGAGCTCCACTTCCACGATCTCCACGCGACTCGCCAATCCCAGCCCCAGCGCCGACGGAAAACTCATCCTCGCCTTGGGGTGAAAGCCCTCGCTCATCGCCAACGACAATCCCGCTCGACGCAACATGCGTTCCCACAACCGGGCCAGATCACGGTGACTGATGAACCGAAGATCGGCCTCCTTGCGGAACCAGATGCGCAGTCGGGATCGTCTCGACGGGTCCACTCCGATAACTCCACCGCCGCGTTGGTCACGGCGGTCCAAAAACAAAACGACTTGGAACAATCATGTACGGTTCTTCTGGAACTCCTCACGCAAATAGTGATCGACTTGACGCGCGCTTTCCATTCGCAGAGCGCGGCCCGCGACTTCCCGGCAACGCTCGACGGTCGTGCCGCGGCAGATCTGTTTGATTTCGGGGATATCGGCGGGCGGCATCGAGAGCGACCGGAGTCCGAGCCCGATCAGGAGGGGCGTGCACAACGGATTGGCGCTCATCTGTCCGCATAAACCCACCGGTTTGCCGTGCCGTTCGGCGGCGTCGACCGTCATCGCGATCAGCTTGAGGACGGCCGGGTCCGTATCATGGTACAGGTCGGCGACCTCCCGATTGCATCGGTCGACCGCCAAAGCGTATTGGATCAAGTCGTTCGTGCCAATACTCACGAAGTCGACATCGGGCAGAAACCGGTCGAGCAGGACGACGGCGGAGGGCACTTCGACCATCATGCCGACGGGCATTTTCGGAGGGCGTGGAATGCCGGCTTCGTCGAGATCCTCGCAGGCGTCGGCGAGGATGGCCTTGGCGCGCCGCAATTCGGGGACGGTCGCGATCATGGGGAACATGACCCGCACGTCGCCCGAGGCGCCCGCGCGCAGGATGGCCCTCAACTGCCGCCGGAATTCGGTGACGTGGCGGAGGGAAATGCGGATACTGCGCAGGCCCAGGAACGGATTGCGTTCCTCGGATTCGCCGGGAGCGCGACCGAGTTTATCGGCGCCGAGGTCGAACGTTCGGATGACGACGGGCCGCCCCCCCATCCGCTCGACGACGTCCGCGTAGGCCCGAAAGTGGTCGTCCTCGGTCGGTTCCCGCGCCGCGCCCAGGTAGAGGAACTCGGTCCGGTACAGTCCGATTCCGTCGGCGCCCCGTTGTCGGCACGCGTCGACTTCGTGGGGGAATTCGATATTCGCGTCGATTTCGATCCGCGTACCGTCGGCGGTTTCCGCGGGCAGGTCGCGGAACCGTTCCAGGCTCGCCGCGAACGTGCGGCGGGACTCGGCCCGCCGCTCGAATTCCGCGCGCGTCGGGCCATCGGGCCGCACGATCAACCGCCCCTCGTCGCCGTCGATGATGACGGCGTCACCCGGCCCGGTCTCGGCGAGGAACCGGCCGAGACCGACCACGGCCGGGATTTCGAGCGCGCGGGCGACGATCGCCGAATGGCCGCCCGCGCCGCCCGACTCGGTGGCGAACCCGATCACGAAGCGGCGGTCGAGCGACGCCGTTTCGCTGGGCGTCAGATCATGGGCCAGAACGGCGACCGGGGACCCGATGTGCGTCAGTTCCTCGCGGGGTTGGCCGGTCAGGCACCGCAGCAGGCTCCGTTCGATGTCGAGCACGTCCTCGGATCGGGCGGCGAGGAATCGGTGTTCGAGTTTTTGGAAGACCGAGGCGTACCGTCGGAGCGTTTCGCTCACCGCGTGTTCGGGCGCGTAGTGCTGCTCGCGAATCAATCGGCGCCATTCCTCGTTCAGGCGCGGATCGCGGAGCATGGCGAGATGCGCGGCGAAGATGGCGCCGTATTGCGCGCCGAGCTGGCCGGTGACGAGCTCGCGATTGCGGTCGATTTCCGCCGCGACCGCGTCAATGGCCTGTTCGAGCCTCCGGACTTCATCGTCGACGGCGTCCCGCGTGACGAACCGTCGAGGGATCCGGATCCGCTCCTTGTCGAAGATCAGTGCCTCGCCGATCGCCACGCCTGGGGAAGCCGGGATGCCGTAGTGCGTGATCATCTGCACCTGCGATTCATGGCGCGCGGCGCGACTCGGATTCCCATCGCGAACTCCCGGTGCCGTCACTTCGTTCCGTCGCTCGCCCCGCCGCCATCCTCGCCGAATCCCCGCGCGATCAGGTCGGTCAGCGCCGCGACGGCCTCTTCCGCGTCGTCTCCCCGCGCGCGGATCACCAACCGCGTGCCTCGGGCGGCGGCGAGCGTGAGGAGCGACAGGATGCTCTTCCCGTCGACGCACTCGCCGTCCTTCACGATTTCGACATTCGATTGAAAACCGCTCGCGCACATCATGAGGGCGTGCGCCGGACGCGCGTGAAGTCCCTGTTCGTTGATCACCGTGACTTCACCGGTCGCTGATCTCTCCGACTTTTCCGCCGTCAACGCCGTTCTCCCGCGTTGATTCTCGCTCCCGATCTACGAGACGAACTGGTTGTTGTCCGCTTCCGCCAGGAGCTGCTGGATGTCCTCGGCCGACTTGGCCTGCTTCAAGAACCGGCAAAACGTATCGTCGCGGAGCTGCCGCGAGATGTTTTCGAGAGCCCGCAGGTGATCGCCCGGACGATCCTCGGGGGAGATCAGCAGGAACAGCAACTGGACCTTCTCGCCGTCCAAGCTGTCGAAATCGATTCCCTCCGAACTCACGCCGACCGTTCCCACCAGCCGATCGAGCCGTTTGTGTTTGGTGTGCGGAACGGCCACGCCCCGACCGATCCCCGTACTGCCAAGCTCTTCGCGCTTCATGATCGCGCCGATGATGCTGTCACGGTCTCCATCGGCGATCTGCCCCGCCGAAACCAACAAACCGACCATCTCACGGATGACCGTCTCCTTGCTGACCGACGTCAAGTCGGCCTGGATGGCCTCTTTGCACACGAAGTCGCAGAATTTCATGCTGTCTTTTCCTTTCGCCCGTCCGAGTCCAGCCGGCGCGTCAACTCTCGGACTCGGACCCCGATTGTTCCTCGAACATCTGTTTACGGCCAGGCACGCGATGGCCTTCGATTTTCTTTTCCTTGTGCTTGCGGAGTTGTTGCTCCAACTTGTGCAGGGCTCCGTCCAGCGCCGCGAGCACCGACGATCCATCCGACGTCGCCACAAACTCGCCGGAATGCTCCGCCGTGACGCGAAGCTCCAGCCCGGGCTTCTCCTCGTGTTCGAGGTCGGCCGTCACGTGGATCGCCGTCAGCCGGTCCAGCAACCGCGGCAGTTTTTCGACCTTCTCTCGGATTTTCTCTTGTGTTCCGGCGCTGAGATGCCCATGACGAGCGGAAATGCTGATCTGCACTCACCGCCTCCTTCCGTTCGATATTGGCTTCAATGCGATACCCGTTGGCAATTTACCCATTTTTGCCATGGTCGCAAGGACGGCCAGCCTCGGCCCCCCGGTTCGGCGCCGAGAAGGGCGCCGCGGCATGCATCGGGTTCTGACAGGCTCGGCCCGATCAGACGACGACCGCCGTGAGTGTCTGGAACTCGGGGTCGTCCCGGATCGGATCGAAGTCCGATTCGGCGGGCACCATGTCGCGATACTGTGGATCGAGTTCGAGGGCCTGCGCCAGGTAGGCGAGTGCCAGCTTGCGGTTTCCGGTGAGGCTCCAATAGCAGGCCAGATTGTAGGGCACAATGGCGTCGTCACCATCGAGTTCGAGGGCCGATTCGAGGGATTGGATGGCCAAATCGAGCCGGCCGGTCCGTTTGTGGCACCAGCCGAGCGCCAACCAGACGTGGAGGTTGTCGGGAGCCAGATCGGCGGACCGTTCGAGCGGATCGAGGGCGTCGCGATAACGCTCCATGAGCTTGAGCGCCTGGCCCTCGAGCAAGAGTGCCTGAGGGAGCGTCGCGCCCGAGAACCGGGTATGGGCGAGCGAATCGAGGGCCAGGAGGCAGGCCTCGTCACGAAGGCCCTTCGGCAGCGAGCCGAGCTCTTGGCCGGCGATGACCAGCTCCAAGTACCCTTCGGCTTCCCGCAGGACCTGTTTTCGTCGAACGCGCTCGTAGTCGGCCATCGCCAGTGCCCACCTCTCCGCGGACAGCGGATCCCATTCCGGATCGCCCTTCCCACGGACCGCGGTACCCACATCCGCGACGGCCAGCCTCGGCGCGCCTTTTCGCCCGTGCGAGCCGTCCCTACTCGCATTCTACTTGCCTTCCCGCCCGAACCCAATTGGTCGGACGGCCGTCGCGACGCGAATTCGGACTTTTTGCCGCGAACGAACGCCTATTCCCCAATTCGGACCGATCCAGGCCGCCTGGTGAGAGAAATCGTCAAGACGGGACGATCCGACCGGATCGCGTTGGGTCGGGTCAAGCCGAATTGCCCAGATCGCCGGGACGCGCGGTTCAGACTTGGCACCGGCGGGACGTGTCGGGCACCGCGGCTCGCTTCCACCACGATTCGAGTGTGGGACCGACATGGGAAAGCCGCAACACATTCGCGAAATCCTGGATCTCCGCGTCGATTTCCCGGAGCAGGTCGAGCGGTTGAGGCGACTCGACCCCGGACACTCGCGGCAGGGCCTCGACGAACGACTCGCGATCGCTCCACCGCTCGTCACACGACGCGGGCAGCAGGGCGGAACAGGCGACGCACGCCGACGCGGGGCTCAATTGGCCTTGCATCAGACGGTCGGTGCGCGCGTGATCGGCGATCAGTTCGGCAAAGCCCTCCGGTAACGACCACTTGCGTGCCATCCAGGCCGACGCGTCGGCGTGATTCCATCCGAACGCGCGGGATTCCAACGTGGACAGCCGGTCTCCCGCGCCTCGGGCGGCGAGGATCGCGTCGTATTCGGCGCCGAGTTCCTTGGCGAGCAGCGGGATCGCCATGTCTTGCAGCAGGGCACCCGCAAAAACCTCCTCGGATTCCGCCAAACCCAGGCGTTTCGCGGCGCGCCGCGCGAAGACGCCGCGGCGCAGCGAATCGGCCCAGAACAGCCGCAGGTCGAATCGGCCGCACTTGGGGTTCGGCATCAGGCTGAAAACGGCGCTCCACAGCACGAAGTTCTTGACCGTTCGAACGCCGACGAGCGCGATCGCCAGCTTGACGTTCGAGATCTCGCGCGCGAATCCGAAGTAGGACGAGTTCACGAACCGCAAAACCTGTCCGGCCAATCCCGGATCGGCCTCGATCGGACGCGCGAATTCGGCCGGTCCATTCGCCGGATCCTGGGAGAGTTCGAGCAACCGTACGGCCGTCTGAGGCAGGGCAGGCAACTGGCTGGTGGTCAGAATGTCCGCGATATTCGCCGTCCGCATCGGTCGTCCTCTCAGCTCGGCTGGTTCCTGTGCGTAAACATAGGTCGCAACAGGTCGTCGGGCAAATCCGGACCGTCGCGGCTCCCCGAGGATCCTCGAATCCGCCGGCATCGCGACGCGCGCCGTCGACGCGTTTCGGCAACGGATGATTCCCAAAACCGACACGAACCGATGGGCCATCGCAAGGTGTCGTGGGTCCGAACCCGTCCCGCCGCAAAACGTTCGGTCGATTCGGCTCGGTATGCCGAACGCATCGGCGCGCCGCATGCACGGGCTGGCTCGCATGCCATCGTCCTGCGTTTCACGCCCCAGCGACGCCATCAATCATCCGTCGGCCGTTCGAACGGAAACGATCGACTCCGCGGCCCTCGCGCCGGTTCGGGGAGCCCCGCGACCCGCGCGCCGGACGTCGCTCGCCCTCGTTTCGGCCGTGGCCCTGATGGCCTTCGGCCTGAGCCTGTTGACCTGCGTCGCCCGCTCGATTCCACTCCGGAACGATTCGAACGGGGACGCGCTCGCATCCGATCCGTGGCGGCGAACCAACCGCGGTTGGGAAACGATGGGAAACCGACCGATCATGACGGACGGCCGAAACCGCGTTCCGTCGGAGTCCGCGGCCGTCCACCCGACCCTTGTGGGGCTCGGCATGGCCGTTTTCTGCTGGGGTGCGCTCGGCGTGTGCGGTGGTCCGCGTCGAGCCGGTCGGCGACGCGATGGCGATCGGACCGCGCGAATCCCAACAAAACCATGCGAATCGACTCCCGATCGTACGGATTTCGAGGTCGGACGCCACCAACGTCGGTAAGGGCGGAACGCACGCGCCTGGGGCGCGTGCGAACCGCGAACGACGTTCGGTGTCCTCCATGGGGCCTCGGCAATGCGACTGACCTTACGGACCCTCTTGGCGTATCTTGACGAAGTACGACTGGCGCCCGAGGACGCCGAGACGCTGGCGACGAAGATCGAGGAGAGCGAATTCGCGACGGGCCTGGTCCACCGGATCCGACGCGCGACGCGCCAACTGCGATTGGGCGCTCCGAAAGTGGACGCCAAGGGAATGGGACTCGACGCCAACACGGTCGCCGAATACCTCGATAATGTCTTTGCCGAGGATCGCGTCGCGGATTTTGAACGCGTCTGCCTCGAGTCGGATGTGCACCTCTCCGAGGTTGCCTCGTGCCATCAGATCCTGACGCTCGTGCTCGGCGTGCGCGCCGACGTGGATCCCGCGCTCCGCGACCGGATCTACGCGCTCGGCGATTCGGCGAGGCGGAATGGCTCCGAGCCGGATGGGCAGGCCGACGCGGCGGCATCCCGCGCGGCGCCGACCGGTTCGAACGGGGATGGAGCCGTTCGCGGCCCGAAATCCGCCGCTTCGCTCGACGACGCGGTGAACGACGACGCGCCCGTTCCGCCGGCCGAGGTCGCCGCGCCGCGGCCGGCGGTCAAGGTCGAGGTTCCCGATTATCTGCGCGCGGCGCGGCGATCGTCGTGGCGATCGTCCTTGGTGACGGTCGTGCTCGCCCTCGTTCTCGTGACGGCCGCGATGATGGCGGTCGGGAACCTCGACGGCCACCACCCCGTGCTTGGCCCGCTCGTCCGCGCGTTCCGCGAACGCTTCTCGACGTCGGTCGCCGACGGCGCCGCGTCCGTTTCCAAGCCGGAGGCCGACGAGTCGGGTCGGGATCAAGCGGCGCCGCGGGACGCGGCGACCAGCGACCTCCCGAACGAAAGGCCCGGACGACGGGAGGCGAATCCCGCCGCCGATGCGGGCACACCCGACGAAGGTCCGGTGAAAACACCCGCCATGCCGGAACGAACGGCGGTCGACGAGCCCGCGAAAGACGTGCTCGCCGTGCCCGCGACCGATCGTCCGTCGCCGCCGACCGAATCCCCGACGTCGGACGCGCGGGCGCCCGATCGGCCGGACGGTGAGGGGCCTCGGAACGCGCGGGCGGGCGTTCCGTCGAGCGGAGGCGCGTCGGGCGACGTGCCGGACGGCGCTACCCCGCTCCCCGCGGCACCGGCGCCTTCCGATCCGGGCGCGGCTCCGGTTCCGTCGGCCCCGTCTGCCGAAGTCGGACGGTATTTGGGAGGCGAACGCCGGCATCTGCTCGCGCGCTATGACGCGGGAGCCCGCAACTGGTATCGGCTCCTCGATCGCGAGGTCCTTCGCCACCAGGACATGTTGCTCGTACTCCCCTCGTATCGGCCGCAGCTCGCGCTGACCTCGGGCGTCCAATGCATGCTTGTCGGGCCGAGCTATGTCGAATTCCAATCGCTCGAAGGGGTCGACGGTCCCGTCCTCGCGCTCGAATCCGCGCACGCCTTGTTGGATACGGCGGGCGTCGCGGGATCCCGGATCCGGATCAAGGTCGCCAATCGCCACGGTGTCCTGACGTTCGTCACGGCGGACGCGACCGTCGCGATCTCCGTCGTCAAGCCGTTTCCGACGGGACAGGACCCGGGCGAGGCGTCCGGCGCGCCGCGTTGCCGCGTGATGGCGACGAGCGGCCAGTTGGAGTGGGCGGAGGCCGGCCGGCCGGCCGTGACGTTCCAAGGCGGCCAGCAATTGGAATGGTCGTCGGACACCATCCCGGAGCCGCGCGAACTTTCCGATCCCCCGGCATGGATCCAGGACGCCGAGACGCGTGAAATCGATCGCCGCGCCTCGCGGGAACTGGAAGCGATGTTGGATTCGCAGCGGCCGCTCGGCCTTTCGCTGATCGAGCAGACCGGCCATCGGCAAATCGAAGTGGCTTCGCTCGCCGCGAACTCGCTGTGCGCGCTCGGGGAATTCGAACCCGCGCTGACCGCGCTCGGAAGCGACCGGTACGTTTCCTACTGGCGGCCGATCCTCGACGCGCTCCGGCTCGCCATGGTGTCCCAGCCCGAAGCGCCCTCGAAGATCCGCGCCTGGTTCGAGAAGCACCGGCCCGAGGACGCCGTATTCCTGTATCGGCTGCTGCTCGGGTTCACCAACGAGCAACTGGCGGGCGGCGACGACGCGCGGCTTGTCGGCATGCTCGAACACCGATCGATCGACGTGCGCGTGCTGGCGTTCGAGAACCTACGTCGGATCACCGATCGCACGTATCTGTTCCGGCCGGACCGCGACCCGGCGTCGCAGCGCCGTCCGCTCCAGGACTGGCGGAACGCGCTCGGCAAAGGCGAAATCCGTAATCCCGCCGGATGACCGGCCATCGCGACGACGGCGTCGCGGATTCGCCTTCAACGTCAACGCGGTCGCGTCGCCAGGGACACGATGACCAGTACGGCGAACCCCAGCGGGATCGTCACGATGCCCGGTTGGCTGAACGGAACCCATGCCTGTTCGGCGGGCAATCCGTAGATCTTCGCGAACGACTCGCCGCTGAGCAGGATCCACACGAGCGAGCCGCACATGCCGACCAGGATCGCGGCGGTGATGCCTTGGCGCGTCGTGCCTTTCCAGAAGAGACGCATGACGAGCGCGGGGAGATTGGCCGACGCGGCGATGCTGAACGCCCATCCGACCAGGAAGCTGACGTTCATTTTCTGGAACAGGATGCCGAGCGCCATGGCGACGGCTCCCACGCCCGCCGCGGTCCATTTTCCGAGCCGGACTTTTTCGTGGTCGGTGAGATCCCAACGCAGGAAACTGGTGAGCAGGTCATGGACGACCGCGCCGCTCGCCGCGACGATGAGCCCGCTCACCGTTCCGAGCACGGTGGTGAAGGCGATCGCGGAGATGACCGCGAACAGCAGTTCCCCGTAGGTGCGCGCGAGGAGGGGGGCCGCCATGTTGCTGTCCGTCACGTCGATCGCGCCGCTCGTCATGGCTCCCAGACCCATGTAGAGCGTCAGCATGTAGAAGAACCCGATGCTGGCGATGCCAACCACCGTGCTCTTGCGGGCCGCCGCCTCGTCCTTGACCGTGTAGTAGCGGATCAGGATGTGCGGCAGGGACGCCGTACCGCAAAACAAGGCGAGCATCAGGGAGAGGAAGTCGATCTTGGGCGCGATCGCGTCGCCGCGAAGGCCCTGGAACATGGGTGCTTGCCCCGGCCGGAGCACGGCCGCGCCCTCGACGGGATTCGCAACGTATGTCGTCACCGCCGCTCCGTCCGCGCCCTTGCGGGTCTCCGCCTTCCACAACACCACTTCGCTCTCCCGAAGGACTCGGAAAAACTCGATCGGTCCGACCGGGCCTGTCCGTTCGACGCCGTTGGGGAGCCGCCGGATATGGCCGACCGACCGGAGTCGGCCCTCGCCTTCGCCGGTTCCTTTCGGCACGCCGTCGATCCGGGTTTGCCCATCGGCCGTGCGTTCGATCGTCTGCGAGCGCATGGCCGACGGATCGGTGACGGCGACGAATCCCCGCTGGAGGATCAAGACCGTCAGGATCGTGCTGAAGAGGACGAGCAACCCGCCCTTGAGGAACTGCACATAGGTCGTGCTCGCCATGCCCGCCGTCATGACGATCAGGATCACGACCGCGCCGACGATGACGACGCCCACCCAGTGCGGAAGCTGCAACAGGGGTTGGATCAGGACTCCGGCGCCGACCATCTGCGGAATCAGATAGAAGATGCTGACGACGAGCGTGCTGGCGGCGGCGGCGAGCTTGATGCCCCGCGAATGGAACTTCGCGTCCAACGCGTCGGCGAACGTATACCGGCCAAGCCGCCGCAGCGGCTCGGCGATCACAAACAGGGCGACGACCCATCCCGCGAGATAGCCGATCGAGTACAAGAAGCCGTCGTAGCCGTAGAACGCGATCATGCCGCAGATGCCGAGGAACGACGCGGCCGACAGATAGTCCCCCGCGAACGCGACCCCGTTGATGAACCAGTGGATCTGGCCTCCGGCCGCGAAATAGCCGTGGGCGCTTCGAGCGCGCGAGGCGAGGAAGAAACTCAGGCCGAGCGTCACCGCGACAAAGGCGAGGAACACGGAGACGGCGAGCGACGAGGTTTGATGGATCATCGCGCCCGCTCCTCGGAGTCGCGCGCGGCGGCGGACTCGCGGCATAGCCACGCGTAGAGCAGGGCGAGCCCGAACGCGGACACGATGAGTCCGAAACCGAACCAGATCGCGAGATTCACTCCCGCGAACGGAACGCCATCCATCAGCGTGGGATGGAACGTGTTGATTCCGACGAAAATGCCATAGACGGCCAAATAACAAACAAACAGGACACCGCCGTAGCGGGCGTTGCGCCGCGCCGTGGCCGGAGCCGCCTGTCCATTCCAATCTCGATTCCGCGAGTCCGACACCACACCGACTCCTCGACTATCGATCCGGGAAAACGGAAGGAACTCGCCGCGACCCGCGCCGGACCGCGTCATGCCCCGCGGCAGGCTAGCTCGACGAAAACAACTCGGCGAATTCCACAATCCAACCGTCGATCCGCTCGCGGAACCGGGTCGCGTCGGCGGCGTCGATCGATTCATGATGCCGACGCTGGAACAACTCGCGGTTGCGGATCGTTCCCTTGGCCTGGATATCGAGGATGTGGTATTCGGAATAGGGGCGTACGGTAATTTCGAGCCGGCTGAATTCGTTTTGCCGACGGCCCGCGGGCGCCATCCGGAGATCGTCGCGGCTACACGCGGCGCCCCATCCGCGGTCCCCATACAGGGTCTCGTGCCGGAAACCGGGGAAATGCGTTTCGAAGCTCCGCATCGACCGCTCGATATGGTCGGACACGTCGAGCCTCAACTGCGAATGCAACCGTTTCCATTCCTCCTCGGTCAACTCGCGGGCGCGCGCCTGGGCCGCCCGAGCGTCCTGCCGCGCCTTGCCGCGTTCGGCGGCTCGCTGAAGCTGATCATCCAGGTCCATCGTCGATTCCCGAACCGCTCCACCAACCCACGCGGCTTGTCGCGCAGAACGGCCCGCGCGGTCGACCGGCCCACACACAGGCCAAGCGCGCCGTCACCCGATCACGGCGGCGATTCGGGCGGTTGCTTCTTTTCGTAGAACTGGAAAAGATCCGAGAACGAACGCATCGGCTCGGTTCCCTCTTCCATTTCCTTGCTGATCGGTTTCGATTGAGCCGACCCGCGCGACGTCCACGTTCGAGGCTGGCCCGAACGCGGTGGACCACCCCGCGATCCCTGTTTCCCGGACCGATTCTCCGATCCTCGAGCTCCCGTGGACGATCCGCCGCCGCCTTGTCCCGCCTGCGGACGCGCTCCGTGCGATCGGGCCGCCGGCCGCGGCGGCCGCCCCGATTGCGAGTCTCCATCGCGCGGCGCCGCGTGCGGCGGACGAGCCGGACGGCCTTCTTGCCGAGGACTCGCCTCGCTCGCTTGCGTTCCGGAGTCCTGCGCCGCGCCTCCCTCGCCCGATCCCCGCCCGCCCCGCCCGCGCGCGTCGGGTCGCGCCCGCTCCGTGCCCGGCGGTACGGCCGTCAACGAGACCCGCCGACGCGCTCGATCCACTTCGATGACCCACACCTTGAGCGTGTCGCCGACTCCAACGACCTCGTGCGGGTCCCGCACATACCGGTCGGCCAATCGGCTGATATGCACTAGCCCGCTGTCGGATAGGCCGATATCCACGAAGACGCCGAAATCGACCACATTGAGGACCGTACCGGTGAGCTCCATGCCGGACTCGAGGTCCTCCAACCGCATGATGCCGCGCCGGAACACGGGCGGCGGAAGGTCCTCGCGCGGGTCGCGGCCCGGCCGAGTCAGCGCGGCGAGAATGTCCCGCAGCAACAGCTCGCTCTTTCCCCATTCCCGAGCTAGATCCACGATCCGCGTGTGGCTCGCCTTGTCGATCAGCTCGCGCCGCGCCTTCGAACGCCGCTCGCTCAACGACGGCCCGCCATTCACCCGGTCCGCCGATACGCCGTCCGCCGAAACAACACAGACCGCATCGGTCGGCATTGCATCGGTCGGCATTGCATCGGTCGGCATTGCATCGGTCGGCATTGCATCGGTCGGCATTGCATCGGTCGGGCCGGCGACCACGGACCCGGCATCCGAGGACCGTGTTTCACTTGCGGTGACCCGCTCGGGAGGCAACTGGGCGACGGCCGAGCGAAGGAGATCGAGATCGGCTCCTATTTGTTCGAGCATGCGCCGCGCGACGTCGTAACTTTCTGGGTGGATCCAAGTGGCGTCGAGCGGGTTATCGCCGCCGTGGATTTTGAGGAACCCGGCGGCCTGCACAAAGGTCGCGTCGCCGAGTCCGGGGACTTTCTTGAGATCGTCCCGCGCGCGGAACGGTCCATGTTCGCACCGGAATTCGTAGACCCGGCGCGCGGTCAATTGGTTGAGTCCCGAAACGTAGCGGAGCAGCGCGGGGCTGGCCGTATTGACGTCGACACCCACGTAGTTGACCGCCGATTCGACGACCGCGTCGAGCGAATCGCGGAGATGTTTGGCCTTGATGTCGTGCTGATAGAGGCCGACGCCGATATTGGCGGGATTGATTTTCACAAGTTCGGAGAGCGGATCGAGCAAGCGGCGCCCGATGGAAATCGCGCCCCGGAGCACGGCGTCGTATTCGGGCAGTTCCTCTCGGCCGATCGGGCTCGTGGAATACACGCTCGCGCCCGCCTCGTTCACGACCACATACGCGACATCTTGGTCGCCGAACGATTCGGCGATCGTATCGGCGACGAGCTGTTCGGCTTCGCGGCATCCGGTGCCGTTTCCGATCGCGACGACGGAGATCCGGTAATCCCGAATCAACGTCGCGATTTTTTGCCGAGTGTCGCGGCGGCGATCGTCGCGCCCGATGACGTGAATCATGTCGTGGCCGAGCACGTTGCCGAACGGATCGAGGGCGATCACTTTGCAGCCGCTGCGGAATCCGGGATCGAGGGCGAGGACGCGCCGTCCGAGCACGGGCGGCTGCAACATCAGGTTGCGCAGATTCCGAACGAATACATCGACCGCGTGTTCCTCGGCCCATTCGGTGAGCTCGCGGCGGATCTCCCGCTCAAGGCTCGGCATGATCAGGCGCTGCAGCGCGTCGCGCAGGCACGTGTCAAGGAACTCGGCGTACGGATGGCCGTTTCGCACGGCGCATCGCCGCGCCGCGTCGACGACGGCGTCGGCGTCGATTTCCAACTTGACGCGCAGGATCCGCGCCCGTTCGCCTCGATTGATCGCAAGCACTCGGTGTGGTGGAATGCGGGAAAGCGACTCGCGGAACTGAAAATAGTCCTTGAACGCCGCTTCCAGCTTCTGACGCTTCTTCTCTTTCCGATTGACCCGTTCCGACCGATTCCCCGCCTTCCGATCGGCGGGAGGACCGGCCGTCGCGGACCCTTGTCGCCGGGATGGTCCGTCCGGCGCCGGACCGGATGCGACACCCGCCCCTTCCGCCGGCGCATCCGGCCCCACCCCTCCGGCACGCGCCTCCTCCGATGTTTCGGCCGGTAGCGCCGATGCGTCCCCGAGCGGCGCCTCAATCGACTCGCCGTTCACCGATTGCACCGCATGGCACTCGGTCGAATCCGAGCCGACGGTCGCCGCGGTCTCGATCGGGGCGCCCGCATGCTCGGGACTTTCCGACGGCGCTTCCGGCGCCGGCGCGCCTTCGGTCGGTTGGGGCGCGGCCGGTGGCGGGGAATCGGATCGAACGGGAGCATGCGCCGGACGCGGCGTCTCGATGCGCGGCGTCTCGATGCGCGGCATCTCGATGCGCGACGTGACGAGACGCGCGTGCCGGCGAAGGAGTTGGCGGAGGCGGTCCCGCAAGTCGGCCGACTCGCTGAAAATTTCCGCGAGCAGATGCCGCACGCCCTGGAGCACGTCGGCGACCGCGGAAAGCCCGGAATCGGGCGCGAGGAACCCGCGCGCCAGCGTTTCCAGGTCGGGACACGGTGTCGACGGATCGGAGGAGGTCGGATCCGCGCCGTCGACCGACGCGTTCGCTCCCTCGGCCGTCGTCGCTTCCGCCGGAGAACCCGCGTTGGATACCCGAACGGTCGGATCGCCCGCGCCGAGGATCCTGAGCGCGAGCGGCTCAAGGCCCCGGCTCCGCGCCTGGGTCGCCAGATTCTGTTTCTTCGGTTTGAACGGAAGGTAGAGGTCTTCGAGCCGCTTGGTCGAGTCGGCGCGGCGGATCGATTCGGCGAGTTCGGGGGTGAGCTTTCCCTGCGATTCGATCGATTTGAGGATCGTCAGTTTGCGTTCGGCGAGCGAGCGGAGCCGCGCGGCGCCGAGCTGGATGCGCCGGATCTGCTCCTCATCGAGCGCGCCGGTGCGGTCTTTGCGATAACGCGTGATGAACGGGACCGTGTTGCCTTCGTCGAGCAATTCGAGCGCGCGTTGAACCTGACCGAGAGGCAGATTCAGGTCCCGAGCCAGGGGCGCGAAGTCGACTTCAAGATTCGTGTCCATAAGGGACCCGCAGCGCGCCCACCATGAGCATCCACCGCACGTTGCGATACTCGCATCGGAATCTAGCCGCGCCGCGCCGCGCTTGTCAAGGACTTGCGCACGGTGACTTGCGCACGGTCCGATGGGAACGGGGCGGATCAGGAGATTTGGGTCGACTCGGGTTCGGCTCGGGTTCGACTCGGGTTCGACTCGGGTTCGACTCGAATCGGCGATTCGGCGCGGGATTCGTTCAAGAATGCGATCGCGGAGTCCGATAATCGGCCCGGGACCATGGCGCGCCGAAGGGCCGAAGGACGGACGACTTGGGCCCGATCGCGCGGACGCGGTTGGATGCCCGGGAACGCCGCATGGCGGTCGGCGACGCGACGGAGATATCCTCTTTTCGGAACGTTCCAAGCCATACCAAGGGAGAATCCATGACACGAGCCCGCCTGCGAATCTACTATGGCCCGCCCGCGGAACCCGTGGGGAACGACTCGGACAACCTCTCGGACGGCCGCCGTTTGGTCACCGTTCCGCTCGGCGATATCCTGGCCGCGTTGACCGGCGCCATGGTGGAACAGCGGGCGTGGCTGCGGGATTTCGGAGACGATCCGATCACCGTTTCGAGCGACCTGTACGAGGCGATCCTGGCGTATCAGAGTTACCGCAGGACGTCGGCCTGAATCGGGCGGTGACCGATGGCCGCGCGGTCCGTAGAATGGGACGTACGGACGGAACGAGCCCTATTCCCATGGAGCCCCAAGCGTGCCCGAAGATCGGCGAGCGGAGCGAGACGACGCGGAGGCGGCGACGTTCCAACCGAAGGCCGACCCCGAGGGGTCGGGCGGCGACCGGACTCCGGCGCGGAAGTTCCGGATGGCGTCGGAGCCGGCGCGTCAGATCGCCGATCTCATCGAGAACATCAAGGAATCGGCCGACAAGCTCGCGCTCGACGGCTCATCGCGCGGCGATCTGAAGATCGTGAGCCGGGCGCTCCGTGAACTGCGGTACGCGTTCAAGGTCTTTTCGCCCTACCGGGCGATCCGAAAGATCACGATCTTCGGTTCCGCGCGCACCCGCGAGCACGAACCGGCCTATCGCCAGGCGATGGAGCTCGGGCGGGCGATGGCCGATCACGACTGGCTCGTGGTGACCGGCGCGGCGAGCGGGATCATGGAGGCCGGCCATCGCGGCGCGGGGCGGGAAAAGTCGATGGGGCTCAATATCCTGCTCCCCTTCGAACAAGAGGCGAATCCGATCATCGCGGGCGACCACAAGCTTGTCCACATGAAGTACTTCTTCACGCGCAAGCTGATGTTCGTGAAGGAATGCGACGCCGTCGTCTGCCTTCCCGGCGGTTTCGGGACGCTCGACGAAGCCCTCGAAGTCCTCACGCTGCTCCAGACCGGCAAACGGGACATGGTGCCGCTCGTCCTGCTCAACGCGCCCGGTCAGCGCTATTGGCAGATCCTCGACGCCTTCATCCGCGACGAACTGCTCCGCGGCGGCCTGATCAGTCCCGAGGATCTCGAACTGTACCGCGTCGCCGACACCTGTTCGGCGGCGGTCGACGAGGTGCTCCGCTTCTATCGCGTCTATCACAGCATGCGCTACGTGAAAAGCAAGCTCGTGCTCCGACTGCTCGAACCGCTCCCTTCCGGCCTGCTCGATCGGATCAACGACCACTACCGATCGATCGTGATCGCGGGCCGCATTGAACAGACGGAAGCCCTGGCCGCCGAACGCGACGAACCGGAACTCGCCGATTTGCCGCGGCTCGTCTTCTCCTTCGACCGGCGAAGCCTCGGAAAACTGCGCCATTTGATCAATTCGATCAACGCCGGCTCGATCGCGCCCGGACTCTCGGGAGTCGTCGAGCCGATTCCCTAGCGCCACGCGTGCACCGAGTTGACGAGGGCGGTCACGTTTTCGACGGGCGTTTGCGGCAGGATGCCGTGCCCGAGATTGAAAATGTGGCCGGGACGGCGGCCGGCCTTCTCGAGGACGTCTTGAACGCGATCGGTGATCGTTCTCCACGTTCCCATGAGGACACCCGGGTCGAGGTTTCCCTGAATGCACCGATCGTGGCCGATCCGACGCCAAGCGTCGTCGAGTTCCACGCGCCAATCGACGCCGAGGATCGGCGCGCCGGTGGTCGCCATCGCGGGAAGCAACTCGGGATTGCCCGCTCCGAAATAGATGACGGGCGTCGTCGCGGGCAGGCATTCGACGATGGCCCGCACGTAGGGCAACGCGTAGCGGGCGTAATCGGCGGGACCGAGGCAGCCGACCCAGGAATCGAAGAGCTGCACGCACTGGGCGCCGGCGGCGATCTGCGCGGCGAGATACCTTGCGACGGCGCGCGCCAGGATCCCCATCAGAGCCCGCCAGGCGCCGTCGTCCTCGTGCATCAGCCGTTTCGTGTGGGCGAACGAACGGCTCGATCCGCCCTCGATCGCGTAACTCGCCAACGTGAACGGAGCGCCGGCGAATCCGATGAGCGGAATATGGGACGGCAGATCGTTCCGAGTGAACCGCACGGCGTCCCGCACGAAGTTGAGCGGGTCCATCGATTCGAGCTCGCGCAGTCGGTCGATGTCGGCGCCCGATCGGACGGGATTATGGATGGCGGGCCCTTCGCCGGGCGCGAATTCCAGATCGAAGCCGATCGGCTCGAGGATCGGCAGCAGGTCGGAGAAGAGTATCGCGGCGTCGACGCCCAGAATCCGCACGGCCGTGCACATCACCTCGCTGCACGCCGACGGGTCCTTGCATAGGCCGAGGAACGAGGTACGGGCGCGGATGCGGCGGTATTCGGGCATGTATCGGCCGGCCTGGCGCATCAGCCAGATGGGCGTCACCTCGGTCGGTTCGCGGCGGCATGCCTTCATGAACGGTCCGTCTTCCCAAAGGGGCCTCGGTTCCGAACGCGGCTCGGACGGAGCGACCGGCTGGACGTCCGATCGCTTCCCGTGCCAAATGTCCCAAGCCCGCTCCGCCGCGGCGCGGACGAGGTGTCCCATCTTTCCGTGTTCGGGTTCGAAATCGACCGGCAGATCGAACTCCCGCAGCGTCTCGCTCGTTGTCGGCCCGATCGAACCGATCACCGTGTGTCGCAAGCCTCGACGAAGCAGGTCGGCCAAGCCCGCCTCGTCGGCCGCGCGGAACAGGTTGACGATCTGATGGGCGGACGTGCAGAGCAGGACGTCGATTTGGCCGGCCGCCATTTTCGCGACATTCTCGCGGAGCGGTTCGACGTTTTCGGGAAATTCCCACCGATAGACGGGAACGCGGACGACCCGCGCGCCGCGGGCTTCGAGGCCGGCGACGAGCGACGGATTGCGGACACCGTATTCCAACAGGCCGATGGTCTGGCCCGCGATCGGGACCTCGTGATCGATCAGGGTCAGCAGGTCGCGCCACGTGTTGGGAGGGGGCACGCGGTGCGTGCAGTCGATGCCCGCCTCCCGAAGGGCCGCCGCCGGTTTGGGGCCCCGGGCGATCGTCACGATGTCCGATAGTCCGTCGAGGAACCGCTGGATGGGAAGATGCCGTTCGAGCGCGGTGAGCAGGAACCGGAACCCCGAACCGGTCAGGAAGACGGCGACGCCGATCTCGCCGGTCAGGACGCGGTGCGCGAAATCGAGCGCCTCGGGGCTTCGCTCGATCGGCACCTCGCGCAGCGAAGGGCTGACCGAAGGCACTCCGCCGAACCGTTCGATGAGATGCCGGAGTTCCTCGGCTCGCCGGCTTTCGAGCGCGGCGACACGCAATCCGCGCAGTCCCGTGCCGGCCTCCGGCTCGTCATCCGATCGCATGGTCGGTCCACCCGTTCGTCGCGTTCTTGGGGATTGGCGCCTTGGGCCGCGCGCCGGATGCCGTTAGCATGTCTCCAGGATCGGGCGCGCCGGCGGCCGCGACGCCCGATCCCCAAGCCTATCACGGGCGGCGATCGCGGACCACGACCCCGCGCGCCGAGCCAACGCGGGCCGCGCGGGGAGGAACCGAACATGTCGGCGGCGACACCGGCGGGCGGGATGGCGGATCGATTTGACGAACTGGATCGCGCGGCCGGCCTCGGCATCGACCGATTGCTCGAAGCGCTCGAAGCGCGCCTGCGCGCCGAGGGCCGTTATCACGACCTGTTCGAGACGCTCAAGATGAAGGCTCGCGGCCGGGCGGGCCTTTCCCCCGCTCGGACCGACGTGCCCGACGACCTTTCCGAATCGCGCCGCCAAACGCTCGAAGAGGGACTGCTCGCCGCATGCCGCGAAACGGGTCTCTTGTTCCTCCGCCAAGCCGCCCTCCGCGACGCCTGGACCTACCTCCGGCCGATCCGCGACGTGCCGCCCGTGCGCGACGCCCTGGCGCGTGTCGAACCGGACGCGTCGAACGCCGAGCTTCTGGTCGAGATCCTGCTGCGCGAGGGAGTCGACATCGAACGCGGATTTCGAATCGTGCTCGAACATTTCGGAACGTGCAGCGCCATCACGACCCTCGAAACGGTGCTCGCCGACAGGTCGCTCGCCGATCGGCGGCTCGTGATCGGACTGCTCGTCGACCAGCTTCACCGAGAGCTCGTCGCGAGTCTGCGAGCGGACATCGGACGGCGGGAGGGCGCGGAACCGGCCGAGTCGACGGTGGGTGAACTGGTCGCGAACCGAAGTTGGCTTTTCGAGGATTGCGCCTACCACGTCGACCTGTCGCACCTCATCTCGACGCTGCGTTTCGCGCGGGTGCTGGAGGATCCGGACGCGATCCGACGGGCCCTCGACCTGACGTCGTACGGACTGCGAACTCCGAATCCTCCCGTTCTGGAGCAAGACGAACCGTTCGCGGACGTCTACGTGGCCCATCGGCATTTCCTGGGGGCCTTGGTCGGCGACGCCGTCGAGTCGGGAGTCGCCTATTTCCGCGAGAAGTCGCGGCGACTGCGGTCGCATCGGCTCGGCGCCGCCGCGCGCCAATCGCTCGTCGATCTCCTCGCGCGATTGGGCCGCGACGCCGAGGCGCTTGGCGAGGCGCTCGAATTCCTCAGCGATGCTCCGGCTCCCCGCCTTCCGTTCCCGCTGCTCGAGTTGGCCGAGGATTCCGCCGCGCACGAGGCGATCCGCCGTTTTTGCCGGGAGCGGGGCGACCTGCTGGGGTACGCGGCGTCGTGGGTCGACGAATCGGAGGAAAGGTCGACCTCCGATCCCCGGTAGGGACTCAAGAAAGCAACACGGCCCGATCGGCGGAACCGATCGGGCCGTGTATTGTCGTCGTCTTCAAGCGACGCCAGTTGACTTAGCGAACCAAGATCGTGCTGGCGTGAACGACGCGACGCTGAGCGGGAATGTACGCGGAAGGATCATCGACGACCGGAGCCGGGGGCATGGGGGCCGCTTCGCCACCTTCCACCGCCGCCGCCGGGGCGCCGCAACCGCAGGTCGGCTCGTGGCCGCAACCCGCCTTCGCGCCGCAGTTGCTCGCGCAACCCTTGTCGCAGCCGTTGCAACGATGGCACGCGAAGATCCGTTCCAACAGGCTCGTGCGGCAGCAACGGGCCTTGCGGCAACCGTTGTCGCAACCGCAAGCGGCGTCCGCGCCGCAGGTCGGCTTCGCATCGCAGCCGCAGGTCGGCTTCGCGGCGCATCCGGCCGGCTTCGCATCGCAGCCGCAAGTCGGCTTCGCGGCGCAACCCGCCGGTTTCGCGTCGCAGCCGCAGGTCGGCTTCGCGGCGCACGTCGGCTTCGCTTCGCAGCCGCAGCTCGCCTTCACGCCGCAGCCCGCGCCGCGGGTCGAGCAGCATCGATTCTCACATCCACAACCGCCGAGTCCCAGCATACGGTCGAGCAACTCGAAGCCGTAGCTTTGGGAACAGACGGCGAATCCAAGCACCATCGTGCTTACCATTGTGTTCCACTTCATCGAGCCATGTCTCCATTTCAACGATGGAACTGTCGAACTGGCTGTGTCTTCCACGGACCGGTTCGCGATCGGGCACCGCATAACGTCGCACCACGACGACTGAAGGTGGGTGTGGGATTCTCTCAGGACTTGGCGTCAGGGAGACTCGTTGCAGGTATGCGGTGTGCGGTAGGACCAGCGCCTCGAGCGCGGCGGGGTGGTGGCCCGCGAGGAAAACGTTGCCAGAACCGGTCGAGCCATTCCTTGGCCCGATTAACCCGCTCCGGTTGTCTTGTCTCCGATCGTTTGGTTTGGCCAATCGGATCGGGCGACACCTACCGTATCGGCGAGCGTGGCAAGAGGCCTTGAGCGTTCGGAAGGAATTTTGAGCAAATGGTTTACGTCACGCATTGCAAAGGATTTTCCGCTTCCGCAATCCGGGAAAACTCCGCTGACTCTAACGGCTGGCGGTCGAGATCCCCGTGTTCCATTCTTGACGGCGAAGAGCGGGGCGGAGTCCAATAATCGCTTCGGTGGTTCGCTCCGCGAACCACCGAAGCGTCTCGCAACTCGGTTGCCGGAACAAGGCGGATCGCGGAGCGATCCGCGACTTTGGCGTGGTTCGCTCCGCGAACCACCGAAACGTCTCACAACTCGGATGCCGGAACGGGCGGATCGCGGAGCGATCCGCGACTTTGGCGGCAACGGTCTGGAGCAGGGCCCTATGAACGCGGCATCGGGTGGCTACGAGGTGGTCGACTTCCGGGACGTGCCAGGTACACCCTGTCCGTGCGGCACGGCGCGCCGCGCGTTCGCCGATGCGGCTGACTTTCCGGGAACCATCCACGTCACGGAGATCTCCGAACAGGCGACGCTCCACTACCACCGGCGGCTCACCGAGGTCTACTATTTCCTCGAATGCGGTGACGATGCCCGAATGCAACTCGACGACGCGGTGCTTCCCGTCCATCCCGGGCTCTGCGTGCTCATTCGACCGGGGACGCGCCACCGAGCGATCGGCCACATGAAAGTACTCATCGTCGTCATGCCGAAATTCGATCCGGCGGACGAATTCGAGGACGCGGCGGAATGTGCCGCCAGGCGGTAATGGGATGGTCGATCGGCTCTCGCCGGGGGATCGCCGAGCAGAAAATGCGCCGAGACAAATCTAGTGGCCCATGCGGGCGGCGAAGAAGGCACCCCCGGCGGCTCCGCCGGCGATCATGAGTCCGAGCAGGGTCTTGAGCGCGCTGAACTCGCCCCATTGAAAAGGAGACATGCTCGAATTGAACAGGACCATGAATGCAATAAACGTGATGTTGCCCGCCAGGATGGCCACGTAGATCGCTTGTTTCTTCGATGGATCCATATTCCTCGTCTCGTCGTAGCCACGGTCGCCAGAGCGTGGCGGAATCGTCGCGCGCTTCGGCCACCGTCCAATCGTAGGAACCGTCGCGCGATTCGGCCACCGTCTGGCGACGGTGGCTACCATCGACGGTGGCTACCATCCAATGGGCAAGATCCAATGGGCAAGATCCAATGGGCAAGATCCAATGGGCAAGATCCAATGGGCAAACGCGTCAATCGGTGATCTCGATCTTTTCTTTCTTGACGAAATGAGGCGACTTACCCGACGCAGTCAGCGCTTCGGCCTTTTCCTGTGCCTGCTTTTGTTGGTTGAATTCGAATAGGGCGACCCGTTTGAGCGACTGGTTGAAGACACCCCAGTAGAGCTTGAACCGTTTGTCGACCGGTTCCTTTGCGCGGCTCTTGCGTTTGGGCGCCGGCTTCTTTTCGACCGCAGCCTTCGCCGTCTTTTCGGCCTTGGCGGGCGACTTGGATTCCAACGCCTCGGCGGCCTCGGCCTGCTCGCGCAACTCCCGTCGATTCACTGTCTTGCGCGCCATTTCGGAATCCCCCTACGTCGTGACGTAATTCCAGAGGCCCGTTATCATATACCATCCGACGCTTTTCTGCCAGCGAGCCCACGATGGAACTCGACGACGAACTGTGCCTTTGTTTCCACGTGACGAAACGCAAGGTCATCAACTACCTGCGCGTCGAACGTCCGGATCGGCCGAGCCAACTGGCCGAGTGTTTTGGAGCGGGCACCGGATGCGGCTGGTGCCGGCCCTATCTGCGGCGGCTGTTCGAGGCATCCCGGCATGCGATCCTCGATGCAAACGGCGAACCGACCGAATCCGAACTCGACCGCGACGCGTTCCCGGACCGCGCGCGGTACGCGAGGCTCCGCGAAGGCTACCGGGCGACGCGCGACTCGGTCGATGACGATCGCCGAAGCTGACCGCACGCCGCGTCGATGGCGTCCCCCTTCCGCTCGCGGAACTGCACATTGATCCCGGCTCGTTCAAGCGTTTCGCGAAAGGCCCGCTGCCGAGCGGCTGTCGGCGCGACATAGGGCAGACCGGCCACCGGATTGCACGGGATCACGTTCAGCATGGCCGTCCGGCCGCGGAGCCGATGCGTCAGCTCCCGCGCGTGGGATACGTCGTCGTTGATTCCGCCAAGCAGGACGTACTCAAACGTCAGGCGGCGCCCCGACCGTTCAAAGTAGGAATCGGCGGCGGCCAGGACGGCGTCGAGCCCGATCTTGCGGTTCACGGGAACCAACTGGTTCCGCAACGCGTCGTTCGGCGCGTGCAGCGACACGGCAAGGTGGAACCGCGCGTCCTCCCGCGCGAGCCGTTCCATCGCGTCGGGCAGACCGACCGTCGAGATGGTGATCCGGCGCGGACTGATCCCCAATGCGTCCTTCGAAGACGCTTCGCGCAGCGCCGGCAGGAGCCGATCCAGGTTGGCCAGCGGCTCGCCCATTCCCATCACCACGACATGGCTCAGCCGTTCGCCCTCGGGCATCCGCCGCTGCAGATGGAGCATCTGCTCGAGAATCTCCCCGCGCGTCAGATTGCGTTCCACGCCGTCAAGCCCGCTCGCGCAGAACACGCACCCCATGGCGCAGCCGACCTGGCTGCTCACGCAGATCGATCGGCGAGGCCCATCACGCAGGAGGACGCACTCGATCCGCCTACCGTCCGACCACTCGACGACCAGCTTTTCGGTGCCGTCCGCCGATTGCCGGAGGGTCGCGATGTTCCCTTCAAGAATCCGGAAATCGCGTTCCAGGTCGCCTCGCAGTCCCGACGGCAGGTCGGACATCGCGTCGAACGACGCGGCGCGCCGCGCGAACAACCAACGGCGGATCTGCGCCGCTCGGTATTTCGGCTGGCCCCGTTCCTCGAGCCACTCGGGCAATCCGTCGCTCAGCACGTCGAGCAGATGGCGCATGGAAAGGACGACCTCGTTCCCGCGCCCGACCCGGTCGTCGGAAGATCCGCTCGACGACCCCCCCGCGCGCTTGGCCTCATCAGACAGTCGCGGCGACCGCTTGCCAAGGGACCTCGGGGATGCCAGTCTTGCGGTTCGCGCACTCCCGGCCCCGACACGCCATCCGCCGAACATGGGTCCCCTTCGATCAGGACGACGCCGACATGGCCCAATCCAAGCCCACCAAGCCGATCAAGCCGATCAAGGCCACCAAGGCGTCCAGAACCACGTCGTCCAAGAAATCCAAGATTGTCGAAGGACCCGGGAACATCGGGAACCGCGCGATCCGGGGCGGCACCCGGCGGCTCGATCCGCGTCAGGAGGCCCGTGCGCGGGACCTGGTGATGGAGCTCATGGGAATTCCGGGTCCGAGCGGCGAAGAGGGCCGGGTCGCGGAATATGTGCGGGACCATTTGCGGGACGCGGGCGTTCCGGCGTCCGCCATGCGTCACGATTCGGCGCACCGGCGCGCTCGGTTGCGGGGCCAGGTCGGCAACCTGATCGTGCGGCTCGACGGCGACTCCCGAAAACCCCGCCGCCTTCTGACGGCCCATCTCGACACGGTTCCGATCTGCGTCGGCTCGCGACCGCGCCGACGCGCCGCGATCGTCCGTTCGGCCGACCCGGCCACGGGGCTCGGCGCCGACAACCGAGCCGGCACGGCCGTCCTGCTCGCGACGGCCCTCGCCTTGCTCGACCGCCGCGTCGACCACCCGCCGCTCACCCTCTGCTGGTTCGTGCAGGAGGAAATCGGACTCGAAGGGTCGCGGCACGTCTCCCGATCGCTGTTGGGCGCGCCGAGCCTCGCCTTCAATTGGGACGGCGGGGATCCGAGCAAGTTGACGATCGGCGCGACGGGCGGTTATCGGATGGACGTGGAGATCGCGGGCCATGCGAGCCATGCGGGCAATGCGCCGGAGCGTGGGGTCAGCGCGATCGCGGTCGCCGCGCTGGCGATCGCCGACTTGCAACGCGATGGGTGGCACGGCAAGATCGTCAAACCGGACGGCGAGGGGACGAGCAACGTCGGCGTGATTCGAGGCGGTGACGCGACGAACGTCGTGGCCGACCGCGTCACGGTTCGGGTGGAAGCGCGGAGCCACGCGCCCCTGTTTCGAACGACGATTGTCGAGCGGATCGAGGGGGCGTTCCGCGAGGCGGCGAACGCGGTGGTCAACGTCGACGGCAAGCGGGGGCGGGTTGCGATCCGAGGCCGCCTCGATTACGAATCGTTCCGGCTCGCCGACGACGCGCCGTGCGTTCGCGCGGCGGAAGCGGCCGCCCGCTCGGCGGGCCTCGATCCGTGGACGGCGATCTCCAACGGCGGACTCGACGCCAACTGGCTCATCCGCCACGGCATCCCCACCGTCACGCTCGGCTGCGGCCAGGTCAATCCGCACATGACGACCGAACGGCTCGACCTCCGGCAATTCACCCGCGCGTGCCGCATGGCGTATGCGCTGGCGACGGGGATCGAGCCGGCCGATGCCTGACGCCGCCTCGACGCGGACGGCGCATGGCCGTCTAGTCGTCGACTCGAAGGAGGCATTCGACCAACGTCAACGAGAACGCCTTGAGCCGAATGCGATACGCGCCGGACTTCCGCGGAGCCCGAAGGGTGGCGGAAAGCCGCGTTAAGCTCGACGGATCCGTCGTTACCGAGGCCATTCCGGAGCTCGCAATATTCCCCTTCGCGTCCATCACTTCGGCCGAACCGTGGGTGAACAGGGCGATCCGAATGAAGTTGTGCGGATACGGTGAACTCCTGGCCGCGTCCCAATGAGAATCCGTCCGTTGGCGCGTCTTCGATCGGCGTTCCGTTGACGAACCCTTTCACACCCGTCGCGCCGATGTCGTTCGGCCACTGCTCGGTTCGGATTGCTCCACGAGAACGGTGGTCCGCGCTCAAGTGCGAACGAAACCGCCGCCACGAATTCCTTCAAGATCCCTCCCGGCTGGGTCCCGGCAGGATATCGATGGGCGAGCCGAGCGGGCGTTGGGGGCGAACCGTTTGCGGACCGGAACCGGCGATGGGCGGTCGGGGTTTAGGGGGGGGGGGCCGTGCGGCGGGGGTCGATACTGGCTCGAACGGGCCGCCTACGTTAGGCTGGGAACGTGCCGTCCCGCCGAGCTCGACGACCCGTCCCCGAGGTCTCCCTTTGGCCGTCAGCGAATCCACCGCCGCGCGCTATCAACTGGCCGATCCCGACGTTCGGCTCATGCTGCGCGTGCGCGACGACGACGCGGCGGCGTTCGAGGAGTTGGTGGTCCGGTACCAGAACCGGCTGATCGCCGTGCTCGAACACGTTGTGCCGTCGCGGGAGGCGGCTGAGGATCTGACTCAGGAGGTTTTCCTGCGGGTGTTCCGCGCCCGCAAGCGGTATGAACCGGGCGCCCGCTTTTCGACCTGGCTCTTCACCATTGCGAACAACGCGGCGAACAACGCCTTGCGCTCGATGGCCCGCCGCCACGAGGTGCAGGTCGTCTCGAACAGCGATTCCCAAGTCAAACTGCTCGAACAGATGGCCCTGGCGCAAAGCGGAAGCATGCCGACCCGCGCGCTCGACAAGGCGGAGCGGGCCGAGTTCGTGCGGGCCGCCGTGAGCCAATTGAACGACCGGCAGCGGATGGCCTTGCTCCTTTCGAAATTCGAGGGGCTCAGCTACGCCGAAATCTCGGAAACGATGGGGATGACCACGAAGGCGATCAAGAGCCTGCTTTCCCGCGCGCGGGCGAACTTGCGCGCGGCGCTCGAACCGTACATGGAGGAGGGGCGAGGATCGCTCGGAGAAACGACCGATGAATGAAACCGACATCGCTCGCCACGACGAGTCGTTCGACGACGAGGATCTGGTCGGTTACCTCGACGGCGAGCTCGACGCGGAAACCGCGCATCGCATCGAGCAGCGGCTCGCCCACGACGCCGACTGCCGAGCTCGGCTGCGCGATCTCCAGGCCTCGTGGGACCTGCTCGACGATTTGCCTCGTTCCGAGGTGGCCCGGTCGTTCGCGCAATCGACCGTTTCGATGGTGGCGGTGCGCGGAGCCGACGGCGACGCGCGTCGATCGGGCGCGTTCCGACGGTCCGCCGTCTGTCTGCTCGCCGCCGTCGGCGCCGCGGCGGCCGCGTTGGGAGGCTATTTCACGGTCGACGCCGTCTATTCCTCGGGCGATCGCGAACTGATCCGCGATCTGCCGGTCATCGAACGGATGGACATGTACCAGGCGGCCGACGACACGGCCTTCCTGCGGACCTTGATAGGCGAGAACCTGTTCCAGGAGGAGTCGGACGATGGCCCATGACCGCGCCGATCGACGGTCCTGGTTCTCCCGCCGGTTTGGAGGGCGCGCGGCCGCGCCGGCCGTGCTCGGTCTCGCCGGCCTCGCCGTCGGCCCCCTCGGCGCCGCCGGGCAGGACGACGGGCCGTCGCCGCGCGAACGGCTGGGCGCGATGACGGCCGCCGAGAAGGAAGAACTCCAACGCAAGGAACGCAGGTTCCGCAGCCTGTCGGCCGACGAGCAAGATCGGCTGAGGGCCATGCATGCCGAAATCACCGAAGCGCCCGATGCGGACGAGTTGACGCGCGTGATGACGCGCTATTACGAATGGCTCAAGACGCTCCGGCCCGGCGAACGGGCCGAAGTGCTGAGCCTGCCGCCCGAGCAGCGCATCGAGAAGATCAAAGGCATGCTCGAGGAACAGTCGATCCAGCGGTTCCAACGCATGGCCGCCTCCCAGCTCGGCACGGACGACGTGACGCTCATCTTCCGATGGATCGGCGAATACGTCGCGCGGCACGACGCCGAACTGTACGACTCCCTGTCCGAGGACCAGAAGCGATTCGTCGGGCAGAACCCGAGAACGAGGCGGTTCGTGCTGACCGGCGCGCTGATGCGCAAAAGCGTCAACTCGATCCTCGTGTCCGACGACGAGGTCAATCAGTTGATCGACGGACTTTCGCCGACGGCGAAACAGATCCTGCAGTCCGAGAAGGACCGGCTCCAACGGGTCCGCATCATCCGCGGCTGGATGGAGGCGGCCGCGTCGAGCATGTTCCGGAACGGAGGCCGGACGACGCCGCCCCCGAGCAACGAGCAGATCATGGAGTTCGTCACGCGCGAGCTGAGCGCCCGCGACCGCGCGTTTTTGGAGGGGCTTCCCGCCGAGCGGTTCCGGCGCGAGGCGGAACGGTACTATCATTGGCACAAGGGCCGCCGTGAACGGGAAGGCGGAGGGGGCGGCGCACCGCCCGGATCCCAAGGCACTCCGGGCCCTCCCGGACCCCAGGGAAGGCCCGGAGAAATCGACCGATTCCGTCCGTTTCGACCGGGCGGTGATCCCCGATCGGGCCCCCCGCGATCCAACGGCCGCGAGGACGGCGCGCGAAGTGGGCCGCCCAATTCCAGATGATCCCAAATGACCCAACGGCCCCAATGACCCAGAACTGGCAGGTGCGTCCCATGTCGCAGGATGATTCACGTCGATCGTTGCCTGAGCGGATCACGGTCCATCTCGCGGAAAGCCGGTCCCGGCTGGTGGGCCGCGTGTTCACCTGGTTCATTTCCCTGGCCGTTCTGGTCGCCCTATTCCGGTCGTCGATGACCGGAACGACCTACCACGATCCGCAATACGGCGTCCGCGAACGGCACGTCTCGGGCTCGCTCGACGGCGCCGACCGCATCGCCGTGATCACTGTGGGCGGCGTGATCCTCGACGGGGACGGTTTTGTCAAAGCCCAGATCGACCGCGTGCGGGAAGACCCGTCGGTAAGGGGGATCGTGGTCCGCGTCGATTCGCCCGGCGGATCGGTGACCGCGTCGGACTATATCTACCACCATCTGCGCAAGCTCCGCGAGGAAAAAGACGTGCCGCTGGTCGTCAGTATGGGCGGCATGGCGGCGAGCGGGGGCTATTACGTCGCCATGGCGGTGGGCGATCAGCCCGATTCCATTTTCGCCGAACCCACGACGACCACCGGCTCGATCGGCGTGTTGATCCCCCACTACGATTTCAGCGGACTGCTCGAACGGTTCGACGTGAAGGACGATTCGATCGCCAGCCATCCCCGGAAACTGCTGCTCAGCATGAGCCGCCCGATGCCCGACGACCAGCGCGCCCTGCTCGAAAAGCACGTGGGCGAGCTGTTCGAGCGGTTCAAGCGGATCGTGCATTCCGGTCGACCCGCGTTCCGCAACGCGGAGAATCGGCTTGAGCGCGGCGGGGTCGATTTGGCGACGGGCGAGATCTTCACGGCGGACGAGGCCCTGCGGCACGGGCTGGTCGATCGGATCGGGTTCATCGAGGACGCCGTCGATCGCGTCCTCGAATTGGCACAGCTCGACAAGTCCGCCACGCGCGTCGTGCGTTACGATCGATCGGCCACGTTGTGGAGCAGCATGGTCGGCGATTGGATGACGGCGGACCGGCCGCCCACGGGTCTCGCTTCGATTCTCGATGCCGGCGTGCCCCGCGCGTACTATCTGTTCACCACTCTGCCGCCGACATTCGCACGGCTCTCCGAGCCGTGATGCGGCGGGACGGGTTAGAGGATAAGAAAACTCGCCTCGGAGAGGCGAGCGACATTCGCACGGCTCTCCGAGCCGTGACGCGGCGGGACGGGTTAGAGGATAAGAAAACTCGCCTCGGAGAGGCGAGCGACATTCGGAGGTCCGGTTCGGTGTTGCCAGACCGGGGTAGATCCCGGTAAGCTACGATGCACGGCCATCCGAGAAAAAGGAGTTTCCACGTTGTTCGTCGCCGCCTCGACCGAGTGCTTCCGCAGTTTGCCGCTCACAGAAGCCCTGGAACGGCTCACCGATCTCGAATTCAGCAGCGTTGAGGTCGCCCTGCACGAGCAGGGTTGCCAGTTGCGGCCGAGCGAAGTCGTCGCGGACTTCACAAGGTGCGTCGACCGATGCCGCAACACGCGCCGGCTCGACGTCGTCGCCTACAGCGTCGAGATCGCGGCGACTGGCGACGAATACTACCGCCAATTCGAGGCCATTTGCCGACTCGCCAAGGCCACGAAGGTCGTGACGCTCACCGTTCCCTCGGGCGAGCTCGGAACGCCGTTCAACGAGGAGGTCGAGCGGCTGCAGCGGCTCGTGGACATCGCGACCCTCGAAGGCATCCGCGTCGCCATGCGCAGCCAGGTCGGTTGCCTGTCCGAGGACCCCGACACGGTCGTCGTGCTCTGCGACAACGTCAAAGGGCTCGGCCTGACCCTCGATCCCAGCCACTATACGTTCGGCCGCGAACGGAACTACGACAAGCTCTACAAGTACGTCTATCACGTCCATTTGCGGGACACGACGAAAGACAAGCTGCAGGTCCGGGTCGGTCAGGGTTCCATCGAATACGGCCGGCTCATCGCCTCGCTCCGCAAGGTCGGCTACAACCGGGTCCTCGGCATCGACATGTCGGAGATGGAGGACGTCGATCACATGGCCGAACTGCGCAAGATGCGGTTGCTCCTCGAAAGCCTGCTCTGACAGTTCTCCCGGGATCGCCGGTCAGCGCGCGGGATTCCGCGCGCGATGGTCCAAGTCGGTCGGATCGTGAAACGATGGCAGCAAGTTCGAAGCATGCCCGGCGCGGTCTCTGGACCGCGACACTGTTCGTGCTGACGGCGGGAATCCCGGCCGCGCGGGGAGACGATCCGGACGACGGCGCGCTGGCCGCCTCCGGAATCCGGAAGCTCGAATCCGCGCATCTCGTGCTCTACACGGACGTCCGCGAGCCCGCCGCCGACGCGTTGCCTCGGGTCTTCGATCTCGCCGTGCCCCAGTGGGCCGACTATTTCGGCGTGCCCGAGACCAAGACCGCCTCATGGCGCATGATCGCGTGCGTCATGCGCGACGCCGAACCCTTCCGGAGGCTCGGCCTGCTGCCCGACGATCTCCCGCCATTCCTCACCGGGTATCAACGCGGCGAGCGGTTGTGGATGCACGAACAGCCGTCGGACTATTACCGTCGGCACCTCCTGCTCCATGAGGGAACGCACGGATTCACCGTCAATCTGCTCGGCGGCGGAGGCCCGCCGTGGTACATGGAGGGAATCGCGGAATATCTGGGCCTGCATCGATGGCAAGACGGGCGTCTCGAGCTGGCGTACAACGCGCGGGAGAGCGCCGAGGTCGCCTATTGGGGTCGCGTGAAGATCTTGAAGCGGGAATACGAGGCCGGTCGAGGCATGACGCTGCGCGACGTCATGACATACGACGCGAAAGCCCATCGGCGGCTCGAACCCTACGCGTGGTGTTGGGCGGCCGCCATGCTGCTCGACCACCATCCGGCGAGCCGGGCCGCGTTCCGCGAATTCCGCAACGCACTGTCCGAATCGCCGGACGCGTTTTCCGCCCGCCTGTATGGCCGACTCGAATCCCGTTGGCCCGAACTCGAACTCAATTGGCAAGCGCTCATCGCCGCCGTGGAATACGGATACGACGTCGAACGGGCCGCCATCGTGTTGCGCGAGGGCGTCGCGCGGGGACCCGGCGGCTCCACCATGGAAGTCGACGCCTCGCGAGGCTGGCACGATTCGGGAATCGAACTCGACGCGGGCTCCGTCTATCGCGCGACGGCGACCGGCCGAGTCGTCCTGCGGGGCGAGCCGCGCTGGGAGGCCGAGCCGAACGGCATCACGCTGCACTACTATCGAGGCAAGCCGCTCGGCATGCTGCTCGCCGCCGTCGTCCCGAACTCCGATCCCGCGCGGATCGGAGTTCCGATCGAAATCGGACTCCACGCCGACCTCCGCCCCAATGTCTCCGGACGGCTCTATTGGAAGATAAACGAATCGGCGGCCGATCTGGCCGACAATGAAGGACGTTATTCGGTCCGCATCCAATAAGCCGATTGAACCGCTCGGCAGCCGTCCATGGAACGAAACCGACGTTGACGGTGATCGGCGCGGCCTGCCGCCCGAGCGTTCCGTGTTGGTCGTACTCTTCGAGAGATCGTCAGAATCCGGGGAGTCGCATTTGTTCGGGAGGCCGGCTCCGACTCAGGTGGGCTTCCCGGTATGCCTCGGCGAGATGCGTGGTCATTTCGAGGATCAAAATGTCGGCCCGGTTCATGACGTGACGCGCGCTGCGGTTGCCCAACCCTTGGACCATCTCCTCGAGCACGGCCAGATGGAGCCGCATGACCTGCCGCGGCGCGACGCATGCCTGGGTGAGCAGCCCGGCGAGTTGGTGCATTTCAACGCCGAGATTCCCGGATCCCATGATGACGTACGTCCGAAGGAGTTCGCGGTAGTGGGCGACGAGTTGCTCCGGCAGCGGCAACGCATCCTCGCCCGAATCCGGGACCATGGCGCCCGGCTCGCGTCGCATGTGTTCGAGATCGCGGAGCATGTCGCGCTGCTGTCCGAGCAGGCGGTTCGCTTCGTCGTGTTCGAGCTGGAGCCGCTGGAGTTGCCCTTGTTCGAGCCGCCGATTCTCGGCGATGAGTTCATGGCGTTCCCGCGCGAGGGCCATCTTCCAAAGGAGCGTGCGCACGGTGGTCGTGTGGACGCAAATGTACGCGTCGCCGCCCGCCTCGTAGCAGAGCGCGGCCATTTCCTCCTCGCTCGGCGAGCCCAGAACGACGACGGGCAGGTCGTCGCGACTGCCCGTTCGGACGACATGGAGCAGATCGAGCGCATCGAGCTGTTCGCCCTCGTGGCTGAGCAGGACGGCGTCGTACGTCTCGTCCCGAAGGCGGGCGGCTCCCGCCGCGATACCGATCGCCTTGTCCAGCGTCACGTCGCAGGCGGCGTCGGCCGCGAAGGCGTCGGCGAGCCAATTGCCGGTCCGCAACGTGCCCGTGATGAACAGCACGCGCATGCGAGACGGCAATTGGCCCCACGCACGGTTGGGCCGCTTCCGTTTCGCATCCTTGACGCAGGCTTGCATGCCGATGTCCTCGCCCCCGGGGTCGGTCGCCGGGCGGGACGATTTAACCGAGATGTCGATCCGCGTCAACGGCGATTTTGCTACGATGGACGGCCCGGCGGCCCGGCGGCCCGGCGGCCCGACGGCCCGACGGCTCGACCGCCCGACCGTCGCACCGAGCCCGGGCCGAACTTCCTGTCCGATAGGTTTCGGCCGTTCGCGGAACGCCAATCCCCGCGCGGAGGCGCGCTCGATGAAGATCGCCTATTTGGACTGTTCCAGCGGCATCAGCGGCGATATGACGCTCGGCGCGCTCGTCGATGCCGGCGTGCCCCTCGAACCGATCCAAGCCGGCGTCGCGTCGCTCGGCCTGCCCGACGTGCGGATCACGGCCGACGAGGTCCGCAGGCACGGGTTCCGCGCGGTCAAGGTCCGCGTGGAATGCCCGCCGGAAAAAAACCACCGGCACCTGCACCACATAGTCGACAAGATCGACGCGAGCACGCTCACCGAACCCCAGAAGGAACTCGCGCGACGCATGTTCACTCGGCTCGGGGAAGCCGAGGCCAAAGTGCACGGGACGACCGTCCGCAAGGTGCATTTTCACGAGGTCGGCGCGGCCGATTCGATCGCCGATCTGGTCGGATCGGCGATCGCCTGGGATCTGCTGGGTCCCGCGCGCATCGTCTGTTCGCCGGTCCCCGTCGGTCGAGGCGAGATCCAAATCGAGCATGGTCGAGTGGGCTTGCCCGCTCCCGCGACGGCCGAGTTGCTCAGGAGTGTGCCGATCGCCGCGTCCGACGTTCGAGCCGAATTGACGACGCCGACCGGCGCCGCGATCATCGCGACACTCGTCGACGAATTCGGCGGGATCCCCGCCATGTCGATCGAGTCGATCGGCTACGGCGCGGGGGACCGCGAGCTGACCGAGCAGCCGAATGTCCTGCGGATCTTCGTGGGGGAAGCCGCCGAGCACAGCCTGTCGGACGTCGTGTGGGTCCTCGAAACGAATCTGGACGACGTGAGCGGCGAGGTCATCGGCCACTGCTTCACGCGGCTCGGAGAAGGCGGCGCGCTCGACGTCTACGCGACGGCCATCCAAATGAAGAAGAACCGGCCCGGAGTGAAATTGACCGTGCTCTGCGGCGCGGACCGCATCGCCAAACTCGAACAGATCCTCTTCAAGGAAACCGGGACGCTCGGAATCCGACGGTGGGCGGCGAGCCGCCACAAATTGGAACGCCGATCGCTCGAGGTCGTCACCCGATTCGGGCCCGTCGCCGGTAAGCTCGCCGTCCATGACGACGGCGGGATCAGCTATTCACCGGAATTCGAGTCGTGCCGCGCGATCGCCGAACAACGGCGTCTGGCCATCCGCGACGTATACCGCGCCGCGCACGAGGCGTTTCACGCCGCACCCGCATCGCATGCCGAACGCGGTGAGCCGACCGGGGGCGAGGATCACGGGCGGACGTCGTAGGCGAACGTGTCATGCCGTCCCAAAACACCCTTCCTTTCGACCCGCGCCTCATGCTGCTCGCGGGCCTGGCGCTCCTGGCGGCCGTCCTCGTGCGACGCACCTATCGCCGGATTCGGAGGCGCGCGGAAATCCCCGAGTCGGCGTCGGGCGCCGAGCCCGACCGCGCCGCCGCGTCGACGCCCGCGCCGCCCGAATGGACGCGGTGGCACGTCGCCATGCACGAAACGGCCCGGGACGCGATGGGCGAATTGGACAGCAAAATGCGAGCCCTGCAGTGCCTCATCGCGCAGGCCGACCATCACGCATCGCGGCTCGACGAGGCCGTTCGCCGGGCGTCCACACTCGCCCGACCGACCGAATCGAACGGCGCGAACCCGTCCACGTCGAGCTCGGTGGAATCCAACCCGCCGACCGACCACCGGTCCGCGTGACGCGCGGCCCGCCGATCGAAGGCCGCGCCCGGCCGGCCCGTTTGGCGAGTCGTTCGCCGCCGAGTGCCGTCCGCGGTTTGCCCGAACGGCGATCGACGCCGATTGTCCGTCCGCGCGGAGTGTCCGGCGCGCTACGCCACATCGACGCCCGCGCGGCGCATGACCGACTCGGCTTGCCGTTGGCACAGGATGATCGCGTCGCGGGCAAGCGTTCCCGAAACGAGGTCGGACGCGACGCCCGTTTCGACGGCCGTCTTCACCTCGCGGATCTCGGCATGGAACGCGCCCAGCGGATCGCCGCCGCCGAGGTCCGGTCGTTCGACGCGGCCGTCGGCGAGGAAGACGGTGAGAGGCATGAGGAGTTGTCCGGCGCCTTCGACGACGGCGAATTCGTACTGCAGCGTCGCGCGTTCGAAGTGGATTTCGAAACCGTGCGTGAACGGCCGTCCTTGCTGCCCGATGACGCCGCACGTCGCGGAGACGCTGTACGCGCGGTCGTCGAAGCGGAAGAGCGTCGAGCAGTGCTCGACGACGCGGGCCCGCATCCGCCCCTCGCTCACCACGGCCGACGGCATGCCGAACAGGACGCGGATGAAATGGGCGTCGTGCACATGGAGGTCGATGAGCGGTCCTCCGACTCGATCGGGATCGAAGAAATCGGGGATCCACTCGGGGTTCGAGATGACCCGTTTGAACGAGCCGCCGAGGATCGTGCCGTAGGAGCCGCCGCGCGCGGCTTGGAGGGCGAACGCGTATTCGGGGAAGAAAGGAAGGACCTGGCCGATCAGCAGTTGACGCCCGGTCCGCTCGGACGCCGCGCACATGCGGTCGCAATCGTCGGCGGTGAGCGCCATCGGCTTTTCGCAAAAGACGTGCTTCCCCGCTTCGAGCGCGCGGATCGCCGCCGAGGCATGCAGATGGGGAGGCAGGCAGACATCGATCAGATCGATGTTCGGGTCCTCGATCAACGGCTCGAATGCGTCATGGACACGAACGTCCGACAGGTCCACCTGTTCGCCCGGCGGCCCGAAATTCCCCTTGATCGATCGCCAGTCGCCGGCCTTCTTTCGGGCATCGCGCGCGCAGATCGCCGCGACGCGCGTTCCCTCGACCTCGCGATACGCGAGCCAATGGATCCAGCCCATGAACCCGATGCCTGCGATGCCGATCCGCACCATCTTCGTGTTTCCCTTCCGTTTCTGGACTGATCGCTTTTCATGATCTCCGTGAATCGCCCGTCTTGCACCGTTCTTACCCTATTCCATGCGCCGTTCTATGCGCGCTTGTCGGGTGAAACGGCTCTGTCTTTCGTGTCGCCACTTGGTCGTCTATCTTACGCGAGGCCGGGCCCATCCGACAGAACAAGAGGAGACCCGCACGTCATTCGGCGGGTCGGTTCCTGTCGCGCGAGTCTCCATCTCGATCCAGCCGCTTGTCGGCAGGGGTGAACCACGAAAAGCGGCATCGTGTCGTTACAGGAATAAGAGTGGCGTAACGCAGGGGTTTCGTCTCCGTGATGGAGCAGTCGAATCCCGCGATCCACGAGAGGAAACAGGGATGCTCCTGACAATCACGACAACCCACTCGCCGGCGTCCGATCTTGGCTACTTGCTGCACAAGCATCCCGAGCGCAGCCAGTCCTTTGACTTGAGCTTCGGCAAGGTCCACGTCTTCTACCCCGAAGTCGGTCTCGAGCGGTGTTCGGCCTGCCTGCTGCTCGACGTTGACCCCGTAGGACTGGTGCGCGGCAAGAACGCCAGCGCCAGCTTCTTGCTGGCGCAATACGTGAACGACAGGCCCTACGCGGCATCCTCGTTCATGTCTGTGGCCATCGCGCGGGTATTCGGCTCGGCTCTTCAAGGTCGCTGCAAGGACCGCCCAGATCTAGCGGCATTGCCGATCCCGCTGTCGGCCCGGATCGACGTGTTGCCAGTGCGTGGCGGCGAGCGGTTCCTGCGGAACGTCTTCGAGCCGCTTGGCTACGCGGTCGATGCGACTCGGTGCCCACTGGACGAGCGGTTCCCCGAGTGGGGCGAGAGCCCGTACTTCGCGGTGACGGTACAGAAATCGACGACGTTGGCCGACTTGCTGACGCATCTGTACGTCTTGATCCCGGTGTTCGACAACGCGAAGCACTACTGGATAGGCGACGATGAGATGGAAAAGCTGCTCGCCAAAGGCGAGGGCTGGCTGGCTGGGCACCCGGAAAAAGAAGAGATCACGCGGCGCTACTTGAAGTTCCAGCCAAGCCTATTCCGCGAGGCCCTTGCCCGGCTCGTTCAGGAAGAGGAGCCACAGGAGGCAGAAGACGACGAACGCCGAGTCGAGCCCGAAGAGGCGCTGGAAAAGCCGCTCAGCCTGAACGACCAGCGGCTCGGTTCGGTTGTGGCCGCACTCCGAGCCAGCGGCGCGAAGCGAGTCCTTGACCTCGGCTGCGGCGAGGCAAAGTTGATCCGCGAGCTTCTCAAGGAGAAGCAATTCGAGGAAATCGTTGGGCTGGACGTATCCATCCGTTCCCTCGAAGTGGCCCAGCGCCGGCTGAAGCTTGAGCGACTGCCAACCAAGCAGGCAGAGCGAATCAAGCTGCTCCACGGCTCGCTGATGTACCGCGACAAGCGGCTGGATGGATTCGACGCCGCTGCTGTTGTTGAGGTCGTCGAGCACCTTGACCCGCCGAGGCTGTCGGCGTTTGAGCGCGTGCTGTTCGAGTTCGCCAAGCCGCGAACGGTCGTGCTCACCACACCCAACCGAGAGTTCAACGTAAAGTGGGAGAGTCTCGGGGCCGGGCGATTTCGCCATCCCGACCACCGCTTCGAGTGGACGCGGCACGAGTTTCAGGCATGGGCGAATGGCATCGCCGAACGGTTCGGCTACACCGTGCGGTTCGTGGCGGTGGGGCCGGAAGACGAGAAGCTGGGACCACCGACGCAAATGGCCATCTTCGAGGTTGCGAAGTGACAACGGGGTTCCGCCGTGGAAGCCGTGCTGCCCACCGGTGATAAGTGCGAGCGGCGAGCGGTTCAACTTGGGTTACTCGGCGCAGCGCTGGAAGCCTACGGCAAACATGAAATACTCGAAACCATCGACATGAGCGCGTTCGTGGCTGAGCAAAGGCCGAATGTCCCCGACTGGAAGACTGGTAAGCTCCAGACACCAGTTGAGCACCTGTATGTTCCTGCGAACCCGAGTGTCGCAGGGACCGGAGCATCGAACCGTGACTGACCGCGTGCATTACCATCCCAACTTGATTCTCTCTGTGGGCACGCAGGTCGTGACGCTCGTGGACATTCCCGGTTCGGCTGGACTCGTCCTTCATCCGCGCGGCACGGTTGGCGTAATCGTGAAATCACCGACCGACCTCGAACACTCGTACCGCGTCCGCTTCCTCGATGGTTTCGAGGCCCCGCTCAAGCAGAGCGAGGTTACGATGCTCGCCCGATTCAAGGAAGGCGAGATTGGCGATAGCACCCACGTCGCTCAAACAGACCTCTACGAACGAGTCATCTACCGCTGCGTGATCGGTTCGCAGGCGTATGGCCTCGCCGACGCCGAGTCAGACGTGGATCGCCGGGGCATCTACCTGCCACCCGCCGACCTGCACTGGTCGCTCTACGGCGTGCCCGAGCAACTGGAAAACCACGAGACGCAGGAAGCCTATTGGGAGCTTCAGAAGTTCTTGGTGCTGGCGCTCAAGGCGAACCCCAACGTGCTGGAGTGTCTCTACACGCCGTTACCGGGTCCTGCTCACCGGCATCCACCTGATGCAGGCCGGCGTGGTCGAGGCGAATCTGGTCCGACTCAACGAGGCGGCGAAATCGCCGTACCTCGACGATCTGATCCAGCGAAAAGTAGCCGGTGTGGAAACGGAGCGGCTCAACGAGGCGGATCTCAGCTTCCACCGTGGGGAATATGACCGTCTGCGGGAGAAGCTCCAGCAGGCGCATGAAGCCAGCGAGTTGCCGGAAGCGCCACGGGGAAACGCGGCGCTGCACGATCTGCTTGTGCGGCTGCGGTTGTCGGCGAAGGGGGGGTGAACTGTACGGAGGATTTCTGTCATGGGCGCATCACGCGATGACTTCACAAAATACCCGCGGACGCCGCATCTATTCGGCTCGCGCGGCACGGATGATGACAAGCATCTTCTTCCTGGAACGCTTCCTGGTCCGCACTCCTCCGGTATCGCCATCCCACGGGCGCCTTGCGACATTGCTCCACCCGCACAGTCGGCAACTGCGTCGGGCCGCGCGGCCTTGCGCGCCGCGAGCCCGTTCCATCGCAACGCCGCGCTTGCCGCTCATCGTCTGACATCCCGCAACCATCCGCTTCGCGGCGCTTGGTTCCATCATCGCCCCCTCTCCA
>VGZC01000029.1 GCA_016872725.1 Planctomycetota bacterium
CACGAGCACGGGCACGGGCACGGGCACGGGCACGGGCACGAGCACGAGCAGGAGCACGAGTACGAGTACGAGTACGAGCACGAGTACGAGTACGAGTACGAGTACGAGCACGAGCACGAGTACGAGTACGAGCACGAGTACGAGTACGAGCACGAGTACGAGTACGAGCACGAGTACGAGTACGAGCACGGGCACGAGTACGGGCACGAGCACGAGCACGGGCAGGACGATTCGAGTTCCAATCGCCGAACAGCGTGGTGAACCCGAGCGGCAGGTCGGGCGGATTCTGAAATCAAACGTCTTTGGCCGCCGCCGGGTTACCGCGGATCGTTCGGTGGGAGGGGGGGAGGCAGCAATACGTCTTCGCTACCCCAATCCCTGTGGCGTAAGCTGCCAGCTTGCGATCCCAAAAGGTCGCTCGGGTGACCGGGCAGTCCGACACGCGTTCCCAGTCGCGAAGCGACGGTCCCATCAAAGTCCGGGGCAAGCCGACGCGAGTTTTTGCAACGCAGGGGCGCCGCCGCGGGTGGATGCCCGCGATACGTTGGGAAGCCGCGACGCGGCGACCCTATTGGAATCCGCACCGCACGTGACGCATGGATGTCGCTCTTTGCCGGCCCGTTGCGTGACGCCCAACGCGCCCCAAGTTCTTGCCCGCCCGGCGATTTCCGCGGAAAACGGCACGTTGCGGGTGGGTACCACGTGCCAAGGCGCTCGCGATCATCAACGCAGCGGAGGGCACGGGACTCGAACCCGCAACCCCATAAGGGGCGCCTGATTTCGAATCAGGTTCCTAGCCATTCGGATACCCTCCGGGCGATTGTATCGTAACCCGCATCCCGGCACGTCGACAAGGTGACCCGGTCCGCATTCCCCCGCTCTTGCCCCGTTTCGCCAAGTCCGGCTACAACAGGTGACTCGCCCCTCGCACCCCGATCCCGCGGAGGTCCTTGCGTGAACTGCGCCCATGCCCTGCTCGCCTTGACCTGCACTCTGATCGCGGCGGGCTTGCTCGCCCACACCGGGGCCTCATACCGCGCGGGAACGAGGCCGATTGTCATCGCGCATCGCGGTGCGAGCGGGTATTTGCCCGAGCACACGAACGTATCCGCCGCCGTCGCGTTCTCGATGGGCGCGGACTTCATCGAGCCCGACGTTGTGCTCTCCAAGGATGGAACGGCCGTCGTCCTCCACGATATCCATCTCGATACGGTCACCAACGTCAAGGACCTTTTTCCCGATCGATCCAGGTCCGATGGACGTTTTTACGCCCTCGACTTCACGCTTGACGAAATCAAACGCCTGCGCGTGTCGGAACGGATCGACGTGCGAACGGGAAAACGCGTCTATCCGCATCGATTTCCGAGCGACAAGGCCGACCTGCGCGTTCCGACGCTCGCCGAGTTGATCGAGCTCATCCAAGGCCTCAATCACTCGATGCACCGATCGATCGGGATCTATGCCGAGATCAAACAGCCGGCATGGCACCGCGAACAAGGCACCGACATCGCCAAAGTCGTGCTGTCGGTCCTCTCGCGCTATGGATACCGGGACCGCAATTCGCCTTGCTTCGTCCAGTGTTTTGACGCGGCCGAATTGAAACGGATCCGAACCGAACTCAAGTCGGATCTGCGCATGATCCAGCTCCTCGGGGACGATGCGTGGAAGAACGAATCGGGTGTGGTCGACGAGTCGAAGATGAAGGCGGAGCTCGCCGCGGTCGCGGAATACGCTCAGGGGATCGGTCCCGATCTCCGATCGCTGGTCCGCGTCAACACCGAGGGAGTCGCCGTCCCGAACAGCGCGGTCGGCGAGGCCCATCGTCTGGGTCTGCTTGTCCACGCCTACACGTTCCGCCGCGACGCGCTTCCCGAATTCACACCGACCTATGAGGAACTCGTTCGGCTTTACGTCCAGGTCATCGGCATCGACGGCCTCTTCACCGATTTTACCGACACGACGGTCGAACTGATCGACAAGTTCGCGCCGCCATGAGGAGCCAACGGCGACCCGGTGCGACGGCATCGAGTGCCGAACGGGTCAAAATTTCTTGAACGGATCGTCGCTTGCCGGCTTTTCCTTTGCGGGCGGCGCGCCGAACGGATCGTCGCTTGCCGGCTTTTCCTTTGCGGGCGGCGCGCCGAACGGATCGTCGCTTGCCGGCTTTTCCTTTGCGGGCGGCGCGCCGAACGGATCGTTACCGCTTGGCTTCGCGCCGGCCGGTGGTCCGCCGAACGGATCGTTGCCGGCAGGCGCGGCACCCGGACCTCGACCGGGAACACCCGGGATGCCCCCGGGAATCGACGGAGTCGGAACCGAACCCTTGATCGCGCGGAAGAGTCCGCCGAGCGCGCCTTTCTTGGCGCCGGACGGTTTGGCGTCCGCGGGGGCGGCGGGTTGCGATGGCGTGGGCCGCGTGTCGCCGGGCGCGGGGTTCGTTCCGGCGGCCGCGCCCGACGGGGTCGCGGGAGCGGCCGGTGTCGCGCCGGCGGGCGCGAACGGGTCATCGGCGGGTTTCGGCGCAGTCGTCGCGGCGGGCGGAGTCGCCTCGGGTTGGCTCGCCGGCGCGGGAGTGCCCGGCGCGGGAGTGCCCGGCGCGGGAGTGCTCTCGGGCGACCCGGCGGGCGGGTCCTTGGGTGGCTCGGGCGAGCCGGCGGGAGCGGCGGGGCCGGTGAACGGATCGTTGACTTCCCTGGTCGCGGCCGACGCGGGGACGGTCGGCTGCTGCGATCCGATCGGGGCGAGCAACACGCGCTGTTCGTCCTTCAAAAACTCTTCGTACTTGGCGCGAGCCCGCTTCGCCGCCAGCTCGCGCGCGGCGATCCGCGCGGCGTCACGGTGTTTTTCGAGTTGGATGCGGATTTCGCCTTGAACGCGTTGCAGCGACCGGGCGACGTCGTAGTGCCGATCGAGGTCGGCGGCTTCGAGGGCCGCGCCGCGCTTCATGTCGGCGTCGGCTTCTTCCGGTCGCCCGGACCGAGCGAATGTCAGGCCCCGGAAATAGAAGCACCGGGGATCCCGCGCGCCTTTCTCGATCGCGCGTGTGAGCAGCGCGTGGGCCTCATCCCATTTGCCGCTGTAATACGCGTGAACACCGCGTCCATACCATTCCGAGATGATCGCGTCCTCGTCCTGGGCCGAAACGGGGTGACTCGACGCCACCCATCCCAGAACGAGGATTCCCGCCAGAATCACCGCATGGCTCACGGACTTCACCATGGTCGACACCCCCAATGCATGGTTCGCGGTATGGAGCGCGGAACGCCGGCCCACGAATCACCCGATCGCGATAGCATAACCTCCACGAGACCTCTATCCTAGTTTCCCGGGACGGTTGCCGCAAGAAATCGATCCGCGCCGGACCCCTCGAACGGGACCGAACGAAGACGGGACGCATCGGTCATGGACCTGCCGCGCTACGATCCGAGCCGAACGTACGAATGGAATTACGGCCGTGCCATCGCGCCGCCCGACGTCGAAATCGGGCCCGTACCAGGCCCTTGGTCTTTTCTGGGGCTTCCCGTCGACTCGCCGCTAGGCATCGCCGCCGGCCCGCTGCTGAACGGCGCGTGGTGTCTCTACTACGCCGCGCTGGGGTTCGACGTCGTGACGTACAAGACGGTTCGCGGCCGGGCACGGCCCTGTTACGACCTTCCCAATCTGGTGCCCGTCACGTGCGGCATGTTGCGTGGGGACGAGCCTTGGGTCGCCGTTTCGGCCGAGATGCGTGGGACGTGGGCCGTGTCGTTCGGAATGCCGTCGCGTTCACCGGAGGAATGGCGTCGGGACGTCGAATGGACCCGAAGCCGTCTTCGTCCGGGACAGCGGTTATCGGTATCGGTCGTGGGCACGTTGGCTCAGGACTGGACGCTCGACGATCTCGCGTCGGACTACGCGATGTGCGCTCGGTGGGCCAAGGAGAGCGGAGCGGACTGCGTCGAAGCGAATTTCTCGTGTCCGAATGTGGCGACGCGGGACGGTCAATTGTATCAGCATCCGGCCGACGCGGCGGTCGTCGCCGCGTCGATCCGCGAAGCGATCGGCCGTACGCCGCTCGTGCTCAAGATCGGGTATTTGCCGGACGCCGACATCGCCGAGGCGTTCTTGGACGCGGTCGAGCCGTTTGTGAACGGGCTGGCGATGACGAACAGCATCGCGACGGCCGTGCGCGCCGAGGACGGCTCGTACTTGTACGGGGGTCAGCGACGGGGGATTTGCGGAGCGGCGACCTTTGACGTATCCATGGAACAGACGCGCCGCATGCGCGCGGTGATCGACCGGCGTCGTTCGTCCGTACAACTGATCGGAGTCGGCGGCGCCGATTCGCTCGACCGCGTGCTCGCCTACCTCGACGGCGGCGCGTCCGCCGTCCATTTGGCGACCGCGCCGATGGTGCGGCCCGATATGGGAATCCGCATTCGGTCCGCGTGGCGCCGTTCGCCGCCGAATGGGCCGCCGAGTTGAAGGAGAGCCTTGCGATGCCGTTCTACGTTTACGAAGTCGTGTGTGAGGATGGTTCCGGCGGCGAACGGTTCGAGGTCGAGCAGCGCATCGCGGAACCGCCTCTGACGATGCATCCCGAGTCGGGATCGCCCGTGCGGCGCGTTTTCTTGGCGCCGCACATCGGAGCGGGCAAGTGGAGCGAGCGCACGATGAACCGCAACATGGCCGACGACCGTAAACTCGAGAAGCTCGGCTTCACGAAATACGTCAAGACCGGAAACGGATACGAGAAAGTGGTCGGTCAGGGCCCAAAACAGATCCAGAAACCCGATTAAGCGAACATCGACTCAAGTTCCTCGATTCAACTTGACGAAATTGAGCCAGACTTGGTTCAATGTGGATGATTGGGAGGAACGTAGGGATCGCGCGGGTTGTCACGCTTCGATGGGAGCGCTCGCCCACACGATCCGCATCGCATCCGATCCCAATCGCACGGAACCGGCGACTCGTTCCTGTCGGGCGTTCCAGGACGCGAGGCCGCGAATGACAACCGATCGCCCATTGCCGAGGAGCCACAGGATGGCAGCTACGAAGAAGGCCGCGACGAAGTCCACGAAGACCGCCAAGGCGAACGCGGGCCGGGCGGCCACGAGCGCGGGTGCGGCGAAACGATCACCCAAGAAGACGTCGCGGACAACCGTGGCCCGTAAGACGGCGGCCAACCCGGCCGGAGCGGCCGGGCGGACGACCGCGGCGCGCGGCACCACGACCCGCCGTGCGACAACCCGGACCTCGACGCCTTCTCCCAAAGCGCGGCCCGCGTCCCGGACCGCGAGGAAGTCGGCCGCCCCGACCCCCGTTCAGGGCTGAATTCGGGCCTGACCCCCGACTCGACCCACCGGTCGGTTCGGACGACTACAACGAGAAAGGCCGGGCGGTCGCCGGACTTGCCCGGCCTAATCCGCGCGCTGGGGGAACGTCGTCCTCCATTCCGCGATCGATTTGCCCCGCGTGCCCTATCGTGGTACAGTATCCTCGAACAAGTGCCATACCCCAAGGACGAACGTCCTTATTTTGGATCTTTTTGCCAAGGCGACGCCGGTTGGAAACTCGACATGTCCTGATCCCGGGGCGGTTCTCCGGCGGTGCGGCCCATCGTGGAAGCAGGCCGATCTTTTGAACGCGCATCGTCATTCCGAGCCGAATTCGACCACCACTCCGAGCACCGGTTTTCGCGATCTGGAAGTCTCGGAAATCATGTTGGCCGCCCTCGATCGGGCGAACTATTTCGAGCCGACGCCCGTGCAGGCGGGCCTGATCCCCGTCGCCTTGACGGGTAAGGACGTGCTTGGTCAGGCGAGAACGGGGACCGGAAAAACGGCCTCGTTCCTCATTCCGATCCTGGAACAGCTCAAACCCGTTCGCCGCATGTTGGGTCCCCAGGCGATGATTCTCACGCCGACCCGCGAGCTGGCCGTGCAGGTGACCGAGGAGCTCAAGCGTCTCGCGCACGGTCGGACCCTTCGAGGCATCACGCTCTACGGCGGCAAGCCGCTGCGATCCCAAATCGAAGGGCTGCGCCGTGGCGTCGACATCGTGGTCGGGACTCCCGGCCGCATCCTCGACCACATGGGCCGCCGCTCGCTTTGCCTCGATCATCTCCACTGTATTGTGCTGGACGAGGCCGACCGGATGCTCGACATCGGTTTCCGACCGGACATCGAGCGGATCCTGCGCGCCTGCCCGAAGGACCGGCAGACGCTCTTGCTCAGCGCGACCGTTCCTTCGGCCATCGAGCGGCTGGCCGAACGGTACATGCGCGATCCGGTCAAGATGAACTTCTCGACGGGCGACATCGGCTCCGAGACGATCGAACAGCATTACTTCACGGTCGACGCGAACCGCAAGCTCGAACTGCTCATCCGGCTCATCGAACGCGAATCGCCTCGGCAGGCGATCGTCTTTTGCCGGACTCGGAAACGAACCGACGTCCTCTATCATCAGCTCAGCCGCCGCTTCGACGACGTGGCGTGCATCCATGGCGACATGGAGCAGCGTCAGCGGGACCGGGTCATGAAGGGTTTTCGAGCGGGAACGGTCACGATCCTCGTCGCCACCGACATTGTCGGGCGCGGGATCGATGTCACGAACATTTCGCACATCATCAATTTCGACGTGCCCCAATTCTGCGACGACTACGTCCATCGCGTCGGCCGCACGGGCCGCATGGGGCGCGAGGGTGTCGCCTTCACGTTCGTGACGCCGATCGAGGGCCATGAGCTGGCGAAGATCGAGGAACGCATCAATCGTCGGTTGCTTCGCGACGCGATCGAAGACTTCGAGGCGACGTCGATGCCGATGCACGCGGGAAACCACAGCGGCGGTTCGGCGCCGCCCGCGCCTCCCGACAGCCTGAAACGCCGGCCCCCCAAACGCTATCGCCGGGCCCTCTGACAGGCCGCGACTTCAACGCGGGGTCGCGCCGCGTTGCCCAACTAGGGAATGGGATGCCCGTCGGAATCGACGTGGCCGATGTCCGGGAATCCGCTCGCCTTCACTTGGCCTTCGACCTTCGCCCGGTCCGCCGCTCAATCTCACCGGGAACTCGGATCTCGGCGACGCTTCCGTCCCGGCTTCCTCTTTCCTCGTCGGATTCGTGTTATTCGTGCCATTCGTGGTCGACTTGCGTCCGGCGAAGCGCGTAGGAACCAACCACGAATGACACGAATCATGCGAATGAAGTAGGTAATCTCGACGCTTCGCCGCGATCAGGACCGGTCCAGATCCTCGAAGACGCCTTTGATCAAGAGAGGCAACACAACCGTCGCGTCCGCGTGCACCTCGGCGAACCGACCACCCTCCGATATGGGAACGAACTTGCCCCAGCTCACTCCCTCCGAATAGGTGCAGCCCGACAATCCACCCCAATGCACGGGTTCGGGACACAGCCGCACGCCGTAACGGAATCGAGGCGCATCGAGCCGCGTGCCGAGCCGATGGTTCGTGATGTCGTAGTACGGGGCAACCTGCTGCGCCCAGTTCCGCGGCACGCCGCCGCCGATCGTGAAAATGCCCATGCGAGGCGATCGTCCGACAAGCCGAGCGTACTCCTGCAGGTCATGGAACGGGTTGTAGGGGGGCACCGCCTCAAACACGTCGTCCGATTTCATGGCGTCGATCGGCTCCGCGCCGCCGCCCAACGCGAGCGACATGGCCCACGTCGAGACATCCAAACCCATCTCGCTGTCGGTAAACGCCGGAATGAACACCGGCACGCCCCGCTCGTAGGCGCTCCGCAATATGCCGGGACCCTCGTTCCTTTCGCTCAGCCGACGGCCGATCGCGCGGCATAGGCGGGCCGACGACCAAACCCCCGATTCGGGCGTCTCCGATTGAAGGACCGAACGCACAAGACGCTCGACGTCGTTCAGATTCGCCTCCATTTCGAGCGTATCGTAGATCCGGTTGTAGCCGAGCTCGAACAGCTTCGGGTCCGAGACCGATGGGTCGTGCCGGTAATGCGTCAGGCCGATCGACTCCGTCAGGCCGTGGGCGATGAGCGCCCCGGTCGCGACGATCGCGCCGACCGCCCCCCGATCGACCAGATCGCAGAAGATACGCCCCTGTTTCGCCACCGTCATCGCGCCCGATATGGTCAGCACGACAAGGCAATCCGGATCCCGAATCATTCCCAGCAGAATGTCGCGGGCTTCCCCAAGCTGCCGGCCCGAAAAGGCCGTCCGCGACATGGCGTCCAACAGCTCCGAGAACGAATGGACGCGCGATAGGTCGAGGCTTTCGAGCGGCTGAAGGCCGTCATGGCGGCCGTCGTGCAGGGATTCACGTTCCATAACGGCGGGTTCTCGGTGCGGCACGGCATGTTCCGATGGGCACTCGGAGTTTAGCCGTCCGCAAGCAAAGCCGTCCACCCGGCATCCGCCACGCCCACCCCAATCTCCCCCGGAGTTCCGGCCCTTGACGCGGTTACCGCCTGAAGAATCGCTCCATCCTGACCGATCCCTATTTATTAGGCAATCGCCCATTGTTGACTTTGATTACCAAAATAGTATGGTATCCGGAGCGAAGGTGGGTGTCCTGTACGTGCTGTACGTGGTGCGTGCTGCACGTGTCCGGTACACGCCCTGGAACGGGTGGAATGGAATATGTGCCAGCCTGCGACAAAGCGGTCCTATCCGGTCCCTGACGATCGAGGTCCCGAGGGAAGCCGGCTCTCCGTCGTACGGCCGCCGGTGGTTGACGATTGCGAGGGGACGGCGCCACTGGAACCGACGGAAGGTCTATTCGCGGAGCTTTCCGGGGCGTCCGCGCGACTGGAGGGGAGCTCACCCGAGGCCATTTTGCGGTGGACCGTCGACCGGTTCGCTCCGCGGTTCACCATGGCGACGGCGTTCGGGCCCGAGGGAATGGTGCTCATTCACATGCTTGCCGAAGTCGGCCCGCGCACTCCGATTTTCAACCTTGATACGGGCTATCAGTTTTCGGAAACGCTGGCGATGGTCGACCGTGTCCGCGCGAGGTACGGCATCGAGGTTGCCTTCGTGCGTCCGCCAACGACGGTCGAGGAATACGAGGCGGCGCATGGAGGCCCCGTGTATCGGGCTCGGCCCGATCAATGCTGTTGGGACCGCAAGGTCAGCGTCCTGCACGAAGGCGTGCGGGGCATGCACGCGTGGGCGAGCGCCATCCGGCGGGACCAGAGTTCGGATCGTGCGAGGGCTGCGATCGCGCATTGGGACGCCAAGTTTCGGCTCGTCAAGGTCAGCCCGTTGGCGAACTGGACGAAGACGGACGTCTGGCAGTACATTACGCGGAACGACATCCCGTACAATCCGCTGCACGATCAGGGCTACGCCAGTATCGGGTGCCGACCGTGCACGCGGGCGATCCTGTATGGCGAGGACGAGCGGGCTGGTCGGTGGAGCGGTTCTCAGAAGACCGAATGCGGTCTCCATACGCTCGACGCGCCTTCAAAGTGATCCAAACGACGTGATTCGATCGGCGAAGACGGACTACGCGTGCTTGGCGATGCTGGAGCTGGCCAACCGGTTTGGGGCGGGCGAGCCGGTGCGCGTGCGAACCATCGCGGACCGGCACCGGATTCCCGCGCGATTCCTCGTCCAGATTCTGCTGCAGCTCAAGGGCGCGGGTCTCGTGGCGAGCACACGGGGCGCGTCGGGCGGCTATGAACTGTCGCGGGCTCCCCGCGACATCACGCTCGCGGAGATCCTCGACGTGGTGAGCGGGCGCGGATCGGGGGGAAACGTGCCCGAATCGCCCTGGTCGCTCGCCCTCGCGTCGGTATGGTCCGAGGTTGCCGCGGCCGAACATCGGGCCCTCGAATCCGTCACGCTCGCCGATCTGCTGAAGCGGGCCGAGCACACGGTCCAGCACATGTACCACATCTAGACGCCGCGCGGCGCGCTCCAATCGCCAAGAGATCGCCTGAAATCCCCCGAACGTTTCTCGGTTGTCTTCCGCTCGAACCCGATCGCACGGACGAGGATTGTCGATGTCCGGTTATTCGCTCACACACCTGAAACAGCTTGAAGCGGAGAGCATCCACATCATCCGCGAGGTGGTCTCCGAGTTCAAGAATCCGGTGATGCTCTATTCGATCGGGAAGGATTCGTCGGTCATGGTCCAACTGGCCCTCAAGGCCTTCCATCCGGCGAGACCTCCCTTTCCGCTGATGCACGTCGACACGACGTGGAAGTTCCATGACATGATCCGGTTCCGCGAGGAATACGCGAGGAAGGAGCTGGGCCTCGACGTGCTGACGTACGTGAATGAGGAGGGGCGGCGGCTGGGAATCGATCCGTTCGAGAACAGCGGCAAGCACACGACCGTGATGAAGACCGAGGCGCTCAAGCAGGCGCTCGAACAGTACGGATTCGACGCGGCGTTCGGCGGCGCGCGGAGGGACGAGGAGAAATCGCGCGCGAAGGAACGCGTCTACTCGTTCCGCGACCGGCACCACCGCTGGGACCCAAAGAACCAGCGTCCCGAACTGTGGAATCTCTATAACGGCCGGGTCAACAAGGGCGAAAGCATTCGCGTATTTCCGCTGTCGAACTGGACGGAATTGGACGTCTGGCAGTACATCCATCTCGAAAAGATCCCGATCGTGCCGCTCTATTTCGCCGCGGAGCGCCCGGTCGTGCTGCGGGACGGCGTGCGGATCCTCGTCGACGACGAGCGGCTCAAGTTGCGTTCCGGAGAAAAACCCGAGATGCGGTCGGTTCGTTTCCGGACGCTCGGCTGCTATCCGCTCACCGGCGCCGTCGATTCCCGCGCCGCGACGTTGCCCGAGATCATCCAGGAGATGCTTTTGACCAAGACGTCCGAGCGGCAGGGCCGCGTGATCGATAACGACGAGGAGGGGAGCATGGAAGACAAGAAGAAGGAAGGCTATTTTTGATCCCGATCCCGGCGATCTTCCCTTCCTTGTCGTTCCGGCTCCGCGTTCCTCGCGTTCCCGTTCCGCCCGATTCGCCCGATTTCCGATCCCCTTCCCGAAAGCGATCCTCGCATGTCCCATACGTCCGATCTGATCGCGACCGACATCGACGAATACCTCGCGCGGCATGAACGCAAGGAGCTCTTGCGGTTCATCACGTGCGGATCGGTCGACGACGGAAAGAGCACGCTGATCGGCCGCCTGCTCTATGACTCCAAGATGATCTACGAGGATCATCTGAAGAAGCTGGAGCAGGATTCGGTCAAGCACGGGACGACGGGCGGCCGGTTCGATCCGGCGTTGCTGACCGACGGGCTTCGCGAGGAGCGCGAGCAGGGGATCACCATCGACGTCGCGTACCGGTACTTTTCGACGGCGGCGCGCAAGTTCATCATCGCGGACACGCCGGGCCACGAGCAGTACACGCGGAACATGGCGACGGGCGCTTCGACGGCCGATCTGGCGATCATTCTGATCGACGCGCGGCACGGCGTGCTCACCCAAACCCGCCGCCACTCGTTCATCGTGTCGCTGCTCGGCATCAAGCATGTCCTCGTCGCGATCAACAAGATGGATCTGGTCGACTATCGCGAGGACGTATTCGACGCGATCCGCGCGGAGTGCATGGATTTCGCGACGCGGCTCGATGTGCCCGACCTGCATTTCATTCCGATCGCCGCGTTGCACGGCGACAACGTGGTCGACCGTTCCGCGAACATGGCGTGGTACCAGGGCCCGACGCTCATGGGGTTCCTCGAGACGGTCTACATCGGTTCCGACCGGAACCTCGAGGACCTCCGGTTTCCCGTGCAATACGTGAACCGGCCGAATCTGGATTTCCGGGGATACTGCGGCACGATCGCGTCGGGGATCTTGCGCAAGGGCGAGACGATCATGGCTCTGCCGTCGCGCAAGACGACGCGGATCAGGAGCATCGTGACGTTCGACGGCGAGCGGGACGAGGCGTTCGCGCCGCAGGCGGTCACGGTCACGCTCGACGACGAAATCGACGTGAGTCGCGGCGACATGCTCGTTCGGCCGGGCAACGTCCCGAGGATTTCCGACCAATTCGAGTCGATCGTGATTTGGATGGCCGAGTCCCCGATGGTGCCGGGGCGCCAGTATGTTTTCAAGCACACGACAAGGACGGTGACCGGCACGGCCAGCGCGATCCGGTACCGTGTCGACGTCAACACGCTGCATCGCCAGGACGCGCCCGCGCTCGGGCTCAACGAAATCGGACGCTGCCGGATCAGCGTGAACCAACCGATCGCCTACGACGGATATCGGCGCAATCGGGGGACCGGCGCGTTCATCATCATCGATCGGATCACCAACGGGACGGTCGGCGCCGGCATGATCCTCGATCGCGCGACCGAGCAGGAGGGGCGGCCCGCGTGGGACGAGGAGCCGCGCGGCGATGAAACGCCGTCGATCGCGAACCGGGTGGCGGCCGACGAGCGCGCGGGACGCTACGCGCAGCGCCCCGCGACCATCCTGTTGACCGGGCTGACCGGCGCGGGCAAGTCGACGATCGCCTACGCGCTCGAACGACGGCTCTTCGACGCCGGGCGGACCTGCGCGGTCGTCTGCGGAAAGAGCCTGCGCCGCGGACTCAGCAAAGACCTGGGGTACTCGTCGTCCGAGCGGTCCGAGAATCTGCGGCGTGGAGCCGAGATCGCCCGCATGCTCAACGATGCCGGGCTCATCTGCATCGCGGCGTTCGTGGCTCCCGAGGACGACGTGCGCGGCAAGGCGCGGACCGCGATCGGCGAGGACCGATTCCTGTTGGTCCACGTCGACGCGCCGATCGAGACCTGCCGCGAACGCGATGAGGCCGGTCTGTACCGGCGGGCCGATGAGGGGCTCATCGCCCATTTCCCCGGCGTGTCCGCTCCGTACGAACGGCCCGCGAACGCCGACATGGTGCTGGACACCGATCGGATGCCGGTCGAGGAGTGCGTCGATCGCCTGATCCGGCTGCTTGTGGAACGGGGTTTCTTCGCGGAATGAACGTCGGCGGCGCGGTCGGGTTCCCGTCCGCTGGGCGTCGAGGAGGCGATCGGAGTGCCGCGCGACACACGCATGGACGGGCCGGCGCCCGATCGACTTTGGGATTTGCTCCGAGCGGCGACGCGCCGCGCGCGGGACTCGGGCGCGCTGGTCACATCCCGGACGCGTGAGGACGTGGTCGCGGCCGACGGCTTCGAATGCCTGATCCGCGTGCTCGCCGGGCTCGGACGCAAGCCGCCTCACGCCGCGCCCGGCTTGTCCGCGCCGAACCCGTTCCTGCCCTATGAGCCGGCGATGTTCGTCGCCGAGCTCGGCCCGCGCCACGTGTGTTTGCTGAACAAGTTCCATATCGTCGACCACCACGCGCTGATCGTGACGCGCGCGTTCGAGCATCAGGAGTCGCTGTTGACGCTCGCCGACTTCGAGGCGTGGTACGCGTGCGTCGAGGCGTTTCCGAGTCTCGCGTTTTACAACGGAGGAAGGGTGGCGGGAGCGAGCCAGCCGCACAAGCACATGCAGGTGATTCCGCTCCCGATTTCCGCGGCCCATCCCCAGGCGACGCTCGCCCGATTCCTCGCCGAATCCTCGACGCGGGACGACGCGCCCCGTCGGCTGGATTCCCTTCCCTACGCGCACGCCTTCGCGACGCTGACCCACGCCGGCCGCGAATCGCGGCCCATCGGGCGGGCGGCGTGGAACGCGTACGAGGGCATGATCGACGAATTCGCCCTGAAAGGAAGCGGCTCGGAGCGAGCCGCCGCGCCGTACAATCTGCTCGCCACGCGCGACTGGATCCTCGTCGTGCCTCGGCGCGCCGAGCGTTTTGAAGGGATCTCGATGAACGCGCTCGCGTTCCTCGGCGCGTTCCTCGCCAAGGACGACTCGGAACGGCGGCGCATCGGAGACGGCGGACCGATCGCCGTATGGCGCGAGGTGGCTTTTCCGAACGACCGGTACGTCCCTGGCGTTCGCGTCCCGGGCAATCCATAATCGTGCCGGTCGTCGTTTTCCCGCCCGAATCCCGCCCCCGGAGTCCACTCGGATGATGAACCGAATCGTCCGCGCCGCCGTCGTTGGGTTGCTCATTCCGGTGGCATTCGCCGCGCGGGTCCCGTCGCGCGCGGAGGAATCCGTTCAGCCCCAACCGCGCGAGCGGTTCGCGAAATCGGAACACCGCATTCGGATGCGGGACGGCGCCCATCTTTTCACGATCGTCTACGCGCCGCGCGACGCGTCACCCGACAAGACCTATCCGATCCTCATGTTGCGGACCTGCTACTCGATCGGACCCTACGGCCCCGACGCGTATCGCGGAGACCTCGGGCCGAGCCGCGAGCTGGAATCGGACGGGTACATCTTCGTGTATCAGGACGTGCGGGGTTGTTATCAATCGGAAGGCACGTTCGTCAACATGACGCCGCACCGTCCCGGCAAGGACGAGCCGAACGAAACGGACGAGAGTTCCGACACGTACGATACGATCGAGTGGTTGGTCCGGAACGTGCCGCACCACAATGGGCGCGTCGGCCAATGGGGCATTTCGTATCCGGGTTTCTACGCGGCGGCGGGCATGATCGACGCGCACCCGGCGCTCAAGGCCGTGTCGCCTCAAGCGCCGATCGCCGATTGGTGGTACGACGACTTCCACCACCACGGCGCGTTCTTCCTGCCGCACGCATTCAATTTCCTGGCGTGGTTCGGCCACGTTCGACCGGAACCCACAACGCAAGGTCCGCCCCGCTTCGACCACCCGACGCGGGACGGATACCGGTTCTTCCTGGAAATGGGATCGCTCGCCAACGCGAATCCGCGATACCTGAACGACCGGATTCCGTTTTGGAACGCATTCGCGGAGCACCCCAACTACGATGCGTTCTGGCAAGCGCGGAATCTGCTGCCCCACCTGCGCCGCGTCGCGCCCGCGGTGATGATTGTCGGAGGGTGGTTCGACGCCGAGGATCTCTACGGTCCGCTCCGGATCTACCGGGAAGTCGAGCGGAACAACGCGGACGTGCGCAATTCGATCGTGATGGGGCCCTGGTCCCACGGCGGTTGGTCGCACGGGAAAGGCGACCATCTGGGAAACGTCGATTTCGAAAGCGCGACCTCGGAATTCTATCGGGAGCAAATCGAGTACCCGTTCTTCCACGAACACCTGAAAGGGGACGGTCGCCCCGAGCTCCCCGAGGCGTTCGTCTTTGAAACGGGCGGGAACCGGTGGCGCCGATTCGATGCGTGGCCACCGGCCGCCGCGACGCAACGCGCGTTGTTTTTCCGCGAGGGACAATCGCTCCAACAAGCCGCTCCAGGTTCGGACGAGCAGGGTGCCGATACGTTCGTGAGCGATCCGAATCGGCCGGTCCCGTTCACCGAACGGATTGATCCGGGGATGGTGATCGAGTACATGACGGACGATCAGCGTTTCGCGGCCCGGCGGCCCGATGTGGCGGTGTACGCGACGGAGCCGCTCGCCGAGGATCTCGTGCTCGCCGGGCCTGTCGTCGCCGAGCTCGAAGTCGCCACATCGCAGGCCGACTCCGACTGGATCGTGAAGCTGATCGACGTCTTTCCCGGCGACGCGAAGAACTCGTCGTTCACCCAGCCCGGGCGCGCGATGTCGGACTACCAGATGCTTGTCCGGAGCGACGTCATGCGCGGGCGATTCCGCGACGATCCTTCCCGGCCAACACCGTTCAGGCCGGGTGAGGTCGCGAAAGTCCGAGTGCCCCTGCAGGACGTGCTGCATCGATTCCGCGCGGGGCATCGGTTGATGGTCCAAGTGCAATGCACGTGGTTTCCGCTCGTCGATCGCAACCCCCAGAAATGGGTCGACAACATCTATCGCGCCGCGGACGCCGATTTCACTCCCGCGACCCAGCGCATTGAACGGTCCGCCGCGCATCCCTCGCGAATCGAATTCTCCGTGCTCGATGGGCGAACGGAATGAACCGGGCCGAGTCCCTTCCATAGGTGGAGACGCCATGATCACACCGTCGCGCATTTGGCGCGCGCTCGCCGCGTCGAGTGCCCTCGCGTGTTGCCTTGCATGGGCCGGTCGGGCCGCGGCCGTGCAGGAAAGCCCGTTCCACGCGCATGTCCGGCCGACCGAACCGCTCACGCCCGAACTCGAACGCGATTCGTTCGACGTTCCCGACGGGTTTCGCGTCGATCTGGTCGCGGCGGAGCCCGACATCTTCAAGCCGATGAATCTCGCGTTCGACACGCGCGGACGGCTCTGGGTCACCGTGAGTCAGGAGTACCCGTTCGCCGCTCCCGCCGATCGGCCCGGCCGTGACGCCGTGAAGATCCTCGAAGACCGCGACGGGGACGGGCGCGCCGACCGCGTCACGACGTTCGCCGACGGTTTGAACATCCCGATCGGCGTCTATCCGTGCCGGGGAGGGGCCATCGTCCACAGCATCCCCAATATCTGGTTCCTCGAAGACACCGACGGCGACGATGTGGCCGATCGGCGCACCGTCCTTTACGGACCGATGGGTTATGAACGCGACACGCACGGCATGAACAACGCGTTCCGCCGCGGATATGACGGATGGCTGTACGCGTGCCACGGATTCAGCAACGAGACGCGCGTGCGCGGCGCCGACGGGCACGAGGTCCACATGGTGTCGGGCAACACGTATCGCATGCGGCTCGACGGCCGGCGGATCGAACAGTTCACATCGGGACAGGTGAATCCGTTCGGAATGGCGATCGACGCGCGTTTCGATCTGTTCACCGCCGATTGTCATTCGAAGCCGATCTATCAGTTGATCCGCGACGGATCGTACCCGAGTTTCGGCAAGCCGCACGACGGACTCGGATTCGTTCCTCCGATGATGGACCACTTGCACGGCTCGACGGCGATCGGCGGCGTCGCCGCCTATTCGGCCGATCGATTCCCCGAGCCATTTCGCGACAATCTGTTCTGCGGCAACGTGATGACGAGCCGCGTCAACCGAAACACGCTCATCGGATACGGCTCGACCTGGAAATGCCGCGAGGAAGACGATTTCGTGAAGACGAGCGATCCCTGGTTTCGTCCGGTCGACATTCGGCTCGGCCCGGACGGAGCCCTCTATATCGCCGACTTCTACAACCGCATCATCGGGCACTACGAGGTGCCGCTCGAACATCCCGGCCGGGACCGGACCCGCGGTCGGATTTGGCGTGTGACCTACGCGCCCGAGGGTGATGCCGAGCCGCGCGGGCCGTTCGACCTTTCGAGCGCCGAAACAAGCCGGCTCATCGAATGGCTGGGCGACGGCAATCTCGCGCGCCGCCTCCTCGCGCTCGACGAACTCACCGATCGAGTCGGTCCGTCGGCCGAATCCGATCTTCGGCGCGCCGCGGACGGGCCCGCGTCGCCGTCCGTGCGTTCGAATGCGATGTGGGCGTTGCATCGACTCGGGTTGCTCGACGAGGACCATGCGAGGCGACTTCTTGGCGACGCCGATCCGTTCGTGCGGCTCCATGCGATGAAGGAGGCCGGCGAGCGGGGACCGTGGTCGGAGGAGTTCGCCGCGCGCGTGCGGGCCGGACTGGCGGACGGCGACCCGTTCGTGCGGCGAGCGGCCGCCGACGCGATCGGAAGGCATCCCGAATCGCGGGCCGCGACCGACCTGCTCGATACGCTCGGCCGGATCGATTCGGCCGATGTCCTGTTGCGGCAGAACGTGCGCATCGCGCTGCGCAACCAGCTTCGCGGGTCGGGCGGGTTGAGCGAAATTGCGTCGCGCGTCGAGGATCCCGCGTCGGAGCGCGAGCTCGCGCACGTCGCGCTGGGGTTGTCCGACGATTCGGTCGCCGGATTCCTGCTGCGCGCGCTGCCCCGTCACAACCTGTCCCCGGAGGACGCGGCGGAGTGGATTCGGCACGCGGCGCGGTGCGCGGGCCCGAACGACATCGAGCCGCTGATCGCGGCGGCCCGGGAACGCGGAGGGGCGACCATCGAGGGGCGAACGACGCTCATCGACGGCATCCGGCGGGGAGCCGCGGCGCGCGACGGAAAGCTGCCCGAGTCGCTTGTCGGATGGGCCCGCGAATTGGCCGGCGATATGATCCGCACGGTCGAACCCGATCCGCTCGACGGTTGGACGCACCATGCGATCGCCTCGGCCCCGCGCTCCGACGATCCGTGGGTCATGCAGGATCGCCCGTCGGCGGACGGAGTTTCGGCGCGGTTCGTCTGCAGTTTGCCTCGAGGCGAAACGCGGACCGGTCGCCTGCGGTCGCCGCCGTTCGCGGCGCCCGCGAAACTCGCGTTCTTCGTCGCGGGGCACAGCGGGCTTCCCAACCGTCCGCTCACCGACAAGAACCTCGTTCGGTTGTGCGACGCGTCGACCGGCGAGCCGATTCGGACGACTCCCCCGCCCCGCAACGATGTCGCGCGGCGTGTCGAGTGGGATCTGTCGGACTGCGTGGATCGGCAAGTCCGTCTGGAGATTGTCGACGGTGACGACGCGAACGCCTACGCGTGGCTGGCGCTGGGCCGGATCGAACCCGACGTCATCCGCCTGCCTCGGATGGGTTCGAGCGAACGGGCCGATCGATTCCGCGGGGCCGCGGCCGTGATCCGCGATTTCCGACTGGCGGAATTCGAGCCGACGCTGCGGGAATGGCTCGCGCGCGATCCGATCGAGGCCTCGGTCGCGTCGGCGATCGCCGAGGGCCTTCTCGCGCTGCGCCCCCAGCCGGGTTTTGAACTCCTGACACTCGCGCTCGCCGACCCCGATACGCCCGCTCCGCTCGCCGCGTCCGCGCGGGCGCTGCTCGTATCGCGCGACCCGCGCGCGTTTCCCGAGCTCGCGGGCGAACTGATGCGGGCGGCGCCCGCGCGTTCCCAGCAGCGCCTGGCGCTCGCGCTCGCCGTCACGCCCGATGGACTCGGTCTCCTGATCGATCTGATCGCGCAGGGAAAGGCGTCGCCGCGGATGATCCAGGGCGCGGCGGTGATCGACCGGATTCGGGCGATTGGAGGCGACGCGATCGCGGCTCGGGCCGCCGAGCTGACGGCGGGGCTCGCGCCGCCCCGCGAGACGATCGCCGCGCTCATCGAGGAAAAACGCCGGGCCCATGCGGAGTCCGCGCCCGACGCGGAACGGGGCGCCGCGGTTTTCACCAAGTCATGCGCCGTATGCCATCAGATCGGCGGAAAGGGACAGGTGGTCGGCCCCCAACTCGACGGCATCGGCAACCGAGGACTCGAACGGATCCTCGAGGATGTCCTCGATCCGAACCGAAACGTCGACGGCGCGTTCCGAACCAGTACGTTGCAGCTCGCCGACGGACGCGTCGTCACGGGCCTTGTCCGCGGTGAACGGGACCGGCAGGTGATCCTCGCCGACGACAAGGGCCGGGAATTCACGGTCGCGAGGGATGCGATCGAAAAGGAAACGAAAGCGACCGTTTCGCTGATGCCCGAGAACCTCACGGCCGACTGGTCCGACGCCGACTTCCACGACCTGATCGCGTACCTGCTGACGCATCGTTCGGAATGAAGTGACGAAAATATGTCACTCGTCGAGGTCCGCGGCGCGGACGGGGAGCCTCAACGCCAATCCAATCCCTCGTGCAGCGTGTTGAGGTTTTCGCAGCCGTCCCGGGTGACCAGCACCATGTCCTCGACGCGGACTCCGCCGATCGCCCGGCAATAGAGGCCGGGTTCGATCGTGAGGCAGTCGCCCGCGACGAGCGGCGGGCCGCCGCGGTCGAGCAGGGGTGGTTCATGCACTTCGAGCCCGACCCCGTGGCCCGTGCCGTGGGTCATGCCGCAATAGCGCGCGTCGGCGCGTTCGGGCGGCAATCCCATGGCGTATCCCGATTCGCGGATGCTCGCCGATGTCGCCGCGTGGACCTGTTCGCCCGTCGCGCCGGGTCGAGTCGCGGCCGTCGCCGCCGCTTTGGCCCGCACAACGGCCGCGTGCATGCGCCGAACATCGTCCGAGGGCGTTCCGTGCACAACCGTCCGCGTGCAATCGCCGTAATACCGCGTTTCGCGGCATCGCGGAAAAATGTCGATGAGGATCGGCTCGTCCGTCCGCAGTTCGCCCGACCCGTAGTCGTGGCAGTCGGCGCCTTGCGGTCCGCCCGCGACGATGCTCGTCGGATTCTGATACCGGCGTTCCATCAACCAGACGTCGATCATGGCTCGGATCCGATCGGACGTCAGGGGCGCGCCTTCGTGCACCAACACTCCGTCGTGGCGCGGTTGAGCTCGGGCGATCGTCCCGCACGCCATCCGCATCGCGCCTTCGGTCATGCGCTGCGCCGCCCGCAGCCATTCCGATTCCTGTTCGTCCTTCGAACGCCGTTCCAGCACTCCCAGGTCGAGGTCGCAGGTGAGGCCGATTCCGGCCGCCTGGACGAAATGCGCGTAGATCTGGGGGAGCGACCGGTCGCACGTGACGTCCGCGACGCCGCCTCGAATCAGGCATTCGGCGGCGGCCTGGGCCGTGGCCGTCTCGCGGTCGCCGGAGAGCCCCGACGCGGGCGCGAAGTCGGCCGGACACGCGATCCGGTCGGCGCGGGCCGATCGTCGAGCCCGATCCATCTCGATATCCCGCAGGATCACGATCCGTTCGCGCCGGCCGTCCGGCCAGGCGAGATCGACGACCGCCGTGGGGTCCCCGACGAGGAATCGGATCTTGTGGTAAACGGCACTGTTCACGGAAGGAGCGCCGGCCATCAGCACGGCGGTGGGGCGCGTCGTCGAGGATGCCATGTCGGTTCGTCTTGTTCGGATGGCTCGAAACGGGAACAATAGGCTCGTTTGTTGTAGGGGCCGGTCCGCGACGAATCAAGGGCGGACGGTGCCCGCCTCCGAACGGAATTGGGGTTGGAGTCGGTCATGGCGCGCGTTCTCGCGGTGGTACTCCCGATCATCGAAATCGCCGCCGCCGCGATGGTCGGGCTCGCGCTGTCGATGACCGCGTGGTCGCCGAATTCACGGCACGTCTTGAATGTGCTGGGAGTCTCCTTCGCGGTCGTCGCCATGGCGGCGACCTTCTCCGGCGCGAGGGGTATCGTCCGCCGGCTCCACGATGCGTGGTTTGAAAACGAAATGGTCGAATCGGTGCGCTATTTCTTCCTGATGCGCTACCACTTCCTCTGCGCCGCGCTCATGATCGTGTTTCCGGCGCTCGCCGTCCAGCGATTCCGCCGGCTGCTCGAACCGATGTTCGACGTGCGGCCATTGGACATGCTCTTCGTCAGTTGGATGGCCCTGCTCAATGCGTGGGCCATCATGGTGGGCGTGCAACTGACCTCGCGATACGGTCCGCACCGGTTCGGAGGCGGCGGCGTCGTATTGCGCGAGGCGTGGCGGAAGCTGGGGATCCGCCTGAAGGTCCCGTTGTTCGGCGTCCTTGCCGTTCCGATGATCGCGACCTGTTTGTGGAAGATGGAGCGTTGGGGGAGCGGCGCGGCGGCGGCGACCGGCGGCGCGGCGCTCGCCTTCCTGACGCTCGGATTCACGACCTGGCAGCGCGAATCGCTCGTTCCGCCGCAAGTCGCGCCTTCCCGATTGCTGCTCAACGGGAATTGGTTCCGCCGCACGAAGTCGGACGAGTCGGAAGAGACCGACGCGGAATCGGGCGACGCGGGTCTCGTTCTCCCCGCCCTGCTCCGGTTTCTTGGGCCCGGGTACTACGACGTCGAGCGCGCCCGATCCCGGCCCGGCCATTTGCTCGCCGCGTCGCTGCTCGCCGCGGTCGCCGTGACCTACGGCCTGATCGGTTTCACGTTCCGCCCTCGGGGCGGATGGAACGACTGGTTCCCGCCGCTTGGATACGCGCTGATCATCTTCCTATTGGGCGCGTGGGGATTGCCGGCGGCGGCGTTCTTCTTCGATCGATGGCGCGTTCCCGTCCTGGGCGCGCTGTTGTCCACGATCGTCGTCCTCTATTCGCTTTCCAATACCGATCACTATTATCCGACGAAACCGGCCGACGCCGATCTCGTCGCGCGGGCCGTGTCCTTGACGCCGCAGGAGGCTTTTGACGCCTGGCACGCGGCCCGGCCGGGCCATGGCGATCGGATGACGGTCGTCGTGCTCAGCGGCGGCGGCATCTCCGCGGCCGCGTGGGCCGCCGAGGTTCTGACGGGACTCGAATCGGCGATCGGACGTCCGTTCACGGAATCGCTCCACGCGCTCAGTTCAGCGTCCGGCGGTTCGGTCGGCGCGATGTACTACCTGGACGGGTTCGGGCCGCGGTCCCCTCGACCGGCCGACGAGCTCGAACGGATCCGCTCGGCCGCGAGGCGATCCAGCCTCGCCGCGCTCGCTTGGGGCGTCGCGTACCCCGACGCGTGGCGATTCGTCGCGCCGCCGATCATGCGGCTCTTTCCCGACCTGGACCGCGGGTGGGCCTTGCAGGAGGCGTGGCGCGGCCAACTCGCGCGGCCCGGCGAGTCGCTCTTCTCGATCCGCGCGCGCATCGCGCGCGGCGAGATGCCGGTTCCCCTGTTCGACGCGACGATGGTTGATGCGGGGAAGCAGTTCGTCATGTGCCCGGCCGACATCCACCGCGCGGGAGGCCACCATTTCCGCCCGAGTCTCGGTTTCCTTCGCGAATTCGACGGCCGCGATCTCGATCTCGTCACGGCCGCACGGCTCTCGGCGACGTTTCCGTGGGTCTCTCCCATTCCACGGGCGTCCCGCGCGTCGGGCGGACCCGACTGGCACATCGCGGACGGCGCGTATTTCGACAACTACGGCGTCGTGTCGATGGTTGAGTGGCTCAACGTTGTCCTTCCGAGACTGCGCGAACGCGCGGCGCGGCCCCGCGTCCTGATCATCCGCGTCAGTATCCGCGATGTCGCGCTCGACGCGCGAACCGGTTCCAGCGACAAGCCGGGCTGGACGTACACGCTGTACGGCCCCGTCATCACGCTGCTCAGCACGAGCTCGACCAGCCAGCTCGCCCGCAACGAGCAGTTGCTCGAACTGATCTCCGACCGGTGGACGAGCCGCGATGAAATCGACTTCGAGATCGTCCATTTCGCGCTCAACACCGAGGTCCCCCTTTCGTGGCAGCTCACGGCCGACGCAATCGCCCAGATCCAATCGCGGTGGGAAACGGAACGGGCCGAAGGGGCCGAATTCCGCCGAGTCCAGGAGTTCTTCCGCCCGTGACGCGCGGGCCGCGGAAGGAAGCGAATACGGAAGGCGCGCGTCGCGTCCCAACCGACGGCCCCCATGGATGCCGTGAATCCCGGGATCCTCGAAATCGGCGGCCCGTTCATTCGACGGCGGCGACGAGCAGTTTCTCGGCGGCCGCGATCGCGATGGGGGACTCCCGCCCGTTGAAGGCGACCATCAACACGCCCGCCTCGGGCCATCGGGCCGTCACGCGGACGGCCGTCGCGAGTGACAGACCTATGTCACTCAGATAACGCAGGAACTCGGAGGACTGGTCGAGGACGCGGACGAGGCGCTGGGGAGCGCCGAGCTCGCAGCGCGCGAGGGGCAGACCGTCGAGCGGGGCGAGGCTGCCGTCCGCCTTCGGAATCGGATCGCCGTGCGGGTCGATCGCCGGAAAGCCAAGGAACCGATCGATTCGATCGACGAGCAGATCGCTGACCGAATGCTCCATGTGCTCCGCCTCGTCGTGCACTTCGTCCCACGAGAGCTCCAGGGTCGTCGCGAGAAACAGCTCGATCAAGCGGTGCCGTCGCAGCACGCGGAGCGCGAGAAGCCGGCCCGCCTCGGTCAGCCCCGCGCCTTCGTACGGCGCGTAGACGGCGAGCCCGGCGTCGGCGAGCGTCTTGAGCATGCTCGTCACGGTCCCCGGCGCGACTCCGAGTCTATCGGCGAGCTCTCCCGTCGTCGCTCGGCCTTTGTCGCATCGGGCGCAGATCTGGTAGACGGCCTTGATGTAGTTTTCGATGGTGAGCGACGTCACGGCGGCGGTTCCCCGTTCGAGTCCGCGTTTCCGCACTATTGTACCGGCCCCTCGGATTTCCGCGATCACCGAACGTGATAAGATGGCGGCGCGGGCGCGCCGAGTCGGCCGCCGCACGATGGGGCGAATCCGGAATCCAATCGAGTCGTTCGATGCAAGTCAACGCGCGGGCATGGCGACTCTGGGAACAGATGGAGGAACGGCGCGGCGATCTGCGGATCGAAGCGCGGGTCTGCGCGTCCGGGGCGCGGATCCTGGATTGCGGCGTCGACGCCGCGGGCGGGTTCGAGGCCGGACGGCGCGCGGCCGAGATTTGTCTCGGCGGACTCGCGGAGGTCGACATCGCGCCGGGGCCGGACGGCCCGTGGTCGGGACCGGTGGTCGCCGTGAGAACCGATCGCCCTGTCGAAGCGTGTCTCGGCGCCCAGTACGCGGGTTGGCGGATTTCAAGCGGCGCGTATTTCGCCATGGGGTCCGGTCCGATGCGGGCCGCCTACGGGCGCGAGGCCCTTTATGATCTCGAATCGGTCCCGCTGCGCGATGCGTCGACGCATGCCGTGGGGTTCCTCGAAGCATCGTCGCTGCCGCCTCCCGATGTCTGCGCGTCGATCGCCGGGAAATGCGGCGTGACGCCCGATCGTCTGGCCCTCTTGGTCGCAAGGACGGCGAGCCCGGTGGGATCGATCCAGATCGCCGCGCGCGCCGTCGAAACGGCCTTGCATAAGCTCCACGAACTCCGTTTCGATGTGGGCCGGATCCGCGGCGCGTTCGGGACCGCGCCGATCCCGCCCGTCGCGGCCGACGACATGGCGGCGATCGGTCGCGCCAACGACGCCGTGCTCTACGGCGGCGACGTGACGCTTTGGGTCGAATCCGACGACCCGTCGCTGATCGACGTCGGACCGCGGGCGCCGAGCCTTTCCTCCCGCGACTTCGGGCGACCGTTCCTCGACGTCTTTCGGGATTACCACTACGATTTCTATCGGGTCGATCCGTTGCTCTTCAGCCCGGCTCGGATCACGTTCTGCAACCTCTCCACCGGCGCCGTCCACCGTTTCGGAGAAACTCGAACCGATATCCTGGCCCGGTCGTTCCTCGATGGCCCCGCGTCGCGGGCGAGGAACATCGAGGCCGAGCCCCTTGGATCGGGCGAGTAGGTTGATCCCGCATGGTCCGTGTCGTCCTGGCAATGTCGGGTGGCGTCGACAGCAGCGTGGCCGCGTGGCTCTTGCGGTCCCAAGGCCACGACGTCGTGGGGCTCTTCATGCGGCACGGCGACGCGCGCTATGCGGCGTGTTCCGCCGGGACGGGAGCCCGCGGCACGATGCCGATCGAAGGCGGACCGGGTTCGCGGCGGCAAGGTTGCTGCGGCGTTCGAGACGCCGACGACGCGCGCCGCGTCGCCGAACAACTCGACATCCCGTTCTACGCGATCGACATGCGGGCGGACTTCGGCCCGATCATGGACTATTTCGCGGACGAGTATCTCGCCGCGCGAACGCCCAACCCGTGCATCGTCTGCAACCAGCGACTGAAATTCGGAAAACTGTTCGAATACGCGGCGGCCGTGGGCGCGACGCACGTCGCGACGGGCCATCACGCGCGGCGCGGCGAGCGGTCCGACGGGCGCCCCACGCTCCTTCGAGGCCTCGATCCGACGAAGGACCAATCGTACGCGCTGTTCGGAATCGGCCGAGACCGGCTCCAACACATCCTGCTGCCGGTCGGGGAATACGCCAAGGACGAGATCCGCGCGATGGCCGCGCGGGCCGGACTTCGCACGGCCGATAAGGAGGACAGCCAGGAAATCTGTTTCGTGGCGCCGGGCGAGCACGCCGCGTTCGTCCGCGCGCGGCGCGGCGCGGGCCGGAGGTCGGGGGATGTCGTCACGGTCGACGGCCGCGTTGTCGGCACGCATGAGGGGATCGAGCAATTCACCATCGGCCAACGTCGCGGACTGGGCATTGCCATGGGGGAGCCCTTCTTCGTCGTTCGCATCGAGGCGGACACCCACCGCGTCGTCCTCGGACGCCGGTCGGACCTGGCGAGGACCGAACTGACGGCCGACCGCTGCAATTGGCTCGAAACGCCGGCCGGGAACCCGTTCGAGGCGGACGTGAAGATCCGATACAATGCCCGTCCGGCGACCGCCGTCGCCGAACGGCTGCCGGGCGGCAGGCTGCGCGTGACGTTTCGCGAACCCGTCCACGGGGTCGCGCCGGGCCAGGCGGTTGTCTGTTATCGATCCGACCAGGTGCTCGGCGGCGGCTGGATCGAGTAGCTGCCCCGACCCGCGCGGGAGCCCTGTTCCCATCGCGGGAGGGCGCGCGGTATCATGGTCGCCGCGGGAGACAAGACGTTCGTCGGCATCCTGAACCCGGGATCGATCGCCATGACGCTCGAAGGCATTCTGCTCGCTCAAACCCGGAACTCATTCTTGCATTGGGTGATCGGCGGAAGCGTATTGATCGGCGCATTCATTTTCCTGTTCGCGGGCGTGTTCTTCATCAAGTACGGCGCGATCTGGTTCCGTGCGTGGATGGTGCGGGCGGACGTCAGCATGGGCAGCCTGATCGGGATGTATTTCCGGCAGGTGAATCCAAACGTGATTGTCGAGGCGAAGGTCATGGCGACCGGCGCGCTGCTCGACATCAGCCGCCGATCGGGGATCAGCACGGCTCGACTCGACGCCCATTTCCTCGCGGGCGGAAATGTCGCAAACGTCATCCAGGCGCTCATCGCGGCCCACCGCGCGGGCATCGATCTCGATTTCGACCGCGCGGCGGCGATCGATCTCGCCGGCCGCGACGTGCTCGACGCCGTGCGGACGAGTGTGTCACCCCGCGTCATCGATTGCCCCGACCCTCGGCGCTCCGGCAAAACGACGCTCAGCGCGATCGCCAAGAACGGCGTCGAGCTGCGCGTCCGAGCCCGCGTCACCGTTCGCACCAACCTCGAACAGTTGATCGGCGGCGCGACGGAGGAAACGGTCATCGCGCGGGTCGGCGAGGGCATCATCACGGCGATCGGATCGGCCGACACGCACCTTCTCGTCCTTGAAAACCCCGACCGTATTTCCAAGGCCGTGCTCCAACGCGGACTCGATGCCCACACCGCGTTCGAGATCGTCTCGATCGATATCGCCGACGTGGACGTCGGCGAAAACATCGGAGCTCGATTGCAGGCCGATCAGGCCGAGGCCGACACGCGCGTCGCACGGGCCCGCGCCGAACAGCGGCGCGCGGAGGCGATCGCGGCCGAGCAGGAAATGAAGGCGCGCGTTTCGGAGAATCGAGCGAGGCTGGTGCTTGCCGAGGCCGAAGTGCCGATGGCGATGGCCGAGGCTTTCCGCGCCGGAAGGCTCAATGCCGTCGGCGACAACAAGCCGCGCTAATGGGCGCCGCTAATGGGCGCCGCTAATGGGCGCCGCTAATGGGCGCCGCTAATGGGCGCCGCTAATGGGCGCCGCTAATGGGCGCCGCTAATGGGCATTGGGTCGGCGTTCCGTGTCGAGGACACATCGCAGGCCGACGGCGTCGTCGCGCAGGTCCCGGTCCACGCCGCCTCGGAAAGCGATCGGAACCGGTTCACCGGTCTCCGCACGGTGCGGGAACCGACCCGAACGGGTCGACGATCGAAGCGACTCGGCGGGATCCTTCCAACTTCCCCCTCGGATCACGCGCCGCGCCGGATCGCCATGCTCCATCCACGCGTCACCGTTCGCCGGGGCCCCGTCGTAGGTATCGTGCGCGGCGTCGAGGCACCATTCCCAGAGGTAGCCGTGCATGTCGTGGAAACCCCACGCGTTGGGCCGTTTCGCGCCGACCGGCGGATCGTTGCCCGACGCGTTTCCCGTGAACCAGCCGTAATCGCCCAGTTTCGAAGGGTCGTCGCCAAACGAATACGCGGTCGTCGTGCCCGCCCGAGCGCAGTATTCCCATTCGGCTTCACTGGGCAATCGAATGACCTGATCCGCTTGGAGGATCTTCTCCCGGCGCATCAGCTCGGTCGCCTTGCGGCAAAAGGCCAACGCCTCGTCGTGACTCACCTGTTCCACCGAGTTCCTCGCTCCTTTCCATCGCGACGGATTCGATCCCATGACCGCCTGCCAAAGATCCTGAGGCACCTCGTACTTGGCCATCCGAAACGGACGGTCCATGGTGACGTCGCGAGCGGGTTGTTCGTCCGATTGGTTTCCGCCCATCCGGAACACGGCGGGAAAAGGGCCTTCACCCGGAGTCATCGGGATGAACTCCGAATGGAACACGAGCAGGATCGCCCGGAGATCGGCGGCGTTCGGCCGGTCGGACGGCTGGGACAACACGGCGACGGCGACGAGAGCGGTTGGCAACATGGGTCCCTCATGCGGGTTGTTGTTGCGAAAGGCAGTGCAGCGCGCCAAGTCCCCAAACGAGATCGAGGCACGGGAAACCGATGACACGCCGGTCGGGGAAGAGGTCGGCGAGAATCCCGGCCGCGCGTGCGTCGGCCCGATCGTCGAATTCCGGGACGAGCACGCCTCCGTTGACGATCGCGAAGTTGCAATAGCCGGCGGGGAGTCGGCGCCCGTCATGAAAACGCGGTTGGGGAATCGGCAAGGGCACGATGTCGAAAACGCGGCCGTTCGCGTCGCGCGCGGCGCGCAGTTCGGCGGCGAGTCGGGCGAGCGTCGCGTGGTTTTCGTCGTCCTTCCCGCATGACGCGACGACAATCGTCCGCTCGCCGACGAACCGAGCGAGTTGATCGACATGTCCGTCCGTATCGTCGCCCGCGAAATCGCCGCCGGAGAGCCAGACAACATGCCGCGCGCAGGCGAACGCGCGGAGCCGTTCCTCGATTTCGGATTCCGTCATCGCGGGATTTCGGCCCGGATGGAGCAGGCACGAACGGGTCGTGAGCACGGTTCCGTTCCCGTTCCCGTCGACGGCTCCGCCTTCCAAAACCATTTCGGGACGGAATACGCGCGTCCCGAGCCGTTCGGCGATGCGCGACGGCACTCGATCGTCGTCGTCGAACGGAGGGTATTTCCCGCCCCACGCGTTGTACCCCCAATCGACGAGCGCTGCCGGAACCGCATGGCCAGGATCGCCTTTCAGGAACATCGGACCATGATCGCGGCACCACGCGTCATTCGTCGGAATGTCGTACCATTCGACGCCGGAAATTGGACCGACGAGCCTTCGCGCCGCATGGGCGATCGGGCCTTCGGCGGCGAGCAGGCGAACGGGTTCGAACTGCGCGAATCGCCGAACCAGTCGGGCGAAGATCGGAGGAATGCGATCGAACGTGCCGGGCCACGTGTTGGGGTTGTGGGGCCAGGCGAGCCAGGTCGCGGCGTGCGGTTCCCATTCCGCCGGCCAGCGATAGCCGGTTCGCGCGGGCGTATCCATCCGTTGTATCCCAACAGGTCCCGATTCCCGGCGATCGCGTGGCGCTCCGATCGCGGTCGGGCGCCCGGCGCCGATGGCGGGCAGTGTACCATGCCGGGGCTCCCATTGCCGCGACCGGCTGAATCGCGAGAATACGGACCATGCGGCGATCGCGGTCCCGGCGCCGGTCGGACGACAGGAGGGGGACTCGATGACGGCCGCCCGAATGGATACCGATCAGGAGGCGTCCGGATGGCTCATGCGTCAACCGGTTCGCTGCGCCGGATGTTGGTGCGCGAACCACTCTATTGGTTGTTGCTGGCGATTCCGGTCGCCGTCGGCCTTCGGTTCTCGGGCATGCGGGAGAGCCTCTGGTTGTTCGTGATGTCGGGGATCGCCATCGTTCCGCTGGCGGGTTTGATGGGACGGGCGACGGAGAATCTCGCCGTCACGCTCGGCGAAGGTCTTGGCGGACTCCTCAATGCGACATTCGGCAACGCCGCGGAACTGATCATCGCCTTGATGGCCTTGCGCGCGGGACCCGCGATGTACCCGCTCGTCAAAGCCTCGCTGACCGGATCGATCATCGGCAATATCCTGCTCGTGCTCGGCCTTTCCATCTTCGCGGGCGGCCTGTTCCATCGGCGGCAGACGTTCAATCGGGTCGCGGCGGGCATGGGCGCCACACTCCTCGCGCTCGCCGCGACGGGACTCCTCGTTCCATCCCTGTACGTCTTCGCGGCGGAACGGAGCTCGGGCGATTCGGCCGTCGTGGAACGGATCAGTGAGGAAATCGCCGTGGTGATGGTGATCGCCTATCTGCTGAGTCTCGTCTTTTCGCTTGTGACGCACCAGCATCTTTTCGCCGGGGAGCGCGATGAGGAGGCGACGTACCACGAGCCGGAATGGAAACGACGCAAGGCGGTCGGCGTGCTTCTTGGCGCCACGATCGGAGTGGCCGTGATGAGCGAGTTCCTGGTCGGATCGATCGAGCACGCGTGCGAGGTTGTCGGAATGAACCCCGTATTTGTCGGCGTGATTGTCGTCGCGATCGTCGGCAACGCCGCCGAGCATTCCACGGCCGTGCTCGTCGCGATGAAGGACAAGATGGACCTCGCGGTCAACATCGCGGTCGGGAGCGGCATTCAGATCGCCCTGTTCGTCGCTCCGGCCCTGGTCGGCGCGAGCATGCTGATGGGCCACCCGCACCCGCTCGACCTGCACTTCTCGTTGATGGAGGTCGTCGCCGTCGTCCTTTCCGTTCTCGTGCTGGCGATGGTCGCGAACGACGGCGAATGCCACTGGATGGAGGGCGTCCTGATGCTCGCCGTCTACATCGTGCTCGCACTGGCCTTCTATCACCTGCCGCCCGTCGCACGCCTCTCCGAGGCGTGATGCGCCGGAAAGAGGTCTTGGACTGGGGGACTCGCCTCGGAGAGGCGAGCGACGAAGGCGTGATGCGCCGGAAAGAGGTCTTGGGGTGGGGGACTCGCCTCGGAGAGGCGAGCGACGAAGGCGTGATGCGCCGGAAAGAGGTCTTGGACTGGGGGACTCGCCTCGGAGAGGCGAGCGACGAAGGCGCCCTAGGGCGATGCTTGGGCGGCCGTCGATGGCTCGACGATCCGCACGACCCGTTTGGCTTCGAACGTCCGATCGTGCATGTCGACCGTTCGAACGCGGATCGTGTGGATTCCGGGCGCGAGATCCGACGGCAGCGTCTGCTTCCAAAGGTGCGTGGAGATTCCCGGCTTTGCCGCCGAACGCCATGTGGGGACCTTCGTCGCCAACAGGGCCGCCTCGTCGTCGAACAACTTCTGATAGTGCGGATCGGCTTCCGCCGTCTTCTCCATCGCGAGCCACGCTCCGTCGTCGACCCTCATTTCAACCTTGGATCGGACCGAGCCGTTGAATACGTTGGCGTACACGTTCGTCGCCGACGATTCCGAAACGGAAAGATCGCTCGGCGCGTGGATTCGGATCTGATAATCGGCGCCGCGGCCCGCCGCGCGATAGTCCAGCTCGTAACGCGTCCCGTCGAACGAGAGGATCGTGTAGCCGTTCGGGCCTCCGTCGGACATCGTGGTGTGCGGAATGCCCCGATCGTCCGGCGCGCCGCCCCACCAACTGCCCGAGACGGTCACGTTCACGATATGGTGGTGCGGCTTCTTCCCCTTCCAGCCATCGTCGTCCGCGATGAAATGGTGCTCGTGCGTATGCGTGTGGCCTGAAATCGAAATGCAGAAAGGCCGCTGTTCGATGAGTCGATAGAGTTCCTGCCGATCCCCGACATTGACCAACGGAATGTGCATCATGAGGACGACAAGCTGGTCGTTGGGGATCCCGGCGAGGTCGTTGCGGATGAACGTCATCTGATCGCCGCCCAACCCGCCCCGGTATGTGGCCTTCTTGCCGTCGCCCGGGACATGCCATTCGATGTCGTCGAGCACGAGAAAATGGACGGGACCGTGGTCGAACGAATAATACGACGGCCCGAAAATCCGTTCGAACGTCTCGTCGCTCGTTCGGTCGTCGACCGCGTCCTGATTCGTATCGTGGTTGCCGATGACGTTGTACCAGGGAATGCCGATCAGCGCCACGGTCTTGGTGAGCGCATCGAAGACGGTCAGGTCATCGAAGACGATGTCGCCGAGCGTGACGCCGAACGCGGCATCGATGCCGATCAACTCGTGCACCACGTCTTGCGCGATGAAGTGGACTTCCTTCTGATCGCGGGGCTGCGGATCGCCGAACAGCACCATGCGGAACGCGTCCGGTTCGCGGCTCGGATACAGCGGGAAATCGATCGAGGCGGGAAGCGGACCGGTCGGCGCGACTCCCGCGAATCTCTGGGGCGGCGATCCGTTCGGCTTATGGATGTAGTGGAATCGCGGAAGACGCTCGTTGGACAGGGGCGTCCGATGGTCTCGGGGCTTGATCACGAAAAGGATGTCGTCGTCGTCGACCGGTATTCGGTATCGGCCGTCGGCGCCGGTCGAGACCACGTCCCGTCCGTTGGATACGCGAACGCCGGGGAGCGGCCTTTCACCCTCGTCGAATCGCTCGTTGTTGTTCGCGTCAACGAACACGACTCCCGTCGCCGTTGCCGACGGCGCGGAATCCAGCGCGACGGCGCGCGGAACACGTTCCGACACCAGAACCGCCAGGACGAATGCCGCGAGGATTCGAAGGGTTGGGAACCCGTTCGCAACCAACATGATGGACTCCCGTCGCTCGATTGGGGATCTGCGCAAACCGCGGAATCGCGGACGGCATCGCGGCATTGTCGCCGCAAGGCGGGTCGAGTTCCAGGTGGTGGTCGGAGTTCAGCCGCGCGGCGCGCCGGATTCGGCCGGCGTCGACGACGCCATGTGGTCGCGGATGAGCTGGACGAGCCGCGCGGCATCGATCGGTTTCGGAGCGAAGCCCGAGCAGCCGCACGCGAGACATCGGCGCTCGTCGCCGTCCATCGCGTGCGCGGTCAGCGCGATGATCGGGCGGACAAAGCCCGCGTCACGAAGACGGGCCGTCGCGGTGTAACCGTCGACGATCGGCATCTGCATGTCCATGAGGATCACGTCGGGTACCGGTTCGGAGATCGCGGCGCCGATCGCGTCGCGCCCGTTGTCCACAAGGGTCACCGTCGCGCCCGCCTTCCCGAGAACGAACGAGAGCAGTCGCTGGTTGTCCGGGCCGTCCTCGGCGAGCAGGACGCGGAGTCCTTCGAGCGGCCGATCGGCCTTCGAGTCGGTGGGTCGCGGGGCGCGTCCGACGGGGATCGCGGTCACGCCCTCGTTCGAGAGTGTTCGAGCCCGATCGGCGTTGAACGGGAGGTCGAGCGTGAAGACCGATCCGACGGAGGGACGCGATCGGACTCGGAGATCTCCGCCGAGCAAACGGGCGAGTGTCGCCGAGATGCGAAGGCCCAATCCCGTACCGCCGTATTTGCGGGTCGTCGATGTGTCGGCCTGGGTGAACGCGTCGAAGACCCGTTCGCACTGCGATTCGGTCATTCCGATCCCCGTATCGGCCACCTCGATTCGAAGCACGGGACGGTCGGACGGCTTGGCGATCGCCGAGCGAACGAGGATCGAACCGCAATCCGTGAACTTGATCGCGTTTCCGACCAGATTCGTCAGGATCTGACAGAGACGGACGGGATCGGAATTCAATAGGCATCCGGACGGCGTCTCGTCGACCCCGTTCAATTCGAGGCCCTTGCCGACCGCTCGAGGCCGCATCAGTCGGACGACCTCGTCGACGATTTGCGACGGGGACACGGCCAGCCGCTCGATCGACATCTTTCCCGCTTCGATCTTGGAGAGGTCCAGGATATCGTTGAGGATCGAAAGCAGGTGTTCGCCGTTGCGCCGTATCGTCTGGACGGCCTCCGCGCGCTCGGCGGGGGCGGACAGGCCGCGGTCGGGATCACCGAGCAAGTCGGCGAATCCGAGGATGGCCGTCATCGGCGTGCGGATCTCGTGGCTCATGTTGGCTAGGAATCGGCTTTTCGCCGCGTTCGCGACCTCGGCCTTCTCCGCCAGTTCATTGGCGCGGGCCGTCTGGCTCATCAGGTCGGCGATGAGGAACTCGGTGCGGTCGAGCGCCTCGCGGAGCCGGAACTCGTTCTGTTTCATGTCGTGGATATCGACATGCTGGCCGAGCATGCGCAGCGGCGCGCCGTCGGAAGCCCGCTCGACCACCTTTCCCGAACTTCGGACCCAACGGTACGATCCGTCGGCGCACCGGAGACGGAACTCGACGTCGAACGGTTCATCCGATTCATGCGATCGGCGAACGGCCGCGCCCATCGACTCGCGATCGTCAGGATGCAACCGGCCGTCGAAGTAGCTTGCCGGTACGATCCGCTCCAGCGCGGGCTCGCCGATCATCGAATGAAAGAGACCGTTCGTGTAGACGGTGTTATCGAGGATGTTCCAGTCCCAAAGACCGGCCTTCGCCGAGTCGACGGCCAGCCGCATGCGTTCCTCGATCTCGATTTGTTCGGAGATGTCGCGGACGACGGCGACGAAACGGCCCTGGTCTCCGAGCTCCAACGCGAATTGAAGGGATACCTCGACTTGCCGTTCGCGTCCGGAGCGATGGACGTGCGTCGTCCGGAACCGATGGGAACGGAGCGACCCGTTTCTCAGCGGAACGAGGATCGCGCGGAACGACTCCTCGGTGAACGACGCCTTGAGATCCAGGGGCGTCATGCCGAGCAGTTCGTCGGGCGCGTAGCCGACTTGTCGAGCGGCACCCACGTTCACGTACACGAAGCGGAGCGAATCGGGCTCGAAGACGAAGACGCAGTCGGTCGCCGCGTCGAGCGCCGTGGTGACTTCCGCCAGTTTCCGCTCTCGCAGCACCGTGTGCGTGACGTCGATCTGCAGGGTCACATACTCCTCGATCCCGCCGGAATCGTCGAGTACGGGCACAATGGCGCTGTCGACCCAGTACCGCGCGCCGTCCTTCGCTCGATTGCAGATCGTTCCCCGCCATGTCATTCCGCGTTGGATCGTCGCGAACATCGACTCGAAGAAGGACGGCGGGTGGTGGCCCGAGTTGACGATCCGGAAATTCGCGCCGAGCAGTTCCTCGCGGGAGTATTTGGAAAGTTCGCAGAGCTTGTCGTTGACGTGCGTGATCCGCCCGGACGGGTCGGTGGTGGCGACGATGCCGGCGGCATCGATGGCCTGCTCGCGCACGCGGGCACGCCGGAACGCCTCAACTTCCGCCTTCCGTGCGGTTCCGATGGGGTCCGATTCGGACCGGGGCGATGGGTTCTCGGACATGCGGCGGCTCGCGTCGGTTCAGGGATCCCGCGCGCTTCGGGTCGGGACGCCGACGCCGGGACGATGAAGCATAGTTCACGACAGGCCCCCGTGCGCTGGAATTCCTCAATTGACGGCCGAGGTCCCCTTTCGAGTATGCGCGACCCGTGAACGGTTACCTGACCCGAAACCACGTCGCCTTCGGAACTCCCTCGATGCGAATGACCAACCTGGTGGAGTTCGTTCCCGTTCCAGTTCCTCGATCCGTCGCAGGGCCGCCAAGAGCCGCCGATTCAATGAACCAATCACCGACAGAAGGTGCTCGGCGTCAAGCCGGCCTTGCCGAATCTCCTCCCGCAGATTGTCCAGTGACTTCTCATCCATGCCCCACTTGATAACCGACCCGTCGATTTCCACCAACGCCCGTTCTTGTGGAATGGACAGCTGCGTCGGGAAGTGCTGGACCATTTCCTGATCTTCGGCCAACGGCACTTGGATTACCTGACCCAAACTCCTATTCCCTTCTATCACAACCGACGCCCGCATCAATCCAAGGAAAACCAAGTCTTGGTGCCGTCTCCCAAGCCACGGCGAGGCAAACGCAAATCGGCCAGCAAAGCTCCCGCACCGACAACCGCGATTTCGCCGCCCGACGCCCAATGCGAACGCCAACTCGGCGGGCTGCTGAAGCACTACTACCGCAAGGCCGCGTAGGTTAGGGAAAAGGGCCGCACGGGCGATGGCATGCGTTCCCGTCGGGCGTATACTGACGACTTGAGCGATCCGACCGCGCTCGCGCGGTGCGGCCGTCGCGCCGCGCGAGTCGCCGAGCGGCGCGGAGGGGTATTGTTGGGGAGTCGACGTCGCATGGTAAGGCCTGGTCCGCTCGTTGCCGCCCTGTCGCTCGCCCTGCTGCCCTGCGCCGCGCGCGGTCAACCGATGCCGAGCGGCGATCGCGAGGCCGAATGCCGACAGTGGGTCGAACGGTTGGGCAGCCCGTCTTACACCGAACGCGAAACGGCCGCCAAGCGGATCGCCGACCTCGGTGTCGATGCCGTCCCCATCCTCAGCGAATCGATGAACCACAAGGATCTGGAGATCCGATTGCGAGTGCGCGAACTGCTCGATCGGGCGACGCGATCCGACCTGGAACGCAGGCTCGCCGCGTTCGTCGCCGACGACGATCCCGATCCCGAGATCCCGTTTCCCGGTTGGAAGCCGTTTCAGGCGGTGCTCGGACACGACCAACATGCGAGGCAGCTCTTTGTCGAGATGCTCCGGTTGGAATCGGAATTGCTCGGATCGTTCGAGCGTTCGGCCGAGGAGCGCGCGGCGCTCTTGTCCAATCGGGCTCAGTTCCTTCAGTCGCTGGCGTCGAATGCGGTCCAGGGCCCCGCGTTCGTCCATCCCGCGTCCGTCGGCGCGCTGCTGCTCGTCGGCGCGGAAACGCCGAACGCGGGCGGGGTCGTGAGCAGCCGGTTGTACATCATGCTGATCAACGGACAGTACAAACCGGTTTTGTTGAGCGGATCGCGCGGAACACTGCTCAAGAAACTGCTCGAACGCTGGGTCACCGCGCGCGTGGATACGGCCCAGGACGATTTTGGATTGCAGCTCGCGCTCGCCTACGACCTCGATGCGACGGCGCTCGTCGCCGCGCGCCGCCTGCTCGACGCGCCCGCCGGATCGACCCGAGGCATTCCGCACGCCGCCATCGCCGTCGGACGGTTCGGAAACCGGGCGGACGACTTCGAGCGGTTGCGCCGGCACGTGGGAAACAAGTCGGTTTGCCATACGTGGAGCAATCCGCAGCTCAAGAAGGACGGCGTCATCGAGATCCAGATCCGCGATGTCGTGCTCGTGATCCTCTTGCGACTGACGGAACAGGATCCCAAACCGTACGGATTCGATCTCCTTCAGGCAAACCCCGCGACGCTGTACCACATCTATACGTTCGGGTTCCTCGACAACGAACCCCGCGAAGCGGCGCACGCGAAATGGGAAGCCTGGTGCCGCGCGTCCGGAATCCCGGAATAGACGCCGATGTCGCCACGCAACACGACCATTCTCGTGATGACCGCATCCCTCTCGTGCCTTTGCTACGCGAGGGTCGCGCACCATCGGTACGCGGGATGGGTCGCCGAGGCGATCGGCGTCGTTTCCCGCCATGCGCTCGCCGACGTCGACGAACGGCGGCTCTACGAGGACTCGATGTCCGGGATGATGAAGAGCCTCGACCTGTACTCGTCGTACATTCCTCCCGACGCGTTTCAGCCGTTCCAGGAGAGTCTGGATCAGGAATTCGGCGGCGTCGGAGTCGTCCTCGATGCCAAACCGGACGGCGAACCGCTCATCGTGCAAAGCCCCGTCGCCGGAACGCCCGCGTATCGCGCGGGGATGCTCGCGGGCGATCGGATTCTGGCAATCGACGGAACGCCGACACCGGATCTCAAACGCCACGAGGCCGCCGGCCTCATGCGGGGAAAGCCCGGAACGTCCGTGCGGCTCCTCGTGCTCCATACCGGCGCCGATCGGCCGGTCGAACTGGTGATCGAGCGCGCGATCATCGAAGTCCCCTCGGTGCTCGGCGACACGCGCGGCCCGGACGGTGCCTGGCGTTACGTTCTCGAACCATACCCCGATATCGGCTACCTCCGGATCGTGACCTTCGGCGAAAAGACGGTCGAGGAGTTGCGATCGGCGCTCGCGACCCTACCGGAACGGCCGCGCGGCTTGATCCTCGACTTGCGGAACAACACGGGCGGACTACTCACCGCCGCCGTCGAGATCTGCGATCTGTTTCTGGATCAAGGCGTGATCGTGACGACGCGCGGCCGCCGGAGCGAGATCCGCCGCCAGTATGACGCGACACCCGGCGTCTCGGTCGACTCGGATATTCCCGTGATCGTGCTCGCAAACCGGTATTCGGCGAGCGCGAGTGAGATCGTGGCCGCGTGCCTCCAGGACCATCGCCGCGCCCGGGTCGTCGGTGAACGCACGTGGGGAAAGGGCACCGTGCAAAACGTCTATCCCATGGAGGGCGGGCGGAGCGCGGTCAAGTTGACCGTGGCCAGCTATTGGCGGCCGAGCAATGAGAACATCGATCGGCGGGAGGGCGTTGGAGACGACGCAGCGTGGGGAGTCCGCCCCGACTCGGATTGCCAGGTCGTACTGACGGACGCGCAGTTCACGGCCGTCCACGAGGCCCGAGCGCGCCGGGATGTTCTCGGCTCGCCGGCGGCCCCGTCGACCGATCCCGTCGCGACCGCGCGATCCGATGCGTCCGCCGACGCGCCGCCGCCGCTGAGCGAATCCGGACCTCCGCCTCCGGAAACGGACCTGCAGTTGGAACGGGCCGTCAAGCTATTGGGTCGATGACATCCGGTGTCGTCACCGGGTCCCGCGAACCGCCGAACGACCGAGGACGATCGTTCCACGTCCGCTCCCTCCGTTGGATTCAGCGGTCGCGGCGCAGGTCCACGACGACGGGCGCGCGCATCTGCTCGTACCAGTTCCGCCACGCCTGCTTGTTGAATCCGTGATTGACGCCCGAATGGATGGCGATCAGCGCGTCGCGAACCGTGGCGTTCGACACATCGCGCGTCACGGCCTTGGGTCCGCCGCTGCCGAACGACAACCCGCCGCCGCCGCTGTTGGGATCGTTGGTGAACGTCGGATTCAGATTCCCGCCTCCGCCGCCGACGGCTTCCTTATGCCGCGTGACGAGCGCGTTGATCAGCGGGACTGTGGCCTGTTCGGCCTTCAGCCTTCCCAGACCGGCCGCCGCGAGATTGAGGAGCGTATTCTGTTCGGTTGGCGTCGTTCCCTCGCTGAACTTCACGACCACGCCGATCAGCAACTGCGCGGCCAACTTGTCGTCGCGCGCGACGAGCTGGTCCAAGGCCTTGTCGCGCACGAGCGGATCGGGGTCGGCGAGCGCGCGTTCGGTCAGCGCCGACGATACGGCGGCGCCCGGCATCTTGCCCAGGACGTCGACATACATCTTGCGCAGCTCGGCCGGCTCCTTCTTGTCGCGGAGCAGTTCGATGAGCGGCGTCGCGGCCGCCGGATCCTCGATGGCGCGAATCGCCGCGATCCCGTCCGCCGCGCGTTCCGCGTTCTTGACGATCCACTGCCTCCACATGCGGATCTGCTTCGTCCACTGGATCTCCGCGTCCTTGCGTTCGGACTCGGCTTTCTCCAACGCGACTTCCTGGGGGAGCCGCCACTTGCCTCCGGACTTGACAAACCCCCGTTCGCGATGCCAGACGTCGAGCTTCACCCAGGCGCCGTCGAGCCGGACGTAGCCGAGCTGCCTTCGGGCCGTCTCGTTTTCGGGATCGAGTTTCACGACCTGTTCGAGGTGAAAAACGCGTTGCGATTCGAGCTTCCGGTTCGCGCATTCGGCGGCGATGGCGAGTTGGCCCGACACGTCGTCCGCGAATGCGCCGCGATGCTCGTCGTACCAAAGCGCATCCGCGCTTTTCGACACCTTGCCCGACACCTGATTTGCGGCGAGCGTGACGGTGCCGGACTTGGTGCGGAACACGTAGGTCTTTCGAGGTGATTCATCCGGGTTGAGCAGGTCTCCCTCGATTTTGCCTCCGTTGAACAGTTGATAGACGTCGGCGGATGCGAACGAGGGCCGGGTCGCGAGCAGCAAGCCCGCCACGACGAACCGCGTGATTTGGAGAACGGGACCCGAGCCCCACCGCATTCGACGGCCGTCCATCATGGCTTCAGTATACGAGGTCGTCACCGCCGTCCGCAAATCATTTCATCCCAGGGTCCATGGGCCGATCGAGGCCGTTCGAGGAGCGGCCTTTCCGCTTTTCACGACAGTTTGAGCCGTCAAAATGACGACGGATAGGTAAGGAACGGGCGACGGTAACGGATGCGGGGCCCATGACGGTTGAGGCGGTCGAATGGACGTGGTCGGCAAACCATACCGGAAACCGGCCGGTTCCCGGGCGGTCGGACGACGGGCTGGTCCCTTGGCGACGTCTTGGGCTCGATTTGCCGTCGCAACGGTCGTGCTGTTCGCGCTGGGAACCCGGCCGAATTCGGCCCGTGGTCAAACCGCCCCGTATCTCGTGATCCGCGCTCCGCAACCGGTCGTGGACCGCGGTCCCTCCGTCGCCGCGCGGCCGAGGGGAATCCCCGTTTACAAGCAGGCGTATGCCTACGGCTGGTTCGGCGCCGAGCCCCGCCGCCAAGTCTCCACCCATCACGGATACCGGCAGCAGTACCTTTTGCGCGGGGCCGAGTGACGGGCGCCGGGCCGGGGCCGACTCGGCATGGGCGGCGGGCGTTTGGAATCGCCGCCGCCCGAAACCGAGCCGACGGTGACGGCGAACGGCCGCGCGCGCCGTCCGCCCGCGGAGGCTCTATCTTGCTTGTGGCGGATAGCGTCCGACGCGTGCCGAACCACCCGATCGCCGCTGGGAATTCCCTCTCGGACTCGATGCGTCGCCGCGATTGGAAACGGACGCGATCCGCCGCTATACTCGGAGTCCAAATCGGCCCGCTCGCCGCGCGGTCGTGACGACCGATATGGGGCGATGCACCCAACACCGCGAGGACATCCAATGATCGCCCCTTCCGTGAATACGGCGCTGGGCCTTTGTATCGGCGCGTCGACCATCAAGGTGGTGACGCTGCGGAGCGAGGGCGAGGCATGGGAGCTGACGCATCGCCAGGTTCAGCCCCACAACTGCGATCTGCGTTCGCGCCTTTCCACAACGCTCGACGCCTTCGCTCCGAGCGCGTACGACTTCGTCTGCGCGACGGGGCGCCATCATCGGCAACTGGTCAATCTGCCGGCGGTGACGGAGCCGGAGGCGATCGAGGAAGCTCTGCGGTTGGTTCTGTCGCGCGGCGCGCCGCGCCGCGCGGCCCGAGCGGTGCTCAGCCTGGGAAGCGAGAACTTCATCGTCTACGAACTCAACGCGTCGGGCGGCATCGCCGGGATCCGCACGGGCAACAAGTGCGGCTCGGGAACGGGCGAGTTCTTCCTTCAGCAGATCGGCCGGATGAATCTCTCGGTCGACGAGGCGGGTTCGCTCGCGCGCGCGGCCGAACCGTTTTCGGTATGCGGCCGGTGCAGCGTGTTTTGCAAGAGCGACTGCACGCACGCGCTCAATAAGGGCATTCCGGCGGACCGGGTCGCCGCCGGACTCGGCAATATGATCGCGGACAAGGCGATCGAGATCCTCGGCACCCTTCCGCGCCGCGACATCATGGTCGTGGGTGGCGTGACGAACAACGAGGCCGTCATGGAACGGCTCCGGGGCCAGATCGATTCGATGTGGATCCCGGAGGAGGCCGACGTATTCGAGGCGTTCGGCGCGGCGGCCTGCGCGCTGCGGCTCCGCGGCCGTTCGTCCGGCGCGGTGCGGCTGAGCGATCGGCGATCTTCGTTCGGCGCGCTTCCGCCGCTCGCCGAAGCCGATTCGCTCGTGACGTTCCGCGCGCAGGAATCCGACGTCGCGCGGGACGGAGACGACGCCGTTTTGGGGCTGGATGTCGGATCGACGACGACCAAAGCCGTGCTGTTGCGGACTTCGGACCGGCGCATGCTGGCGTCCGTCTATCTCCGCACCAACGGCAACCCAATCCACGCGTCGCGCGAGTGCTACCGAGCGATCGAGGAGCGGATCGGGGACGCGCGCGTCGCGATCGCGGCGCTCGGCGTCACCGGTTCCGGGCGCCACATCGCGGGCCTGCATGCCCAGACGCGGGGCGTGATCAACGAGATCATCGCGCACGCGACGGCGGCCGCGCATTTCGATCCCGACGTCGATACGATCTTCGAAATCGGCGGGCAGGACGCGAAATACACCTATCTGGTGAACGGCGTGCCGTGCGATTACGCGATGAACGAGGCCTGTTCGGCCGGAACGGGCTCGTTCCTGGAGGAGGCCGCGCGCGAGAGCCTGAGGATCGACTACCGCGAAATCCAGGAGATCGCGATGCGGGCCGCCGCGCCGCCCAATTTCAATGACCAGTGCGCCGCCTTCATCAGCTCGGACATCAAGAACGCCTCGCATGAAGTGAGCCGCGAGGACATCGTCGCGGGCCTCGTGTATTCGATCTGCATGAACTACGCCAATCGCGTGAAGGGATCGCGCAAGGTCGGCGGACGGATCTTCATGCAGGGCGGCGTCTGCTACAACCGGGCCGTGCCGCTCGCGATGGCGGGCCTCTTGCGAAAACCGATCATCGTTCCCCCCGATCCCGGGCTCATGGGCGCTTTCGGCGTCGCGCTCGAAGCCCTCCAACGGCTCGAACTGGGATTGCTCGAACCGTCCGCGTTCGACCTGCGGGAATTGGCCGAACGCGACGTGGCGTACGGCAAGACGTTCGCGTGCCGGGGAACGTCCGAACAATGCGATCGGGGCTGCGAAATCAGCGTCATCAAACTCGACGGCAAGAACTATCCCTTTGGCGGCGCCTGCAACAAGTACTCGAACGTCGCCCAGGATCGCCGTATCGATCCCCAACCGTTCGATTTCGTCGCGAAACGCCAGGCGGCCTTGTACGCGGCCCCGCCGTCCGAGGGTCGGCCCGGCGCGCGGTCGATCGGCATGAGCCGCTCGTTCACGGTCAATCTGCTCTATCCGCTCTACATCGAGTTCTTCTCATCGCTCGGACTTCGCGTCGTCCTTCCCGACGCGATCGATCCGGAAGGCCTCGGTCGCGTCAACGCGGCCTTCTGCTATCCGGCGGTCCTCGCGCACGGCATGTTCGCCGACATCGCCAAACAGAAGGCCGACTTCCTGTTCCTTCCGCACGTGCATGAATTGCACGTTTCCAACGGCCACGTCCAACCGCCGGGCCACCAATGCACGTGCATCACGGGGCTCGCCGAAGCCTATTACCTGAAGAGCGCGTTTCCGGAGGAGAAGTCGAGGATCGTGTCGCCGCACTTCAACTTCGCGGCCGGGTGGGACGCGGCGAAACCGGATTTCGTGCGGCTCGCCGTCGATCTGGGGTTCACCGCGGCCGAGGGCGACGAGGCGTTTCGCTCGGCGATGCGGAAGCAGAACGCGTTTTTCGAATACCGGCGCGAGCTCGGCCGCGCCGCGCTCGAGGAACTCGCCGCCGATCCAAAACAGATCGGCATCGTCCTGTTCGGCAGGCCGTACAACGCGTTCGCCGAGGAAGCGAACATGGGCATTCCCCGGAAATTCGCGTCGCGCGGCGTCCGGATCATTCCGTTCGACAGTCTTCCGTTGCAAAACCTGCCGACGCCGGACCGCATGACGTGGGCCCTCGGCCAGGATCTGCTCCGCGCGGCCGCGTTCATCAAGGAACATCCGCAACTCTACGGCGCGTTCATCACCAACTTCAGTTGCGGCCCCGATTCGTTCCTCGTCGGCCAGTTCCGCGAGATGATGCGGACCAAGCCCTCGTTGACGCTCGAAATCGACAGCCATACGGCCGATGCCGGGATCAATACGCGGATCGAAGCGTTCCTCGACATCATCGAGCGGTATCGGCGGATGGGCATTTCGGACGGCCGATCGGAACCGTTCCGCCCGGCGGGGGTCGTGAATCGCGGAGGCAAGACCTTCTATCGCGACAGCGACGGCGAGGAAATGTCGCTCCACGACCGGCGCGTGAAGGTCGTCTTTCCGTCGATGGGCCGGACGCTCGTCGAAGCGGGCAGCGCCGTGTTCCGCGGACTGGGCATCCGCTCGGCCGTCGTGGCCCATCCGAGCCCCAAAACGCTTATGGCGGGACGAGCCCATACCTGCTGCAAGGAATGCCTGCCGTTGATCCTTTCCGTCGGATCGCTTGTCGAATACCTCGAGACGATCCGCGAACCGGACGAGCGGCTTCTCTATTTCATGCCGACGTCGAACGGCAATTGCCGTTTCTCGCAGTACTCGGTCTTCTTCGACCGGTTCATCGCGCAGAAGCGCTTGTCGAACGTCGCCGTCTATACGCTCACGTCGGAGAACGGATACAGCGGATTGGGGCCCGGCGCGGCGGGAAAACTGCTGAGCGCGATGATCGTCGCCGACGCGATGGACGACATCCGCAACGCGATCCATGTTCTGGCGGCGGACCGCGAGCCGGCGCTCGAGGAATTCGCGCGCGTGTGGAACGACATCCTCGGTTGCCTCGAACGGGGAAGCCGAGGACTCGACGCCTGTCTCCGCCGCGCCGCGTCGCGGCTCGCCGCCATCCCACGCCGCGCCGACATCGATTCGGTCAAACACGTTCTGCTCGCCGGCGAGATCTACGTCCGCAAGGACGAGTTCTCTTCGCAGCGCGTCGTCGAGGCGCTCGCCGAACGCGACATTGTGGTCCAGCGCGCTCCGATGCTCGAGTGGATTCAATACGTCGATTACTGGGTCCATCACGTCGAACGACGGCGATTGAGACTGTCGGATCGGTTCGAAATGAAGTTGCGCGACTTCCACATGCGGCGCATGGAGCGGCGCATCAAACAGACCCTCGCGCGAAGCGGTTTTTATCGCTGCGAAGTCGGCGACATCGAGGAGATCCTCGAGGCGGGCGAGACGTTCATCGATAAGTCGTTCGGCGGCGAGACGATCCTCGTCGTGGGCCGCTTCCTAAAGGACATCTTGACCCATTTCCATGGAATAATCTCGATCGGGCCGTTCGCCTGCCTGCCGGCGCGGATCATCGAATCGGTGCTGACGCCCGAGGCGAAACGCCTGGGGTGGGCCGATCCCGACGGCCGCACGCGCGGAACAAACAACCTGCCGTTCCTGTCGATCGAGAGCGACGGAAATCCGTTCCCGCAGACCATCGAGGCCCAGCTCGAAGCGTTCTGCCTCCAGGTTCGGCGCACGCCCGATCGGGTCGGCGGAACCCGCGTGTGAAGGCGATGCATCGGGCCCGAACAACCCGGGTGCCACCATGCAACCGATCATCATCGAAAAGCCGTACCGGTTCCAGCCTCCCATGCGGAGCACGCGTTGGTCGCGCCTCTGCAAGAAGCTCAATCTGCACCGGCTCTATCTGCGGCGTTACGAGGGCATCGTCGACTTTGAAATGCGGGGCGCCGAGCGGTTGCGCGCGTCGCTCGCCGAGGGACACGGCATCATCCTCGTGCCGAACCACTCGCGCAACGCCGACCCCATTGTCATCGGCGATTTGGCGCGGACCGTGCGGTGCGACTTGTTTTTCATGGCGAGCTGGCACCTATATCACCAGAGCGCCTTCCTGCGATGGGCCATCCACCGGCTGGGCGCGTTCAGCGTGAATCGCGAGACGGCCGACCGGCAGGCGGTCGATTTCGCGACCGAGGTGGTCGCGAACGCCGAACGACCGCTTGTCATCTTCCCCGAAGGCGCCATGACGCGGACCAACGACCATCTCCACGCCCTGCTGGAAGGTATCGAAGTGATCGCGCGCGTCGCCGCTCGACGACGCCAAAAGGTCCATCCGGGCGGCAAGGTCGTCGTACATCCCGTGGCCATCAAGTACCGGTTCGGCGGCGACGTCGCCGCCGCCGTCGATCCGGTCCTGACCAAAATCGAGGCCCGTTTCGCATGGCCCGCCCAACGCCATCTGCCGCTCGTCGAGCGGATCACGCGATGCGCCGACGCCGTCCTGTGCCTGAGGGAGATCCAGTACGCCGGGAAACCGGGGACCGGAACGGTCGGCGAGCGGCAGCAGGCGCTGATCGAACGGCTGCTCGGTCCGCTCGAAGTCGAATGGCTTGGCGCCGCGGGGTCGGGCGCCGTCGTGCCCCGCGTGAAGGAACTGCGGCTCAAGATCGTCCCCGATCTCGCGGAAGGCCGAGCCGATCCGAAGGAACGCGCGCGTAGGTGGCGGCATCTCGCCGATATCTACCTCGCGCAGCAGATCTCCTGTTATCCCGAATCGTACCTCGAATCGCTGCCCTCGATCGATCGCGCGATCGAAACCGTCGAGCGGATCGAAGACGACCTCACCGACCACACGCGCGTGCATCGCCCATGGACGGCCGTCGTTCAAGTGGGAAATCCGATCGCCGTCGCGACCGATCGAGGCGCTCCAGGGACGACACTGCTTTCCCAAGTCGAACAGGCGCTGCGCGGCACGATGGCCGAGTTGGCGGCCGAGTCGCCCTTGTGTCGGCCCGGCCCCGCCCCGCCGTGATCGCTACCGAACCAGCAGCTCCTCGACGACCCGCGCCATGGCGATCGTCTTCGCGCCGATCATCGGATCGAACAGGAAGTGGTCGTATCCGAGATCGGCGAGCACCGGCGCGCCGTCGACCCATTGGTCGCGGATCAGCAGCGTCCCGTCGTGGGGACCGTACCGGTCGATCAAATGGTCGTAGTTGCCCTCCCGAGGCACGATCTGGCTGGAAAAGGGAACGGCCGAGTAATTGAGAATCAGGACGTGCGGCGGAAACGCGAGCGAGGCGTAGGCCGATGTCCGAGCCGCCGTCCGCATGCTAGCGAGCCCCGCGCCGTTGTCGCCGTATCCGATCCAGAGCATGAGGCGGGTCCAGCATCCTCGCTTCCATCCCAGCAGTTCATCGGCGAGCGGCGTGCCCCGCAACCCGCCGTTCACGTTGACCCAGGCGAGCACATGCCGGGACGCTTCCCAAGGCAAGAGCCGCCCCAGGGCGAGAGCCGTTTCCGCGCTCCCTTTGCTCACACTGACCACGATGACCCGCTTTCCCGCCTGCCCCAATTCCACGATCCGCCGTGCGACGCGTTCCGCGTTCGGCTCGACCGGCCCGCGGTCGTCGGTCCGCAACAGCTCGGTGCGATAGCCGTACTGTTCCAGATGGCGGCGCGGCACGTCGAGCGCCGCGTCGTACGATCGATCATGCCAGTACCAACCTGGCACGACGAGAAACACGGCGCCCGATTTGAGCGGCGACGGAGCGTCGGGATGGACCATTCCGGACGTGACCAACCCGAGGTGGTTCGCATACACCTGAGCCAACCGGGAGTTCTGGGGATCACACGTGAGACGATCCAGCATCACGATCGTCGCCATGTCGCGCGAATAGCGGGCCGTGATCCGCTCAAGGCCTCCGCGATCCGGCAGCGAAGGACCGACTTGCTCGTCGAGTGCGGCGAGTTCGGCGGGAAGGGACCGGGTTGACGCGTCCTCGGACGACTCGCCTTCAATCGCGTATTCGGCCCATTCCGAATCGACCCGCGCATTGACAAGCCGCCCCGCGACGTAGCCGTGCGCGTGCAGGGGCGTACCTCGGCGTGCCGTTCCGCAGCCGATCAACGCGAGCGAAGCCAAGGCGGTCGCCAGGCCGCCCAGCCATCGCCATTCGATTGCCGTCCGCTTTCTGTCGCTCATCGCCATCCGGTATCCAAGGCGATTCCCCGCGCGCGGCGATCCCACGTCGCGCCGATCGGCGCGCGAGGAACCCGCGGGCCGCGAAGCATACCGGCAATCCGTTTCACCGAACAGAAAGACCCGGAAAACTGGGCAAGATGGAGCGGGCCGATTGTTTGAGTTCGGCCTTGCGGGCGTACATGGCGGCGTCGGCCCGTCGGACCACATCGGACGGGTGTTGGTCGGATGCGTCGGAGGCCGCGAATCCGACGGCGACGCCGACATGGACGCGCGCCGAGCCGACGTCGATTGGGTCATGCAGGGCGTTTTCCAGGTCGCTCCGCAATCGAACGAGCGTCTCGGGCGGAAAGGGACCTTCGAGCACCACCGCGAACTCGTCGCCGCCCAGACGGGCGAGCGGCGTGTCCTTGCGCAGGACCGACCGAAATCGGCCCGCGGCGACCTTGAGCAGGCTATCGCCCGCATCGTGGCCGTGGATGTCGTTCACCTCCTTGAATCCGTTCATGTCCATGAACAAGACGGCATAGGCGTCTTGTCGCGACGCGGCCAGTCGCTCCAGGCACTCCTCGAATCCGGCCCGATTGAGCGCGCCGGTAAGCGGGTCGGTGATGAGCCGTCGATGGAGGGCGGCGCGTTCTTCGACCATCGTCGTGACGTCGGTGAAGACGGCGAGCGGCAAATGGTCATGGGGCCATTCGACGTCCCAGACGTGGAGTTCCGGAGTTTCCCAGGTAATGCGCGAAGCGCGTTGGCCGAGTTGCGGCATGCAGGCACGGGCGAGCGGCCCCGCGTGGCGTTCGCAGCGGTCTTCCGCGATACCGAACGCGGCGCGCGCCGACATGTTGACCCGCTTGACGCCTCCGACGGCGTTGAAGAGCACGACGGGGCCGGGACGTTCGGCCTTGATTCGCCACAGCAAGACTTCCTCGGGACTCATGTTGCCCGCGAAGAGGCCTGACAGGAGTTCGGCGAGACCCAGGCGGAACACGATCGCCGAATAGAGTCCGATCATGGCGAGGATCAAGTCGGTGGTCGGCTCGGTGCGCAGGCCGAACCGGATCGCGCCGATCAGGGATCCCGCGAGTATGACCGCCGCGAACAGACCGAACCGCCAGATGGCCGATTTCACATGGTGGGACCGAATGCCGATGCGGAATCCCACCCCGATACCGGCCAATCCCATGACCGTGGCCAGAAGATCGGCCCATCGCGATCGGTTCGCGTAGTTCGTCCGTTGCGAATGCGCGCCCATCGCGATCAGCGTCGCGCGATCGACGCCGCCGACAACCGGAAGATTCGCGCGGGACTTGTTGACGGCCCGATCGAGGGCGATGACAATCCGCCGATCGGCGAACGTCTTGGGGTCGATTTCGCCGCGGGTGAGTTGTCCGAGCGAAAACGTCGGAAACGACGAGGCATCGACCCGCAGATCGAACGGAATCCGCGCGGGGCGCGATGCGCCGGTGGCGAGCCAAAGCGCGGGGTTGCCGAGCGCCGAGTTCGCCGGTTGCATCAGGCCTCGGTAACGGCCGTCCGGATCGGCGACAAGCCGCAAGTCGACGAGCGTCGCGGACTCCATGAGCGACGGAGGCGGATGCCAGACGGGGTCCGGATCGCACCCGATGGCGATCCGATCCTTGCCGAGTCGGCCGAACGCCGCGCGGAGCGCGGATTCCTCGTCGGGCAGCAGATCCTGTCCGAACGGATAGTCGATCAGAACGCGCACCGCGCCCGAGTCGGCCAGCGTTTCGATGGCGTGGGCGAGCGCGTGCCGACTCAGCCGGTCCCTCCCCAGGTCCAGCAGGTCCCGCGTCGTAATCACCACGCGGACTATTTCCGCGGAAGCGGGCATCCGTTGTTGGACGAGCAGGAGGTCGGACCAGACCGTATCAATGCGTTGAACGGGTCCGGCCGCCCAGAAAATCCACCCGGCGAACAGCGAGAATGTCAGCGCGCGGAATCGTCGGGGGACCGCGTGAACGATCCGAGGCGAGACGCGCAGGGCGACGCGCAGACCCGCACGCATGCCGTCGATCATGCCGCGTTCGACCGAGCCCATGGTCCTTCTTCACGTGACGATTGCGAAACGGAAACGGGTGAGCGCCGTGACGGAGGCTTCGAGCCCTAGGGGTCCAGGAGTTCGGGAGCGGGAGCGATTCCCTCGAAAACGGCCCGCATTGCCTGCCGGACGTTTTGGCCGACCGCCGTGACGGCCGTGACGAGCGTGGCCGCGACCAGAGCGAGAACAACCGCGTGCTCGACCGACGTCGCGCCGAGGCGTTTCCTCGATGTGCGACGTCCGGTTTTCGGTCGAGGCGAGGATCGAGCCTTCGGCGAGGGGGAGTCGGCGTTCGCCATGAACCAACCATCCAACATCCAGGGCGTTCCGGATCGAACAAACCGCATATCGAATGGGGGAGGTCGGAAGCCGCGAACGGGCCGCGTTCGGGACTTGTGCGTCACCGCCGATCGGGTCCGGAGTCCCCCCCTTGGGAAAGCCTAGCCCACGGTGCGCGGCCGGATGCGATTATCGAGTCTTTGAGTCAGGATTGCGCGGAAGTCGAATGGCCCTGGAGCGAAAAGCACCCCAGGAACGGGCACCCCACGAACGGGCACCCCAGGAACGGGTTCACCCAAGTCGACTCCCCGTTCTTGCCCGATCGACTCAACCGCGCCATTCGGCATGATCGGATCGCCCGCACGCCCGCGGCTCATCATGCGAACTCGGGAAACCCACCTCAACGCAGCCCGCGTTCTCGTGGTTCTTGCCGCCGGCAACACCGTCATGACGGTCGCAAATAGGGCTGCGCCGCCCCATTTTCCGGCCGCGAACCGGGTCGAGGCATTGGCGAACGCTTTGCCGCCCTTGCGGCGCGGGTCGTGGCTTCAACGAGGTTCTCCGAAATTCCGAATATTGTCCAACGAGATTCCCCGAGAAGAGATGAGCGGACTCGGCCTGCTCATCGTCGTTTTGCTCGGATGGTCGATGATCGGTTCCCGCAAGGCAGGCGCGTATGACTTCAACTCCAGCCATTGGACCCACACGCGTCGGGACACATCGCTCGGACGCGTTCGCCGAGGTCCGCGCCGACCTTACACGCGGGGCCGATGACCTCGTCTTCCTTGTGAACCTGGATCTTGCGACTGCGGAATCGCCTGATACGATGTGACGAGACGTCCATCAGCGCGTCATGGAAAACACGGTTTCGAACGTTTTCCGCTCAAAACGCGGAGTGAACGGGCCATGAAGGCGATCGTGCCGCTCGTGATCCTGCCGCTCGCCGCGCGGCTTGCCGCGGCCTCCGACATGGAATGGGTCCGAGTCTCCGACGACCGCAAGGCGTTCGTCCTGTCCGAGTCGGGACGTCCGTTCATCCCGTGGGGTTTCAATTACGATCACGAAGGCGATGGACGACTCATCGAGGACTTCTGGCACGACCAATGGTCGACCGTCGAGTCGGCCTTCGAGGAGATGAAGGGACTCAAGGCCAACGTCGTTCGAATCCATCTCCAGTTCGGCGCGTTCATGGAAAGCCCGACCCGGCCGCGCCAATCCTCGCTCGATCGACTCGCCCGGCTCGTCACGCTCGCCGAAACAACGCGGCTCTATCTCGATCTCACGGGGCTTGGCTGTTATCACAAGGCGGATGTGCCGCCGTGGTACGACCGCCTGACCGAACGGGACCGTTGGCTCGCCCAGGCCGTGTTCTGGGAAGCGGTCGCCAAGACGTGCGCCGACAGCCCGGCCGTGTTTTGCTACGACTTGATGAACGAACCGGTGGTCGCCGGCGGCGACTCGAAGCGCGACGATTGGCTTGGGCCGGCCTTCGCCGACAAGCATTACGTGCAGTTCATCACGGTCGACCGCGCGGGACGCGAACGGCCCGAGATCGCCCGTTCCTGGACCCGACTGCTCGTCGCGGCCATCCGAAAACAGGACGCTCGGCATCTCGTCACCGTTGGCCTGGTGTCTTGGAGCCTGGATCGGCCCGGGCTCACTTCCGGGTTCGTCCCCGAGTCGATCGCCGAGAATCTCGATTTCATCGCGGTCCATCTCTATCCCGAAAAAGGAAAAGGGGACGAGGCGATCGAAACGCTTCGGGGTTTCGCGGCGGCGGGCAAGCCGGTCGTGATCGAGGAGTTCTTTCCGCTCAAGTGCAATGCCGAGGAGCTCGGCCGGTTCATCGACCGATCCTGCGCGCATGCCGCCGGCTGGATCGGCTTCTACTGGGGCAAGACGGCCGACGAGATGCGGCCCCCGAAGACCATCCACGACGCGATCACGCTGAGCTGGCTCGACCTGTTTCAGCACTGGACGCCGCGGATACTCGACGCGACGCCATGACACGCGGCGGTCGAGGGCGAACCGCTGGGCCGGGTTGAACCCGCGGCGACGCGGAACGCGATCGGAAGTCCCTGGTGTCCCGGAGTCCTTGTCCGATCGAGTCGATTGAACGGGTTGCGATCGGTTCGTCGGCACGACCGGCTCAAGCGGAACGCCTTGCGCAACGCGAAGCTCGGCAAACAGGTTCCAGTCGGCCGATATCGATTGCCGATGGGAACCCGAGCCGACCCAGTCCGCTCCGCGACGCTTTCCCGCAGCAAAAGGGGCTCGTGAGTGAATTCAACGCTCGGAATCGTCGTCCCCGTCCGGAACGCCGAAGCCACGCTCCGCGCGCAAATCCAGGAATTGCTCGATATTCTCCCCGATGTCGCGTCCCATTTCCGGGTGGTCATCGTCGACGACGCATCGTCCGATTCGACCGATGAGATCGCGCATGAACTGGCGACGACCTATCCGCAAGTCGACGCCGTCCGCCACGACCCATCGCTCGGCCGATCCGCCGCGGAAACGGGCATCAACCGGATCGGCGCCGATCTTGTGTACGTGCAGGACCAGGGCCGACCGTTCCGGATCGCCGATTTGAACGCGGCCGTGGCGTACCGTGGCGAACCGATACCGACTCCCGTTCCGATGGATTCGCATCTGATGCGCCGGCTCATCGCTTGGGGCCGCGCGCTCGAACGGACCGAGGCGTCGCCCGGTGGTGCGTCCGCGTCGCGTGCCGGTTCGCCGGTTTCCTCGCCCGAAACGCCGTCCCGCGTCGTGCGCCGATCACGCTCGGCGGCGAGCCACAGCGCCGACCCGGCTCCACTTCCATCCGGCTGACGGGCCACTCCGTACGCTCGATCCGATTCCGAACGCAGCGCCGAATCGAACTGTACTTGCCCGTGAGCGGTGCTCCGCGCACAGTTCTTGATTGATCCGCTGGGCTGTCAGTCCCTGGTCGACCTTCTCTTGGATGGTCTTCCGATAGGCGTCGCGAAGGCTCCGCGATGCGGCGGCGCCGACCGGGGAATCCGGGACGCCGCATTCGATAACCCACCGAAATGATGGCGTCGAGGTGATGGAAGTCGATTTCCCGGCGGACGTCCCGGTTGCCCTCGCGTTGAACTCTTAGGATTCTTCGATGAGTTGCCTCCCGGCCCAGTTCGCCCGAGTCGCAAATCTCTCTTGGTTTTGAAGATCCGCACGGCGTTGGCCTTCAGTTGGCGGTGTTCCGCAGCCGGTGGGCCTCGTCGATGACCACGAGGTTTCAGGCGGGTCTCGCAGTCGGAACGGCCGTCACGGGTGGACAGCGCGAGCGGTCAGGCGGTGAGATCGTCGAGCGCTCGGGCGGCGAGCAAGACATGCAGTGCGGTGCCGATCGGAAGCGCCCGCTCGTCCACTTGGAACTTCGGATGATGGACGGAGTGGACCGCGCCGGATTCGGCGCTGTGGATGCCCAGGGCGAGGAAGCAGCCGGGAACCCGGTCGGTGTAAAACGCAAAATCCTCGCCGCCCATTACGGGCGGAATCTCCGCGACGTTCGGCTCACCAACCAGCGACTCGGCGACCTGCCGCGCCGCGTGCCAGCTCTCGGATTCGTTCACCACGGCGGGATAATCCGTATCGATGCCCGCGAATTCGGCTTGGCATCGATGCGCGGCGGCGACCGACGACGCGATCTCGCGGACGCGTTGCTGGAGGTAGTGGAGCCCCGCGCTGCTGAGCGATCGGAGCGTGCCTCGCAGGGTGACCGATTCAGGTATCACGTTGCAGGCGTCGCCGCCATGGACGGCCGTGACGCTCACCACGCCCGACGCGAGCGGATCGATTTCGCGGGCGATGATCGACTGCAGGCTGGTGACCACGTGCGACGCGGCGAGAACGGGATCGACGGCGTAGTGCGGCATGGCCGCGTGTCCGCCCTTGCCGGCCACGGTGATCCTGAAGAAACCGGTCGCGGCCATGAACGTGCCGGCGCGGCCGCCGACGGTGCCGGTCGGCAGCATGGGCCACACATGCATTCCGAAAATCCGCCCGACGTCGGGATCGCGGAGCACGCCTTCCTCGCACATCCGCAATCCGCCGGCTCCGCCTTCCTCGGCCGGTTGGAACAGCAGCTTCACCGTCCCGCGCAGCGACGATTCGCGTTCCTTGAGCAGTCTTGCCGCGCCGAGCAGCATGGCGGCGTGCGCGTCGTGGCCGCACGCGTGCATCTTGCCGCGGTTCCGGCTGCGGAACGGCACGTCGGCGTCCTCGGTGATCGGCAGCCCATCGATATCGGCGCGCAGCGCGACGCACGGTTCACCCCGCCCCACCCACGCGCAAATCCCCGTCGTCGCGACCGGATGCCGGTAGGCGATACCAAGCTCGTCGAGTCGGCTGCGGATGATCTCGCTCGTTTCGAATTCCTGGTACATCAGCTCGGGGCATTGGTGCAACGCGCGGCGCGCGTCGGTGATCCACGGCGCGGCGCGTTGCGATTCGGCCAGAATGCGTTTGGCGTCGAACGACGCACGGGATGTGGAATCCACCATCGCGATATTCCTGAATGCGTTTCCGCGGCGGCCGAGCGGCGCGGCGAGTCACCGTTTCTCTTCGGCCGGAATCGAATCGAGCAACGATCGTACCGCGCGATCCCATTGCGTGCCACGATCGGGAGGCTGCGTCAGCAGAACATGCCGCAGGACCTTCGCCGCCTCGTCTTTTTGTCCGAGTTCCACCAAAGCGCGGGCGACTCCGCACTTCGATTCATACCACGCGTCCGAGCGGGGTCGCGTGAACCGGGCGACATGCCTCCATCGTTCGAGCGAGGCCGGCCAGCCGACGCGATCGGCTTCCGATTCGATCACGCGCGCGTATTCAAGCTGGATCGACGCGTCGCTCGGGAATTCGGCCGCCAGCCGCGCGTAGGCGTCGAGCGCCTCGGAGCCGCGCTCGGCGCGTCGCAGCGCGACGGCGCGGAGCCGATCGAGTTCGCGTTGGTCGGCCGCGTCGGTCGCCTCGCCTCGCAACGTGTCGATCGATTCGAGCTGGAGCACGGCGAGCGATCTTTGCCCGGCGGGCGGCAGACGAGCGGCGTGGGCTTCGAGATCGCGCAGCAGCGCGAACCGTTTCGCGAACGACCTGTTCGCGACCCTCGCCGCGCGCGCCGCCTCGACCGCGTCCGCGTGCCGTTCGGGCTGGAGCGCGAGGGCGATGACCAGCAGACTCCGCGCTTCGGCGACGCGAGGATCCTCGGCGGGAACCGATTCGAGCACGCGCCGCAATCGGGCTTCCGATTCCTGAACGCGCCGCGGGGCGAAGTCGAGCAACAGGCGGGCAACCGCCAGATCGACGGGTACGGGCGTTTCCGAGCCCGCTTGCCATGCTTGCCAGAACGCGAGCATCGCGTCGACGTCGGCGGGCGCCGCGTCTTGGCCGGCATCGGCCAGTTTACCGGCCCAAGCCCGCGCCGCGCCCGCGACCGCCTCCGTGAACATCGCGGACTCGACGGAAACCTCGCCGTAGCGCGCCAACGCGGCATCCCATTCCTTTTCGTGCGTCCGGAGATTCGCGAGCCAGACGCGAACCCGGTCCGATTCACCGCCTCGGGGCCATTGGGCGAGGTGTTCGTCGAGCAGTTCGCGATACGCGCCGATCCGCGCGGGATCGGTCCGCGCGAGTCGGACGGCGAGCGTAATGGACTCGAAGTGCGCGGACGGGGCCTGCGCGTGGGAACGCATGGCGAGCGCCAGCTCGCGCCAGCGGCGCAGCGCGTCGTCGAGGTTCCCGGTCTTTTCGGCGAGCCGCGCTCCGCGCGATCGGCAAAGGAACGCGTCATCCGCCGCGCCCGCCTTGGCGGCGGCGGCCGCCGCCGCGTCGTACGCGGCCAGCGATTCGGCCCATTGGTTCCTCAGGTAGAGATCGTCGGCTCGGCGGCGGAGGATCTCGACGTCCGCGACACTTCGGCCCTCACCCGCCGACCGCAACACGAGTTGTTCGGCGCGGCGGCCCCAATACGCCCCATGACGGCGTTCGATCGCCTTCATCGATTCGATCGCCCGGTCGCGTTCGGGCCCGCCGCGCGGCGACGCGTCGGGGCCGCCCGCCGGATCGGGTTGCCACAAACGCACGAGGACTTCGAGCCGCGCCAGATCGAGGTCGGGCCAGCGCCCCGGCGGAGGTTCGGGGTCGGCAAGCGCCTTGGCCCGATCGAGATCGCGTTCGGCGAGCGCCAACCGCATCTGTTCCGCCAACAGGTCGGCCCTTAGCTGGACGGGCACGTCCGCATCGGACCAGGCCGCCTGTACGCGCCGCGCTTCGGGGATGTCGCCGAGCAACCTTCGGCAGATCGACTGCTCGATTCGGATGCGCCACGCGAGCGGATCGTCGGGGGGAAGTTGACCGAGGGCGTCGGCGAGCGGTTCGAGCGCGGCGGTCAGCGCGGCGATGCGGTCCTCGCCGTCCCGGTAACACAAGGCCCGGTTCCGAAGGGCCTCGGCGCGGTGGATGCGGAGCTGGTTGCGAAGGGCGAACAGATCATCGCGGACCAGACCTCCGTCGGAACGGGTCGCCGGCGCCGTCGGGATCTCCTTTTCCAAGCGTGTTTCGAGTTCCTCGAATGCCCGCACGGCGGCCCGGATCGCGGTGAGCGCGTCGGCGACGCGCGGATCGGGCGCGTCGCGCGCGACCTCCGCCTCTTCGCGCGCGACACGGCCCTCGGCCAAGAATGCGATCGCGTCCTGAGCGGGGACGAGGACCGCGTCGGGCACCGCGTCGGGCCGCTCGGCGTACCGAGCGGCCGTTTGATGGGCCCGTTCCCACCACAAAGGGCGTTCGGCGGCCGCCGCGAACATCGCCCGCTCGGCGTGGACCCGAATCAGCTCCGATGTCCATTTCGCGCGTTGGGGTCCCGAGATCGACGATGGGGCGAGCCGTTCGTCACAGAGCGAGGCGGCGAGCGCGTGGAGCCGTCTTGCACGCAGTCCCTCCAGGAACGCGTCGTCGCGCGCGGCCTGGCCGAACGCGATTCCAACGGTCGCGACGAGCCGGACGGCGAGCGCGGCGAGCGCCGTTCGAATGGCGAAACAGGTCCGAATCGGAAACGGACGGACCATGCGTCATGGTTCTCCGTCTTCCAGCGGCGTCGCGAACGCGACGCGGAACTGATGGAGCCGCGCCGCGTCGTACGCGTCGATGGCCGCGCCGAGCGGCACGTCGGGATCGGGATGCACGATCACCGGCGCGACCCGGCCGACGGAGGCGAGTTGGCCGAGGAACGCGCGCAGCGCCGCGAGCGATTCAACGGGCGTCTCGTTGACCTCCCACGTCAACGCGTCCCGCGTTCCGCGAATGCGGATCACCACCTCGTCGAAATCCTCTTCCGGCGGCGGAGCCTCCGACATCGCGCCCGGAGCCGAACCCCGCGACACGCTCACCGAACTCGGCAGCGTATGCTCGACGATCCGAAAGCTCGACGTCCAGAGGAAGAAGATAATGAGCTGGAACACGACATCGATCATCGGCGTCATGGCGACGTCGTTCCCGGTTTCGCGCCGGGATCCGGAATGGATCGTCGCGCGGCGCATCAGCGGGCGTCCTTCGAGCGGAAAACGGAATAGACCACGTTCGACACACCCTCGCGATAACAGGCGAGCAGGATCGGTTCGACGAATCGGAAGGACGTATCCCGGTCGGCGCGGATGCGCAGTTCGAATTCCCCTTTTTCGGATCGCCACGCGCGGAGCCGCTCCCGGATCTGTTCGGCCGGAATCACGCGGCCCGCGACGAGCAGCGCGCCGTCGGCGCGGACGTTGATCACCGATCGCGACGCGTCCTCATCGGCGAGCGTTCCGCTGTCCGCGATCGGGAGCGGAAGTTCCATGCGGGCTTCCTGCTTCACGAGGTGGCTCGAGACCAGAAAGAAGATGATGAGCTGGAACACGACGTCGATCATCGGCGTCATGTTGAAGGCGAGCGAAACGTGCCGGTCCCGCGTCGGAATGCGCATCGTCGGCCTTTCACTTCGGAGGCGCCGGCGGCGGACCCCCGCCGTAACGCGACGCGTGCTTCAGCGGCCCGAGCGCATGCTGCGCCTGATACGCGGCCTCGGCCGCCATCTCGTCGACCCGATTGCGCAGGATGGCGAACGCGCCGAGCGACGGGATGGCGATGATCAGCCCCACGACGGTCGTCACGAGCGCCTGATAGATGCCTTCCGCGAGTTCCGCGGCGCCGGCGGAACCCTGCGTTCTCGCGACCTGTTCGAACGCCATGATCATCCCGGTGACCGTTCCGAGCAGTCCGAGCATCGGTGCGATGCCGCCGATCACCGATAGATATTCGACACGGCGGAACAACCGCGCGGATTGTTCGGCGAGCGCGTCCTCGAGTCCCTTTTCGACGGCCGACCAACCGCCGTCCGCTTCCCCGATCCCGTACAGCAGCACGAACGACAGGAGGCTCGGCCGCTCACGGCATTTCGCGTCGGCTTGGGCGAGCTGTCCGGCCGCGACCAGCGCCCGCGTCTCGTCGGCCAATCCGTCGGGTACGAGTTCCTTGCGGCGCAGCGTCAGGAACTGCTCGAAGACAAGGTAGGCGGCGGTGAGCGAGACGCCGATGAGCGCGATCATGATCACGACGCCGATCGGGCCGCCGGAGAAGAGGATTTCGAAGAACCCTTGCGGCGGCCTCGGCGCGGGCGCGGCGGCGTCCTCGGTCGGTTGTCCGGCCGCGAGCGAGGTCGCGAGGAGGACGAGCATCGGTCCGAGGGCGGCCGCGCGGGGCGCGAGCGTCGCCCGCGCGGGGCGGGAATCGCCGCCGCGCCGACCGGTCCGTCCGTTGCCGCCGCGCTCCCGGCGTGATGCCGACCTGTTCATGGTTCTCCGCCTTGCTTCAAGCGTTCGAGTTCCTGGAGCCGTGTCCGCGCGGGCGCGGCCGGCGCCGTTTCGGGATAGTCGGCGGAAAGCTCGCCATACAAGATCGATGCCTCGTCCGTACGCGATTCCTTGTCGAGCAGTCGGGCGGCCGCCCAAAGCGACTCGGCGGCCAGCACGCGTTCCCCCGGGAAGTGGATCGGCACGCGCAGCAAGGCGAGCGCCGCTTTGTCCACTTGGGCGTGCCGCGCGAGGGCCGATCCGAGCACGAAATAGGGACCGGCCCGCAAGTCCGCTTCGATCCGTTCGATTCCCTCGGCCCACCGCTCGAGTCCGCCGAGCGTCGACGTGGCGACTTCGGTTCGCCAGAGTTGCGCGGCGGCGAGCCGCGCGACGCGCGGATCGGCGGCGGCGTCGAGTTTCACGAGCGCGTCGCGCGCCGCGCCGCTCGAAGGCGACGCGAGGAGGTGGCTCGCTCCGACAAGCCGCATCGCGTCGCGCGGATGGTCGAGCCATTGGGCGGCTTTCGATTCGATCGCGCCGCGGGGCGGTTCCGACGACCACGCGAGCGGAATCACGGAGAAGTAGTGCGTGTCGGGGTCGCTTTCGAGCAGCGCGGCGAAGAGGTCGCCGGCGAGCTCATTCCGGCCGGACTGACGATAACATGTCACTAACGCGGCGAGGATTCCGCGGCGGACCCAGGTCCGCGGCTCCTCGTCCGCGGCCTTCCTCCACATGGCGATCGCCTCGTCGATGCGGCCCTCGGCCTGGAGTTTCCGCGCGAGGACCTGCGATTCGACCCAAACCGACTCGACGCCGACGACCCGTTCCGTCGGAATCCGTTCCTCGCGGCCCGACGCGCGGACCAGGATCAGCTCGCGGCCGGTGAAATCGCGGATTTCGCCCGTCATCCGCCGCGTGCCGCGGCCCGACGCGCCCGCCACGACGACCGTGTCCTCGGCGAGCAGACCGGGCCTTCCGCCCGCGATGCCGATCGACGACAGGCTCGCCAGGACAAGAACGCCACTCGGGATAAGCCGCCGCGCGCGGCGCGCCGACGGCCCACGGCCGGCGCGCGCCGGCCCCCGCCGCGCCGTCCCGCCGCCGCTTGACCGGGCTCCGCTCCATGCATCGCGCCGCATCGGCCCGCCATCCTTCGGGTAACCGCCTCGCCCGCGTCCGATCCGCGCCGGATTACGGAGGCAGTCGAGTCACGTCGACATAAACATACTGTCCGCCGTTCTGCTCCGCCAACCGGGTCAGGAACGACGGTCGACCGTTCGGAGGTCCGCCTCCGAACTCGATGGAGTGGACCGTCGTTCCCGCGCGCTCCGCCTGCCGCCGAAAGGACGCGAGTTGCCGCGGCGCGAGGGGGTTTTCGGAACCGTCGGTCAAGAAGAAGATGACATCGGGTTTCATGGCGACGGCGAGCTGGAGGGCCTCCCAATGCCCGGTCCCCCCGAGCGCGGTCATGCCTTCGACGAATTGGCGGGCGAGTCGCCGGCCCTGATCGTCGGCGAAAAGGAGTCGAGGCGCCTTGGGCGCGTCCGGATTGAAGACGCTCGGACGCTCGTTGTAGAAAACGATCTGGAATTGGTGGACGGCGCCGAGTTGGTCGAGGCTCGCGAGCAGTTGCTGTTTGGCCGCTCGAAGGGGGCGCCCTCCAAACCCGTCCATGCTCGCCGACCGATCAAAAACATAGACGAAGCGGGTGCCCGTCGCGCCGGCTCCGAAAATCGATGTGGTCGCCTGTCCTCCGACCGATCGCGACGGCTTTCCCGATGACGTCATCGAGTCGGCTCCGGGCAATCCGGGCGAGCTTCCCGGCGCGGGACCGGCCGTCTGGGGGTCGGGCAGCGCGGGTGTCCCTTGGCCCGGTCCGCCTGCCGCGTCGGGAGCCGGCAGCGGATCGGCCGTTTGAGCGGCTTGAGCGGCTTGTCGCGCCGAGTCCGCGGCGTCGGATTCGGAGGCGATAAGGTAGTCGCGGGCGGCGCGGCGTACGTCGACGACCGCGACCGCGGCTCGGCGGTCGGGTTCGTTCCCCGGCAATCCGCGTGGCGGCGCGTTTCGCCATGCGATGCCCGCGAAAATCAAGACGGCCGCGTGCAACAGGGCTGAACCCAACCACGCGGGCACGCGGGGTCGGGCCGTGTCGAATACGGGCGGATCGGCCCGCTCCGCGGCGGGATCCCTCTGCGTCGTGGTCCGGGTCCGGGACACTCGGCGACTCCCATCGAAACGGGGAGCCGGGCGTCCTTCGGTCGGCTCCCCGCCTCTATCGTAGCAGGTGAACGGCGGATGCGGAAATCGCGTCGAGTAACGATATGGCGCGGCGGCATGCCAGGGGGTCGCCTGTCGAGTTCCAAGATCATCGCAACGACGCGTCCCTTCGGTGTCCGCCGCGAAATCCACCGCCATTCGCGAACGAATTCCCCGGCACGCCCTTGACATGCGGCGGCGTGGAACGTTCTGTTCGTAACCGTCCACGATTCGGTTTATTTTGCGGAAGGAAGCACGAAGTTGGAGGCGAGCCCCTTGCGGATCATCCGATATCCCCACCCCACGCTGCGACACGTTTCGAAGACGATTCGGCGCGTCGACGCCGAGTTGACGACGATTGTCGAGCGGATGTTCGACCTGATGTACGAGGCTCAGGGGATCGGACTCGCCGCCAATCAAGTTGACCTTCCGCTCCGGTTCTTTGTCGTCAATTTGGCGGGAAAGCCGGGTGAAGGCGAGGAGCGGGTTTTCTTGAATCCCGTCATCACGCGCCCCAAGGGAAGCGAGGAATCGGAGGAGGGCTGTCTGAGTCTTCCGGGGATGTACGGCGACGTCACGCGGCCAAAGCAAGTTCGCATCCATGCGTACGACGTGTCGGGCAACGTGATCCAGGAGGACGCCTCGGGGATGCTCGCGCGCGTGCTCCAGCACGAACTCGACCATCTCGACGGCGTGTTGTTCTTCGACCGCATGGACGAGATGAAGCGGCTGAAATTCACCGATGCGCTCGAACAGCTCGAATCGGAATTCGCCGAGGCCGTCGCGTCGGGGGAGCTGACATCGGTCGCGGAAATGGCCGCGCGGCGCTCGGAATGGGAACGGACCTATTGCTGACGCGGCGGCCTTGTACGGCCTTGGACGGCCTTGTACGGCTTGGGACGATAAGAAGACGTCCGGCCCAGGAACGGATACTCGGCGCGGAGGCGATGCCATGCGCATGGTCATGATGGGGACGGGGCCGTTCGGCGTTCCCACGTTCAAAGCGTTGCTCGCGTCGTGCCATACGGTGGAGGCGTTGATCACGCAGCCGGCTCGCCCGGCGAAAGGGCGGCGCGACGCCGCGTCCAGCCCGATGCGCGCGGCGGCGGTCGCGGCGCACGTTCCGGTCCACGACCCGGAGCGCGTGAATGATCCCGAGTGCGTCGCCCTGCTGCAGCGCCTGGCTCCCGACCTGTTGGTCGTGTGTGACTACGGCCAGATCCTTCGTCCCGATGTCTTGGCAACGGCCAGACTCGGCGCGATCAACCTCCACGGGTCCCTATTGCCGCGATACCGCGGCGCGGCGCCCGTGCAATGGGCGATCTGCCATGGCGAGGAAACCACGGGCGTGACCGTGTTTCGCATCACGGCGGGTCTGGATTCCGGTCCGATCCTGACGGAGCGGAGCGCGCGGATCGAAGCGGACGACGACGCGCCGCGGCTCGAAGCGCGGCTCGCCGAACTCGGCGCGGGCGCCGTGCTCGACGCGATCGACGGGCTCGCCGCGTGGGACGGCCGATCGCCGCTGGGAACCCCCCAAGATCCCGCGCTCGCGACCCGTGCCCCCCGTTTTCAGCGCGAGGATGGCCGCATCGATTGGCGACGGCCCGCCCGCGCGATCCGCGATCGCGTGCGCGGATTGACGCCGTGGCCCGGCAGCTTCACGTTCTGGCATGGGGGGATCGGCGAGCCGGTTCGGTTGTTGATCCAGCGAGTCGGATTGCCCGAGGGGCCGAGCGACGGGGAGGCCGGGCGCGTCGTGCGGGTCGAACGCGATCGGTGCTGGGTCGGCGCCGGCGACGGCCGGGCCGTCGCCCTCGAACGCCTGCAGGCGGCGGGAAAGTCGAGCATGGATGTGGCCGATTTCCTCCGCGGCCATCCCGTCCGCGTCGGCGACCGCATGGAATAGGCCGCGCGTTCCCGGCCGATCCCGCGTCTTGTGGACACCAATGGTGGGAGTCCATAATGAACGCGATGTGGCCTGAAACGGAGAAGACCGACGAGCTGCTCGATGTCGCGCGGGGCGGGGACCCGGACGCCGTGAATCGGCTCCTGGAGCGGCATCGCGACGCCGTCCACAGGCTCATCCAAATGCGGCTCGACCAACGCATCCGACGCCGGATCGACGTCAGCGACGTCGTGCAGGACGTGATGATGGAGGCGAATCGCCGGCTGAAGGACTACCTGGCCAATCCCGCGCTCTCGTTCCGCGTGTGGATCCGGCAGATCGCGAAGGACCGCGTCATCGACGCGCATCGCCGCCATCGGGGTTCGGCGAAGCGGAGCATCGACCGCGAGCAAGTCGCGGTTCAGCCCGCGGACATGGACCGTTCCACAATGGAGTTGATGGCCCAGATCCGGGACACCGAGCCGACGCCGGCCGCCGAGGCGGCTCAGCGCGAGATGCTCAAGGTCGTCGAGTCGGCCATCGGATCGCTGGACGATCTGGACGCCGAAGTGATCCTCATGCGTCATTATGAGCGCTTGTCGAATCAGGAGATCGCGCGGGCATTACAGTTGTCGGAACCGGCGGCGAGCATGCGGTATCTGCGCGCGGTCCGGCGACTGCGTCAATTGCTTGAAGGCCCCGATTCGGCGGCGTCGGCCCGATGAGCGGCGCGTTTCGGGCGACACGCCGACTCCATCCGATCGATGAAAGCGACATGCGCGTTCCCGATTCCAGACGCCCCTTCCGCGACGATCTCCATGCATGAGGCATCCCACGATGAACGGCTGGCTCGGCTCGTCACCGAGCTGGCCGACCGCATCCAGCGCGGCGCGGTCGTCGATTTGGAGTCGACGTGCCGGGAGCACGCGGAATTCGCGGACGATCTGCGGGAATTGTGGGGCGCCGTCCTGATGGCGGACGCGGCGGCCGCCGGATCGACGACCCGTTCGGCGCCTCCCGAATCGATGCTCGAGGACGACACGCTCGGGCTGCCGTGCCGGTTCGGCGATTTTGAGTTGATCGAGGAGCTGGGCCGAGGCGGCATGGGAGTCGTCTATCGGGCGCGGCAGATCAGTCTGCGGCGCGAGGTCGCGGTCAAGATGATCCTGCGGGGACAGCTCGCGTCGCCCCAGGATCGCGAGCGGTTTCGCGCCGAGGCGGAAGCGGCCGCGAGGCTCGATCATCCGTCGATCGTGCCGGTCTACGAGGTCGGCCGATCGGAGGGCCGCCCCTATTTCAGCATGAAACTGATCAACGGCCAGACCCTCGCGCAGCGGCTCGCCGACGGACCCCTTCCCCCCCGACAGGCCGCGCGCATCCTCGCGAACGTCGCGCGCGCCATCGACTCGGCCCATCAACACGGCGTTCTGCATCGTGATCTCAAGCCGTCCAATATCCTGCTCGATACCGAGGGCCACGCGCTGGTGACCGATTTCGGGCTGGCCAAACGCCGGTCGGACGCGCCGAGCCTTACGCGAACGGGCGCGGTGATCGGGACTCCGGCATACATGGCGCCCGAACAGGCCGCGGGCTCGCGCGGCGTGGTCGGTCCCGCGACCGACGTCTATTCGCTCGGCTCGATCCTGTACCACATGCTGACGGGACGGTCGCCGTTCCCGGCGGCGAATCCGATCGAAGCCGTGCTCGCGGTCCTCGAACAGGAACCCGATTCGCCCCGTTCGGTGAATCCGAAGGCCGACGCCGATCTCGAGATGATCGCGCTCAAGTGCCTCCAAAAACCGCCCGACCTCCGGTATCCCTCGGCCGCCGCGCTCGCTGATGACCTCGAAGCCTACTTGAACGACGAACCGATCAGCGCGCGGACGGGCCGATTCGCGCAGGTACTCGCGCGGCTGTTCCGCGAAACCCATCATGCCACGGTTCTGGAAAACTGGGGCATGCTCTGGATGTGGCACAGCCTCGCCCTCCTGATCGTCTGTTTTTCGACCAACGCGCTCCACGCGATGGGCGACACGCACCGATGGCATTACATGGCCCTGTGGATCGTCGCGCTCTGGGGTTGGGCGGCCGTTTTCTGGAGGCTGCGGAGCCGGTTGGGACCGATCTTGTTCGTCGAGCGCCAGGTCGCCCATGTCTGGCTGGCCGCGATGATCGGAATCGCGGCCCTGTTCCCGATCGAGTGGGGGCTTGGACTTCCCGTGCTCGCCCTCTCGCCCATGCTTGGCGTGATCGGAGGCATGGCCTTTCTCGTCAAGGCGGGCATGCTCTCGGGCGCGTTCTACGTCCAGGCCGCCGTCCTGTTGCTGACATCGGTCGCCATGGCGTGGTGGCCGTCGATCGCGCACGGCCTCTTCGGTCTGGTCGCGGCGACGTGCTTCTTCCTTCCGGGCTTGAAATACGACCGCCAACGGCGAGCGGGCCGAGCGTAGGAGCGCCCGATCGACGAGCCGCTCATGCGTCGCCGCGGGACACCGGCGAGGCGTGAATCGCCCGGCTACCGACCCGCCGGCGCGCCGCGTAAGATAAGGGCACTTGTCCAGTTGCGCCGGCCAGGAATCCACCGTGCCGGCCCGTTCGTCTTAGTGCATAGGAAGGCTCGCGTGACCCGAGGCAGCGGCAAGTCGATCCCGCCCGCCGACAGCCGCGCGGACGACCTGCAATCGGCGTTCGAACGATTCCAGCCCGAATTGCTGGGTTCGCTCGTCTGTCTGCTCGGCAACATCGAGGATGCCCGCGACGCGCTCCAGGAATCGTTCCTCAAGTGCTGGCGGCATCGCGGCCAGTTGGCGCGGATCGACAACGTCAAGGCCTGGATCTTCCGAATCGTCCTCAATACGGGGCGGGATATCCGCGGCGCGGCATGGCGGCGGAAACGGCAGTCGCTGCCCGAGGAGGAATCGATGGTCGTGTCCGATAACGAATCGCCCCTCGAACGACTCGTCGTGCTCGACGAGGCCGAACGGATTCGGATCGCCGTGCGGGCGCTGCGTCCGGAGGAGCAGGAAGTCTTCCTGCTCAAACAAAATGCCGAATTAACCTACGAGGAAATCGCCGCCGCGACGGCGATCCCGATCGGAACGGTGAAGACGCGCATGCGAATGGCGTTGGCCAAATTGAGGGGCGCGCTCGGCGGCGCCGAACCCTAACCCCACGGCGCGCGTCCCGCGTCCGCGAGACGGAAATTCCGCGAGACGGTAATTCCGCGAGACGGTGATCACGATGATTGATGCGATCCATGAGCAGCGATAACCCGATCGACGATAAACTCTGGGAATACGTCTACGACCTGCTCCCCGACGGGGAGCGGGCCGTGTGGACGGCCCGCATCACGTCGGATCCCGCGGTCGCGCGGGCGTACGCCGAGATCTGTTTGCGGGCCGCGCGGATATCGGATGCCGTGCGTATCGAGGGGCCGCGCATGTCGCTCGCTCCGCCCGATCCGTCGCAGGTCGCTTCGGCCGACGACGACCCGCTCCGCGCGGAACGCCGGTCACCGCGCCGTTCGGCGCGAGGTCGTTCTCGATTTTGGGGCCATCTGGTCGTCATCGCCGCCTCGATCCTGCTCGTCGTCCTGTTCGAAGCGTCTCGACAGGGTCCCGATTCGCGTTCCGCGCCGCGAGGCGCCGCGCCGCGCGATTCGGTTGCCGTCGACGCGGCCGCGGGACGCCTCTTGGAAAGGGAATCGGAACGGGAACACGGCTCGATCCCCGTTCGGACCACGGTCCTTGCCCCTCGCGCGTTCGTCGAAGGCGCGTCGAACGCCGTCACGATCCAAACACGCGATCCGAACGGCGGCGCCCTTTCGACCGACGTCGATGTGGCGATCGTCGACCAGCGCAACCAAGTTGTGTGGAGCGAGTCCGGCACGACCGATTCGAACGGCGTTTGGCAGGTCGCGGTCCCCATGCCGTCGCGGCGAACCGACCTGTCGCTGTCGGCCAACACGCGCCGATCCGCGCCGGCCACGGTGCCCGTCACGGTCCGAGCTCCCCGATTCGTCACATCGATCGCGACCGACCGCGCCGTCTACGAACCGGGTGAATCGGTCCAGGTTCGTTCCGTCACCCTCGCCCGACCCGGGTCGGTCGAGGCCGAAGGAGTCGACGTGTGGTTCCAGGTCCGGCGCGACACGGACGCGCGCGTCCTCCAGGAATCGGCGAGTCCGATGGCGACGCGTCGCGGGGTCGCGACCGAGACGATTCCATTGGACGCGTCCGCCGAGGAAGGCCCGTACACGGTGATCGCGAGCAGCGCCGACGGCCTGTTCCGCGACGCGCGGCGGACGTTCTTCGTCGAAAAGCCCGATCGAGGATCGTTCGATGTCGCGATCGAATTCTCGAAGGCCGTGTACGCGCCGGGTGAGATCGTGGTCGCCGACCTGGGGATTGTCGGAGCGCCGGCAATCGCGGGCACGGGGGACGATCGGCTCGACGGGCGACCATCGGCCGATCCCCGCGGGCCATTCGAATCGGTCGATCGGCTCCGATCCGAACGCGAACTGACCGATCGCCGGGACGCGGATGGGGAACCCGTTTCGTTCTCGTTCCGCGCGGGTGTCGCCGATCTGTCACTCGCGTCCGGACAACTGTCGTCCGGGCCCGCGCGCGCCGCGCAGTTGCGGTTCGCGTTGCCCGAATCGGTGCCGGATGGTCCGGCCTTCCTCGAAGTCATCGCGGCGAAGGGCTCGGAGGATCGGCGCAAGGTCGCGAGCATTTCGATCGATCGGCCGCGCGTGGAATTGCGCTATTTTCCCGAAGGCGGCGCGCTCCACGCCGATCTGCTCAACCGAGTCTATTTCGAAGCGGTCGACGCGGCGCACATGCCCGTTTCGGTCAAGGGCCGTCTTGTCGACGCATCGGGACAAGACGTCGTTCTGTTCGCGACGGAACCGGGCGAGCGGACGGGGCGGGGCCGGTTCGCGTTCGTTCCGGAGGTCGGCGTTCGCTATCGCACACGGCTCGACGATCCGACCGGGCTGGTGACCGACGCCGGACTATCGGCCGAGTCGTTCGAATTCGCGGTCACGATGCGGGCCGTCGCCGAGGTCTATGACGGAAGGAACCCGCTCCAATTCGATATCCAAGCCAACCGGGATCGAAAGCCGCTCGCCGCCGTCGCGGCCTGCGGTGATATGGAGGTGGGGCAGATCGCATTCGAGTCGTCAAGGAATCCGGTGTCCCGCATCGCGATCCCCGTCGGCGGCGACGCGTCGGGCGTGGTGCGCGTCACCCTTTTTGACCTCGGCGTTCAGCCTCCCCGCGCGCTCGCCGAACGGCTTGTCTACCGCCGACCGGAGCGGGGCCTTTTGATCGGGCGGTCCGACGACGGGCCGATCGTGGAAGGTAAGAACGTGACGCTCGGCCTGCGCGTCCTGCACGAGTCGGGAGCCGCGTCGGACGCGATCGTGGGCGCCGTGGTGCGGCGCGCGCATCGAACGCCCGGGGACGAGGTCCGTTCGAGTTTTCCGGCGGACATTTGGCTGCTGTCGGAGATTGAGGAACCGGCCGCCTGGGAAGACGCGTCGTTGTACGTCCAGGATGGGCCCGACGCATCCCGCTCGATGGACCTGTTGCTCGGCACGCGCGGATGGCGCCGGATCGATCCTTCAAGCGGGCCCGACGCCGATCCATCCGAGAGGCTTTCGCGGCGCACGCGGGCCATGTTCCGGCGGAACGAATCGGCGGAACGCAACGCACTCGCGTTCACCGGCGCGTCGATCGGCGCGTCGAGCGCGCTCGTCGAGCCGCCGCTCGTCGCCGACAACCTCGGCGAATCGCTCGGCCCATCGGCCGAATCCGCGCCCGCCGCCGCGCCCGCGTCCCGATTCGAGGGACGACCCGATTCCGATGGCCCGATCGAACGGGCGACGGAACGGTCGAGTTCCGAATCCGACGTCCCGAGTCGGGGCGCGGCGCAGAGACCAGGATTCGATCGACGCGCGACGGGACTTGTCATCGTCGCCGTTCTTTTCATCATCCTCACCGCGATGCTCGCCGCGCGCGGGCGCGTAAACCGTTTCGTCCTGATTCCGGTGACGTGCGTCATCCTGGTCCTGCTGGCGCGAAGCCGGCCGGTCGCGGAGTGGGCGGCCGGTCGATTCGATCCGAGCGGGTTCCTTCCCCAAGCGGCTCATCGCGAACTCGCGAACTCCGAGTCGGCCAAGATCGTTCCGCGTGGCGAGCTCGAATCGGAGACGCCGACCGTTCCGCGCAATGAGCCCGAATTGGACAAGCCGAGCGGACCGGAGGCCATGGCGGACGCAATGGGCGACGCGAAGGAAGGTCCGGATGAGGGACGGCAGGCGATGAACGCCCTGGGAGGTGGAGGCGGCGGTAAAGGGGCATCGGGCGCGGGCAAGGGGCTGGGCGGCCCTGGCGAAATCCGTTCCCAACGTCCCGCCCAGGACGTTTCGCCCGGTTCCCCCGAAGCCGGGTCGATCGGAAAACCAGCCGGCGCGGCGGGCCCGACTCCGCCCGCTCCTGGTGGATTACCCCCACCCGCGCCCGCCGCCCCGCGCTCGGTCGCGCCGGAGCGGGGCGAGCCTGACCCGACCGAACGTCGGACCGGCGAAGATGCCGCAATGCCGCTCGTGGGAACGCGCGACGGCGCGTTGGTCAAGTCTCTCGCCATGCGGAGATCCTATTCCGACAGGTTCCGACCGGCTGACGCGTCCGCCGGAGGGATTCCATCGACGATCGCGTGGCATCCGTTGCTGGAAACGAATGCGGCGGGTGAAACGGCGTTCACGTTTGAAATGCCGACCGCGCCCGAGGGAGAACCGCGCGCGATGTGGGACCTGTACGCGGCGGCCCACGGCGCGGGCCGGCTCGGCGAATTCCAAACCCCGCTTGCCACGCGCCGATCCGTTGAAATGGCCGTTCAGATGCCGGCTCGCGTCGTCGTCGGCGACACATTCATCGCTCGACTGCATTTGACCAACCTCACCGCGTTTGAACTTCGAACGCCGGTGCGCATCGATCCGCAGTCGCTGGTCGAGGTGGATCCCGAGGTGCTCGAGGCGGTTGTCGAGCCGGGAAAGAGCGCGACATTCGACGTGCATGTGCGGGCCCCGCGCGCGGGCCGCGAGCACCTCGTGTGGCGAACGAGCGTCGAAAACGCGCCGTCGAACGCCGCGCAGCCGTTCGAGGTCGGACCGGCTGGGTATTGGGTTGAACAGAGCATCGCGGGCGAGCTTGGCGAACGGATCGTTGATTCGCCGGAGCCGGTGAACGGAACGCCCATCGGCGAGCTGGTCACCTCGTGGATTCCGCTCGAAACCGATCGCGAAGGGATGGTGATCCGGTTCGAGGCATTCCCGTCGCTCGCCTCGGAGTTGCGCGCGGCCGCGCTGGCGATAGGCGCGCACGATCACCCGTCGCGCCGGACTCCGCTCGCCGCTCGCCGCATCCGCGCATGGCTCGACGATCACGCCGTCGCCGATCCGCCGCTCAAGAAGGCGCTCAAGGAACTCGAAGCCGCGCGGGAGGCCGCGCCGAGCGGGTCTCGGGCATTGGTTCGCTGGGAGGACGCGTGGTATGCCGCCGAGTCGAGTATGGGGCGACGCGGTGCTGGGGCGGAGACCGAGCCCGCCGTGTCGATCGAACGGCCCGGCGCATGGCCGGACGGATCGGCCGAACCGATCGACGTCGCGCTGGCGTCGCGCGTCGCGCAGCTCGAACGGGCGCCCGAGGCGCCGTCGATGGCCCGGCGACTCGAGGCGTTCCAGCGCGAGGACGGACGCGTGTCCCGTTCGGACGAGCCGTCGGATGAAGAGAACATCGCGCGCGCATTCGACTCGACCGCGCTCGCCGCGCTCGTCTGGTCGCATCCGGACTTCGAGAAGCCGTTCGGCGAACCGCGCCGCGCCGCGCTCGCGTGGATTCGGAGTCGGCGCCGGGGTGACGGCGGGTTTGGAAGCCCCGACGCCACGGCGCTCGCCGCGCTGGCGCTCGTCGAGGACACCGGGAGGCCGCCGATTCCCGAGGGCGACGAAGTCATCTCGCTCCACGGCCTCCGCGCGGACACGCCGAGCGAATGGCCGATTCTCGCCGGGGATCCGCGGTCGGTCGTCTGGAATGGGCTCGGTTCGAACGAACGCATGCCCGTCGGCCTGATCGCGAGGTCGGCGCCGCCGATGCCCTATCTACTCCACGTGCGCCGATGGGTCGCGGCAATGCCCGCCGCGCCGTCCGTGCCGCTCGCCATCGAAACGCAATGGTCGGCGACCGAGGTTCGGATCGGTGAGTCGCTGCGGATGCGCGCGAAAGTCACGTCCCGCGTGAGCGGATCTCTGACCGTTCGGATCGGCATTCCCGCGGGCCTATCGCCCGACCTGCGCGACGTGCCTCCCACGTGCCGCTCGGTTCCCGAGGGATTGGTCGTCGCGCTCACCGCGCCCTTCACCGCGCCGCGCGACTGGGTTCGTTCCGAGGACGTGATGGAATTCGAGATCCCGATGATCGCGACGTTCCAAGGTACGTTTGGATCGGCTCCGTCGAGTCTTCACGCCGATCGCATGCCGACCGTGCGGGCCTGGTCGCCCGCGAAGTCCGTCGTCGTCGGCGAGTAAGGCCCGCACGGCCCTCCAGGCCGCGGTCCCAAAACGCGGACCTTCGTGCCGCCATCTCCGCTGTTGGCGCGGCGCGCCGTGACGCCCCTGTTGTTCGTATCCAGGAACGGCCATCGCCCGCACGGTAGCTGTCCAGTCTACAAAAACTGGCGTTGGTGGAAATCGGCGGGTCGGTTATCAAGTGGGGCATGGATGAGAAGTCACTGGACAATCTGCGGGAGGAGATTCGGCAAGGTCGCCTTGACGCCGAGCACCTGCTGTCGGTGATCGGTTCATTGAATCGGCGGCTCTTGGCGGCCCTGCAACGGATCGAGGAACTGCAGCGGGAAAAGGGCGGGTCCGGGAAGGTGGAACAGGCGTTCTCCGTGCGGGAGGAGGAAAAACGCCAAGAGGCGCGGGGGCGAACCCGGAAGCGAAAGAGACCCGGCAAGGGAGTGCGGTGTGGTCGGCTTCGCACGGCGGACAAGATCGCCCTGGCCCAGCGCACGGAACAGGTGTTTCTGTTCCAAGAGCTGTTGAATCAACTCACCGGCCGTCACGGCGCGGAACACGATCGGGCGTCCCGCAAATCCGTGCTTGACGAACGGCTTCCTGTTCCGGCTGGCCAACGAGCGGCGACCTTCTTCCTGGAACGCTTCCTGGTCCGCACTCCTCCGGTATCGCCATCCCACCGGCGCCTTGCGACATCGCTCCACCCGCACAGTCGGCACCGGCGTCGGGCCGCGCGGCCTTGCGCGTCGTGAGCCCGTTCCATCGCAACGCCGCGCTTGCCGCTCATCGTCTGACATCCCGCAACCATCCGCTTCGCGGCGCTTGGTTCCATCATCGCCCCCTCTCCATTCGAGCACGAGGACGAGGACGAGCACGAGCACGAGGACGGGCACGAGCACGAGCACGAGCACGAGGACGGGCACGAGGACGAGCACGAGGACGGGCACGAGCACGAGCACGAGGACGAGGACGAGCACGAA
>VGZC01000030.1 GCA_016872725.1 Planctomycetota bacterium
CAGCGTCGTCGTCTTGCCCGCGCCGTTGGGGCCGAGCAGGCCGTATGCCTCACCCGGCGCGACGGTGAACGAGAGCCGATCGACCGCGGTCAATTCATCGCGGCCCACACCGAATCGCTTCGTCAACGCGTGGATTCGAATCATGATCGGGGGCCATCGATCGGGCGCGGCGGGACCTTGCGCATTACCTTACGGCACGCCTTGATCGGCCGCCATGGGTTGGCCCGGGGGAAAGGCGTCCACTACAATGGGCCTCGCGCCCCACGCTCCGCCAGGTCGCCATACGATGGCGAACGAGACGGAACGGCGACCCGCCCGATACCGGCCTGGATTCGCAAGGGGCCGGCGCGAGGAGCGGGAGGACGCATGGTCGGTGAAACCGTATCGGGATCGGATCGGTCGGACCGGGGTGGTCGTCGCGGTCCGTGGACGGCGGCCGGCGTGATCGGTTTAGCCCTCCTGGCCGGGCTCGGCTATGCGCTGGGCGTTCCCGTCCTTCGCCACGCGATTCGACCGGCCGGGCCTTCGGTGCTGGGTCTTCAGGGCATGTCGATCGCCGGGGAAATCCGCGGCCACGCGCTGGAGGTCTTCGTCGTTGTCTGGCTGTTCTTCCTTGGTGCGAGCATCGGAAGTTTTCTGAACGTCGTCATCTACCGCGTTCCGCGCGGCATGACGTTGTTCGGCCATTCCCAATGCCCTCGCTGCGGCCATGCGATCCGAGGCCGACACAACGTGCCCGTTCTGGGCTGGTTCTTGCTGAACGGGCGTTGTTACGACTGCGGTCAACCGATCGCGCGGCGCTATCCGACCGTCGAGGCGATATGCGGAGCGATGTTCGTGGGGCTCGCGTTCATCGAACTCGTTTCGGGGGGGATGAACCTGCCGGCGCGGCCTCCGAGCGTCTTTCGAGGCATCGCGTGGATCGTGCTCGACACCCAATGGGATCTGTTGGCGATCTACGCGTATCACTGCGTTCTCTTGTCGATCCTGTTCAGTTGGGCTTGGATCGCGCACGACGGAGGTCGAGTTCCCGCCGGGTACACGCTCTTCGCGTTCGCGCTGATCCTCGCCGGACCGTTGGCCGCGCCCGACGCGCATCCGGTGCCGGCTTGGGGATCGGTACCGGGAGCCTCGCGAGGTGCCGACCTGCTGAATCGGACGAGGTCGTTCGGGGATGGCATCGTGGGTGGGGCCGTCGGGTACGCCGTGGGGTTTCTGGTTTGGCGCTACGCGGCCGGAGGGCGGCGCGACGAACGGAGGCGGGACGAATCGGCGTCGATGGGCTTGATCGGCGCGGCCTTCGGATGGCAAGCGACCTGCTCCGTGGCCCTGCTCGCCGTACCCATCACGGCCCTCCCGTGCGGCGCAAGGCGACTCCGGGCGGCGCCGTCGACTCCGGCATCCGGATTCCCCGTGTGGCTCGCGGCGCTCGCGCATCTCGTCGTCTGGCGCGCGTCCGGATCGATCCCGATCTGGCCGTCGGACGGCGCGCCGTGGTTCGCGTTTCCGATCGCCGTCGTCGCCGCCGCGTGGGGGCTCGGCGAAATCCCGCGTTCGGAGGACGCCCCGTGACGGCGGAAATCGGCTATTGCACGAACGTGCACGCGTCCGACTCGATCGACAGCCTGATCGCGAACCTGCGCGAACACGCCGTCGGCGCGCGCCGCCGCTTGGGCTCGAACCGACCGCTCGGCGTCGGACTCTGGCTCCCCGATTCGGCGGTTACCCGCGCGCTGGCCGATCGTGACACGATCCTGTCACTTCGGGAATTCCTGGACGGCGAGGGACTGGTCCCGTTCACGATGAACGGATTCCCGTACGGCGATTTCCACCGCGGGATCGTGAAGCACGACGTCTATTTCCCGACATGGTGGGATCCTCGGCGAGCCGACTACACGCTCCGGCTCTTCGAACTGCTCGACGCCTTGCTCCCGCCCCGCGCGGCGGCGGCCGTTTCGACGCTGCCGATCGCGTGGGGCGATCCGCCGCCGACCGACGACGAATGGCGCGCCGCGGCCGACCAATTGGCGCGCGTCGCGCGGCGTCTCGCCGAAATCGAACAGGCGTCGGGACGCCGTTTCCTCGTCGCGCTCGAACCCGAGCCGGGCTGCGCGCTCGAAAAGAGCTCCGACGTCGCGGCCTTCTTCGATCGGTACCTCCGCCCGATCGATCGGGGACTGGTCGATCGGCATATCGGAGTCTGCCACGACATCTGCCACGCGGCGGTCGTCTTCGAACGTCAAGACGAGGCGCTCGAAACCTATCGAACGGCCGGAATCCGGATCGGCAAGGTCCAGGTGTCCTCCGCCGTGTTCGCGCGGCTCGACGCGCCCGATCCCGAGCTGCGTGCGAGCGTCCTGGCGCAGTTGGCCGCGTTCTCGGAGATGCGGTACCTCCATCAGACGGCCGTCCGGTATGCGCAAGGCTCCTCGCGTTTCTTCGAGGATCTGCCCCTCGCGCTGGGGTATCACGCGGGCCGCGAGCCGCCGCGCGGCGAATGGCGCGTGCATTTCCATGTCCCGATCCATGTGGAACGGTTCGGACGGCTGGACACGTCGCGGAACGACATCGAACGATGCGTGCGCCTTTGCCTCGACGGAGGACTCGCCTCGCAATTCGAGATCGAAACGTACGCCTGGAACGTCGTGCCAGACGGTCTTCGGGCCGAACGGCTATGCGACGGCATCGCGGCCGAAATCGCTTGGCTCACGTCGCGCATCGCCGAGGCCTGCGATTCCCGTGCGGGGGAATGACGAGCACCGCGAAAGACGCGAATGACGCGAATGACGCGAAAAAGGAAAGAAGGAGTGGACGCTCTCCTCCTTTCGCGTCCTTCGTAGTCTACTCCCGCGTGAACCGCATCGTGCCGAGCGCCTTCAATTGGTTGGGAGGTGTCATCTCGAAGAGATCGGTTCCCCGAAAATGCATGACGATTTCCTCGGGGTCCGCGCCGTCCTCGGTGGACCGAACGGTGATTGTGTCGCCGTCGGCGCCGAGCACCTCCCATCGGCCTTCGCTGGCATTCGTCTTCTCACCGATCTCGGGGAGCACCATCGACGCGGTCATCGCCATCGCGTGGCCTTCGCGGAACTGGATGCGGATCTTCATCGACTTGCAGGCTGTCAACGTCGCCGAGTCGAATTCGGCGGTCGCCGCGTCGGCGTGCATTACGAACGAACCGTTCCACGTACCGATCAACCGCGATTCCGATGAACCGGACCCCGTACCGGGTGCCCCGCTTCCGTCGGTCGAGGCGGTTGAGATGTTCAGCGAGGGCGCGTCGCCCTTACCGCACCCCAGACTCAGGCACACTCCGAGCAGTCCCGCGGCCATCACTCGAATCGCGGGCGAACGTCGATCGGTTCGCATGTCAGAAAACCTCCGTGTTGGATTGGATTCCGTTCGTAGCCACGCTCGCCAGAGCGTGGAAGACTTGACGCAACTTCGGCCACCGCCTGGCGACGGTGGCTACGGGCGACCGTGGCCTTCTCGCGCCGGAATCGGACTTTGGCCGTGACCGGCGTGTTGGGTGGGACAAGTTCAATCGTATCCGGATCGACAATTTGGATGTCGACGACCGCCGCACGTTCGACTCCTTCCATGTGCACTTCGATCCGCGTCTTGTTCCCCTCCGCCGAGAGGAATCGCCACGTACCGCCTTTGGTAACGGCACCCACGACCGGCAACGTCGACTGGACCACGATACGCCCCTCGCGCGTGATCTCCAATTGCATCTGGATTTTTTGCATCAGAGCCCCCGTGATCGACGAGGGATCGACGGTCCATCGCCCGACGATCTTCTCGGCGGGCGAGTTGCCGGGCAACGCGCCGCATCCGCAGACGACGGCCAGGATCGCCGCGATTCCAAGTGCGCGCGCGGACCTCGTGTACCAGACACCGACTTCTTCGATTGGAGCCACGTCGGACCCTTCGAGCCGTGATGAGGTCATACCAACTCTGACCCGTCTTGATTTTGCGCGCCCATCATAGGGTGCGGACGACGAGCCGGTCGAGACAGATTGGGCAAGATGGCTGAGGAAACCGGAAGATTGTCGCAGCCACGCTCGCCAGAGCGTGGAGGAATCGCAGCCACGCTCGCCAGAGCGTGGAGGAATCGCAGCCACGCTCGCCAGAGCGTGGAGGCCTTGACGCGACTTCGGCCACCGTCTGGCGACGGTGGCTACGGGCTACGGGCGACGACGCTCGTCGTGAAAACGGGCGAGCGCGGCCTATAGCGGGGTGGATGTATTCGGTACACTCGAAGGCACTCGATATGCTCCATGCGTCAGGCCGGCCGCGCACGGCACTGGAATTCCCGCCGCACGCATACCGCCGACTCGCACCGACTCGAATCAAGTCCACGACCCATGCAGCGCATCCTGCTCAAATCCAAGATCCACCGTGCCACGGTGACACAAGCCGAGCTCCACTACGTGGGGAGCGTCACGATCGACCAGGCATTGATGGACGCGGCGAATATTGTGGAATTCGAGCAGGTGCAGGTTTACGACATCACCAACGGAAACCGGCTCACGACGTACGCGATCGGCGGTCCGCGCGGATCGGGCGTCGTCTGCATCAACGGGGCGGCCGCGCATCGGATCCACCCCCGCGACCTGGTGATCATCGCCAGCTATGCGCAGTACGACGCTCACGAGTCGTCCGGACACCGGGCGACGATCGTGCATGTCAACGAGCGCAACGAACCGACGCAACCGGCGCATTGAACGTTGTTGGCGCCGCCGACCGACAATTCTGGGGAACGACCATGCCCCGGAACGACACCGAAAAATCGTCGCGCCATGCGGCGCGTCAGGGTCCGGTCGATTGCAGGCGGAAATCGGCGCCGTTGGTGCCGCCGTCGGGAACACTGTACTTTACGTTCGACGTCTCCGCGTTGCCGTAGGCGGGAGGTACCGCGGCCTTCGCAGGCCGTTTGACGCCCGGAATACCGCCACCGGCCGCCTCCAATTGTCCCTCATCCATGCCCGCATCCGGATTGAATCCCTCGATCGTCTCGGAAAACGTCACCGTGTTGTCACCCGGAGTGGCGCCTTGGACGAGTTCGTACTTGCCTTCCGCGTTGGTCTTGCCTTCGCCGACAAACGACGCCGAATTGAATTTGACGACGACGTTGGCGACGGGCTTTCCGTCCACGGTAACGGTACCCGATACGGGGACGGGTTTCGGCGCCTTGGGGCCGCTCGAACAACCGGCCGATCCGATCGCCACGACGAGGGCCAAGGGCAACAGCCTGGTAACGATCCGACGAACCATCATGCGAAGTGCTCCACCGGAAGGACGTAACTTGAGGATGCATGACCTCACAGCGCCGTCGGCCGAAGGCCGGGGCCGCTGCGGCCCGACCTTCCGGCTCGGCGCGCGCCGCGTGGTCGCTGCCGCGACTACAGATCGAGATTGGTGATCGGGTTGCTGTCCTGCAGGAACGCGAGCAGGGCCAGCGTACGGTAATCCATCGTCTGTGACAGGAAGTGCACGGATCCATCCGCGAAGGTGAACTGCGCGCCGGTGGAGTGCTTGCTTCCGAATACCCATGCGTACGTCTTTCGGTCGGCGCGGCCTTGGTAGGGAGCGTTGATATGCCAGTCGCGGGCGTAGAGCAACCAGTTCGCGTCCGTTGGCGGGAGAATGGCGGTGGACGTGATCCCTTGCACGATGCGTCCATGGCAGCAGGTGTGGGATCCGGTCATGCCCCACGGACCGTACGCCGACGAGGTTTTCCATTGGGCCCCGCCCACGGCCTCGCCGATCGCCAGCACGTTGCTGGACCCGTCGAGGATATCCTGGAACCCGGCCGCGCCGTCGTTCCCGAACACGCCGCGCCGGATGTCGGCGGCGAGATTACCCCAGGCTCGATCGTAGTCCGTATGGACGCCCGTCGAGAAGAAGTAGTTCGTGCGATACGCGTTGAGCATCGAATAGAAGTTGGTGCCCGCCTCGTTCCGCCGTTCGCCCTTTCCGGGGCTCGACGGGCATTCCAGGATCGTGACCCGCGAGTTGTACAACCCGTTGTTGATCGCGTCGTTGCCGGCGACCGCATGGCCGTAGGGCGACGACATGCTCGAACACACGCCGAAATTGTACATATCGGAGATGGTGCCCAATTCGAGGAACGGCGCGAGGAGCATCCAGCCGGTCGTGTTCTTCACGCCGCCCCGCGCGGCGTGGTAGGCCGCGTTGTCGTAGCGGCCCGAGCCGAGCAGGGCGGGCGGAAACACCTTATGGGTGTCGTGGTAGTTATGCAGAGCCAATCCGAACTGTTTGAGATTGTTGCCGCAGCTCATGCGCCGCGCGGCTTCCCGCGCGGCCTGGACGGCCGGAAGCAGAAGCGCCACCAAGATGCCGATGATGGCGATCACCACCAGCAGTTCCACCAGCGTGAACCCTCGATTTCGTCGTTGAAACAACGCCATGGCCGGACCTCCTCTAACCAAACCCCAGAACTGTCGAATGACAAAAAAAATAAGAACGGTTCCATCGGGTTGGAATCGCGATGGAGCGAGACATTCAGACAGGCTTCGCAGAGTCTACGCGTTCGGCGGACCGATTCGCAAGCGATTTCTTGAAAAAAATCCCTTGGCGCCCGCGCAACGGGCCTGCCCGCTTGGGGGGCGACCGCCGACCCGCGTCCCGTCATGGACACGGCACCATGCCGGAAGTACAACCGCGCGGACCGCGGGCAGTTCCGCGCTCGAAGGTTAGGATTCTTGGAAACCGCGAATCTCGGGAGGCCTTCCCATGGATCGACGCTTCACACCATGCGCCGCTCGACTCGGCGCGCTCGTTCCGCTTGCCGTCCTCGCGACGGCATGGAGTGCTTCGGGAATGAGGTCGATGGCGTCCCGGACCACCGACCCGGCCGATGTCGCCGACTTCGGCGCGATCGGCGACGGAGTGGCGGACGACACCGATGCCATCCAAAACGCGGTCAACTCCAAGAGGGGCCTCGTCCGATTCGGCGCCGGAGTGTATCGGACGACTCGGCCCATCGTAGTCGATCTCGACGCGGCCGGGCCCGTCTGCCTGGATGGCCAAGGCGTTGCCCGCCTGCGGATGGCGGGTTCCGGTCCGGCGATCCGGATCGTCGGGACCCATTTTCGATCGGCCGATCCCAAGGGATACGAGCCCCGTGTGTGGGAGCGGCAACGGATGCCGATCGTCGAACGGCTGGCCATCGAGGGCGCACACGCCGATTCCGACGGCGTCGAAGCGGTCGGCACGATGCAGTTGACCCTCTCGCGACTCCACATCCGCAACACGCGGCACGCCGTTCGGCTCGTCGAAAACAACCGCAACGTCCTGATCGCCGACTGCCATCTCTATGAAAACCGGGGCGTCGGCGTCTTCTACGATCGGGTCAACCTCCATCAATCCAACATCACGGGATGCCACATCAGCTACAACGCCGAAGGGGGCATCGTGTCGCGGGGCGGCAACGTGCGGAACATCCACGTCACGGGCTGCGACCTCGAAAGCAACATGTCCGAAACGACGGCGCCGACCGCGAACATCCTGATCGACTGCCGGGAGAGCGTGTATGGAACGGCCGAGGTCGCGATCACGGGCTGCACGATCCAGCACAACAACCCGTCCCCGGATTCCGCGAACATCCGGATCTTCGGGGGGAGCCTGCCGATGTCCGACGGACAACCGGTGCGCGAGGGAAACATCGCGATCACCGGCAACGTGCTCAGCGATGTGCAGGTCAACATCCATCTGGTCGAGTGCCGGGGCGTCGCGATCACCGGCAACACATTGTGGCAGGGATATCGCGAGAATCTCCGCTTCGAGAACTGCTCCCACCTCGTGATCGGATCCAACAACCTCGACCGGAATCCCCGCTACGCCTACGGCAACACGGCCGACGCGAACAACGCGGTCGTCTTCCGAGCGTGCGACGACTCGACGATCTCCGGCCTGCACGTCTCGAATGTCCGGCGAACCGAGGCGGGCGTTCTTTTCGAGAACTGCCGTCGCATGAACATCCACGGCTGCACGGTGCTCGACTGCGACGGTCCCGGCATGCTGCTTCGCGGCGTCAACGACTCGACGGTGACCGCGTGCCTGGTCCACGACGCGCGTCCCGGCGCGGCGGCTCCCGCCATCGCGCGGGTGGATTGCGCCAATCTCACGATCGACGGGATGCTCGAAGAGCCGGCTCGGAACGATTAGCCCGGAGGCCATCCGAGATGTCGGCCGCCCAGGAGATGGAAGTGCAGGTGGTCGACGCTTTGTCCGCCGTGCGCGCCGCAATTGGCGACGACGCGGTAGCCGTCGGCCAGCCCGAGCGTGACGGCGAGCGACCGGATGGTGAGCAACAGGTGGCCGAGCAGGGCCTGGTCTTCGGCTCGGGCATCGGCGAGCGAGGGGATCTCTTTCTTGGGGATGACCAGGACATGGGTCGGCGCCTGCGGATGGATGTCCCGAAACGCCATGCAGAGTTCGTCTTCGAAGACGATGTCCGCGGGAATCTCACGATCGATGATCTTGCGGAATAGGGTGCTCATCGCGCCACCTGGATGGTTTGCGGCACGTATGCCATGGGAACGACCGTCAGGCGCCCGCGGTGTCGGCGGACGGGGCGCCGGTTCGGCGACGCGATCGGCGAACGGGCTTGGTGGTCCCCCATTCCCGGGTGAGCGTTTCGAAGACGTCGGGTGATTCGTAGCGGATGACGCCCTTGCCGTCGGGCATCGGTCCGATCAGACCGCGAAAGAGCGGCAGGCCGCGCAGCGAAAGGTCCGTGCTGCAGTCGTCGATCCCGATCTGCATATGGAGCCGCAGCAGCGGTTCGTTGGTCGGATAATCCTTGATGCGGAGTTCGCCGTTCGCGCCCCGTGTCACAACGCGGTACGTCTTGGCCATCGCCTTGCACTCCCCCCAAAATCCGCGCATGCCGTCGGCGCCCCTCGGGACAACCCGTCCGGGGCGCTGCGTCCGTGCTGATCGGGCGATTGCAAGGGTCTGGCAAGACGATTCCCGTTCGATCCGGTCGCGAAAAATGGCCGGACCGGAGGATATCGGGCCGTCTCGAACCCCGCCGCGCAACCTACAAAATCATCAAGGCCATCCGTGCGCCGCGAACTTCCATTCCGCGGGAACCGTGTTGGCCGCGAAAGGAAATATCGGCGTTCGCTCGATAGCCGCGGAGCCATTCTCCAAGCCGCCGCGCATCACGCAGGAACCGACGAACCGGCACGGAATGCACAAGCGGCCCGCCGCCGGTTCCCGCCCCCTGATCGGGTCCGTCGCGGATTCGTTTGTCTTAAGGGTTCGCCTACAATGGCCGCATGAGCAGCACGTCGTCGAAACCGGGATCGAGTGTGACCAGCCGCGGCGTGGAGTTCGCCCGATGGCCGCTCCGCGACTCGCCCTGGACGACGTCCGGCCGGCTCGCCGGCCTGCTCGCGCTGGCCGCGATCGCCGCGTGGAGCCTCGATCGCCCGTGGACCGCCGCGGCCATCGGTCCGCTCTTGCTCCTCACCGTGTGGCGACTCTGGCTGCCGATCCGTTATGGAATCGGACCTCGCGGGATCACGGAACGCACGATCTTCCTGAAACGGCGCATCGCGTGGAACGAGATCGCAGCCATCGAGCACCGGCCTCGAGGCATCTTCGTCGTCGCGAACGCGCCTCGGCCGTTCCCCGGCGTCGCTCGCACGGCCTGGATTCCGTTCCCCGCCGATCAGGTCGATCGATTGAGGGCCCTATGCGATGCGTTCGGGCCCGGCGGGGACGCCGACAGACCCGCGCCTCCCGCCTGAATTGACCTCGCCTTGGATGGCCGTTTTCCGATACCATACGGCGGCATGAGTCCGAATCAACGGACCGCACGGATGCGGGTCCGCGCGTTGGACCGGCGGGCTGAGCGGCCCGCCGGCCCGTCGTCTCGCGCCGATCGCGGCCGAAACCCGCGCGACCGAAGCCTGAAGGAATGGGCATGAATGAAACGCAACGGTTCGACGTGTACCGTTCGATGGCCGTCGCGCGGCGCGTGGACGAGATCGAGCAGGAGATGGTGCGTCGCGGCGAGGGCTACTTCCACGTGTCGGCCGCCGGACATGAAGGCTCGGCGATGCTCGCCCCGTTCCTGCGGCCCGGCGATTGGCTCTTGCCCCATTACCGAGACAAGGCGTTGATGCTTGCCCGCGGATTCCCCGCGCGGGGTTTCTTGGATGCCGTTCTTTGCAACGACGGATCGGCGTCGAAGGGGCGGCAGATCTCGGCCCACTTGAGCGACCCGGACCGGCGGATCGTCAGCATGGCGGGGCCCGTCGGCAATGCGACGCTGCACGCCGCCGGGATCGCCGCGGTCGTGAAAGCGAGCGAGCCCGGCATGATCGTGGTCTGCTGCCTGGGCGACGGAACGACTCAGGAAGGCGAAGTCTACGAGGCGATCGCCGAGACCGCGCGCGAGAACCTCCCCGTCCTCTTTGTGATCGAGGACAACCGCTGGGCGATCTCGACGCATACCGCGGGCCGGACGTTTTATCGGCATCGGGGAGGATGGTCGAGCGAATTCCATGGCATCCCCATCGACCGGATGGATGGCCGGCTTCCCGAACAGACGCTCGACGTCTTCGAGCGTCTTGTCGCGGCCGTCCGGTCGGGAAACGGCCCTCGACTGGTTGTGATGGATGTCGAGCGATTGGCGAGCCATACGAACGCGGACGATCAGCGCATGTATCGTGATGAAGGAGAAATCCGGCGCGCCGCGGCGACGGGCGATCCGTTCCAAAACTATCGATCGTGGCTGCTCGAGCGCGGTGCCGCGCCCGATGCCCTCGCGCGGATCGACGAGGAAGCTCGACGGATCGTCGCGCATGCCGAATCCGAATCGCTCGCGCTCGGCGATCCGATCGTCGAGCGATCGTCGCGCATGCCGATTCACGTGGAATGGACGCATCCGTCGCGCGAGCGGACCGCGGGCATCGTGCCGGGCGGGCTCGCGATGAAGGACGCGATCCGGGGCGTCCTGCGCGACCGCCTGGAACACGACGAGCGGGTCTGGTGCTGGGGCCAGGACATCGAAGACCCCAAAGGCGACGTGTTCGGCGTCACGCGCGGGTTGAGCACGGCGTTTCCGGGCCGCGTCCGCAACGCGCCGCTCGCCGAAGCGACGATCGTCGGAGCGGCGGTCGGCCGCGCGCTGGCGGGCCAGCGGCCCGTCGCCTTCGTGCAATTCGCCGACTTCCTGCCGCTCGCGTTCAATCAGATTTTCTGCGAGATGGGAACGATGCACTGGCGGTCGAACGGCGGATGGCGCGCGCCGGTGATCGTCATGGCGCCGAACGGCGGCTACCGGCCCGGCCTGGGCCCGTTCCATTCGCATTCCATGGAATCGATCCTCGCCCACGTGCCGGGCATCGACGTGTTGATGCCTTCGACGGCGAGCGACGCGGCCGGATTGCTCAACGCGGCGTTCGCCTCGGAGCGTCCGACCCTCTTTCTCTATCCCAAGAGCCTACTCAATGATCCCGCGCACGCGACGGCCCCGCGCGTGGATGACCAGTTCGTGCCGATCGGCGTCGCTCGAAAGGTCCGCGCCGGCCGCGATATCACGCTCGTCGGATGGGGCAACACGGTCCGGCTCTGTTCGCGCGTCGCGGAGACGCTCGAGTCGGCGGGTGTCGAGGCGGAGGTGGTCGACCTGCGATCGATCTCGCCGTGGGACGAACACACGGTCCTCGCGTCGGCCGAACGGACCGCTCGGCTCCTGGTCGTCCACGAGGACAACCTCACGTGCGGCTTCGGCGCCGAGATCCTCGCGACGGTCGCGGAAAAGGCCCGCGTTCCCGTCGCCATGCGGCGCGTCGCGCGCCCCGATACGACCCTTCCGTGCAACTTCGCGAACCAGTCCGAACTGTTGCCGTCGTTCCGGACCATCTTGGATGCGGCCGCCGACCTGCTGCGGCTCGATGTCGAATGGCGCGAACCCGCCGCGCGGCCGGAAGACGGAACACGGATCATCGAGGCGATCGGGTCGGGGCCTTCCGATGAAGCGGTGACGCTCGTGGAATGGCGCGTCGAGCCGGGCGCGAACGTGACGCGCGGCCAAGTCGTCGCGTCGCTGGAGGCCACCAAGAGCGTGTTCGACTTGAGCGCGCCGTGCGATGGCGAGGTCGACCGTCTCCACGCGGAACCGGGCGAATCGGTCGCCGTGGGACGTCCCTTGCTCACGCTGCGGGCCGAACGATCGGAGTCGCGGGTGCGGGCCGTCGCCTCCGAATCGGCCGCGGTTCCCGTATTGGCGCGACGCCCCAATGCGCTGGCGATCCACGTCGCGCATGCCGACGGAAAACGGCGGATGTACGACGTCGGCGTCTCCTCCGTCGCGACCACGACCGGCGGACGCGTCGTCACCAACGAGGAATTGCTCGGCCTCCACGCTCCAATGACCTCGAACGACGTCCTGCGGCGCACGGGCATCGAACAGCGGTACTGGGCCCTTCCCGGCGAAACGGCCGTCGGACTCGCCGCGAAAGCCTGCTGGTCGCTCCTCGACCGCGAACGCCTCCTCATCGATGATCTCGATCTGGTCATCTGCGCGACGACCAGCCCGACATCCGTCACGCCGTCGATGGCCTGCCAGGTGCTCAGCGCGCTGGCCAACCGGCGGACCGGCTCGTACCTGCAAGCCTACGACATCAACGCCGCGTGCTCGGGATATCTCTACGCGCTCCAATCGGGATTCGATTTCCTGCAGAGCCGCCCCGACGGGCGCGTGCTCGTCGTGACGGCCGAACTGCTCTCTCCGCTGCTCAACCCAAACGACTTCGACACGTCGATCCTGTTCGGCGACGCCACCAGCGCGACGGTCCTCTACGGCGAATCGCACATCGACCGAGCGCAGGCCCAGCTCTACCGGCCCGAACTCTCGGCGAACGCCGAGGACGGCAGCACGCTGTCGGTACCCCTCGCCCACGACGGCTATATCCGGATGAAAGGCCGGCGCGTCTTCACGGAAGCCGTTCGCGCGATGGTCGCCAGCCTGAACCGCGCGTGCGACCGGCAAGGCCTGACCGTCGATGACCTCGCGCTCGTCGTGCCCCACCAGGCGAACCAGCGCATCCTCGACGCCATCCGGAACCGCATCCCCGTTTCCGTCTACAGCAACATCCGCCGCTACGGCAACACGTCGTCCTCGAGCATCCCCCTTTGCCTCTCGGAATTGCTCGAAACGACACCCGCCGAGAGCCGCCTGGGGTTGTGCGCGTTCGGAGGAGGATTTACGTTCGGGGCCGGCATCCTTCGCAAAACCGCGTGATCGATGGTGCACCGATGAACCCGACCTCCCCGCGCATCGGCATCGTTACCGTTTCGGATCGAGCGAGCCGAGGCGAATACGAGGATCGCGGCGGCCCCGCGATCCGCGAATACCTCGACGAAGTCCTCGCGTGCCCTTTCGCCGTCGAGTCCCAAATCGTGCCCGATGAACGGGAACGCGTCGAGGACGCCCTCCGGTCGCTGTGCGATCGGTCGGCCTGCTGCCTGGTCATCACGACCGGCGGAACGGGACCCGCTCCACGCGACGTCACACCCGAGGCGACCGAGGCCGTTTGCGGGAAGATGATGCCCGGGTTCGGGGAACGCATGCGGGAGGTCTCGTTCCAAAAAGTCCCGACCGCTATCCTCTCGCGGCAAACGGCGGGCATCCGAGGCCGAAGCCTTGTCATCAATCTCCCGGGTCAACCCCGCGCTATCCGCGAATGCCTCGATGGTGTCTTCGCCGCGATCCCGTATTGCATCGACCTGATCGGCGGCCCCTTCCTCACGACCCGCGAAGACCGGATCGTCGCTTTCCGACCCAGGAAATGAGCCTTCGAGCGGCATTCGTGTCCCTCCTCCCCCTTTCCCATTCTCCGCGTTCCAAGAATGGTCGCCGCCCGGCGAATAGCTAGCGATACGATATCACGTGGATATCTGGGTTCGATTCGGGGCGTCCAGGTGGGAGGGGTCGATGAGCCGGGAAAAGAAGTGTACCGAGTATCGGAACGGATGGACCATGCTGGTTGCGAACGTGTTCCTGGTGATCGCGGGCGCATGCCTGTTCTTCTTTGCGATTCCGAAACTGGATCATCCGAGCCAATACTACTGGATGGGTCCCGTGCTGCTCGCCGCGGGTATCCTGGTCGTCGTGCTGGGCGTGCTCATGCTGTGCGGCCACTTCACGTTGCAGCCGAACGAGTCCCGTGTCCTGATCCTGTTCGGGGACTATCGAGGCACCGTTCGCGAGAGCGGTTTTTTTTGGACGAATCCGTTCATGACGAAATCGCGGTTGTCGCTTCGGTCGAGGAGCTTTGAAACGCAGAAGCTCAAGGTGAACGACAAGAACGGCAATCCGATCGAGATCGCGGCGGTGGTCGTCTGGTACGTGCATGATTCGGCGCAGGCGTTGTTCGACGTGGACCACTACGAGAAGTACGTGGCGACGCAAAGCGAATCGGCCTTGCGGCATCTCGCCAACTCCTACGCCTACGACCACGGCGAGGCGGGCGAAGTGACGCTCCGTTCGGACGTCGACGAGGTTTCGCACGCGTTGCGGAACGAACTGCAGGCCCGGCTCGCCAAGGCCGGCGTCATGACCGACGAGGCGCGGATCACGCACCTCGCCTACGCGCAGGAGATCGCCGGGGCCATGTTGCGGAGGCAGCAGGCGGAAGCGGTGATCGCCGCGCGGCAGAAGATCGTGCACGGAGCGGTCAGCATGGTCGAGATGGCGCTGAAGGAGCTCGCCGAGAAACAAGTCGTCCGACTCGATGACGAGCGGAAGGCGGCCATGGTCAGCAATCTGCTGGTCGTGCTGTGCGCCGAGACCGAGGCGCAGCCCGTGATCAACGCGGGAACACTCTACAACTAACGCACCTTCCAGGACGGTTGGACCGGCAATGGCGGAACGGCGGGCGATCTTGCTGCGCATCGACGGCGATCTGCACGAGGCGATTCGGACGTGGGCCGAGCGGGAAATGCGCAGCGTCAACGGTCAAATCGAGTACCTTCTCCGGCAGGCCGTGCGATCGAGGCGATCCGAGGTAAAGCCATCCGAGGAGAAGGCCCGCCGTCGATCGGCGGACGGGGAAACGGCGTGACGCCGAGCCGACATGCGACGGACGCCGGCCCGAATTGTCCCACGGACGATCGGCGCGATCAACCAGGTCCGCTTTCGGCGCGTCCCACGAGCGGAGTTCGACCAGCGTGTACATCCATTGTAGCCGTCCATCCGGCTCAACGTGCGGTACATCGAGCTACGCGGTGAACGGGCCGTTCCGCAATTGGCCGGCTTGCCGCTCGATCCCACCGGGAACTCGGATCATGGATTGCTCGGGCATCCTGGCATCCCTTCCCGATTCTGTGAGCTTTAGCGACCCACATTTTCAGGAAGGATGCCTTTTTCACGAATAGCCGTTTCTCGGCCCAGTCCGACTTACGTCCAATAACACCGACCGCTCCTCGATTTCCCCACGGAAAGCGCGCACCAGAGAGACTACACGCCGATCGGGACGGTATACTCGAACCGTCGTCGCGGCCCCACGCACCCAGGATCGGACCACCGTCCTCCGACACCGATCGGTCACCATAGGAGCGTGATTCATGATGCGCAGTCCGCTTACTTTTCGCGTGTCGTCCGTGTTCGGGTGGGTGATGGTCGGGATCGGACTGGTTGATGGCCATCCACTCGCCGCTCGGGCGGCCGATCCGGCGATCTACTCCGATCGCCCGAACGCCGTCGCGTTTCCGCCGCAACGCGCGAAGTTCGTCCGGTTTGTGATCCACGGCAGTACCGGCGGCCAGCCTTGCATCGATGAACTCGAAGTCTTCGCGAACAAGGGAACCGACAATCTCGCGCTCGCCGAACGCGGCGCCAAACCGGAGGCTTCGTCGTGCCTTTCGGGCTATCATCAGCACGCGATCGCCCACCTGAACGACGGCCGATACGGCAACGAGTTCAGTTGGATTTCGGCCGGCGAATCGGACGAATGGGCTCAGATCGAACTCGCCGAACCGGCGGAAATCGCCAAGGTCGTCTTCTCGCGGGACCGCGATCGGCAATACGCGGACCGGGTCCCCATTCGATTCGAGATCCAACTCTCGATGGACGGCCTGGAATGGACGACCGTGCGGCGGGTCGAATCGCGGGCCGGTGAAGTCGCGTTGCACCGACCGGGTGGGCCCGGAAATCTGCCTCCACCCGCGCCGTCCCCCGTTCCGCTGGAACACGCGGTCGCGTCGTCCGACGCGTTATCCGATGGCATGCTGCGCGAGGCGTTGCTCGGCGAGGAGCATGCCTGGCTCAAGGTCCACGGCCACGCCGACCTGAGCGATCGATTGATACCGTACAACGGCCGCGTCCAAGAATACCCGCGGCGTTTGGCCGAGGACCGCGTTTCGCTTCCGACCTTCGCATCGCCGCCGAGCCTCGATGGCCGGATCGACGACGCATGTTGGAAGTCGGCATCGCGCGGCGTCGCCCGTGTCGCGCACCCATTGGACTTCGACGTCGGACCGCTCGTCGAATCGGCCGTTCTCGCCGGACATCACGGCGACGATCTCTACTTGGCGATCACGGTGAACCGCTTACTCAGTTCGCACGTCGCCGTGATTTCCTCGGCGACCGGCGCCGACATGGGGCTCCTGCGCATCGACGGCGATCGGCTTGTGTTCGAGCGATACGCGGCGGGTGGCGGCGTCGAACGGAGCGAACCGATTGATGGAGCATGGAACGCCGATTACACGTGCATCGAGGCGCGGATCCCGCTCGGATTCTTCGACGGCTGCCGCGAAACGGGCCTTCGGATCGGACTGGGGCTTGGCGGCCGCCATACGCCGATCCGCGGACAAGGCGTGAGCTTCACGCGGTTTTCGCGCATCGCGGTCGCCCAGGTCGGGCCGGCCATTCGCGGCGTGTTTCAGGTCCGCATCAGCGCGGCGCCCGGCGGTGGACCGATCACCTGCGCGCTGTCGGCGCCCGGCGTCGATCGAACGGTCGTGCTTGCGGCCGGCGAATCGATCGACATCGCCGTCGAGGGACAGGGAGCGATCGGACCGGAGGCGGCTTTCGCGGTGCGCACCGACGAGGGGGACGACTGCGAGATCCACCTCTTCCGATACGATCCGCTGTTCCGCGCGCTGACCTCATTCGAGGAAATGATCGAGCGGTTCGCGCGGCAAGGTCATGATGTGGCGGTCGAACGCCGTGAATGGACCGCGCTGTTCGAGCGGCATGCGGCGCTGTGCGCCGCGCCGGTTCCCGACCCGGCCGCCGAACGGCTCGCGTTCCTCGACGCGCGCCGCGCGAAACGAAAACTCTTTTTCCGCGAACCCGGATTGACCTCGATCGAAAACATCCTGTTCGTGAAGCGGCACGCGTTCGAGCCTTCGCACAACTACAGCGATTTGCTCGACGCGCCCTATCGTCCGGGCGGCGGCGTCTTCGTCCTGCGGATTCCGCGCGTGGACGGACGCCTCGATCCCGACCGCGCCCGCGCCGACCGCCTTTTTGAATCGGGAGGGGGTATCGCTCGGGATCCGGCGGCGTCATTCGACGGCAAGAAGGTCTATTTCGGATACCGGCCCTCGCCCGATGGGTACTTCCACATCATGGAGATGCGCTCCGACGGCGGCATGCCTCGTCCGCTCACCGACGGCCCGTTCCACGACTACTGGCCTTGCCCGCTCCCCGACGGCGGACTCGCCATGATCAGCACGCGATGCAAGGCGCGGTTCATTTGCTGGCGGCCGCAGGCGGCCGTCCTGTTTCGCATGGACGCCGACGGCAACGACGTCCGACCTCTTTCGTACGCGAATCTGACCGAATGGGGTCCGTCGGTCATGAACGACGGACGCATCATCTGGCAACGGTCGGAGTATATCGACAAAGGCGCCGACTTCAGCCACACGCTCTGGGCGATCCGTCCCGACGGAAGCCATCCCGAACTGGTTTTCGGAAACGACATCATCCAACCGAACGGTTTCGCGAACGGGCGCGAGGTGCCGGGCACGGGTGAGTTCCTATGCACGTTGATCTCGCATTTCGGCGACCTCAACGGCCCGCTCGCGCTGGTCGATCCGGGGCAAAGCAGATTCAGCGATCGGGCGATCACGACGTTGACTCCCGAAGTTCCCTGGCCGGGAAACTGGCCTCGCGAGGAGTGTTTCCGCGACGGCGTTCCGCTTACGCGGGATTGCTTCCTTTGCGCGCACGCGCCCCGCGACCAGTTCGGGCTCTGCGTGCTCGATCGATTCGGCAATCGCGAGATGCTCTATCTCGATTCGGAGATCGGCAGCATGTGCCCGACTCCGCTCATGCCTCGGCCGATCCCTCCCGCGTTGGAATCGAAGTTCGCCGACGAGGAGACGCCGGGCGAGCTGTTTGTGGCGGACGTCTATCGGGGGATCGAGGAACAGGTTCCGCGCGGCACGATCAAGTTCTTGCGGATCAGCCAGGAAATCCGCGCGGACCTGGATCGCATGCCCGATGGAACGTATCGCTACGACCATCCCGAGTTCCAGGACTGGTACGCGACGCCGATCCACAAGGTGAGCGGTCCGTTCGGATGGCCGTCGTACGTCGCGAAGGGAACGCTGGGTCTCGTGCCCGTCGAGGAAGACGGATCGGCCCGATTCCTGGTTCCACCCGGCAAGGTGCTCTACCTGCACGCGCTCGACGCGCGGCTCCACGAAGTCCAGCGGATGCGGAGCGTGGTGCAATTGCAGCCGGGCGAGAAGCGGGGATGCATCGGCTGCCACGAGAGCCGCAGCGCCGCGCCGCCCACCCGCGCTCCGCTTGCCCTCCTTCATCCGCCGCGCGAGGTCGAAGGTCCGTCGTGGGGCGCCGGCCCCTTTGCGTATGAAACGGTCGTGCAACCGGTATGGAATGAACGATGCGTTTCCTGCCATAACGCGTCCGATCCTATGAAGATCGACCTGAGCCCCACGCTCGACGCCGAGAAAGTCCCGGCTTCCTACCGCACACTCATCGCGCAAGGCTGGGTGCATTACCTCGACTGCGGCTATAACTCGGGCGGAAACGAGAAGCGCGAACCGCTCACGTTCGGCACCATCAAGAGCAAGATCTGGAGCGTGCTCGATGCCGAACATCACGGCGTCGCGCTCACGCCCGACGAGAAGCACCGCGTCACGTGCTGGATCGACCTGAATTGCCCGCTATGGCCCGATTACCAGTATCGGGGGAATCGTCCGAGCGTCGCGCCGACCGCGCCGGGTGTGGCGTCGAGCCAGTAGTAACGAAAGGACTTCTTGGCATGGGCGTTCGACGGATGATCGCTGGCGCGGTGTTGGTTGCCGCCGGATCGACGTTTTCCGCAACGGTTCGCGCACAATCCCCGGGGCCACTCGCCGAGTTCGCGGGCGAGGCCGACGATTCGCTCGCGCGGCGCATCGAACCCGGGTCCGACGATTCGGTCCTCCCCCGGGGCGTCGCGCCGGATGCGTTCGTCCAGCGCGTGCGACATCAAGAAAAAGTCGACGGCGACTCACGGGAAACGACGACTATCGATCCGGCGACCGGCTTGGTAATCGTCCGCACGTCGAGGTGGCACGCCGATCGGCGGCTCGTCGAACTGCGAACGGTTGTGCGGAATGAAGGCGAGCGGGAAATCGAGCTTGAAGAAGCCGCCGTCGCCGATTGGCGATTCCGGGTCCTTGATGGCCAGGATGGCGCTCGGTATCGCACGCTCGCCTATCGCAACGAAACCTGGTACGGCTCAACATTCTGGACGGGGCCCGATTGGACGCGGGTCGGCAAGGACTGGCAACATTCGGGAAACGGTACGCCGAGCGTTCGCCGATTCCGCGCGCCGCGCGCGGGACATGTCATCATAACGGGAAGGGCCTACAAGGCGGACACGAACGGCGGAGACGGCGTGGGACTCACCATCCGCCACGGCGCGCGGGATGTATGGCGGGCTGAAATCGCAGGGGACGACGCGGCGGGGGTGGAACCCCGCGTCGAACTCGATCTCCACGAAGGCGACGCCGTCCGGTTCGTCGTCGACAAACGGGGGCAGATCACGTGTGATACGACGCGCTGGGACCCCGTGATCGCGTATGACGACGGCGAACGGTATCAGGCGTCGGGGGGTTTCCGAGCTTGCGAGGAGGCATCGCGGCCGGCGCGCGGCGATCGAGCGGGCAACGACTCGGATTTGGCGCGCGGCGCGTCGTCGCCGTGGCATTATGAAATGGAAGTCGCGCCGCGCGAATCGCTCGGACTTCCCCGTATCCACACCTACGCGCGCAATCTCGACCTGCGCGACACGCCCATCCTCGCCGGAGAATCGACCGAATGGACGCAGCGCGACGCGATGCCCGTGTTGATCCTGGCCGACGCGGAAGACAAGAGCGGGCTAGTCGCCGTGATGCCGACCGATTCGCCTTGGATGGCGCGATCGACGATCGGCCGTGACGGCGTATGGCGTTTCGCGTGGCGATCGGGCGAGGCGGGCGCGCCTTCCGTGCGGGTCGCGCCCGGCGAATCGATGCGATTGCCGCCCGTTGTGGTCGGCGCCTATCGCGGCAACTGGCTCGCCGGCGCTCGACGATCGAACGAAATACTCCGCGCGGACGAACTCGACGGCATGCGCGCGACGCGCGATCGGTTAGCCGAATCGGCGAGCTGGTCGGCGGGTTCCCCCCGGCCCCATTCCGGCGGCCAGAATGGCGATGCCCAGCGGTCGACGCGCGAGCCGTTCGAGATCGACTTCTGGACGATGGTGCTCGATGATTGGAGGCGCCAGGACAAGCTGGATGGGCCGACGTCCGGCGCGCCGCGGGAAGCCGCGCGCCGGCATGCGGGATCGGCGCGTCGTCTGCTCACCGAACTGCGTGTCCGGAACGGTTCGGACTTCCTGGCGGACGAGGAACGACGGCTCGAGGAACTGGAACAGCGGGCGGCGGCGGAAGGAAGCGGGACCGAGGCGAACCGCGGGCTTTACCTCGCGATCCGCTGGCTCAAACGGCGGATCGCGCTCGCCAATCCCCTGCTGAACGGCCCGGTCGTTTTTTGCAAAAACGCGCCTACGTCGTACAGCCACCAGGTCATGCAGTACTACGGATGGCGAGCTCGGCCGGGCGGCAGCCTGTTCGTACTCGAACATCCCGGCCACTCGCTCCGCACGCGCGATATCCTCGACGGAAGGCTCCAGCACGGCAGCATCCTGGAGCCGCGGCTATCCTATGACGCGCGGCGCATTGTGTTCTCCTTCGTCGATTGTCCGCGGTTGGATTACGATCCGGACACACTGGACAACAGCGTCGATGAGGCGTTCTATCACGTGTATGAGGTCGGCGTGGACGGAACCGGGTTCAGGCAACTGACCGAGGGCCCGTACGACGACGTCATGCCGACGTATCTCCCCGACGGAGGGATCGCGTTTTGTTCCTCGCGCCGGAAGGGGCACTCGCGATGTTTTGGCGGCCAGTTCAGCGGACGGTGGCAGGTTTACACGCTGCACCGGATGGACGCGGACGGCTCGAATATCCGGACGCTCTCGTATCACGACACGAACGAGTGGTTTCCCGCCGTTTCGAACGACGGCGCGATTCTCTACAGCCGATGGGACTACATCGATCGCGACGCCGTGACGCACCAGAACCTATGGTCAACTCGGATCGACGGAACGAATCCGGTCGCCGTGTGGGGCAATGCGACGGAGAGCCCGCACTGCACGTTTCAGATCCAGCCGATTCCGGGTAGCTCGAAGATCGCCTTCACGGCATCGGCCCACCATTCGATCACCGCGGGCTCGATCGTGGTTGTCGATCCGGCGCGGGGCGATGATGGGGAACAGGCCCTTCGTCGCATCACGCCCGAGGTTCCGTTTCCGGAGGCCGAGGGGATGGACCTTCGCGAGTACTATACGGCGCCCTCGCCGCTTTCCGAGGATTTTTTCCTGGTCGCCCACAGCGACAAGCCGCTCGTCTTCGAGCCCGGCGCGAACGACCCCGCCGCGCTCGGCATATACCTGCTGGACGCGTTCGGCAATCGGGAGTTCCTTTATCGCGATCCGAATATCGGCAGTACGAATCCGTGTCTGCTTCAGCCGCGCGACATGCCGCCGGTTGTGACGAGCGGTCTGGCGAACGACGCGCCCGATACGGGTGTCATGACGGTGGTCGACGTCTATGAAGGGCTCGGCGACGTCCCGCGCGGAACGATCAAGGAACTCCGGATCATCCAGATTTTTCCGAAGACGACGCATGTCGCCAACGCACCGTTGATCGGCATGGCCGGTGAGGAGAACGCGCGCGCCATTCTCGGCACGGTGCCGATCGAGGCCGATGGTTCGGCGCACTTTATCGTGCCGGCGCGAAAACCGATCCTGTTCCAGACGCTCGACCAGGACGGATTCGCCTACCAGACGATGCGATCGCTGACGTACGTTCAGCCGGGCGAACGCACATCGTGCGTCGGCTGCCACGAGAGCCGGATGATCGCGCCGACGCGGGTCGACGCGCTCGCGGCGCGGCGCGCTCCGTCGATCATCGAGCCGGGAGAATTGGGCGGCCGGCCTTTTTCATTCGTCGAGATCGTGCAGCCGGTGCTCGATCGCCACTGTGTCGCGTGCCATGATGGGGAATCGCCCGACGGCGGCATCGATCTCACGGCGACGCCGCATGGAGGATTCACTCGATCGTATGTCGCGCTGTGCGGCGATCGCAATTTTTCGGGAGGAGGAACCAATCCCGTGAACGCGGCCGAAGCGCTTGTGCCTCGATTCGGGGCGCGCAATCGCATCCAAACAACGCCGCCCGGCGGCATGTACGGCGCGCTCGGAAGCCGGCTCATCAAGATCCTCAAGGTCGGCCATCACGACGTCCGCTTGACGGATGGCGAATATCGACGCTTGGCCGCATGGATCGATTGCAACGCCGTTTTTTATGGCGTCTATCACCCCGACGACCAGGCGAGGCAACTTCGCGGCGAGGTCTTCGGCATGCCGGACGTCCAGTGAGGGCCGGACAACGGGGTGAACGATCGGCTCCTTGTGTCGAGGAGTCTCGCGGATCGCACTCAAACATTCAAGAGGCCGGCCCCTTGGATCGCGTCAAGCAGCACGAGGACTGCGGTGAGCGCGAGCGGCAGGGTCGCATTGTCGAGGCCATGGGGAGACAGTGCTTCAATAAGCGTGGCCGTGACACCGAGCGGAATCGCCACGATCGTCGTCGACACGATCGCCGTCGCCGAGAACGGTTCGCAAAGGAAGACGCCGAATACGGTACCGGCGAAGAAGCGGACATCGGTCGCGCCCTCGTCAAGCATCTCCGCTATCATGGATGGAGCGGGCGCGGAACTCGCCAACGGTCGGATACGGCTTTTCCGAGGGAACTTTTCCGAGGGAACTTTTCCGAGGGATATGTATGATGCGATATCGCGTCCTCATTGAGCTGGATGAAGACGGCGTCTACGTCGCCGAAGTCCCGGCGCTTCCCGGTTGTATTTCGCAAGGGAAGACGCGTAGGGACGCAATCGACAACATCAAGGAGGCCATCGCCGGATATCTGGAGAGCCTTCAGGCACGCGGCGAACCCGTTCCTCCATCGATTGGCGAAGAGGTGGTGGAGGTCACACCGTGACGGCATTGCCGGCCGTTTCCGGCCGTGAGGTGGTCAAGGCACTGGAGAAGGTCGCGTTTGCCCTCGATCGTCAGCGAGGCAGCCACATGATTCTCCGACAGCAAGCCCCGCCTCACCGACGCTTGACCGTTCCCGACCATCAGGAGGTTGCCAAAGGGACATTGCGCGCGATCATTCGACAGGCTGGGCTAACCGTTGAGGAGTTCCGAGACCTACTTTGACGGAATGGCCGCCTCGCGAGTCGCGACACGTCACTTTCCGCCCATCGCATGCGACGCCCGGATCGCCTGATCGCCTCGCGGAATTCAGCGAAAGTCCTGCGACTTCGGCTTCGGCCCTTCTGTTGGCACGGCCCGGAAAACCGGCTAGAGTAGCTGTACATTCCCGAGTCTTCCCACCACGTCGCGGCGAGCCAGGAAAATCGTCGCGCCGATCACCATCATGCCCGGAAGGACGCGACGTATGACGAAGGCATCGACGAACCTCACGGCCGATTCGCGGACGGCCTCGCGCCGGTTCCGATCCTGGTTCCTGGCCGGCTTGGCGATTGGACTTCTGGGAATGGTCGGCGAGGCGTCGAGCCAGCCGCCGTCCCAGCCTGAAGGGAAGCAGCCGAAGGGCGACGCGGCGTCCTACGACGCGCCGCCCGGTCCTTCGGCCTGTGCCCAGGAGGGCCAGACGTTCACGATCGCGGCCTGGGCGTTCCATCGAGGAAACGCCAAGACATTCACGACGACGTGGGCCGACGCGGGTCCGATGGTCGCATTCAGCGGCGACTCGCCCGTGCTGATCGAATACGACATCGACTTTCCCGTGGCGGCCGAATACACGCTGAGCATCTACTACGCGGCGCAGGACGCGCGGCCCGTCGATCTGTTTCTGGACGGCAAGTCCCACGGCAAGTGCTGCCGGTCGGCGACGGGGAGCTGGAACACGAGCGGCGCGAAGTGGGAAACGACCGCGACGCTTCCGATCGCGCAAGGCAAACACACGATCAAGCTCGTTCGCGACAATGATTTTCCCCACGTCGTCGCGCTGCGGTTCGCATCGTCCGTCCCTTTTCCGGAGGGATGGCAGCTCGTTCGCGATGGCGCGAGGAACCTCGACAGTCCCCCGCCCCTTCCGTCCTATGTGCGATACACGGCCGATTACGTCGACACGGCCGCGCTGCGGCGAGCGATCGACGATCTCATGGCGACCCACGGGCCCGCCTACCCGCGCGGCGCGGATTATCTGAAGCGGCTGGATGAGCTGGAGAAGCGGGCTTCAAGCGGCGACAAGGGCGGCGACAAGGGCGGCGACAAGGGCGGCGACAAGGGCGGCGGCAAGGGCGGCGGCAAGGGGGCGCCCGAACCCGGCAAGGAGACGACCGCCGCGCTCGCCGCGCTCCGCCGTGAAGCGCTGCTCGATAACCCGCTCATCGATTTCCAAAACCTCCTGGTGATCCAACGCGACGCGAACGCGCCGAGCCTCGGGTTGCCGCGCAACTGGGAGAGCAATTCGAGCCTGCCGCACACGGGATACAACGACGAGATCGTCGTCGTGCCGATCCGGGGTGGAGACGACGCGCCGATGACGTCGGTCTTCAAGCCGGCGGACGGCCGATTCGTCGGCGATCTGGACCTTCATTACGACGCGGACCGCATGCTCGTTTCGATGCCCGCCGACAACGGGCGCTGGCAGGTTTTCGAGTTGCGGACGGACGGCACCGGCCTGCGGCGGCTCACCGGAGAACAGCCCGACGTCGACAGCTACGACGCGTGCTATCTCCCCAACGGCAAGATCATCTTCACATCAACGGCGTGCTTCGCGGGTGTGCCGTGCGTCTACGGCGCCTCGCATGTCGCGAATCTCTATTTGATGAACGGTGACGGCAAGGAGATCCGCCAGCTCTGCTTCGATCAGGAACACGATTGGTGCCCGACCGTGATGAACGACGGCCGCGTGCTTTATACGCGGTGGGAATACACCGACACGCCGCACTCGAACACGCGGCTCCTGTTCCAGATGAATCCCGATGGAACGGAACAAGCCGAGTTCTACGGGAGCAACTCGTATTGGCCCAATTCGTTCTTCTACACGCGGCCGATCCCCGGACATCCCACGAAGGTCGTGTCGGTGATTGGCGGCCACCACGACAATCCGCGGATGGGCGAGCTGGTCGTGTTCGATCCGGCGATCAGCCGCCAGGAGGCGGGCGGCGCGATCCAACGCATTCCCGGCCATGGAAAGCCGGTCGAGGCGATCATCCGCGACGGTCTCACGACGAACAGTTGGCCGAAGTTCCTGCATCCCTATCCGCTGAGCGACAAGCACTTCCTGGTCGCCTGCAAGTTGACTCCCCAATCGCTTTGGGGCATCTATCTGGCCGACATCTTCGACAATTTCGTGCTGATTCGGGAGTCGGCCGACCACGCGTTGCTCGAACCGGTTCCCCTGCGCAAGACACGGAAGCCGGCGGCGATCGGCGAGAAGATCGACCTGGCGAAGAAGGACGCGACAATCTACATCTCGGACATCTATGAAGGGGAGGGGCTGAAGGGCATCCCCCGCGGCACGGTCAAGTCGCTTCGGATCTTCACCTATCATTTCGCCTATCAAAACATGGGCGGACTGCTCGGCGTGATCGGCATGGACGGACCGTGGGACATCAAGCGGGTGATCGGTACGGTGCCCGTCCACGAGGATGGCTCGGCGAAGTTCTCCGTTCCCGCGAACACGCCGATCTCGATCCAACCGCTCGACGGCGAGGGCAAGGCGCTCCAACTGATGCGGAGTTGGATGACGGCCATGCCGGGCGAGAGTGTTTCGTGCGTCGGCTGCCACGGTTCGCGGAGCGACGCGCCGCGCACAAAGCCGACACTCGCTCAAATCCGCCCGACATCGAAGGTCAAACCATGGTATGGGCCGACGCGCGGGTTTAGTTTCGCGCGCGAGGTCCAACCGGTGATCGACAAGTACTGCGTCGCGTGCCACGACGGGGCGCCCACGTCGGACGGCCGACCGATTCCCGATCTGCGCGGCACGGTGATGATCAAGGATTGGAGCTCGGTCACGCCCGGCAACGGCGGCGCCCATGCCGGAAAATTTTCGGTCGGATACGCCGAACTGCATCGATTCGTCCGGCGGCCGGGCATCGAGAGCGATTACCACATGCTCGAGCCCATGGAATACCACGCCGACACGACGGAGCTTGTCCAGATGCTCTTGAAGGGGCATCACAACGTCAAGCTCGACGCCGAAGCGTGGGACCGGATCATCACGTGGATCGACATGAACTGCCCTTATCACGGAACGTGGGGCGAGGAACTCGATGATCCGGGCGCGCAGCGTCAACGACGTCGCGACTTGCTGAAGCTGTACGGAGGAGTCGACGACGATCCCGAAGCGGTGCCCGAATCATCGGGGACTTCGGTCGTATCGATTCTGCCGGATCCGGCTCCGGCGGCGCCCGCAACCGACATCGCCTGTCCCGGCTGGCCGTTCGACGCGGCCGAAGCGGCCCATCGGCAAGACGCGGCCGCGAAACAGTGGAATCCGAACGGAGGCGCTGCCCGCGCCGTGGATCTCGGGAACGGCGTCTCGCTCCGCATGACGCTCATCCCGCCCGGTCCGTTCGTGATGGGCCCGGCGGGCGGACTCGGTCCGACCCGCTCGGCCATCGAGCGGCCGTTCTGGATGGGGACCCTCGAAATCACGAATCAGCAGTTCCAACAATTCGCGCCCGATCACGACAGCCGAGTGGAATCGAAGAACACGTACCAATTCGGCATCCACGGCTATCCGGCCAATCTTCCCGATCAGCCGGTCGTGCGGGTCACGTGGGACGAGGCGGCGGCATTTTGCGATTGGCTCACCAAGAAGACCGGGCAACGGTTCGCACTCCCCACCGAGGAACAGTGGGAGTACGCGTGCCGCGCGGGAACGGCGACGCCGATGTGGTTCGGCGATACCAACGCCGATTTCTCGAAGTTCGCGAATCTCGCCGACGCGAAGCTGACCGAGTTCGCGAGCGATCCCTACACGGTCGATACGCCGCTCGCATCGCCTCCCAAATACGACGACTGGATTCCCAAGGAATCGCGATACCTCGACGGCGCGTTGTTGACCGTCCCGCCGGGCCGCTACGGCGCGAATCCATGGGGCCTGTTCGACATGCACGGCAACGCGAGCGAATGGACGCGTTCGATCGTTCCAGGCTCGACGGACGCGGCCGGCGCGAACCTTTCGAAACGGATTGCACGGGGCGGTTCGTGGCGGGATCGCCCGGCGCGGGCCACGTCGAGCTTCCAGCTCGACTACCATCCATACCAGCGTGTGTACAACGTTGGTTTCCGTGTAATCTGTGAAGTCGGTGAATAGCCCACCATGCGTACGAGTTGGAGACGAATGATGACCCGAAGGGGACGATGGAACCGGTTGTTGGCGGTATGGATGGTCGCGGCGTGCGTCGTCGCCACTCCATCGCGCGCGGAGGAAAAGGCGGCGGACAAGTCGGACAGGAAAGACGGCGCGTCGGCCGGCGCGGCGGCGGGAGCAGGCGATCCGATCGCGGCGGCGCGGGCCGAAACCGCGAGGCGGTTCGATCTCGCGCGCCGGACGCTGGCGTTTGTCGAATCGAGCGCGGCGAGGCCTGGAATGGCGAAGGAACTCGCGTCGCTCGCGGCTCGTGTCGCCGAGCTCGACGCCGTCCCCGCCTCGACGGCCGAAGCCTGGACGTCGCTCGGCGACGCGATCGGAGCGATGCGCCGCCGCGTGATCCTCTCGCACCCGTCGCTCGCGTTCGACCGACTCCTGATCAACAAGCGGCCGCCTCCCGCGTTCAACCACCAATCGGACCAGTATCTCGGCCGATATAGCGGGATGGGCGACGGGCTCGTCGTCCTCGACTCGTGGAAGGAATCGCCCCGCGAGACGGTCCTGCTCAAGGACAAGCTGCCTCCCGGTTCCGTGCTCCATCCCGACCTCTCGTTCGATGCGACGCGCGTGCTCTTCTCGTACTGCGATCACACGCCCGCGAATCCGATTCGGCGGAGGTTCTTCGTCTATGAGATCGGCATCGATGGATCGGGGCTCCGGCAGGTGACCGGTACGGACGCCGACCCATTCGACGGATCGCACGGGCGGCGGAGCGTGTTGATCGAGGACTGGGATCCCTGTTACTTGCCCGACGGGGGATTCGCGTTCGTCAGCACGCGCAATCAAGGCGGCGTGCGGTGCCATTTCGGCGACCGGTATTGCCCGACCTACACGCTCTTTCGTGGAGAACTCGACGGAACGGGCATCGAACCGCTCGCGTACGGCGAGGCGAACGAATGGGACCCGAGCGTGATGCACGACGGCCGGATCATCTGGACGCGCTGGGACTACATCAACCGGCACGACACGCTTTTCCAGAGCCTCTGGACGACGCGTCCGGACGGAACGTCACCCGAGCATTTTTACGGGAACTACACGAGGAACCCGTGCAGCATCGCCGAGGCGAGGGCGATTCCGCATTCGCACAAGGTCGTCGCGACGGCGACCGCGCACCACAGCTACACGGCCGGCTCGATCATCGTGATCGACACGTCGCGCGGGCGCGACGGACTTGAACCGATCACACGGCTCACGCCCGAAACGGTATTTCCCGAGACCGAGGGATGGGCGGACAACGCGTACGCCACGCCCTGGCCGATCAGCGAGGACCTGTTCCTGGTCGCCCATTCGGCGGCGCCTCACACGAGCCAAGGCCGAGCGCGGGCCGCGAACAACTACGCGATCTATCTGATCGACACGCTCGGAGGCCGCGAGTTGATCCATCGCGACGAGGGCATGTCCTGTTTTTGTCCGATTCCGATCGCGGCGCGTCCCGTGCCGCCATCGCTCCCGCCGCTCGCGAACGGTGTCTCCGATTCCCCGTCCCCGACGGGAACGTTCTACGTTCAAAACGTCTACGAAGGTGACAGCAAACTGTCACCCGGAAGCGTCAAGCGGCTCCGTGTCGTTCGTGTCGACTCGCAGACGACGCAGGCCGTCCCGCCGCGGAGCGCGGTCCTTTTCGAGACGGCCAAGAAGATCCTCGGGACCGTGCCGGTCGGCGAGGACGGTTCGGTGGCGTTCCGGGCCCCGGCGGGCGAATCGCTCCTGTTCCAGTTGCTCGACGGAAACGGCATGGCGCTCATGAGCATGCGGTCGTTCACGTATGTGCACGCGGGCGAGACGGTGAGCTGCGTGGGATGCCACGCGTCGACCGGCGCGCCGCCCGCCCGGTCGCGAGCTCCCGCCCATGTCACCGTCCGCGATCTCGAACCGACCGTGGGGCCCGCGTACGAGGGCGGACTCAGCTTCGCCAAGACCGTTCAGCCCGTCCTCGATCGCTATTGCATCGAGTGCCACGGGCTGGACCGGACGGATGGGAACATGAATCTGTTGGGAGAGATCGAGGAACGCGAGCCGGATGTGAGTCATCTGCTGGCGAGCACGGCCTACAACGGCCTTGTCGCGCGGCCCGGTCTTGTCTCGCTCGCCGTCCGCAACCAGGAAGCCGATTTCAGCACGCCCCGCGACTATTACTCCCACGCGGGACGGCTCGCGAAGATGCTCCTCGATGGCGACGCGAACCACGCGAAGCTGGATTCCGTCAGTTTTCGGCGCGTCGCCGACTGGCTCGACCTGAACGCGCAGTTCTTCGGCGACTACTCGTGGAACAAGGTCGAATGGCGGCGACCCGATCCCGAGGGGGAAAAATCGCTGCGGGCGCATATCCGGGGGACACTGGGGGAACAGCTCGCCGGCCAACCGTTCGCGGCGCTCGTCAACGTCGCGCTGCCCGACGAGAGCCGCATTCTGCTCGCGCCGCTCGCCGAATCGGCCGGAGGATGGGGCCAAGTCACCGAAGGCGGCTGGTCGGATCGGATCGACCCTGGATACGCGAGGATGCGGCAATTGGTCGAGCAGGCGATTCAGCCCCTCGCGCACCGGGACATCAACGGAACATGCGGCCGCCAACCGTGTCTCTGCCGCTCGTGCTGGGTCGAGACCGCGGGCCAGACGTTCGGCGACCCGATCAGCGTCGCGTTGGCCGAGGGAAAAGGCGAGCCGATTCCCGCCGACCGGTACGCGGTCGTGCGTGTCGACAGTGAACACACCGACGGCTACGACGGACGCGCGATCAACGCGTTCGACGGAAATCCCGCGACGATGTGGCACACGCGGTTCGGCAACGAAAGCCCCTCGCATCCGCATGAACTGGTTCTCGACCTGGGTGCCGAATTCAACGTGACCGGATTCCAATACCAGCCGCGCGGCGGAAACGGGGATATCGACCTTTGCGAGTTCCACGTCGGAAACGATCCGAGTCGGTTTGGAGAGCCTCTTGCGCGGGGCTCGTTGTGTTTGGGCTGTGGTGACCAGGCGGTGAACATCCCGCCGACGCGGGGCCGATACGTTCGGATTCGCGCGCTGTCCGAGGCGAACGGCCATCCATGGACGTCGATTCCTGAACTGCGCATCCTGCACCAGCCCTGATCGGAGTGCCCCCACATGTGCCGGCCCCCGACTTGCGACCGGTTCTGGTCGTCGCGCGCCGCTTGGATCGCGCTGATCATTCCGATTTTCGCCTCCGCGACGACCGCCGAGTCGACGGCTCAGGTCCAGCCCGCTCGACCGGATGGAGAGACGCGCGTGCCCGGCCCCGTCGATGGCCCGTTCCATTACCCGGTGAATCGGGAACCGCTCATCAAGACGCCGTTCGCCAGACTCCCGGTGGGCGCGGTGCGCCCCCGAGGATGGCTGCGGAAACAACTGGAGCTGCAAAACGCCGGATTCCATGGACATCTTGGTGAGTTGAGCGGGTTTTTGAGGAAGGAAGGCAACGCATGGTTGAGCAAGTCGGGTGAGGGGGATCATGGTTGGGAAGAGGTTCCCTATTGGCTGAAGGGGTTTGGCGACTGCGCGTATTTGCTCGGCGACGAATCACAGATCCGCGAGGCGCGTGTCTGGATCGAAGGCGCCATCGCGAGCCAGGACGAGACCGGTTTCTTCGGACCGAGGCCCGGCACGAAGACGACCGTCGGCAGCACGCAAGGCAAATACGACCTCTGGCCCAACATGGTCATGCTCTGCTGCCTCCAGTCGCACCACGAGTTCACGGGCGATCCGCGCGTGATCGAGTTGATGACGCGGTATTTTCGCTGGGAACTGCAGGTGCCCGAGGAGGAGTTCCTGCCTCCGTTCTGGCAACAGCAGCGGGCGGGAGACAACCTGTGGAGCGTCCACTGGCTCTACAATCGGACGGGCGAAAAATGGCTTCTCGATCTCGCCCGCAAGATCCATCGACGCACCGCGCCGTGGTCCGACGGGATCGCGAACTGGCACAACGTCAACATGTCGCAGGCGTTCGGCGGTCCCGCGTTCTTCTACGCGCAGTCGCGCCTGCCTCGGCATTTCGAGGCGGCGGAACGCAATTGGCGGACGATGCGCAAGGAGTACGGACAGGTACCCGGCGGCATGTTCGGGGGCGATGAGAACTGCCGGCCGGGATTCTCCGATCCGCGCCAGGCGATCGAAACATGCGGCATGGTCGAGATGATGTTCTCGTGCGAACGGCTCATTCAAGCGACCGGTGATCCGGTCTGGGCCGATCGGTGCGAGGATGTCGCGTTCAATTCGCTTCCCGCCGCGCTCACCGCCGATCTCATGGCCCTTCGCTATCTCACGTCGCCGAACATGGTCCTCTCCGATCGGCACGACAAGTCGCCCGGTCTGCAGAACGGCGGCCCCATGCTCCACATGGACCCTTACAACCATCGCTGCTGCCAACACAACTTCGGGCATGGATGGCCGTATTTCGTCGAGCATCTCTGGATGGCGGCCTATCGAGGCGGGCTCGCCGCCGTCATGTACGGCCCATGCGACGTGACCGCGAAGGTCGGTCCGGGCGAGGGTGTGGAAGCGTCCATCCAGACCGACACGCATTATCCGTTCGAGAATGGGATCACGTTCCGTGTCACGGTCGCCGAGCCCGTCGAGTTCCCGCTCGTGCTGCGCGTTCCCGAATGGTGCGAACAAGCGGGCGTGACGGTGAACGGCGATCCGATTCCGACGCGCGCCGGCGAGCGGTTCCTCCACGTGGCGCGGACATGGAAGACGGGGGACTTGGTCACGCTCGCGCTTCCCGCCAAGGTCCGCCTTCGAACGTGGGAAGCCAATCACAACAGCCTGTCGATCGACGCGGGGCCGCTGACCTATTCGCTCAAGATCGGTGAACGGTACGCGCGCGAGGGCGGATCGGACCGCTGGCCGGCATGGGAAATCCATCCGACGACGCCGTGGAACTACGCGCTCGAAGTCGATGCAGCGAATCCCGAATCGTCGTTCGAAATCGTGCGCCGCGCGTGGCCCGGGAACGAACTTCCGTTCACGCACGAAGGGACGCCGATCGAGGTGCGGGCGTCGGGCCGAAAAGTCCCCGAATGGCAATCCGATGAACGAGGTCTGGTGGGCTTGCTGCAGGCGAGTCCGGTGAGGACGGAGGAACCGATCGAGTCGATCACGCTGATACCGATGGGCGCGGCCCGGCTGCGGATCGCCTCGTTTCCGGTCGTCGGCAAGGGCCCCGATGCAACCGCGTGGAAGGCGCCCCCGCGGCCGTTTCCCTATCGGGCGAGTGCCTCGCATTGCAACGATTCCGATACGGTGAGCGCGCTCGAGGATCGGCTCGTTCCGGAACGGTCGGGCGACACGTCGCTGCGCCGGTTCACATGGTGGGACCATCGCGGAACGCGCGAGTGGGTCCAGTATGAATTCGAAAAACGGCGCGCCGTGTCAGCCGTCGCCGTCTATTGGTTCGACGATACGGGAATCGGCCAATGCCGCGTTCCGGCGTCGTGCCGACTGCTCTATCAGGACGGCGCGGAATGGCGGCCGGTCCCGAGCGCCGCGCCGGTCGGAGTCGATGTCGATCGGTGGAACCGGGTCGCCTTTCCCGAAATCACGACATCGGGACTACGGCTCGAAGTCCAACTGCGCGAGTCGTATTCGGGCGGCATCCTCGAATGGCGAGTCGAACCCGAGGTTGCCGATTCGAAATGACCGTCGAACATCGCCTTCAGGGGATCTCACGCTCCCACCGCGCCAATTCCGCCGTATACCGTTCGCGGACGGCCGGCAGTTCCCGCTGCTGTTCCACTTGAGTGAACCGCGCGTCGAGCTCGACGTCCTCTTCCTCGGACAGGAGGTTCGACGCCATGCGGAACAGGATATTGTTTTCCTTAAAGATATGCTGTCGGAGCACGGTGATGAATTGCTTGGACGCGGCCGCCAGGTTGGCCTTGTCGATCGGTTCGGCCGCGCACGCCTCCCTCATGCGGCGCACGCAATCACGGCCCGCGTCATGCTCGTACAACATGACGCCGATCGGGCCCCCTTGTTCCAGGACACCCCGTTGCTTCAGAAGCGGAAAGAGCAGATCCTCTTCTTTCGCGTGATGGCAGGCGTCCGCGAATTTCGCAAGGAACTCGGGGGCCCAGCGGCAATAGGCGTCCGGAACGGGCTGCCCGGACTCGATGCGCCGAACGGCCCGCTCCAGGACGGCGAGGCCGCGTTCGATGATGTCGTGTTCGGCCATCAGAAGGTCGATCGTTCTCACGGGGAGCACTCCGCATGCGGAAACAGGTGGGCTTCGTTGGGCGAGACCATGCACCGCGACGCATCCAATCGGTGCCGGTACTCCTTGTTGTACACAAGAACGACGTTGTTTGTGTAGGTGGCACCTCGCGCGGCGCACGCGGGGGCCTCACCGGACGCTTCCCGGACCGGCGCACGAAGGCAGTCCGCGTCGCGCGGCACGTGTCGTCGCCGATCGCCGCGATTCTGCTGGGCCTGCTGGTCCTCCCCTTTCCCGCCGGACGGGCCGACGAATCGGACGCATGGCCCTACCTGGTTCCCGGCCGCGAGCGGGAGATGCGGTCGCTCGCCGCATTCCACGCGATGCATGTTCCCGGAGCCTTCGCCGACTGCACGCTGTGGGACGGTTGGCTTCCCCATGCGACATTATGGACCGGTCCCGACGCGCGGAATCGGTATCGCGATTCCCTGTCGCGGCGTCGTATCGACCCGTCGGGTTATGTCTCGATGCAACAACATCGCGGCATGGCGCACAGCGAAGGCTGGCCGTTCCCGGCGTGGCAACAAAGTACCGGCTCCGGCTGGCATTTTGTCGCGCGGGATGATCCATGGGCCATTCAGAACTTTCGATTGCGGCCTCTCGAACGGGCCGACGACTGGACGATCGAAGGGGCCGAGACGGTCGGAATCGACGGGGAACGCGGTTGGATGCTCCAGGCCAGAGGCGACCAAGTCGTCCTCACGACGCCCGCGTTCCGATGTGGGACGATTGTCGCGCCGTTCGTGCGTCTGGAATGGGCCGCGCGGGGGCTTCCTCCGGCGAGCCGCGCCCGAGTCGCCTGGCGGCTCGAAGGCGAACCCGATTGGCCGGAGGGGCGTCACGTCGAATGCGACCCGCCGCGCGACGACAAGGGCGCGCGGTTCGCGAATGTCGCCCTGTATGGGCACCCCGCGTACGCGGGAATCGTTACCCGATACCGGGTGACCATCGATACGACGGCGGGAGCCCAAATCGACGTCCATTCGCTCATCACGGCGATCGACTCGAGGCACCCCATCACGGGCCCGCTCTTCACGCGCGGCTGCGCCGACTATTTCGCGTGGACGAAGGACCAGGCGTTCCTCCGCGCGAACATCGAGCGGATGCGCCGCGCCATGCGATTCACGCTCGATGCATTCGACGTGCGGACCTCGCATCACGTCGTCGTGCGGTGGGTCGGGCACGACGGCCGGAGCGGAATCGTCCGATCGGCCGACGGCGGCAAGACGTTGCGACCCGGACTGGGCGTCGGCAACAACTACTGGGACCTGCTTCCGTTCGGAGGGCACGACGCGCTGGCCACGATCTACGTCCACGACGCGCTCGCGAGGCTCGCCGAATTGGAACGCGCGGTCGCCGCGCATCCCGAATGGTCGATCGGACCACCCGATACGGACATGTCGGGGGACGCCCTTGGTGCGCTGGCCGAGTCGATTCGGTCGCGGTTCGCCCGCGAGTTCTGGAATCCTCGGACGGGTCGTTTCGCGGGTTGGCGCGATTTGGAAGGCACCGCGTACGACTACGGCTTCACCTTCGTCAATCTCGAGAGCATCAGTTACGGCATCGCCGACGACGACTCGGCCCGCGCCATCCTGGATTGGATCGACGGCCGTCGGACGATTCCCGAAGACACGTCGCAGGGGGCCGACATCTATCATTGGCGATTCGCGCCCCGCGCGACGACGCGCCGCAATCTCGAAACGTACGCATGGGTGTGGTCCGGTCCCGAGTCCATACCGTGGGGCCATCAGGTCCAGGATGGCGGCGCGGTCCTCGGATTCAGCCACTTCGATTTGATGGCGCGACTGCGCGTCCAGGGCCCGAACGACGCATGGCGGAGACTGCGCGAAATCCTCGCGTGGTTCGACGAGGTTCACGCCGAGGGCGGGTACCGCGCCTACTACGCCAAGCCCGCGAGGGGAACGCTGCAAGGGGGCGGAACGCCCGGCGGGCTCGGCATCGATCACGAATTCCTCGAAAGCGCGCTCGTTCCCCAGGTCATGCTGTACGGATTCCTCGGATTCCGACCGACGGCGACCGGCTATGAAATCCACCCCCGGTTGCCCGACCGTTGGGAATCGCTCACCGTGCGGCGCATCCATTACGCCGATCAGGTTCTCGACGTCACGGCCCGCGCGAACGGCGAAGTCGTCGTCACGCCCAGGTAGGGCATCGCGGAAGGTCAACCGCTATACTCGGGGTCCATTCCCCACCGGAGCCATCGCCATGCGCAAGCGGGTCCTTCCCAAACGGCCGATCGCGTCGAGTCCATGCGCGGCGACGGGGCGCGTGCGCGCCTTCGGAGTCGTGGTGGGGATCGCCGCGAGCCTTGTCGTCTCGAACGTCGCAAGCGGCGACGAGCCGCCGCGCCGGGAGGTGAGTACGGACACTGTGCTCGACCCAACCCAAACGTACGGCGCGCTCGTGATCACGAGGTCGAATGTGACGATCGACGGACGCGGCGCGTGGCTGATCGGATCGACCGAATCCAATCCCGCCGCCTTCAAGGGGACCGCCATCGAGGCATCCGGGGTTTCCGGAGTCACGCTAAAGAATATCCGGGCGAAAGGCTGGGAAACGGGCCTCAAGGTCACCAACGGTTCGGGATGGACGATCGAGGGCTGCGACTTTTCGGACAACTTCCACGATCCGGCGTTCGGTTGGGGGGAAAACGGGCGGCGGGGCGGCATCGTGCTGGAACGCGTCACCGGGTCGACGATCCGCGGCTGCAAGGCGAACCGCGTATGGGACGCCTGTGTTCTAGTCGATTCCGACCACAATGCGATCCGCGACAACGATTTTTCACACGCGTCCGACACGTGCCTCAAGTTGTGGAACGCGTCGCGCAACGAAGTCCGCAAGAACAACCTGAGCCACGGAATCCGCATCTCGCCGGGGGAAGTCCATGCGCGCGATTCGACATGCGTGCTGATTGAAAGCGGATCGAACGACAATACGTTCATCGGCAACGACTGCACGCACGGCGGCGACGGGATTTTCGTCCGTGTGCTCAACGGATGGGTCAGCGCGGGCAACCGGTTCGAGGAGAACGACTGTTCGTACGCGAACAACAATGGTTTCGAGGCATGGTCGCCGCGTAACACGTATGTCCGCAATAAGGCGAATCACTGCAGCTACGGGTTCTGGCTCGGCGCCTCCGATCAGACCGTGCTCATCGGAAACGAGGCATCGCACAATGGCCTTCCGAGCGGCCATCACAACTCGCCCCATCTGCCCGACGCGGGCCACGCGGGCATCGTGTTCATGTTCGGGCCGTCGAGCCACACGATTTGCCGAGGCAACACGTGCGAAGGCAACCAGGGCGCCGGAATCGCCGTGATCGGCGATCTCGATCCGAAAAACGCCAGGTGGAAGGCGTTCCACTGGATACTCGAACAAAACGCATTGCGGTCGAACCGGTGGGGCGTTTACGTTCAGCGAGCCGATTGGATCCACGCCGGCTCGAACCGTTTTGTCGGCAATGAACGGGGAGATCTGTTTGCGGCGGACGGAGTAACCAATCTCGTTCGATTGCCCGACGCGCCCGACGACGCGGCGCCTCCCGTGTGCCGGTTGGCGGGACCCGATCGAGGCCGCGTCGGGCGGCGGATCGAGTGGGACGCGACGGAAAGCCGCGACCCGGGAGGCCGACCGCTCGAATTCCGTTGGGATCTGGGGGACGGGACCATCCTGTCGACCGAGCGCGCGGCGCACGTCTTCCAACGACCCGGCTTCCACCGGATGGGCTTGACGGTCCACAACGGCCGGCTCTCGGATCTGGCATGGCGCGACTTGTACATCACCGAGGACGTCGCGGAGATCGGGACGGAGGGGGCCGCGGCGGACTGGTCGTGGATCGACGCAAGCTCGCGCGCGGCGTTCGAGGACGACCGCGAGACGCGTCTTGTCGGCGAGAGCTCGGTCCGCGCGCTGGTGAGTCCATACGGCGGCGGTCGCGTCAGCCTGTTGTACCCCGCGTCGCGCCGCGCGGGATGGAAGCCGTCCGAATACCGCGAGCTCGTCTTCTGGGTCAAGGCGCTGAACGAGAATGTCCCCGCGTGGCAGGACGTCAATCCGATCGTGACGCTCCATTCAGGCGAATCGGACGCCATACGGCTCGCGCCGCGCGGCGACCTGCTCAGCCAGCCTCCCTACAATGAAGCTCGCGAGGGCTGGACCTACTTCGCCGTGCCGCTCGCGGGCGACGCCGTTTGGGAGCGGACGGGATCCGACTGCGAAACGATCGATTACGTGACGATCGGTTTTGATTCCTGGGGCGCGCCTCCGCTCCGCATCTGGATCGACGGACTCGCGTGGAAGAAGGAATGAAAAAGCCCCCGGTGCGGGCGGGGGCTTGGCGTGTCGAGCGGACCGCGAGTGGGATCGGTCTCGCGATTACCAGGGTCCGCGCGAATAGTACACGCCGAATTGATCGGTGTGGCTCGGCCAAAGCGGAGTCGGAAGGAAATGGCCTTCCTGCCCCTGCCCGTCGCCCGGATAGGGGCGGCGGAATTGGTGGTGCAGCGGTCGTGTCTCGCTCTGCGCCACGCCCCAGGCCATGGTGGAGTAGGTGGTCGCCGTGGGAGGAACCACGAGCGCCACGGGCCGACCGTACGACGTGTGGTAGTAGTCGCCGTGCCAGCTGGTGCTTCGCGCGTGCCGGAGAGCCCAACGCTCGGCGATCCGCGACTGTTGGGCGCTCGCCGGGGAGGCCTCGAGCGCGGCGCCGACGCCAACCGCGAGCGCGGCGATCAGCATGAACGTACGCATGGCGTTATCCTGATTCATCGAGGGTGATGGGAAACGGGGTCGCGACGGCATGTCCGCTCACCGCGGGATCCGGAATTGTTGCACGAGGGCTCCGGCCGCCGTGCGGAGCGGCGGATAGTAATACGCGGTCGCCGTTCGCGTCATGCCGCGGCCGCCGTCGTAGTACCGGTAGTACGAATGGTAATGCGGATACAGCATCTCGTGCGGCATCATCGGTTGGTACGTGACGTACGTGTGGCCCACGTTGGCGGGGACCGGCTGGGGCGACACGTACAACTGGGCTCCCACCTGTCCGCAATCGGCGGGCACGTAGAAGTTGTGGAACAGATCGGGCCGTCCGCTGTACATCGGCCGGCAATTCGGGCAGGCGGGTTGGCAGTTCGGGCACGTGCCATCCTGGGCTTGAGCCATCGGCGCGGCGAACAAGCAGCAGACGGCCACGATGCCCAGGCACCACAGTGTGGAAGCGCGCAGCATGGGTGGCTCCTTCTGGGAGGGGTCGGGCGGGTCCCGCGCCGCGGCGGTTCAGCGCGGATGCAAGGCTCGGTCGCTCACGGCGCGCCGGCCGGAAGCCGTTCTCGGCCGCTCGCGGGTATCGCGTTCCGCGGATTCGATCCGGCATCCACGATCCATTCTCGTCCACGTCCGGTGGCGAGGGTGAGTCTTTATTTTCCGCCCGCACGGTTTGACGCGGGGTGGTCGCACGCCTCCCGAAACCGGCTGGGAACCGTTCGGAACAACCGCTATAATCCGCACGAAACACGCGGCCCTTCGGTTGGAATTCTTCGGAACGCCCGCCGCGCCCGGAGATTCAACCGTCTCGCACTCGACGGACGGTGGCGGGATCGGGCCGGCGTGGGCAGGAGGATGCACGTTGAGCGAAACACGACGCACGAGTTCCAAGCAACACGGCGAGTCCCCGCCGTCCCGAACGCGCGTTTCTTCGGCCGACACGACCGAACCGGTCGATCCCGCCTCGCATGACGCGGCGCCGGATGACGGCGCCGAGCATCATGAGCGCGGACCGGGCATTCGGTCGAGCTCGCCGCGCCGCGCGACGGCCCAGTCGATGGCCGCGAAACAGCGCGAGATTTCGGTCAGCGAGTTCTTCACGAAGAACAAACACCTGCTCGGATTCGACAATCCGCGCAAGGCCCTGCTGACGACCGTCAAGGAAGCCGTCGACAATTCGCTCGACGCCTGCGAGGAAGCCGGCATCGTCCCCGAGATCTGGGTCAAGCTGACGCAGGTCAAGCCGAACCACTTCCGTGTGAGTGTCCAGGACAACGGACCGGGAATCGTCAAGAACCAGATCCCGCTCATCTTCGGCAAACTGCTCTACGGCTCGAAGTTCCACCGGCTCCGCATGAGTCGCGGCCAGCAGGGGATCGGAATCAGCGCGGCCGGCATGAACGGCTGGATGACGACCGGCGCGCCGGTCAAGATCATCTCGAAGATCGGAGCCAACAAGCCCGCGCACTATTTCGAGATCCAGATCAATACGCAGCTCAACCGGCCCGAGATCAAGAACGGAAAAGGCGAGGGAGTCGACATTCCGGCCGGACCGAAAGGCCTCGAGTACCTCGCGAGCCAGGGGATCGAATGGGTCGCGACGTACGAAGCGAGGGACGGGGTTCCCGAGCGCGACGTGAAGAGCGGCACGCGCGTCACGATCGAACTGGCCGCGAAATACCAGCGCGGCCGCGGGAGCGTCGACGAGTACATCGAATTGACGGCGATTGCCAACCCGCACGTGACGCTCCATTTCGAGGACCCGGACGGGAACCCGCGGACGTACGCGCGATCGACTCGCCATCTCCCGCCGGAACCGAAGGAGATCAAACCGCATCCCTACGGCGTGGAACTCGGCACGCTCGTCACCATGTTCGAACGGACGAAGGCTCCGACGCTCGGCCAGTTCTTCGTCACGTCGTTCTCGCGGGTCAGTTCGGCCGTCGCGCGGCGGATCTGCGAACGGGCGGGCGTGGGCATCCGCATGTCGCCCAAGAACGTGCCGTCCGAAAAGGCGAACGGCCTGTATCAGGCCATTCAGGAAACCCGCATCAAGGCGCCGACGACCGATTGCATCGCGCCGATCGGCGAGGACCTGTTGCTCAAGGGGCTAAGGCACGTCTTGCCGGGCGAGTTCTACTGCGCGGCGACGCGCCCGCCCGCCGTCTATCGGGGCAACCCGTTCTTGATCGAGGTGGGGCTGACCTACGGCGGCGGCGGAAGCGTCGAGAAAGTCTCGCTCGACGTCCTGCGCGAATTGCTCTCCCAGACCGACGCGCGCACGTTGCGACAGTTCCTCATCAATACCTTTGATGGACTCGGCCCCGACGCCGCCGACCGGATTCTCGCCGAGGCCGAAGCGGGCACGCGTGTGGCGCCCGGAAAGCTCAAGCCAAAGGACATCGAACGCCTTTTTGAGTCGATGCGCAACATCAGCGTCGGCGACGGCCAGGTGATGCAGGTCCTGCGGTACGCCAACCGAGTCCCCCTTCAATTCAAACAGCGGGACTGCGCGATCACCGACTCGGTCATCCAGACGAATTGGAGGGCCTACGGGTTGAGCCAGAGCCGCGGCGCGCTGCCCGCGGGACCGGTGAGCGTGATGGTCCACATCGCGAGCGTCTGGGTCCCGTTCACGAGCGAATCGAAGGAGGCGATCGCGTCGTACCCCGAGATCCAAAAGGAACTGCGTCTCGCGCTCCAGGCGGTCGGCCGCAAGTTGGGCATGTACCTCCGGCGCCGCAAGCGCGTCCAACAGGAAGGCGAACGCCGGTCGATCTTCCTGCGGTACCTCGGAGAGGTCGCGTCCGCCGTCGGCGAGATCAACGGTGTCGACGCCGACGGACTCTATGGGCAATTGCTCAAAGTCGCGAAACGCAAGACGGCCGAAGCCGACATGAAGCTCGATGAACGGGGCAAGGCGATCGCGGACGAGCACTCGGCGTTCGGCGACAACGTCATCATCGTCGAACAGGACGCCAAGACCATGTTCGGGGAACGCGCGACGGCCGCGCCTTCCGGGAATTCTCCGCGCAGCGCGACGGCCGGATAGCACCTAGCGGGAGCAGGGACCGATGGCGAAACGCAAGCCGAAAACGAACGAACGGGCCGCCGCGAAGCCGATGAGCGAACTCTCGCCGGCGGACCGCAAGACGCTCACGGCGCTGACGGGACTTGGAGAACGCGTTATCGCCTGCGCCGAGCGGAGCCGCCCGCCCCATCTCGATATCCCTTCCCGCACGCTTTCGAACGTGCGGTTCAACCAGTCGAAGCGGATCCTCGAGATGGGCAGCGGAACGAATCGGCGCGAGCTGTTCAACCTCTCGCAGGCGAAAGCCTATATGCAGACGCTGCTCGTCGGCACCGGCGCGAAACGGCTCATCGAACAAGGAAAGACGACGAGCCTTCGCGGACTCTACTACATGCTCAAACACACGATCGAAGGCACGAAGGAAGAGACATTCGATGAACAGGGCGAATCGGATTCGATGATCGAGGACGCCGAGGTCCTGCTCAACGCGCTCCGCGAGGAACTCCACCTGTACGCGCAGAAACGCGGAGAAATGGTCGGGCCGATCACGGTCATCGACAGCGGCGACGAGATCGATTGCACACGCATGGGTTCGGGGGGATACGGCATTCCGTCGATCGTCGAACCCGACCGGATCCAGTTCAGGAACTGCAAGGCGACGTTCATCCTCCATGTCGAAAAAGACACGGTCTGGCAACGATTCAACGAAGACAAGTTCTGGAGGAAGCACAATTGCATCCTGACCCACGGCGCGGGCCAACCCCCCCGCGGCGTGCGCCGCATGCTCTACCGGCTCAACGCCGAACTCGGCCTGCCGATCTACTGCGTGCTCGATAACGACCCCTGGGGATACTACATCTACAGCGTCATCAAGCAAGGCTCGATCAATCTCGCCTACGAATCGAAACGCATGGCCATTCCGTCGGTCCGGTTCCTGGGACTCCGCAGCATCGATTTCGAACGATGCCGCCTTACGCCCAGCGTTCAGATCCGATTGAACGACCAGGATCGCAAGCGGGCCAAGCAGATCGCCGGGTATCCGTGGTTCGCGAACAAGCGGCCCTGGCAGAAGGAGATCGACTTGATGCTCAAGAATGGATTCAAGCTCGAAGTCGAGTCGCTCATCAGCAAGGACATCAGCTACGTCACGGAGGAGTACGTTCCCACGCGGCTGGCCGAAAGCGATTTCCTGGATTAGTGGGTTTCGCGCGTGGATCCATTCGTTTTCGCCGTCTTCGTGACTGTCTACGCGGGGATGGTGCTTGGCGGCTTGCCTGGTTTGGCCCTCGATCGTTCGGGAGTCGCCTTGCTCGGCGCGATCGCGCTCGTCGCGTCGGGACGGGTTTCGGCCGAATCGGCGTGGCGGGCGATCGACGTTCCGACGATCGGCCTGCTCTTCGGGTTGATGGTCGTATCGGCCCAATTCCGCATCGGTGGGTTCTATGGCCGATTCACGGCATGGCTCGCCGAATACGACGTCGGTCCCGCCCCGCTGCTCGCCTTGGTCATGGCGGCATCGGCCGCCCTTTCTGCGTTGCTCGCCAACGACATCGTCTGCCTCGCGATGGCGCCGATCCTCGCCGAGGGCTTGGCGCGGCGGGGCCTGGATCCGGTCCCCCATCTGCTCGCATTGGCCTGCGCCTCGAACATCGGATCGGCGGCGACGCTGATCGGCAATCCACAGAATATGCTCATCGGCCAGGCACTCGACCTCTCCTTCGCCACGTATCTGGAGCAGGCCGCCCTACCGACTCTCGCGGGGCTCGCCATCGCCTGGTGGATCATCGCGCGGGCCTATTCGGGGCGATGGGAGCGGGCGGTGCGCGTCGCCGCCTCCGATGCGCCCGAGTTCCGCGCGTGGCAGACCACCAAGGGGGCCGTCATCCTCACGGCGCTCGTCGCGGCGTATCTCGGAACGTCCGTTCCCCGCGAGGTCGTCGCGCTCGGCGCCGCCGGGTTGATTCTGACGAGCCGAAAGGTGGCGTCGAGCCGCTATTTCGCGTTTATCGACTGGAACCTGCTCGTTCTCTTCGCGGGTCTGTTCGTCGTCAACCACGGCGTGCGCGAATCGGGCTTGCTCGACGCGGGATTCGCCGCGATCCGCGAGGCGAAGATCGACATCACGCACCCCGCATGGCTCTTCATCTGGACGGTCCTCTTGTCCAATATCGTGTCGAACGTCCCCGCGACCATGCTCCTGCTGCCCGTCGCGACGCATCCGCTCGCCGGGCCGATCCTGGCGTTGGCGAGCACGCTCGCGGGGAACCTGATCGTGGTGGGGAGCATCGCGAATATCATTGTCCTCGATCAGGCGCGGCGCGTCGGCGTGGAGATCGGTTGGTGGACGCACGCGCGCATCGGAATCCCCGTGACGCTCGCCACGCTCGCAATCGCCGCGCTATGGCTCGTTGTCCTCGCCTGGATGGGGGCGGGCGCCGTAGAATCGGGACAGGTCGGCGCTCCCCTGACGCATTTCGTCCTCCATTAACTTGATCCGCGCTTCGATCCGCTCCAAACGCCGCACGATCCGCGGAACGAGCGTCGGAGTCTCGTCGGCGGGCTGCGGACGGGGAACCACCGGATAGGCGAGTTGGCGCTGGAGCGCGGCGAACAGGAAGAGCGGGTCCTTCCTTCGATTCGCCCACGCGATCTTGCCTTCCTTGTCTCCGAAGAGGACGGGCTTGTCCGACTCGACGGGATCCTCGCGCCCCGCCGATCGCGTACGGTAGTACTTGCTGCGGACATAGAGAAGATCGGCGAAGTCGATGATGCCGATCTGTCGCCGTACCGTCAGGATCCACTCGCGCCACTCGGGTCCGAATATCGGATCGTCCGAAACGGCCAAGAGGCCCCGGTCGTAACTCAGCCGGTTCCGCGCCAGCGACTCCAATTGATACATGAACGAGCCGGGGCAGGTCGGCTGTCCCGTCCGATACTCGGCTTCCGCCTTCAGAATCTGGACGGCGATCCGCATGTCGAACCGCCCCCGTTCGTCCTCGGCCGATTCGACAAGGAACGCCTGGAACGGCGAAAAATAATGTCTGAGTCGCCGCATCGCGGGCGACATGCAGCCCGCATGATTCAGTTCGTTCAGCAGGAAGTCGATCGCCAGAATCAGTTTGGTCGTGGCGAGAACCTCGTCCTTCGCCTGGGCGAGCACTTCCTGGATGGGGACGCCGCGCGGGATACGGTCCTGGAGCAAGCCAAAGAAATGAGCCTGCTCCACGTACTCCTCACGATCAAGCAGGGGCATTCGCGTGACTCCGGCCTCGGGTTTCACGAGTTCGGCTCGTGTTCCGGCGCCCGCGTTCCGTTCGGCGCGGCGTTCGAACCGGTCGGCTCCGGACCATGCGTCGACCCTTCGGGACGTTTGTCGCGCGAGAACACGCCGTCGAGAAACCGAACGGCCTCGCGTGGCGGGTCGTCGGAGAAAAACGTCGAGACATGTCCGGCATCCGGTAGCACGCGCAGCACGGCTTGGCCGCCGACCCGCTCGACCTCGGACGCCAAACGACGCGGACTCGATACGGGGACCATTCGATCGGCCCCACCATGGAAGAGGAACAGCGGCGGGTCGTCGGGCGATACGAAGCTGATCGGCGCGGCGGACCGATAGGCGTCGGGCACTTCCGCGCGGGTCCCGCCCAGGAAGTACGATACCAAACCGCTCTGTTCGGCGACCCAATCGAATTCGCACACCGCGCCGCCGGCCACGATCGCGCGGGGACGAGGCAAGCCGGACGGACGGGATTCGGTCGATTCGTCGAGCGGTCCGAGGCCGAGCAGGCACGCGAGATGGCCTCCCGCGGAGTAGCCATAGACGGCGAGCCGTCCGCGGTCGAATCCGTGATCGGGCGCATGGCCGCAGAGCCATGCCCACGCGGCGCGGCAATCGTTGATCTGCGCCGGATGCCTGTGCTTGGGCGCCAGGCGGTAGTCGATGTTCACGACCGCGTAACCCGCTCGGGCGACCGCGTTCGCGTGATGGACCATGTTCCAGCGCGACCCGGACATCCAGGCCCCGCCGTGGATCATCAGAACGGTGGGGACGGGCCTCGCGAACCGCGCCGGCGGCAGGTAGAGATCGGCGAGCAGCGATTCGCCGCCGCGCCGCGCGAACGGAACGGCTCGGATCCGCTGGATATCGTCTTCCGACCGAGCGGCGTGGCCGTCCAGAAACACGAAGGCCGCCGCGCCGACAACGACAAGAAGAGCGGCCATCCGAACAGGCCGTGACTCGCGATTCCCCCGCGTTCCCATCAACGTGCTCCCCGCCGATGCCGTGGACCGGTCCCGCGATGCGGCGCCCCATCGAACGCATCGCCAAAGAACGCATCGTCACACGGCCAACGATCGCCCGGCCGGACGGCCGGGTCGCATCGGATCGCCTTACCGGCTATTCTAGCCGGAATGGTTCAGCAAAGGCAGATCAGCGAGGCGGCAAGGTGACGCAGTTTTCGAGTATCCCGTCGGCGGTCGAGGCCATCGGTCGCGGAGAAGTCGTGATCGTGGTCGACGCGGAGGACCGCGAGAACGAAGGGGACTTCATTTGCTCGGCCGAGAAGGCGACGACCGAAAACGTCAACTTCCTCATCAAGGGCGGCGGTATCCCGTGCTTGGCCATTCTGCCCGACGTTTGTGAACGATTGAAGCTCCACCCGGTCGTCGATCAGAACACGACTCCGCTCGGGACGGCCTACGTAACGCCAATCGACCACCGTACCTCGAAGACGGGCATCACGGCGGAGGAACGGGCGAGGACAATCCGCGAGGCCGTGTCGCCATCGAGCGCGGCGGCGGACTTCGTGAAGCCGGGCCACGTGTTGCCGCTCGTCGCGAAGGAAGGCGGCGTGCTTCGGCGCGCGGGCCACACGGAGGCGTCGGTCGATCTGGCTCGCATGGCCGGCCTGACACCTGCCGGCGTCTTGTGCGAGGTGCTCAACGAGCGGGGCGAGCGGGCGACGCGCGACGAGTTGATCGCGATCGCCGCCCGGCATCGACTCGCCATCATCTCGATCGAGGAGTTGATCGCCTATCGGCGTTTGAGCGAGAAACTCGTGCAGCGTGTCGCGGAAGCCGACTTGCCGACCCGATTCGGACCCTTTCGCATTGCCGTCTATTCGGTCAAGTACGAATTGCAGGAGCCGATCGTTCTGGTCATGGGCGATCCGGCCGCCTCGCCTTCCCCGCCGCTCGTCCGCATGCATTCGAGCTGCTTCACGGGAGACCTGATCGCGTCGCTCCGCTGCGACTGCGGCGATCAGCTTCGGATGGCCCTCGAACGGATCGGCACCGAAGGCCAAGGCGTGCTCGTCTACCTTCCCCAGGAGGGACGCGGGATCGGGCTCACCGGGAAGATCCGCGCCTACGCGCTCCAGGATGACGGGCTCGATACGGTCGAGGCGAACCACGCGCTCGGCTACAAGGCCGACATGCGCGACTACGGGATAGGAATCCAGATTCTCAAGGACCTTGGGCTCACCCGCATCCGCCTGCTCACCAATAACCGCAAGAAGGTCGACGCGCTCTTCAACGCTCGGGGATTCGGACTCGATGTCGTGGATCAGATTCCCCTTTGTCCCGCCCCCAACGCACACAATGCCCAGTACCTGGCGACCAAGCGAGCCAAGTTGGGCCATCTGCTCCCCGAGTCGCTCGAAGGGCTGGAAAGCTGACCGACGAGCGCCGGTTGGGGAAACGGCGCTCGACGCGCCGCGCCGACGCGGCGGCATCGAGCGACGTGTCGCATGGAATCGGGAAGGCGGGTTATTCCGTTTGTAGGGGCGCCGTGTTCGCCGTGTTGCCCGGAATCACCATTCCGGGCCCGCGTGTTGCCGAATCGCGACGTAGGATTGGTTAGCCGCCTGAAGCGCCATGGGATTGGCGCGACGGACTTTCGGAATGGATGCGGGGCGGAACCTTGCCATACCCGCTCCGTGAGTTCCGCGTCCCCGCACCATGTCCATCATCCCTTGTGTCCCTTTCGGATCGGCGTTCCGGGCCGTGCTCTGGACGTGCGCGTTCCTCCCGGTCGTCGCGTCGGCCGGCGAATCGGGCGTGTCGCTCGAACGCCGCATGCTCCGTGACGCGGGTGACGGCGAGCTCGACGCCTTCTCGCTGCTCGACGCGGCCGTCGTCGCGAACGGGATCGACTCGTTCGACGATTGCCGCCGATGGACCCGGATCGTGGACGACGCCGCGTCGGCGATGGCGCCGCGCGTCGAGCCGATCGAAGGGCGCCGGGATCGGGCGGCCGTCCTGCTCGCCGCGATGCACAAACAACTGCTCCGCGGCGAGTATCGCGCCGAATGCACCGATCTCCAAAAAACGCTCTCCACCGGAAACTATAACTGCGTCAGCGCCACGATCGTGTTCCACGCCCTTTGCCGGCGGTTTGGAATCGAGCCGGTGGCCGTGGCGACGCCGACGCACGTCTATACCCGCATCGTCACGGAACTCGGGCCGATCGATGTCCAGACCACATGCCCCCGCTGGTTCGAGCTCAGCGCCGATCAGCGCGAGGCGGTTACGCCACCGACGGCCGGAACGCCCCGCGAGATCTCGGATGTCGAGCTGATCGCGAAAGTGTACTACAACCAGGGCGTGCGCTGCCTCGAATCGAATCGGTTCGAACAGGCGGAACGGGCTTTCGACCGAAGCCTGCTCCTCGATCCGCGGGACGCGCTCGCCAATGAGAACCTGCTCGCGACGCTCAACAATTGGGCCCTTGCGTGCTGCGACGGCGAGGAGTTCGAGCAGGCGGTCCGCCTGCTCGACCGCGGCAGGCGGATTGACCGGACGTACGCGGCGTTCGGCGCGAATGAACTGCACGTCTACCAGCGCTGGGCCCAATGCCATTGCCGATCGGGGGATTTTGAAAGTGCGATCGATGTCTTGAGGGACGGCGCGTCGCGGCGGCCCGACGCGCCCCTCTTCCGCGACGGGCCGGTCGCCGTCTATCGGATGTGGGCCAAGTCACTTGCAAGAGGCGGGCGGACGAGCGAAGCGGCCCGCGTGCTGGCCCGCGCGCTCGAAGCCTATCCGGACCAACCCGAACTCGTGGCGGACCATGGGCGCATCGAGTCGGTATCGGCCGCGGGCCAGGCGGGCACACGGGCGGGCGACACACGACTGCGCGCCGAAGGCCCGACGGGCGAATAGGCCGGTTGATTTGACCTCCCCGGTTTCCCGACCTAGGTTTGCAATGCGGCGCGGCGGTCGCCTCCGGCCAGGCGGCATCCGCCACCGAGGCCGGTCCCACCCGGCGAATGCCCCATTCCCCGCGATTCCACAGTGACAGGTTCATGTCATTCACGGGGGAAGCCCGCGTCGTCGTGCGGCAAGTTGGTCGCGACGGCTGAACACCCGAATATGCTCCGCGGTCGCGAGGTCGCACGATGGCCACGACACTCGACTCGATTTCGTTGATCGCCCGTCCGCTCGCGCCGGACCCCGAACGCGCCGCGCGGGCCGACGCATTGCGGCGCATCGTGGGACGGGTCATGGCGAACGCGACGCCGAGTCGTGTCTACGCCGAGCGAAGGTCGGACCGGCGGTTTCCATTCGCCGTGCCGCTCCTCCTGACGCCGCTCGACGCGCACGGGGGGCGGCGCGACGGCGACGCGGTTTCGGTCATCGGACGCCACCTTTCCGACGGCGGACTCGACTTCTACCACAACGCGCCGATTCCCAGCCGCTACATGATCGCGTGGCTTCCGGTCGAAGGCGAACGATCCGTCGGCGTCGTCCTCGAACTCACCTGGTGCCGATTCAGCGGACTCGGATGGTATGAAAACGGGGGCAAGTTCGTCGCGCCGCCACGTCGTATGACCGTGGACCTCGAATGGCGACCCCGGTATTGAGGATGCTGTTCCCCAAGGGGCACATCAGAGTGTACAACTTGGTTTTCCGCAAGCCGTCCGCCGAAGGCGAACCTTCTCTGGGATGGTTGGTGGGCCAAGGCACCGAGCAATGGGAAGAGTACCTCGATGCGGATTCGTCCGCGGGGTTGATTCCCGGCGCTCGGCGAGTTGAGGATCTGGTTGTTTCATGAACAGCGTCGACCTCATCAAGACGATTGAAGAATTCGGTTGTCGACCTGAGCACGTTTCGGACCACGATGCGGTCCGTCAAATCAACACCCAGGCTTTCGGCGGAGCAAGCGAGGCCTTGCTGGTCGACAGGCTGCGAGGGTGCCCGGGAAGCATCTCATTGGTGGCCACTGTGGCGGACGCCGTGGTCGGCCACATCCTTTTCACGGCGGCGACAGTCGTGGGGAAGGATACGCGAGTAGCCGGGTTGGGGCCGATGGCTGTCGACCCGCTCCGACAGCGCCGCGGCATCGGTTCGGCGATGGTACTGCGCGGGCTCGATGAGTGTCGTCGAGCGGGATACGGGGCAGTCGTGGTAGTGGGCCATGCCGAGTACTACCCTCGCTTCGGGTTTCGGCGGGGCAGCAGCTTCGGGCTTCGGTGTCAGTTTGACGTTCCAGACGAGGTGTTCATGGCTACGGAGTTGCGGCCAGGCGTCCTGTCGAGCGGCGGCGAGTTGCAGTATGATCCGGCGTTCTCGCAGACGTAGGCATCCGGCTGACATGCCGCCGAACAACGAAGGTAACGAAGAAGGGGCAGGAATCCGATACTCGAAGCATGACGAAATCGGGCCGCTTCAATATCGCGCGCAAGCGGGATCGGACGCTCAGCGCACGAGCGATTCGATCTTGGCCGCGAGATCGGACGTTTGATGCGACACGGCCACGGCCTTTCCGTCTCGGTCGACGAGCACGAAGAGGGGAATTCCCCGCACCTCATACCGTCGAGCGGCGGCGATCGCCGATTCGCCCGTCAAATGGGTCCACGGCAGGTCGTTTTCCTCGAGAAATTTCGCGGCGGCGTCGGGATCCTTGTCGAGGTTGACGCCGACCACGTCGAACGCCCGGTCCTTGTAGGCTGACTTGAGTTTGACGACGGCCGGCATTTCGCGGCGGCACGGCCCGCACCACGAGGCCCAGAAGTCGATCAGCACGACCTTGCCGCGATACGCGGCCCAGTCGAATTCAACGCCGAGCGTCGTGACGCCGTCCAGTTCCATCGGGCGGCCGACCAGATCGTGTCCCGACGTCGATCGAGTGCCCGCGACCTCGCGCCCGTACGCCGCGAGCTCTTTGTCGAGGCTCGAAACCAACAAGTCGCCGAGTTCCCGGAAGTAGGTTTCGCGCCGATCGACGTCGATGCGGTTGATGGCATGGACCGTCGCGGAGGCCAGGCGCGCGTGGCGGTCGGTCAACTTGGTGTTCCGGGCCCGCGCGAACGACAACACGTCCTCGATCAGAGCGGGTACCGCGTCGATCGCCAGCGCATCGGCGTCGAGGGCTCGCCGCTCGAGGCGCAAGAAGGCGAGCTCCTCGACAACGCGCGGTCGCGCGTCGTTCGCCCATTCCGCGACGATCGCGTCAAGCCGTTCCCGAGCGTCTTTCGCGTCGCGCGCCGCCATGCGGTGGAGCGCCGCCGTCTGATGTTCGAATGCGACCAGCCCCGACTCGTCGTCCCTCCGCTCGGCGATCACCCGCGCCGCCGCCTCGATCAACGCCTCATCGAATCCCGCCCTTTCGCGAATCGCGCGCGGTTTGTCGTCCATCTTGAGCAGGAATTCGACCAGTTGGCCGCGCGTCGCGTCGGCGGGAGCCAAATACGGATTGTCAACCGGCTCGCCGCCGTCCGCCGCGCGCGTTCTGTTCCCTCCCAACGCGCCGTCTTCCATCGATTCGAGGCAAGCCGCCGAACCAAAAACCACGGCGAACACGGCGACGCGGAGCATCGGCGTCGTCGCGGAGAACAAGCGTTTCGGATTCGTGACGGTGCCGTCGCGGGGCGTGAGCCGTGCGGCACCGGATTGACCCGTGCCTTCCTTGGGAGGCGTACCGGGCGATGGAGCGGGAGGCGCCGCGCCGCCGATCAGTTCGAGTAGTTTCTCGGGTAGACGGTTCGACTGAACGTGGATCGCGCGCACGATGCCCTTCGCGTCCACCAGGACGTTGAACGGAATCGAGCTGACGCCCAACTGGCCGATGAGTTTGTTCTTTCCGTCGGATCCGTCCATGATCGTGACCCACGGCATCGGTTGGAACGCATAAAACTGTTCCACCAGTTTCCGGTTCGCGTCGACATTCACCCCAACAACTTCAAGACCTCGATCGCGGTACACTTCATACAGGCGTTTCAATTGAGGCAATTCGTCCTGGACGTACTGAGCGTTCTCGGCGGACCAGAAGGTGACGAGCACGGTCTTGCCTGAGTAGTCCGCCGGCTTGAATTCGGTGCCGTCGAACACCTTTCCATGCAAGGCGAGCGGTTGGTTTAGCAATCCGAGCCGCCGATTGGCGTTGTCGATCGTCTCCCGAACCAGTTTTTGGATCTCCGCGTCCGGGCACGATTCAAAAGCCTTTTCGATCTTTCCGAACATGCCCTTCGCCGATTCGACCTCGCCGCGCCGCTCGATCAGATCGGTGATGAACGCCGTTTGCTGGAGTGTCCCCAATCCCGGGTTCGTTCCCGCCAATAATTGCTCGGCGGCTTCCACGAGCGGCGCGAGCGACTGCGGTCTTGATTCGGCGAATTCCTGGATCTTCTTGTTCAGATCCAGTTCGAGGAATCGGGCTTCTTCCCTGAGCAGGCCCACTTGCCGCACGATGGCCGCGTCGGTGCTCGGCGCGAACGCCTCGCCGATGGCATCGACGAGTTTTCGTCCTTGTTCCTTATGACCGGCTTCGAGAATACCGAGCGCGGCGGTCCGCAGGTACTCGAACACGGCCGCCGTCTTCCGTTCTTCGGCGAGCAATTGGAGGGCGGCATCGAGGAGCGGTTCGGGGCGATCGACCTTGCCGTCGACGAGTTCAGCCACATCGAGCGAGAAGACCATCATGCGGCCGGTCAGCGCGATGTCGGCGTCGGGATCGGCCTTGAGCGATTCGCAAAACGCGCGAACCTGCCTTGGCACATCCTGAATGCCGAAATCACGCAAGTACTGCATCGACGAGAGGACGACATCGACGCCTTTCTTGCGGAGCTCCGCGTCGGCCGCCTTGTTCTGAACGAGGCGTCGGCCGGCTTCGATTCGCGCACTCAGGATATCTTGCACGTCGCGCGCCATCTCCTCGCGCGTGGCGCCTCGCGGCGCGCGGCGATCGAGGGCCTCGATGAACGCCCAAATCGTCTCGGGCGGTCCCTCGGGCGGCTCGAGCCGATCGAGCTGCTCGCGAGCTCGCGTCGGCGGCTGGATCGGGGGAGACGTAGGCGTTCCACCGGCCGGACGGTCCGACGCGGGCGGCGAGCCATCGCTTGCGGGCCGAGACGGATTCGGCGCCCCATCGGACGATCGTGTCGTGGCCCGTCCGCCGGTGGCCCGTCCGCCGGTGGCCCGTCCGCCGGTGGCCCGTCCGCCGGTGGCCCGTCCGCCGACGTCGGGCGTACCGCTCGACGACCCCGTACCGCTCGACGACCCCGTACCGCTCGACGACCCCGTACCGCTCGACGACCCCGTACCGCTCGACGACCCCGTACCAGCATCGCCCGATCGCACACCGCCTTCACCGGCGACCGGCGATGGGGTGGTGTCGGCGGGCGGCGGCGAATCCGATTCGCCGGGAACGGACGTCGAGGGCCCCTTCGGCGCCGCCGTCGATTCCTCGGCCACTTGGTATTTGCTGGTCGACGACGAGATCGGGGCGTCCTCTTTACCGCATCCCGCGGACGCCAGGGGAATCGCCAGGAGCGTCATCAGGGCGACAGGTCGCCAAAAGGCATTGGACGGCGATTGCCGGTCGATTCGTGCCATGATTCGCGGCGCCTCGATAGGGAAGGAAATGAAGTAATGCGGCCGAAGAACGTGCAATACGCTCCGGCCCTCCATCACGGCCGAAACGACGATCGCCATTCTAGAGGAGATGGTCGTTTTCGGCTGCGCCGTTTTTGAAAGTGCGCACCGGCCGGGATGCATATTGCCAATCGCATCGGGAATCGGCACACTGCGGGCACTTGAGGCCGCGTAAACCTTGGGAGGAACGGCGCGCCATGACCCGAAAACGCGTGCTGGATGTCGGAAATTGCGACTTGGATCACGCCACGCTCGGCGGAATGCTCGCCCGATCGTTCGACGTGGAAGTGATGCGGGCCCATACGGCCGATGAGTCGCTCGATCTTCTGCGCGAGCAACCCGTCGATCTGGTGCTGGTCAACCGCGTCCTGGATCGCGACGAAACCGAGGGGATCGATCTGATCCGCCGGATCAAGGCCGACCCGGAACTCGCCTCGCAGCCCGTCATGCTCGTCACCAACTTCCCGGAACACCAGGAGGCGGCCGTGCGGGAAGGAGCGGAATTCGGTTTCGGCAAGCGGGCGCTCGATGCCCCCGAAACGTCGCGTCGGCTCGCCCGGTTCCTTCAGTGACAAGGAGACGGGGCCTGACAGGAAAAGCTCCTCGCGACGGCGGTTCCCGACCGATGGGCGTGCGCGGACGGAGAACCCGGCTGCCCCGCTCGGTTCCGTCGTGGTTCCGGTCGGGGCACCGAGAGCTGGGATTGTGTCTGCTGATCGCCGCCGTGCTGGTCGGCATCGGAATGGTCGATCCTCGTTTCCATTCGACAGGCACGTGGAATGATCTTCTCGTTCGTTCGGCCCCGACGATGATTGTGGCCTGCGGCGTGACGCTCGTCGTATTGACCGGCGAGATCGACGTATCGGTCGGTTCGCAAATGGCGTTCCTCGCGGCCATCCTGGGCACGATGGTCTCTCGCACCGAATGGAACCTCAGCCCGTGGATCGGCCTGCCAGCGACGCTTGCCGCGGGAGCGGCGATCGGAATGCTCAACGGGATCCTCGTGACGATCGGCCGAGTTCCCTCGATTGTCGCGACGCTGGGCGTGATGACGGCGCTGCGCGGCGCGACGACGTGGATGATGGGAGGTTCGAATATCGAAGGCCTACCGGACGCGTTGACGCGAGCCGCCAAGCAGGGTCTATTCCGAGCCGGACCACCGCTTGGCGTCGTCGTCGCGGCGGGCACGGCGTTCGTGTGTTACCTATTGCTCCATCATATGCCGCTCGGGCGCCACCTGTACGCGGTCGGCGGCGGCCGCGAGGCGGCCCGATTGGCCGGATTGTCCGAGATTCGGTTGAAATGGTTCGCGTTCGCCGTCACGGGGTTTCTTGTGGCGCTCGCGACGATCGTCGACGTGCCGCGACTACCGAAGATCGAGGCGGGGATCGGTGTCGATTTTGAACTGCTCGTCATCACCTGTGTGGTGGTCGGCGGCGTTTCGATCTCGGGTGGACGCGGGCGGCTTGGCGGCGTGTTGCTCGCGGTCCTCCTCATGACGCTGATCCGGCCCGTACTGACGTTCCTGGAGATCGGCGAATCGGGCGAGAAATGGGCGAAGGCGGTCCAGGGCGTGATGATCCTCGCGGCCGTGCTGAGCGACCGGGCCGCGTCGCGGGGCGTCCGGAGGGAGCCGTGATGCGTCGCGCGGAACGACGACGATCGCCGTTCGCCTGGTGGCATGAAGGCGCCTTGCTCGCGCTGCTCGTCGCCCTCCTTGGCATCGCTTCGGTTTGCGTTCCCTCGTTCCTGCGCCTCGAGAATCAGCTCCTGCTGTCGCGTCATCTTTGGGAGATGGCGATCCTCGCGATCGGCATGACGATGATCGTGATCACCGGCGGCATCGATCTTTCGGTCGGCTCGATGATGGGCCTTTGCGCCGTCACGCTCGGCATGACATATGCCGCGACATCGAGCATCGCGGCCGGATGCCTCGCATGCCTCGCGGTCGGCATCGCGTGCGGCGCGCTCAATGGCCTGCTCATCACGCGGGTCCGGGTCCATCCGTTGATCGTGACGCTCGCCACCATGGCCGCGTTCCGGGGTGTCGCCGAGGGTATCTCGCAAGGCAGGGCGTACTCGCGATTCGGCGAACCGTTCGCGGTCCTCGCGCGCGGAGGGCCGGGTGGCGTCCCTTGGCCCGGCGTGTTTTTTCTCGTGATGGCCGGCATCGGCGCGCTCATCCTGGGACGCACCGCGGTGGGAAGATTCCTCTACGCGATCGGGAACAACGAGCGCGCGGCGCGATTCGCCGGTATCGCCGTCGATCGCGTCAAGTTCGGTCTCTACACGTTCTCGGGCCTTCTCGCGGCCATGGCCACGATCGTCTACTCCGCCCGATTCGACACCGCCAAGGCGGACGCCGGAAAAGGCATGGAATTGGACGTCATCACGGCCGTCGTGGTCGGAGGCACGAGCATCTTCGGTGGACGGGGAAACCTGGGCGGTACGGTCCTCGGATTGTTGCTCATCCATGAAACCCGACTCTTCATCGGCCGCTACTGGAAGATCGACGAACTCCGGTCGATCGTTGTCGGTATCTTGTTGATCGCCTCCGTTTTGATATACCGGATGCTCGCGCGGACGGAGGATCGCGCCTGACGCCGGCGGGCCGGCACGGAGATTGAATCATGCGACGCAGACTTTCGAGTCGCCTTTTCGCGACCTATCTGTTCCTGGCCATGTGGATCGGCGCGTCCGGCTGCGGATCGAGCTCGCCGGAATCCAAGAACAGCGGCGGCGCGGCCCATTCGAAACGGACGGTTTGCCTTCTGCCGAAGATCAAGGGAATCAGCTACTTCACGTCGTGCCATCGGGGCGCGGTCGAGGCCGCCGACGAATTGGGAGACATCGAACTCATCTACGACGGGCCGATCGACGGCGATCCGAAGAAGCAGGCGGAGATGATCGAGCAGTGGACGGTCGACGGCGTCGACGTGATCTGCGTGGCTCCGAATGCGCCCGATGTCGTCGCCAACGCGATGCGCGAGGCGCGCGCGGCGGGTATTCACGTCATCACGTGGGACGCGGACGGAACGGCCGATTCCCGGTCGTTCTTCGTCAATCAGGCGACCGCCGAATCGATCGGGCGCGGCATGGTGAAGGCGATGGTCGACGATCTCGGACCCGATGCCGAAGGGGACGTCGTCATCATCAGTTCCGACGCCACGTCGGCCAACCAGAACGCGTGGATCGACGTAATGAAACCGGCGCTCGCGGAAAGCCGCTTGCGGCTCGCCACGATCAAGTATCCGGGCGAAAACGCGTCCAACGCGCTCGCCGACGCGAAGGACGTGCTCCAGAAATACGAGGCACTCAAGGGCATTTTCGGCATCAGTTCGGTCGCGTTCCCGGGCGCCGCCGAGGGCGTTGAACAGGCCGGGAAATCCGGGCAGGTCTTGGTGACCGGCCTTTCCACGCCGAACGACATGCGACGGTACGTGAAAAACGGAACGGTGAAGTCGGTCGTCCTTTGGAATACGATCGATCTGGGTTACCTGACCGTGCGCGTCGCGTCCGCCCTGGCGCGGGGCGATCTGAAGGAGGGAGCGACGACGTTCGACGCGGGCCGGCTCGGTACACTCCGCGTCGTCGGCGATCATGTCGTCCTGGGCGACATCATCGTCTTCACGCGGGACAATATCGATCAATACGACTTCTGACGACGGGAAACGTGGTGACTTGCCGAGAATCGCGTGAGGTGTCTTGCGAGCTGTTCTGAACGGCCGGAATACGCAACGACGACGTCGTGCTCGTGCAGCCGATCCTCCCTCGTGAAACCCGAAGCCGAGCGTTGCGAGCCGCCAGGCTCGCGACGCGGAGGCGAGGGGACGCCGCTCCGAAACGCGTTGCGCCGAGCGTTGCCTCGCGAACGAAGACATTGCGTCCGCGGCTCGCGCCGCGGACGCCGTCGGTTTCGCGATTCACGAACCGGGCGACTCGATGATCGACCGACAGGAACGCGTCACATGCGGAACGGTATCCGGCAGGTCCGCCGCGTTGCGGCTGCTAACGTGCGGCCGGCGTCCACCCGGGGATTATGAGCCGGAAGCTCACTCCACAGGGTGGAAGAACTGGGGCAGATCTGGTAGCGGGACTCGCCCACGCGACGTTTCTTCCCCCGAAAGGCCAGGTGGGTTCGATCAGAGGCGCGCGGCTGATCTCGCGATATCCTTCCGGAGCGACGTGTGCCCGGATCAACTCCCCCCGGTTCGTCAGCAGCAACACCGAATCGCCCTGAACGGTCAGGTGGATGCTGGATCCCGTCCGTTCATCGGTCACCCCGCGAGTCTCCCACACCGTCTCGCCCGTGCGGGCATCCAAGCAGGCCAATGAACCGGACAATCTGGCGGAGTACACATGGTCGCCGCGGAAGAGGGGCGTCGACGTGTTGCTCAGAATCCTGCGGGCGACGGCGCGCGAACTTGGCCACAGGACGGAAGCGGCCGGGCGGTCGGGATCGAGTTGGAACATCAAGCCGCTGATCAGCAGACGATCGCGGTGAAAGACCGGAGTGGCGACGGCATAGTCCGCGCTTGTAGGCATCGGTTCGCGCCAATAGGTCCGCCCATCATCGGGGCACAGCGAAACGATCGACTGCTGCGTCCAGACGATGAGCTGCCGCGCCGCGCCCGCGGAAACGACGAACGGGGAACTGTGTGTCGATAACTCGTCGAGCGCCCTCCACGCCTCGCGGCCGGACTGTTTTTCGAACGCGACGACCCCCGCGCCCGGTTTGCCACCGATGGCGACGATGAGCAGGTCGCCTTCGAGCCAGGGCGAACCGTCGGTGGGAAAGTCCCGGAGCTGATAGGTCCGCAGTAGATTGTGCGTCCAAAGCACGCCGCCCTCGCCGGCGTCGAGGCAAGTGAGCTGACCGAACATCCCCAGCACGTAGAGCCTTCCGTCCCGCACGACCGGGGTTGCCCCCGGTCCGCGCTGTTGCCCGGCCATGAAGATCCAGTCGGGGTGGTCGGTATCCGACGAATAGCGCCAGAGCCGCTGGCCGGTTCGCGCGTCGAAACAGTGAACGGTCTCGCGCACGCGCGGGTCGAGCAGTTCGGCGTCGGTGACGTAGACCCGGCCTCCCGCCACAACCGGACTGGAGAATCCCATGGCAATCGCGGCGCGCCAGCGAATCGGCAGCCCTTCGGAAGGAAACGACTCGACGATGCCCGTTTCGGCCCACACGCCATCGTGCGTCGGACCACCCCACTGAGGCCAATCGTCCGCTCGCGCGACGGCGGCCATCGGTAGGAAGAGGCCCACCGCGGCGAGCGATGTCCGGAGACGCGTCGTGGGTGCGATGCGCATGCACATGCTGGTACCGAGAGTCTTCGTGGTAATCGCGATTCCTCTTTCTCAATTGGACCTTCGAGTCGTATTGTGGCGCGCGACGGCGGACGATCAGCGGATGCGGGCAAAGAACCCGTTCTCCAGGGCGAATCGGGGAACGTCGCGATCGATTTGCCGAATCAGTTCCACCGTCGACCGTGATCCTCGAGCCGATTGAGCAACTGATTCATCGCGGGCTTTGAACCGCCGGGGACGAACAGTTCGTCGCGTTGCCTCGCAAGTTCTTGAACGACCTGTGCGATCGTCCGGCGTCCGATTCCGATGCCCGCGCTGTAAATCGCATCGCGGACCTTATCGGTGTCCAGCGATTCGAAAGACTGCAACTCGGTCAAACGGAACGCGAAGACGTTCCCGTACAGCTCGTCGGTCGCCGATCCGATAAGTTCGCGAAACGCCGCTTCGCCTCCCTGCGATCCGTCGGGAAGCGTCACGGTCAGCGGTCCGGTCCCCTTGCCTTCGAATCGCTCGACGATGATCCGCTCCCCCTTCTCGTTTTCCAGGACGACTCGTCCCCCTTTGCGGCCTCCGTTGAGCGGCGGATAGAAGTCCCTCTGTTTGCGCGCGGGCAGACCGAACAGGATCGACCGGAAGAACTCCAACAATGTCGTCTTGCCGGCCTCGTTCTCACCCAGCACGATCGACAGTCCCGACGGGACGTCGGTCATCGAGACGTTCGCGAGGCGTCCAAAACCCTCGACATGGAACTCCTCGATTCGCATCAATCGTCGCCCTCCAACAACAAATCGGCGCAGCGACTCTCGGCATCGTCGATCATCGTTCGGAGGGCGTCGTGGGTGGGCGGAATCAGGAACTTGCCGGCGCGTGCGTGTTCGAAGAGGTCGGTCAATTCGCCGCGAAGCGCCGCCATCTCCTCGGGCGATTGGCGAATACCGTCGATCAACGCCAGCACGTCGCCGAGGAAATCCGCCGCGCCGCGCATCGAGGTTCCGTTCGGGCCGAGTCCGCGGAACGAGTTTCTCGACCCAGACGAACGGATTCCGCGCCGTGCCGAACGTGTGTAACTCATCCAACAAGTCTCGGCGGGCGTTCGGCCGAGTCAGTGCGGCGTGCAACCTTCCGCGACCGCGGAGCGTGATGCGCGCGACGACCGATCGTCCCTCGGCTCGATCCGCGAGTTCCCGTATTCGGTCCTCGATCCGGGCCAGCAGGCCGTCCATCGTCTCCAAACCCGTGATCTCGACTTCGCCGCTCAGCCAGCGAACGCTGTCGGTCGCCACGAACTCCGGCGCGCCATCGAGCAGGCCCTCGGACGTGACGCGAACCAGGAAACAACCGCGAGGACCGGCTTCGTTGATATGCCGGCCCTGCGTATGGCCCGGATAACCGATGAACGGATCGGACGGACGCGGCACGATCGACTCGTGAATGTGCCCGAGCGCCCAGTAGTCCAACCGCGACTCAACCAACTCACTCACGGCGCGCGGCGCGTACGGGTCGTGGCGCGTGTCGCCTCCGACATTGCAATGGAACAGGCCAATCTGAAACGGCTCGTCGCCGACGCGCCGGATCCCCGCGCCGAAACGGCTTTCGATCGTCCGCGTCGGATAGCTGATCCTATGAATCCGCGCGACCGCCCGGCCGTCCTTTTCAAACTGCGATCGGCGCCGTCGTAGACGTCTCCAGCGACCAACAAGAAATCGACCCGCTTTTCGAGGCAAAGCTCGACGACGGACTCGAATGCCCGGAAGGTCGCCTCACGGAGATGCTCGACGACTTGACTTTGTCCCTCCGGAAGCCGACCCAACCCGACAAACGGGCTATCGAGTTGAAAGTCGGCCGCATGGACAAAAGAGAAAGCGGGCATGGCTCGAATCGAACCTCGGAAATGGAATGGTGTTGGTCAACCATGACGATCCATGATGCGTCCGCGTCGCGGTCACCGAGCCCGCTCATCGCCCCATCGCGAATCCAAGAAGCCCGCTCCCATGATTCGGTCACTTGCGTGCCGCGAATCGGCCGCTCGGTTTCGCCGGGTCGTAGTTCGGGTTCGGGATCGCCTTCCGGGCTCCGACATCGGCCTGCCACCGGTGGAGTTCCTCGCGGAGCGAGGCGACACGCGCCGGTTCCGTTTGCGATCGATCGGCATGTTCGCCGGGATCGTCGCCGAGATGGTACAGCTCGACGGTCGGCCCTTCGTCCCACTCGATCAGCTTCCAATCGCCGCGCCGGACCGCCGAGCCCGGCGCGCCTCCCTGGTTCCCGTAATGGGGATAATGCCAATACAGCGCGCGTTCGGCCGGCGGTTGGCCCTTCAAGACGGGCATGAGACTGACTCCGTCGAAGGACCGCGGGGCGGAAAGCCCGGTGCCCGCGGCTTCGAGCACCGTCGGCATGACGTCGACACTGCAGACCGGTGCGTCGAGTTCGGAACCCGGACCGACGGACGCGTCGGGGCGCACGATCGCGGGCCAACGCACGATAAAGGGAACGCGGACTCCGCCCTCGTAGAGCCATCCTTTGCCGCCCCGCAGCGGCACATTCGACGTCGGCCACCCCTCGCTCGTCGATAATCCTCCGTTGTCGCTCGTGAAGATCACGATGGTCCGATCGCGCAGGCCCAGTTCGTCGATCGTGCGGAGCACTCGGCCGACGGCCAAGTCCATCGCTTCGACCATACCCGCGTACACGGCGTGCGATTGGACGAGCCGCACGTCGCGCGTGCCTTCCTTGCCCCACGCGTCGCCAAGCCCAAGGGCCCGGCGTTTCTCCTCATACTTACGGCGCAAGTCGTCGCGCGCCATGAGGGGCGTGTGGACCGAGTAGAACGCGAGGTAGGCGAGGAACGGCTCATTCCGATGCGACGCGATGAACCGCGCCGTTTCCGCGCCGAGCCGATCGGGGAGATGTTCTCCCGGAGGCCCGTCGGGCAGGCGAGGGTTTCCGTAAGGCGAAAAATACCGGTTGCCTCCGTACGGACCACCCCGGTCGGTGCCTCCCTTGTTGACATCAAAACCCTGGTTCTCAGGCCACCATCCCTCGGGTCCCAAGTGCCATTTTCCCGCGAAGAACGTCGCGTACCCGGCCGCCTTGAGCGACTCGGCGAGCGTGGTGTTCGTGAGCGGCAACCGATCGTCGTACGGAGCGGGCAGCAAGCGCGTGTTGCGCTTCCACGCGTCCGGCGTGCGCGCCGCTCCGATGTAGTCCGTGACACCCGTCCGCTGAGGCCACAGTCCGGTGATCAGACTTGCCCGCGTCGGCGAGCAGACCGGGCACGCGGCGTAGGCGTTCGTGAATCGCACGCCATCGCGCGCGAGTCCATCGAGATGGGGCGTTTCGTGGAACGTGCTCCCGTAACACGCCAGATCCCGTTGCCCCAAATCGTCCGCTACGATCACGACGACGTTCGGCCGATCGTCGACCCGATCGTCGGCGAAAGCCGGAACGGCGCCGAGCCATGCAACGGCTCCGACCCACGCCGAAATCGAAATGACCTGCGCGATTCGCCACAGGACGCGGGGGACGGTCCGGTTTCCGTTTGAGTGGAACATGGCGACAAGAACTCCGTTGCCGAATCCCCATCGCGCGAGGCCGAGCTTCGGTCGTCAACGGTCCGCTTTCACGGGTCGATATGCATATCGGGTGACCCGAACTGGCGATGGCAGTCGTTGCACTGTTCGATCATGTGCCGGTAGTGGAAGACGGCGTTCTGATAGTCCTTTTCCCGCACGGCTCGGTAGACAAGGCCTCCGAACGTGCGGATCCCCGTCGCGTTCGTCGTCCACGCCTTGTTCGACTCATCGGGCGAACGGAGCAGAAGCAAGTTCCCCACTTCCGCGATGATCAAGGCGTCGGACGCCGCCTGTTTCCATTGCTCGTCACTCACCGGCTTGGACGACAGCGACTGCCGGAGCCGCCCGTAGAGCGGCTCGTAGACATGTCCCATGAACTCGTGCATGTCCCCCTCGACCATCTCGAGAGGCTGCTTCGCTTTGCCTTGCCCCTTGTCCGCTCCCTCCGTCGCCCGATTCGATGCCTCGGCCTTCTTCGATAGGTCGCTCGACGCGTCTTTCCCCGCGCGCGTTTCCTGGGCTGCCGCGCCGTCGGTCGATCGCGCGACCGGCCAAAACAACGTGGCGATCGGTAAGAGGGCGACTCCGGCAAAACAGGCGAAGGTCGAAATCGCGCGCATGGACGGTCTCCGGTGGTGGGCGGGCCGTTCGTATTGTACACCAGAATGGGTGCCGGGTGTCCTCAGTCGGCGATCGACGTGGAGAGAAGGTCATGGCAAGCGAACGCGAATTGAGTCGGCGCGGCTTCCTGCATCGGGGGGCCGCCGGTGCGGCATGCATGGCCATGCCCACCATCATCAGCTCGCGTTCGCTTGCCGCCCAAGGCCGCCCGGGCCCGAACGATCGGATCGGAATCGCGTACATCGGCGCCGGACGTCGAGCGAATCAGCTCATGAAACTTCCGCCCGAAGGCCGAATGGTCGCGGTCGCCGACGTCGATCTTCGCCGCGCCGAATCGGTCGCGTCCGCACGACAATGCAAGGCCTATCAAGACTACCGCGCGATGCTGGAATCGAAGGACATTGATGCCGTCTTTGTCGCGACGCCCGACCACTGGCACGTACTTCCGTCCATCCATGCGTGCCAGGCGGGCAAGGACGTGTATCTGGAAAAACCGTTGTCGCTGACGATCGGCGAGGGCCGTGTCCTGGTCGATACGGTGCGCCGATACGGACGCGTCCTGCAAACCGGATCGCAGCGCCGATCGATGGCCGGCCACCGGTTCGGTTGCGAACTCGTCCGCAACGGAATCGCCGGGAAGATCCATACGGTGATCATCAAGAACTACCCCAGCCCCTGGCGGGCCCGATTCGCCGCGCAAAACATCCCCGCCGGACTCGATTGGAATACCTGGTGTGGAATGACCGAGCCCGCCGCGTACCACGAGGACATCTTCATCCAGCGGTCGCGCCCGGGCTGGATCTCCCTCCAACCGTATTCCGGAGGCGAAATGACGGGAACCGGCGCGCACGGATTCGATCAGGTCCAGTGGGCCCTCGAAATGGACCACACCGGTCCGACCGAGATCTCGGTGGAAGGCGGGAAACTCGAGCCACCGATCTACGAGCAGCCCGAGGACCGCGCGCGGGGCGACGCGCGGTGCAGCGGCGGTCGGCGCGTGCGGATGCGTTACGCGAACGGAATCACCATCCGCCTTGAGGACAACGGTCCCGAGGCCGGCGGCGAGTTCATTGGGGATCGGGGAAAAATCCGGATCGGCAACAACGTGGTCGACAGCAACCCGCGCGAACTTGCCTCCATCCGCCGCGAGGAACTCGCCGTGCGTCTTCCCGACATCGATGACCACATCCGGAATTGGTTCGACTGCATCAAGACGCGGGAGCGGCCGATCGCCGACGTCGAGATCGGCCACCGTTCCGCCATCCTCTGCCACCTCGGCAATATCGCTCGATGGGTCGGCCGCTCGCTGAGATGGGATCCGGCCCTCGAACGGTTCCCCGACGACGAGGAAGCGAATGCGTTTCTGGATCGCGAACGGCGGGCTCCGTTCACGCTTCCCGCGCCGACGTAGGCGGGCGAGGAGCGGCGAGGGTCGGAGTTCCGATCGGTCAATCAATCGTCGAGGTCGACGGTCGCGTAGGAGCGGCGGCGGCGGCGATGCGGTCGCGAACGAATGAGCGCCTTGTCTCCCTCGAAGAACCAGTATCCGCCAAGCAACCGATAGAAAAAGAGGATCGTGAACGCGCCGCCCGTCGCCACGCAAAGACCGAGCGGGCTGATCGGCGTCACGACCTTGTCGCGATAGATGAACGAGACGATCCCGCAACCGATCACCGTTCCTCCGATTCCCATGGCGAGCGTGGCGACGGCGCCGCCCGGGTCGCGGCCCGGCATGATGGCTTTGGCGAGCAGGCCGACGATGGTCCCGAATCCGACCCAGACGAGGATCGTATTCGCCCACTCCTGGATCTGGACGGCCATTTCATTGTCCACGGCGATACTCCGGCGCGCGACCGAACGGGAACCCGACGATCAAGGTCTCCTATTCGTCATCGGCCGAAATACCGGAAAATCTTGACTCTTCGTACCCATTCTCCAGAGGTCAACGCGTTCATGGCACGAAAGGGCGTGGCCCTAAACCGTTTCCGGCTCGGCCCGATCGGGCTCGGTCGACTCCAGCCCTTCGGTCTCGACGCGGAAAAGTTCGATCGGGACAAGCTCCAATTCGCGGACCCGTTTCGAGTCTGCCGCGATGACGCGCAGCTCGAACTTCCCGAGCCGCACGTGCTCGCCTTCCTTCGCGATATGGCCGAGCAGTTCGCTGACGAGACCTCCGGCCGTATCGGCCTCGACGGCGGGAAGCTCCATTCCGCAATGCTCCTCGATCTGCTCCAGCGGGCACATCGCGTCCACCAGGAATCGGCCCGTGGCGAGGTCCCGGATCAACGGCTGCTCGCGGTCGAATTCATCGTGGATCGGGCCAACCAGTTGTTCGAGCACATCCTCGAATGTGACGATCCCCGAAATGACGCCGTATTCGTCGACGAGCATCGCAAGATGGCGGCGATCGCGGAGGAATTGCCGCAGGAGCGAATCAAGGCGAATATTCTCGGGATAGAAGGGCACGTCCTGAGCGAGCTCGCGGATCGAATTCGGCGGGCGCTTCGAGATGATCCGCTGCAAGAGGTTCTTGGAGTGGATCATGCCGATGACGTGATCGAGATCGCCTTCGCATACGGGAAGCCGTGTGTGCCCCGATTCGACGACGATGCGGTAGTTGTCCTCGAGGGCTCTCGCCGTATTCAGAAAGACGACGTCGCTGCGCGGCACCATCACCTGCCGAGCCCTCTTGTCTTCGAGGTTCATGACGTTTTCCATGATCAGCCGTTCGCCGACCGTCAAGCTCCCTCCGTCCGCCGACTCGGCGAGGATCAACCGCAACTCCTCCTCGGAATGACCCGACTCGTGTTCCGACATGACGCGAAGGCCCGCGATGCGCAGGAGCAGATTGCTCGACGAATTGAGCAGCCAGATGAACGGGCGGAAGACATGATAGAAGATGACGAGGGGAGGCGCGACGGCGAGCGTCGTGGCGCGCGCCTTTTGGATCGCGAGGATCTTGGGCGCCTGCTCGCCCAGCGTGATGTGGAGAAACGTGATGAACGCGAACGCGACCGGCATCCCGATGTAATGGGCCATTTCTTGAGACAGGCCCGCCGGTTCAAGCCACGCGTAGAGCAGCGACGCGACGAGCGGTTCGCCGACCCAGCCGAGCCCGAGGCTTGCGAGGGTGATGCCGAGCTGGCACGCGGACAGGTACGCGTCCAACTGTTCCAGGATGTTGCGAGACAGTCGGGCGGTCCAGCTTCCGTCCTGCACCAGCAATTCGATCTGGGAAAGGCGGACCTTCACCAAAGCGAACTCGGCCGCGACGAAGAACCCGTTGGCGGCGACGAGCAGGAGCACGAAAACCAATTGTCCCAATACCATGCCGCTTTTCCGAATGGGCCGATCCACCGCGTGCGATTCTAATGAGACCCCCTTCCGCCCGCAACGGATGCCGAGGCGCGGTGACCGGACGTTGGCCTCGCCGGGAATCCGCCGCGCGACCCCTTGCAACGCGGGATGAGGTCCATTACCAAGCATCGGACGGTCCGTTTCACCCGCCCTATATCGGGTTCCGCGCGCCTTTCCACCGATTCCAAACGGCATGGCTTCCGGCGAACCCCACCCATGGACATTGCCGATCTTGGCCGCGCGGCAATCGATCATCGCGGCGTTCGCGACCGGCGCGATCGCCTCGCATCTGGCCGCGTCGATGACCGATTCGCCTTGGGTCGAGGTTCCCCTCATCGCCGCGCTGGTCCTCGGCGGCGGCCCGCTCGTCATCGAGCTCCTGATGAAGGTGGCTCGGCGCGAATTCGGCTCGGACCTGCTCGCCGGCATCTCGATCGTTACATCGGTGGCGCTCGACGAATACCTCGCCGGAACGTTCGTCGTGCTCATGCTGTCGGGCGGTGAAGCACTCGAGCGTTTGGCGGTGCGGCGCGCGTCGTCGGTGCTCGCCGCACTGGCGCGGCGCGTGCCGTCGCGCGCGCACCGGAGGCTGGATGGCCGCCTGATCGACGTCGACTTGAACGACGTCGCAATCGACGATCACCTTGTCGTCTTCCCCCACGAGATCTGTCCGGTCGACGGGATCGTGATCGAGGGGCGCGGCGTGATGGATGAATCGTATCTGACGGGCGAGCCGTACGTCATTTCGAAGGCGCCGGGCGTTCCCGTCCTCTCGGGCGCGGTGAACGGGGAGTCGGCGATCACGATCCGCGCGACGAAGCGGGCCGTCGACTCGCGATTCGCGAGGATCGTCGCCGTGATGCGGGAATCGGAGCAACGGCGTCCGAGACTCCGCCGACTCGGCGATCAGCTCGGCGCCCTCTATACGCCGCTCGCTCTGGCGATCGCGGGAGCGGCGTGGGCCGTCAGCGGCGATGCGACCCGGTTCCTCGCCGTGCTGGTCGTGGCGACACCTTGCCCGCTGCTCATCGCCATCCCGGTCGCGCTGATCGGAGCGATCTCGCTTTGCGCCAAGCGGGGCATCATCATCAAGGACCCGACGACGCTGGAACGGATCGGGCGCTGCCGCACGATCATCTTCGACAAAACGGGAACCCTCACGTACGGTGAACCGCGCCTCGACCAGGCCCATTATCTCGACGCCATGCCGCCCAGCGAGATCCTGGGGCTCGCGGCGGCCGTCGAGCGGTATTCCAAACACCCGCTCGCCTCGGCCGTGCTCGAAGCGGCCGATCGCGAGTCGTTGTTCCTGCGCGAGGCGAACCGGATCAGCGAGCGGCCCGGCGAAGGGCTCGAGGGCGAAGTCGATGGGCACCTTGTCGCCATGACGAGCCGCGCGGAGTGGTTGGCGAAAAACGCGGCCGACGCGCACCGTCTCCCGGACGTCGCGGCGGGACTCGAATGCCTCGTCGCGATCGACGGACGGCTCGCGGCCCTCTTCCAATTCCGCGACGCGGCGCGCCACGAAGGCAAACCGTTCGTCGAGCATCTGCGCGGCCGTCATCGATTCGAACGGATCCTGCTTGTGTCGGGCGATCGCGAACGCGAAGTCCGCTATCTCGCCGAACAGGTCGGCATCGAGGAGACGTACGCGGGCCAATCCCCCGAGGAGAAACTCGCCATCGTGCGCGCCGAACAGTTGCGCGCGCAGACCGTTTTCGTCGGCGACGGAGTCAACGACGCGCCCGCGCTCACCGCCGCGACGGTCGGAATCGCGTTCGGCCAGAACAGCGAGGTATCGACCGAGGCGGCCGGCGTCGTCGTGATGGATTCATCGCTCGAGAAGGTGGACGAGTTCTTCCACGTGAGCCGGCGGATGTTCAACATCGCCCTGCAGAGCGCCGTCGGCGGCATGGCGCTCAGCGCGCTCGGCATGATCGCGGCCGCGATGGGAGGCCTCCCGCCCGTCGCCGGCGCGATCGCGCAGGAGTCCATCGACATCCTCGCCGTCCTCAACGCCCTCCGCGCCGCCTGTCCGCCGCGGTCGCTCACCGATTTCTGAGGCCCCCGATCCAAACTGGATCGGGAGTCCGGAGTCGCCCGGTTCGCATCCACGACGCGAAGGCCACCCCGCGCCCCGAGGCGCCAAATACACTCGTGGAGTTTCGTCACACAATGGACGCATGCGATAGAAGACGGACCGTCCCCTGGAAGGGCAATCACGGCGCGGCCGTCCGTTGCTAGACCGGTCACCGCAAGGCTTCCGCGATGCTCGCATTCCGCTATTAGAAGTGTCACAAGCTCGTCGGGCAAATACGCTACTGCGTCTTGCCCCTCATACGACTCGCGCCCGAAACACGTGATGTATGCCGGAGACGAAAGACATACTAACACGTGTGGCAATGAAGACCGCTTCGAAGTTGCGTCGATTGTCTCGTCCGGACGAGAGAGATCTTGCGGTTCTGGCTGCGTCGCCGGAAACAACGTCCCCCCCCAACGACCAAAACCTGCCCCTAGCAGGTTCTCCGTCCATGCATCGGGTACTGGTATGCGCAGCCGGCCCTCAATGAATCCGATGAACTCTCGTGACAACTCGGCTGGAATTGGAACGATCGTTGCCCCTCGGTCCCGACCCACGAGCCGAGCCTCCATTTAGACTTCAAGCCGGCGCCACGCCGCACACAACGCCACCGGTGCATTGTCGTCGAAACACAGATTCTGAACCTCCTGGGCCGATCTCGATCTCAACAGACGTCCCGCAGCTATGCCCTTGTCGCGCCCCGTCGCCGCAGAAAGGAACTGTGCCCGCAGTTCAGAGATTGGTGACTTGGCCGGAACTGGCTCGTCAGCATATGACGCCGTTGGTGCAACAAGGGCAAATGTGACCAGTAATGCCCAAGGAGTTTGATTGGCCAAAATCCTGCATGCGTTGTTACACATAACAACTCCCTCAAGGACGCGCGGAAGCGGATGCCCATTTCGTCGCACAACAACAATCCCACTGCATTCTGAAATAGCGCCCTTCTCCACCGTCGGCCGGCGCTCTCGTCCAGAAATCAGGCATTGTCGTAATCCGTCCGAGATTCCATGAGCTGGTTGTGCACGGGCCGGCAGGTATCGGGCCGATTGGTTGGGTCGACATCTCATTGGTGTCTAGTTCCCCCGCTCGGCGAGCGTGTCCACGCGGTGCCACGCAATAGAACCTCACAATTCCTGACTGACGGTAGGAACCTAGCGGGGAAAAGGCGAGGAAGGAGGCTGTGTCCAGGACTTGAAGCGTAGCTGGGACATTTCGAAGTCGGTCTCGGCGGGGCGTGTTCGGTCTATGGACTGGCCACGCTTCCCAGTATTGCAAATGGCCGTGATAGCAGGGATGTGTATTCACGCAGTCACAAATCATACAGTGTACGGTTACACGCTGAATGAAGAACCCTATGTTACTCCGACAGGGCCATGGCGTCACGCGAAACCACCATTTCGCTGCTGCGCTGATGCGACGACAAGATGGGTTAAGCCGTCTTGGCGTAATGGGAGTGATTTGCAGTGCCAAGCCGGAAGGATGTAGCTGTCCATTCTACAAAAACTGGCGTTGGTGGAAATCGGCGGGTCGGTTATCAAGTGGGGCACGGATGAGAAGGCACTGGACAATCCGCGGGAGGAGATTCGGCAAGGTCGGCTTGACGCCGAG
>VGZC01000031.1 GCA_016872725.1 Planctomycetota bacterium
TTGTCGGAACCCGGGCCGCGGCACCATCGCGCCGAGGCCAAATCAAGCCCGCTCAAGCAACCGCAAGCCGCATGGTACCCCCCCCCGTGTTGTCAAGCGTTTCATGGATGGATCGCCGCCATGCGCGTCGCCGGAGCAAGCCGCGCGGTCCGCATATCGATGGACTGCGTCGGCGAGACGTTCTTGGATCCGATGCGAACGCTGATGGAATCCGACATCGGCACGGATACAATCCACTCGATATTGGACACTCCGTTCGTCGACGACGGACCATGGAATATCGGATGAATGCGGACCGGCCTTTATTGGCGTTCACGATGGGCGATCCGGCGGGGATCGGTCCCGAGATCCTCGTTCAGGCATGGCGGCGGGACGCATTGCACGCGGCGTGCCGCGGGGTCGTCGTGGGCAGTGGGGCCGTGTTGCGGCGTGCTGCCGGCCGTTTTGCGCCGGGGCTCGATGTGGTCGCGGCCGGTTCGCCGGAGACTGACGGAAATATGTCATCCCGGGACGTCCTGCCCTGCCTCGATGGCGTGTCGAGCGACGCGGCCGACGTGGTTCCGGCGGTCGTCGACCGCCGGGGCGGCCAAGCGGCGTACGACGCGCTTCGGGAAGCAACGGGCCTCGCGCGCGCCGGGCGCGTCGCCGCGATCGTGACCGCGCCGCTCCACAAAGGGGCGCTGCGCGCGGCCGGGCACGACGTCCCCGGCCATACCGAATTGCTCGCCGAATTCTGCGGCGTTCGGGATGTCGCCATGATGCTGTACCTTCCGCCCGGCGAAGGCGTCCGAGGAGCGGGTGGGCTCGGCGTCGCCCATGTCACGCTGCACGTCGCCCTGCGCGACATCTTCGAGGGGATCACGATTCGGAGCGTCGTGGGCCGAATCCGGCTCGCCAATCAACTGATGCGCCGCCTCCTGCCGCCGGGGAGCCGCGCGCCGCGCATCGGCGTCTGCGCGCTGAACCCGCACGCGGGAGAACTAGGACTTTTTGGCGATGAGGAACGGACGACGATCGGACCGGCGGTCCTCGCGGCGCGGACCGAGGGCCATGATGTCCACGGACCGCTGCCCGCCGATACGCTGCTCGTTCGGGCGGCCGAGGGAATCTACGACGCGGTCGTCGCCATGTACCACGATCAGGGACACGTCGCGCTCAAGCTGCTCGGCATGCACCGCGCCGTCAATATCACGTTGGGTCTGCCGATCATCCGGACGAGCGTCGCGCACGGCACGGCGTTCGACCGCGCGTGGCAAGGAACGGCCTGCTGTGACGGACTGATCGCCGCCGCGCGCGTCGCCGCGCAGCTCGCCCGATCCCCTGCCCCTTCCGCGGGACACGATGGTGGACGTTGAGTCCCGTGCGAAAGTCGTGGTTCGCCCGGCGAACCACCGGAAAAGGGCGGTAAACGGGATTTGGAGCCGGTGCCGGTTGATCGCGGAGCGATCCACGACATTGGACTCGTCCACGGTCGGGGCGACGATGCGGGCCGCTACGGCGAGGTCGCCCATACGTTGATCGAAGGGGAGCATCGGTCCCACGCGGATTCAACGGAGCGATGCGATGAACTCGTCGGTCACGTCGCGAAACGCCTGATCGCCGGCGGCGAACGTGAAAGAACGCGGGTCCGGAGTCCCTCGCACGCGGACCTCGAAGAACTCGATGCGCATGATCACGCCCCGTTCAACGGCCTCGGCGACCGCGCGCGATGCGGCCGGCGCCGACCGGTCGCCCGTATACTCGATGCGGAACGGGAAGAGAGGCAAAACGGTCCCGCGGCTCAGCATGAGCCGCACCGATTGGGGGCATTGCGGCCCTTCGGTCGACGCCTCGCTCGACGCGACGCCCGATCGCCACCTGCCGTCGACGATCCAGACCGGTTCCCGATCGAGGGTTCCCTCGCGCGGATCGTCGAAATCGAAATGCTCGTGGATTCCATGGAGCAAGTCAAAAAGACCGCCGACGGCATCGAGCCGCGCGGCAATCCGAGGTTCGTCGCTCACCGCGAGCCGCGCGCGGCGCAGATCGATCACCGTCAGCTCGGGGCCGTCGAGCCATTCGCGATGGAGCCAGACGTAGTCGCCGTCGTTGATTTGCCGCATGTGCGTCGATCGCTCGCCGAGCGGCAGGCGGAGTTCGTATCGCAACCGCAGTTTGTTGTCGATGCGGGCCTGGCCATACGTACCGCTCCCATTCCACTCCCGTCCGAGGAGATGGACGTATTGCCGGACGCGTGCTTCCACGACCGGGTATCCGGCGACATTGCGGGCGGCTTCGAGCACGATCGAGTCGCGCCGATCACCGGCGGCGGGCTCCGTTTCGTCCCCGAAACCCGGTCGGAGCGTGAAGATGGACAAGATGAGCGCGACCAAGAACCAATCGCGCCGGTTGGAGAAAGTCTGCTTCATCGAGGGGTTGTGATGGTTTTTCCAAAGATTCTCGGCGGGGGACGCCGAACATACTCCACAGTGACGTTCATCCGGCTCGAACCATGCGTGCGCATCGAACGAACCCGTGTCGAGCGATCCAGACGCGCGGATGGCGAATCCGGTGCGGCGAACGACTGAATGCGTCGAGCGGCGGGGATTGTAGGTCCTCGCCTCCCGATGGTCCATGGCAATTGCCTGGACCCGCGAGGCTTGGCGCGGTTTCCGCGGGGCCGTGAAGGACGGACGACCATTCCATTTGGGAATCGAAGGAAGCACGCCGGCCCTGTCCGGGCCGGCGCGGCCGAACTCGGACAGAGTACCGCTCAGGGGGAGATCATGAAACGACGGTTGCCTTTTATGACGCTGTGGATTGCCTTGGGAGTCACGGCAATCGGTTGCGTGTCGCCCGTGGGGCACAATCTGCCTCCCGCCGAGCGGTTGATGGAGCCGGGACCGGGTGTGGGCGGCCCCGGACCGGGCGTCATTCCACCGGTCGCGCCGGTCGCCGCGGTGATGCCGGCGATGATGGGTCCGGCCATGCAGCAGCCGACCGTCCAGGTCCTGTTCGCGAAACCCGAATCGCTTCAGGTTCGCTGGGACGTGTCGGGAGTCGGCCAATTCGATTCGACTCCCCTGATCACGCCGGGGCGGCATGAATTCCCCGAGGGTGCGATCTACCGGTTGAAACTGACCGGCATACCGGGCCGCGAGGGTGTCGAGCTCTACCCGACGCTCGAAGTCGCCAATACAACACCCAGGACGGCCGCCTATCTAGCGCACAACGCGATCCCCGCGCAGTTCACCGAGGAGGATTTTGAACAGGTGATGGCGGGGAATTTCGTCACGAAGGTGATCTATCTCCCCGACCCCGAATTCCAGCGGCTCGCGCTTGCGGGCGTCGAGACCTTGGTGAGCACGCGGCTCGATCCCGGCGTGGATCCGATCGTCGAGGCCGACCAGCGCGGCTCGATCATGGCCGTCATCCGGATCGGCAATAAGGACGTGGAACTCAGCGGAGCCTCGGCGGATGCCGGACTCGCATCGCTCGGCGGCATGCCCGGCGCGGACGCGTTCTGCATGCCCGCGGGCGGATACGCCGCGATGCCGGGCTACGTCGCGGGTGCGACGGCGCCGCTCTACGGCATGCCGATCACGGGAACACCGATCGGACTTCCCGGTCCGCCGCATATTCCGCTCGGCGGTCCAGCCGGCCTGCAAAAGCACGTGATCCGGAACCACACGTTCCAGCATATTCCCGAACCGAACCCGAAATTCGTGATGCACGTCCGGCAACAGCCCGGCTTCAGCTATCCGACTCCGCCGAGCCGCATGTACGTCCGGGAGCAAAGCTTCTATCCGCAGACGCTGAACACCCAGCCGTACCACGCGCGTTCGACGGAAGTCCAATAGGCGCGTCCACGCTCGGCCAAGGACGATGCCCACGATCCATGTCGGGCGGTTCCGGCGCCGCCGGAACCGCCCGCTCGCGTTGATTCGAGTCCGCTTGGCAATCCCTGTCGATTCATGGTGGCGCACGTCGCGGTGAGCCTGGACGAGGCGCCGCGCGGAGCCGTATGGGAGCCGGTCTTTCAATGACACGACATGGCGCGCGGCGACGGAGGAAATCGGCGGTCGGCGGATCGGCCGTCATCGGCGTGATCGCCGCCTTCGCGATGACCATCGGAAACGGCTCGGCCGACGCGCAGTCGCCGCCCGTGCACTACTTCCAAGACGCGCGGTCCGCGCCCGGAGTGCTCGGCGCGGACCAGCTCTGGCGCGGAGGTCCGATCATCACGCGCTCCGTTCAGACCGTTCGCGTCACCGTGCCGGGGAAGGCGATCGTGTCGATCGCCGAGGACGGTCGATTCGGCGAACCGGAGACCGGCGCATTGCACGTCGCGCTGCTCGTCGGCCACGCCTATCGTCTGCGCGTATCGAACATCCCGAACTTCGAGGACTTCGAGGTTTACCCGAGCATCGAGTTGATCAGCCATCTTCATCCGCCTCCCGGCCAGGAGTTCCGGTTTCCCGTTCCGATCGATTTGTCGCGGGAGGAATTGGAACTGGCGATCCACGGCAAGTTCGTGACGCGCGTCATCTATCTTGAAAACCCCCGGCTCGCGCTGCCTTCGGCGGAGACTCCGACGGACCAGCGCGTGTATGACGTGCCTCCCGACGAGGATGTCCTGCAAACGGCCGACCGCCTCGGACGACCGATGGCCGTGGTTCGTATCGGGTCGCGTGTTCCCGAGATCGACCGGGAAACGGGCCGATTCCTCTTCGCGTCGCCGCCCGCCATGCGATACACGCCGCCTCCGCCGGCCGCGCCGCGGCGCGAAGGGGATGACGGCCGAGGTATCGAGCGCGGACTTGAAGGCCAGAACTATCCCCGCACGCCCGAGTCCACGTCGGTTCCATCGTCCGCGCGGCGGGCGACGCGCACTTTCAAGGGATAAGCCACGTGAACAGCATGAACGGCAATCGATCGAACACCGGAAATCGGCGCGGCGCACGCGCGCGATGGGCGGCGCTGATTCTCGTCTGCGCCGCGACATCGGCGTGCCGATCGATGGCCTCTCACGGGCCGTCGGTTCCGACAAGTCCGATGCCGTCTCACGGGCCGTCGGTTCCGACAAGTCCGATGCCATCGAACGGCCCGGTTCCCGTGTCGTCGACCGCGTATCCCTGCCCATGTTTCGCGTGTTCGGGGGGCGCCTACGCCGCGCTGCCCGCGAACGCGTGGGGGTGTGAATCGTCGGCCATCCAACCCGACGATGAATACGTGTGCGATGGCGGCGATCGACTGCTCGGCACCGACGTGGCCCGGGACTGGACGGTGCGCGGTATCGACCCCGAGGACACGGTCGCGCACTTCGATACGGTCGACGGGGAGACGCACGTGACTCCCAGCAACCGCGTCTGTGTCTACGCGCCGCGATTCGCCGCCGTCCGGCAGCTCGCCGAGGCCGTGAGCGGCGACCATCAGTCGTGGCCGATCGGCGTCGCGCAGCCCGTCGGCCCGATCAGCCAGGAACGCCGGGCGCCCGCCGACAGCGTGAGCCAGCCGGAGCAAGCCGAACGCAACGTCGCGCACGTCGCGCTCCATGGATTCCGCGACCGGAACATCCCGATGGGACTCGACAACGCGCGATTCCTGCAAGCGATCGACTTCGATCTGATGCCGTACGAGAACCTCGCGACGATCCGAACGGGCGTCCATCAAGGCGACGAAAAAGCGAGGCTCGCCGAAGCCGTCCTGGCCGCTCGAACGTGGACCCTCGATCAGAATCCCGAGGTCGTGGTGGAAGGCAAGGCGGCGTTCGAATCGGCGGGCGGCGGCGCTCCGGAAATCGCCGTGCGTTATGAAATGCCGAAAGGCAAGCCGCGACTCGCCGTGCGGAAACTGGCCTCCAAACAAAACGCGTTGCCCGGCGACACGGTCGATTTCACGATCCGGTTCGACAATGTCGGTGATCAGCCGATCGGCAACGTCACGATCCTCGACCGGCTTTCCCCGCGGCTGGAATGCGTTCCCGATTCGGCGAAATGCACCGTGGACGCCGATTTCCGCATGGTCGACGGCGATTCGGCGAGCCCCATCCTGCGCTGGGAGATCAAGAGTCCGCTGAAGGTCGGCGAGGGCGGCGTCATCCACTTCCAATGCAAGGTCCGGTAGCGTCGACGGTAGCGTCGGCTCTAGCCGACGCGATAACAAGACGTGGGCTGCAGCCCACGATACGAGACGGCGTGGGCTGAAGTCCACGATACGATCCGCAACTCCGCGTGGACTCGACGACCATGACGCATCCCTGGATCGCCGACCGCACGACGACATTCGACAACAGCGGCATCCGGAAGATCTTCGAACTCGCCGCGAAACTGAGCGATCCGATCAACCTGTCGATCGGTCAGCCCGAGTTCGATGTGCCGGCGGAAGTCCGCAAGGCGTGCATTGACGCGATTGAATCGCGCCGAAACGGCTATTCCCCGACGCAGGGAATCTCCGCGCTGCGCGAAAAATTGCAGCATCGCGTCGATCGCGAGTACGGGCACGCCGACCGCCGCGTGTTCGTCAGTTCGGGAACGAGCGGCGGGCTCGTGCTCGTCTTGCTCAGCCTTGTGAATCCGGGCGACGAGGTCATTCTGTTCGATCCGTGTTTCGTGATGTACGAGCCGCTCGTGAAACTCGCGGGAGGCGTACCGGTTTGGGTCGACACGTACCCCGATTTCCGGATCGACGTCGACCGGGTTGCCCGGGCGATCTCGGCCCGCACGAAACTGATCCTCTTCAACAGCCCGGCCAATCCGACGGGCGTGACGGCGACCGAGTCGGAAATGCGGGTGCTGGCGCATCTGGCCCGCGACCGCAACATCGCCCTGGTATCGGACGAAGTGTACCGGGCGTTCTGTTACGACGGACCGTTCGCGTCGCCGGCGGCGCATAACGCGTCGACGATCGTCATCGACGGGTTTTCCAAGAGCCACGCGATGACCGGCTGGCGGTTGGGATTCGTGCACGGCCCGTCCGAGCTGATCGACACGATGCTCAAGCTGCAACAGTACACGTTCGTCTGCGCGCCGCAGCCCGTGCAATGGGCGGGCGCGGTCGCCATGGACGTCGACGTGGGCGGCCACGTGGCCGCATACCGCGGGAAGCGGGACCGGCTATGCGATGCGATCGGCGATCGGTACGAACTGATCCGGCCGGGCGGCGCCTTCTATCTGTTTCCGAAGGCGCCGCGCGGAACGGGATCCCAATTCGTCGCGCGGGCCGTCGACAGGGGACTGTTGATCATCCCGGGCAACGTCTTCAGCCGCCGCGACTCGCACTTCCGCATCTCGTACGCGGCGGACGACCGGACGATCGAACGCGGCATCGCCGTGCTGTGCGCGCTCGCCGAAACCTGACCGCCTACGCGCTCTTGGTCGTCGGCATTTTGAAAAGCGGTTCGCGCCCCTCGACCACCGCCGCGTTGATCGTGTACTTGCTGCCACGTTCCTGATCGGGCAGTTCGAACATGATGTCGAGCATGATCGACTCGACGATCGACCGGAGCCCTCGGGCTCCGACGCCCCGTTCGGCCGCGCGCCGGGCGATCGACCGCAGCGCGTCGTCGGTGAAGTGCACTTCGCAGTTCTCGATCTGGAACAAGGTCTGATACTGCTTCACGAGCGCGTTCTTCGGCTCGCTCAGCACGCGGACCAACGCTTCCTCATCGAGCGGCCGGAGGGCGCAGATCATCGGCAGGCGGCCGATGAACTCGGGGATCATGCCGTATTCGAGCAGGTCGTCGGTTGTCGCCTGCTGGAGCATGCTTCCCGTATCGAGTTCGACCGACTTCGCCCTCGGGTCCTGGCCGAAGCCGAGCGACTTTTTGCCGAGCCGGCGTCCCACGATGTCCTCGATGCCGACGAACGTCCCGCCGCAGATGAACAGGATGTTGGTGGTGTCGAGCTGGATATACTGTTGCTCGGGGTGTTTGCGTCCGCCCTGCGGCGGAACGTTGGCGACGGTCCCTTCGAGCATCTTGAGCAGGGCCTGCTGGACGCCCTCGCCCGATACGTCGCGGGTGATCGACACGTTTTGGCTCGTCTTGCCGATCTTGTCGATCTCGTCGATATAGACGATCCCGCGCTGCGCCGCTTCGATATCGAAATCGGCGGCGTGCAGCAGCTTGAGGAGCAGGTTCTCGACGTCCTCGCCGACGTAGCCCGCCTCGGTCAGCGTCGTCGCGTCGCCGATCGCGAACGGAACGTTGAGCATGCGGGCGAGCGTGCGGGCGAGCAGGGTCTTGCCCGATCCGGTCGGACCGAGCAACAGGATGTTCGATTTCTCGATCTCGACTTCGGAACCATCGGAGCCGAGCGACAGGCGTTTGTAGTGGTTGTGGACGGCGACGGCGAGCACCTTCTTCGCCTCGTGCTGGCCGATCACGTATTGATCGAGGCTCGCGACGATGTCGCGGGGCGTTGGAATCTCGCCGAACGGCGACTTGGTCGCGCCCCGACGCCGATTCTCCTGATCGAGAATCGACTGGCACAGCTCGATGCACTCGCCGCAGATGTAGACGTCGCCAGGGCCTTCGACGAGCGGGCCCACATCGCGGTAGCTCTTCCGACAGAACGAACAAAACGCGTTCTTCTTCGTCGTGCTACCGCTTCGGCGTCCTCCGCCCACGTCCTTACCGGTCGGCATGGTCACTCCTTTCGCAAAGCCAGCGGGGAACCGGAATCCGGTCCCCACTTCATTGTGGTTGCTCTCAGGTGTAGCTCGAGCTGGCCACGAGGACCCACGTCTTCCCTGTCCGTTCGTGTCGAGCGATCGTCAACGTCCGCGTACTTCAGTGTGCGGTCGGCCTCCCAGGCCGCAGGAGAGAATCGTCCCGACTATCCGGCACGATCGTCTCGCGAAGAGCAATCCCCGCGAGACGTCCGATCGTCCTAAGACGTTTCGCTGGAATCTCTTGTCTCCGCTTGTAAACGCTCTCCAAGCACCGTCTTTATAGTTCGGAATTCCGAGTCGGTTATGTCACCTCCGCGTTCCATTTCTCGGAAATTCGTCAGCAGTTGATTGGCCGTGAGCCGGTCGCCGCCGCTGCGATCGCGAAACTTTTTCACGAGGTAGGCCCCGACCATCAGCATGCACACCAAAACCGTTCCCCAGATCACGGCTTGCCCCGCCGGACTACGCAGCGTTTCGAGAAAGGACGGCGGTAGCGACATGGAACGACGGATGCGCACGGGTTTGCCGACGAGTGCCCTCCGCTTATTATGCACATTGCGGAGTACGAGTCCAGGAACGAGAATCGGGCAGGTTCCGTCGAGCCCGGCGGGAAGAGCGTCGCATCGTTCGTACGGGCGTACGACGCGATACACGTTCCCTACGCGGCATGCGCCGAGTTGGTTCACGTGGTTTTTTTTCGAAGTCAGGCGAGTGGACGCCATGAGCAAGAACTTTCTTCTTGAGCGGATGCTCGCATCCCGCATCGTCGCCATCATCCGAGCGGAAAAGGACGATCGGCTCATCGACGTCGCGCGCGCCTTGCTGGCGGGTGGCGTCGACGTCATCGAGGTGACGTTCACCGTTCCCGGCGCCGTGCGGGTGCTCGAAAAGGTGGCCGCCGAGCTGGGCGACCAGGTCCTGCTCGGCGCCGGCACCGTGCTCGACCCGGAAACGGCCCGCACCGCATTGCTCGCCGGCGCCCGCTTCATCGTCGCGCCGAACACGAACCCCGACGTGATCCGCACGTGCCGTCGATACGACGCCGTCGCCGTTCCGGGCGCGTATACGCCGACCGAAGTCGTCGCGGCCTGGGAATGCGGAGCCGATATCGTCAAGGTCTTCCCGTCCGATATCGGCGGCCCCAAATACCTAAGGGCCCTGCGAAGTCCGCTGCCGCAGATCCGCATGATGCCGACCGGCGGCGTCAATCTCGAGACGGCCGCCGATTTCCTGAAGGCCGGCGCCTGTGCGCTGGGCGTCGGGGGAGCGTTGGTCGAGCCGAAAGCCGTGGCGACGGGCGACATGGCCCGCATCGAACAGCTCGCCCGCCAATTCGCGCAAATCGTCAAGGACATCCCGGTTGAATGAACATCACCCACGTCTTCGACGCGCTCGAAAACCCCGAGTCGTGGTCCCCCGCGCCTGTGACGGCCATCGCGGGCAACGAACCGTTCCTGCGCCAACTCGCCCTGGAGGCTTTGATCCGGAAACTGTTTGGGGACGAGGCCGTACCGTTCACGACATTTGAGGCCGACCAGGCGCAATGGCGGGACGTCTCGGACGAGTTGTCGGCCAGGTCGCTGTTTGGAGAAAGCGGCACGCGACTCGTCGTGATCCGCGGCGCGGACGAATTCGTCACCCGGCATCGGCAACAACTCGAAACGTTCGCCACCGCGCCGTCCGATTCGGGGATCCTCACCCTGATGCTCACCACGTTCCTCGCCACGACGCGGCTTTACAAGAGCGTCGCGGCGACGCACCGGATCATCCAATGCAAGGCGCCCGAACGGGCGAGCGGAGGAACCGCGAGGCTCGACGAACGGCGCATCGAGCAGTGGCTATGCCGCCGAGCCGCCGACGCGCACCGCGCCTCGCTTTCCTCGGCCGCCGCCGAAATGCTCCTCGCACTCGTCGGACCCGAATTCGGCATCCTCGACCAGGAACTCGCCAAGCTCAGCGCCGTGGCCGGCACCGACGCGAATCCCAAGATCACGCCCGAGTTGGTCAAGGAATATGTCGGCGGATGGCGACTCAAGACGGGCTGGAACATGATCGACGCCATGCTGGAAGGGCGTTCCGGCGAGGCGGTCGACCAGCTCGGCCGGCTGCTTCAAGCGGGCGAAAGCCCGATCGCCATCCTGGCTCAAGTCTCGTGGGCGTTGCGGCAATACGCGGCGGCGACCCGCATCGTGCAGCGTTCCGAACGCGTCGGGCGCAAGAGCTCCGTCCGCGACGCGGTCGTCGCGGCCGGTTTCCGCACGTTCGGCGATCAATTGGCGAAAGCCGAGTCGCGCCTTCGACGGATCGGTCGAGCCCGTGGTTCGCGGATCTACGAATGGCTCGTTGAAGCCGATCTTGGACTCAAAGGATCGCATTCATCGCCCGAGATGGCCCGCTGGCTGCTCGAACGACTCATCCTGCGACTCGCGTGAGGAATCACGGGGACGCCGTCTCCCAACAACCCGCGCCGAACGTGGCCGCTCGTGTTCCATGAGACAGCCGGCCTACTTCACCTTCAGGTTGCGGATTCTCGCTTTGGGCACGAGACCTTCGACGTTGATGGCCTCGTGCGTCGTATGGGTTCCCTCGTTGCCCGCCACGTCGCGCATTTCGAGCCTCAAATAGACGCGCGGCGGCACGCTCGTGCCGACATGCCAGTAGTATTGTCCCGTATCCGGAAGGCCGGAGGCGATCGGAGTCCATGGTCCGTCCACGTCGGCGCTGAACGACAGACCGATCGGCCGATCGGAAAGACGATGATCGCGGACCTTCCAGCGGATGTCGAGCTGTCCCGCTCGCGGCCCCGTACCGTATTGAATGCCCGTGATTTCGCCCTCGGGCGATCGGCTGTCCACGCCAACCCACAAATCGGCCGGATCTCCGCTCCGCGGAATCTCGCCCGACATGCCGTTGCTCGCCACGATCACAACTCGGAAGCCGTATACGCCCTCCCGATCGACCTCGACGTCGAACGGACTCGCGCGATCCGCGTCCTTATCCCATTTCTCCCAGGTGCGTCCTCCGTCCTGAGTGCCCCACAACTGGACTTCCGTCACGTTCTCGGGACCCGCCGAGTCCAAGTCGTATTCGAGCTGGAACCGTTTGGACGTGGTGGCCCGAAGGACGCCGCCCGCGGGAATCGTGGGCCACGGTTCGAATGTCGCGTCGTTCGACGCGTCGCGATTCGCCGACAGACGGCCGTCCGGCAAGTCCGCGCCGGACGAAGCGCCGCGCGGGGTTTCCGCCGACACGGTCTTGCCCGGGCCGACGTCGGTCCGGGGGCCCGACGCCGCGTCTCCGCGCGAGCCGGTGTCCGGCGCGCCGGGCGGTCGCGGATTGGGATCGCGGGACGCATGGCCCGAGCCCGAAGGGGCGGAAGCCTGACCACCGCGCGATATCGATTCGGTTCCGTCACCGCCGGGTGGCTCGCCGGAAACGTCCGGCGAGCCGCCGGCGGACAGTGATTTCGGCAAGAAGACCCGACGCGTCGCGACCGCCTTGTTTCCCGCGAGATCGGACACATCGAGCCGCACGTCGATGGCCCGGGACGGTTCTTGTGGTCGCCATGCGTGCCGACCGGCGATCGAACCCGCCGTCGTCGCGACGTTCGGAAGCTCGGCGATGACCGGCTTCCATTCGAGCGACGCGCCGACGCGATACTCCAGTCGCGCACTTCGCGCCTGCAGATTGGGATCGGCCACGCGCCATCGCAACTGGACGTCTCCCGTCTTCTCCGCTTCCGCGAAGAACTCGACGATCGGTTCGCGCGTGTCCACGATGATCCGCTGCTCGATGCGAGGGTCTCCGGAAGGACGCGTCGTGTTTCGGTCGTCAACCGTCTTCGAGCCGAAACAGTACTCGCCGTCCCGCGGCGCCTGGAACACGAACTCGCGCGCGGTCGGCGGCTGCTCGCCGTGGAGTTTCCACGTCGTTCCTTGATCCACGGAAACAAACATCTGGATCGTGACGATTCGGAACGGCGTCTCGGCGATCTGGATCGGAAGTCCGAATCGGCCGCCTCGCACGTAGTACGGCGTCGGAAGCGGTCGCTCCGAATCCGGCGTGTCGATCGGTCCTTGCGCGGACCCGAATCGGGTCGCGCAGAGAACCAACGCGACGAGCGTGGCGAATGTCCGCATGGCATCCCCTGACGTCGGGACGATCCCTGTCCTCGCGTGAGGTCATCCACTTGACTCCGTATGAGATCGACGGCCCTTTCGCGGCACTTGAATCAGGGTCGGGCTTGACGCACAGTCCACCCGAACCACCCAACCTGCCGATTCGAGCGGCCGTGAAGGCTGCTCATTCTTGACCGAGCCATCGGCGATCGGGGGAATCGGGTCCGGCTTGTCCTGTCGCACGAGGCGCGCCACAATCGTCGGGCGAACGAAGATGGTCCGCTTTCCGACCGAGAAAAGCGCAACCCGCCACGTACGTCCCTTCCGGAGACTCTCGCCATGTTGTCCCGCCGCGCATTGCTCAAGATGTCGCTCGTTTCGACCGCGGCCACCGCGGTTATCGGCCGACGCGCCCGGGCCGCCTCCGCGAACGAACGCATCGCCGTCGGCGTCATTGGCGTCGGCACTATGGGAAGAGGTCATCTGAACAATCTGTTGGGACGCGACGATGTCCAAGTCGTCGCCGTGTGTGATGTCGTTCGCGAACGACTCGAGCACGCCCGCGATGCCGTTGTGAAGCGGTACTCGGACGCATCCAAGGCCGGGACCTTTCGCGGCGTCGCGGCGACCGCCGACCTGCGCGAACTGCTCTCCGTGTCCGGGCTCGATGCCGTGCTGATCGCGACGCCCGACCATTGGCACACGATTCCGTGCATCCTCGCGGCGAGAGCCAAGAAGCACGTCTATTGCGAAAAACCCCTGACGCACGACATTGCCGAAGGCCGCCGGCTCGTCGACGAAGTCGAGCGCGCCGGAATCGTTTTCCAGACGGGAAGCCAACAACGGAGCGAATTCAGCGGCCACTTCCGGAAGGCGGTCGAGTCCGTTTGGAATGGCCGCGTCGGAAAACTGTCCGCCGTCCGTATCGGAGTCGGCGGACCGCCTCGGCCCTGCGACCTTCCGGCCGAACGGGTACCCGAGGGAACGGATTGGAATCGGTGGCTCGGGCCCGCGCCCGAACGACCCTACAACGAAGTCCTTTGCCCCAAGGGCGTCCATTCGCATTTTCCCGCGTGGAGGAACTACGAGGAGTTCGGCGGAGGTGGGCTCGCCGATATGGGCGCGCATCACTTCGACATCGCGCAGTGGGCCATGGAAGTCGACCGGTCGGGCCCAGTCCAAGTGGTTCCTCCCGAGGATCCCGCGTCGGGACAGGGGCTGAAACTGGTTTACGCGAACGGTGTCATCATGCACCACAACGCGTTCGACGGGGACCTGCGCGCCGATTGCGTCTTCGAAGGATCGCTCGGGACGATCCTCGTCAGCCGGGGCGGCATTTCAAGCCGCCCCGAGTCGATCCTCGCCGAGCCGTTGCCCGATTCCGCGCGGCGCGTCTATGCGAGTTCAAACCACGTCGGCAACTGGCTCGAATGCGTGCGATCGGGCGCCGAGTGCATTTGTCCCGCGGAGATCGGCCACCGCACCGCGTCGGTCTGCCATTTGGCCAACATCGGCTACCGGCTCGGCCGAACACTCCCGTGGGATCCGGCCGCCGAACAATTCGTCGGGGATGACGCCGCGAACGCCATGCGATCGCGGCCTTCCCGACCCGAATGGTCGGTCTGAGCGTTTTGGGGTGGGGATTCCGAAGGACAACGCCCGTTCGTTCCGGGCGTTCTTGGATTCAGACCGACATCGCCGGTTCGACCGTCCCGCGCGCCAATGCCACATAGTCCGGCCGGTCGGCGGCCGTGCGATGCGCATAGCTCGCCATGATGCGGCCTCGCTCGATCCGAAACACGCCCGGCATGCGGAACCCATCGCCGATCAGGGCGCCCACGCCATGCCCGCGCAGGATCGCGCCGATCGCCCGGCGGAACACGAACCAACCAAACAACTGCCGCCATGTCCCGCGCTCCAGGGCGAACGCGCGATAAAGGTGGCATTCCGGATCACTGAATCGATGGAGGTCGTCCAGCGCGTACTTCGCCGTGTCGAGTGACGCGCGCAGCGGGCTGCTCATGTGGACCAATGCGATGCGAACGCCCTCCCGTTCGATCGCATCGCGGTCCTGACGCAGGTCATCGAGGGCCTCGCGGCAGAACACGCAGCCCGCATGGCGAAGGAAGACGAGCATCAACGGCTTTTCAAACGAGAGCTCGGTGATCGTCCGGCCGCGCTGGCTCAATCGGCTCGCCATCAACAACTCGCGTCCCGGCGCCGGTTGCCCCGATGCGACGTCCGAATGATGGCGTACGGCTTGGTATAGGATCATTGCGAAAGGTATCCACCAAACGACATCATGGATGAGGACGACGGTGCCGAGCGACCACGGCGCCGCTCCCGTCCCCGCGGCCGTCACGAATCCGAGCATCTCCAGACTTTTTTCAAGAAACCCGACCAGGACGACCGGCCAATGCCGCATCGGGCCCCGGGCCGCCACCGCGTACCCGATTCCAAGCGCGAACCCCATCAGTCCGGATACTTGCCAGGTCCACCGAGCCGTCAGATCCGGCTCCGATGCCCACCTCAAGAGCCCGTTCGGATCGGCGACCACCCACGCCCCCCACGCGACGTGATACGCACAGGCGGCGCGCAGGACTTTCGTCGTCCACGGCGGGTACGGTCGGCGATTGCTTCCTGCCGTCATAAATCGGATCTTCCCGGAATCCCCCTCCAGTGGACTGATCGCTTATGATTCGATGAGGGGTTCGCGTGTGCTGGCCGCGACGCCGTACTCGGCCTATAACCGTATCGGTCGAATGGAATTCACGACGGAAGTCGGAAAGCCGAGGAATCCACCGAGGGCCCATGCGATTCGTTCCCGCATTCAAATCTTCATCGCTCGGCGTTGGTTTCTCGCGGCATTGTTGATCGCCCTGGTGACCGGCGCGACCTCGGCGTCGCGCCTGGGATTCCTGATCGAGTGGCGGTGGCTGCGGGACGGCGTGTTGGTCGCCGTCATGTTCCTCATGGCGTTTCCGCTCGAAGCGCGTTCGGTCTGGAAAACGCTCTGCCGACCCCTACCGGCGCTCGTCGCGATCGGAGTCAACCTCGGGATAATCCCCCTGATGGCGTGGCTCGTCGCTCCGATGCTCGGCGAATCGCTCGGCTTTGGCCTGATCGCGGCGGCGGCGACGCCCTGCACGCTGGCGTCGGCATCGGTATGGACGCGCCGGGCTGGGGGGAACGACGCGATTTCGCTGGTCGTTACGGTCGTCACGAACGCCGCGTGCTTCATTGTGACTCCCGCTTGGCTCTGGCTCGCGACGGGCCGAGTGGTCGGCGGGAATGCGGTATCGTTCGGTTCCTTAGGCCAGAAACTCGCCGTGCTCGCCGTGCTTCCGATGCTCGTCGCGCAGGCGATGCGTGGCGTTCCTCGCTGCGCGGCGTGGGCGAATCGCAACAAAGGTCCGCTCGGATTCGCCGCGCAGTGGGGTGTCCTCACGATGGTCCTGCTCGGCGCGATCCAGATGGGACGCTCTCTCGCTTCCCAGCCCGAATCGGCGTTCGCGTCGCGGCTGGCCGCCACCGTGGTCGCCGTCGTGGGCATTCACGTGATCGCGTTTGGGATCGGTTTCGCTGCGGGCTCGCGTCTGGGTTTCGTCCGCGAGGACACGACGGCCGTCGCGTTCGCGGGGAGCCAGAAGACGCTGATGATCGGCTTGCAGGTCTCGATCGAACTCGGCGCGAGCATCATTCCCATGGTGGCCTACCATGTCGGCCAGCTCCTGATCGACACGCTGTTCGCCGACCGCATTCGTCACCATGTCCGGTCGGCCGCCGAAGGGCCGGCGACATCGTCCGCGCCGATCGGCATTCCGCGGGCGGATCGAGGCCAATCGCCCTAGGACGGGTTGGACCCGCACGCTAGAATGCGGGCCGAACGCGGCGGCGTGGGCCGGTCGCCGTTCGAACCACTGGTCCGGACTGCGGGTTTTTTCGAGTCAACATGTTGCGATACTGGACCGCCGGCGAGTCGCATGGCAAGGCGCTGGTGACGGTCGTCGACGGGTTTCCCTGCGGGCTGGAAATCGACGTGGCGACGATCGACCGCGAGCTGTTGCGGCGGCAAGGCGGCTATGGCCGGGGCGGACGCCAGCGGATCGAAGCGGATCGCGTCGAGATCCTCTCGGGGACATGGCGTCTCCTCACGCTCGGCAGCCCCATTGCCATGCAGATCGTCAATCGCGACGCCAAACTCGAACGGCTCGACGATCTCGACCAACCCAGACCGGGCCACGCCGATTTGACCGGCGCGATCAAACACCTTGGATCGATCCGCGGCGTGCTCGAACGGGCCAGCGCCCGCGAGACGGCGGCGCGCGTCGCGGCGGGCGCCCTCGCGCGGCAACTGCTCTCGGCGTTCGGTATCGATCTGCTGGGCTACGTCGTCGAGCTCGGCGGGCTCCCCATCCCGGTACCCCCCGGTTCGCTCGCCGATCACCGGTCGATCCGGGACGCCAGTGCGGTTTACGGTTTGAACGTCGAACAGGATGGGGCGGTGAAGGCGCGGATCGACGACGCGGGGCGCCGCGGGGATACGCTCGGCGGGATCGTCGAGGTCCGCGTGGAGGGGCTGCCGATCGGGCTCGGAACGCACGCTCAATGGGATCGAAAACTGGACGGCCGATTGGCCCAAGCCGTCATGGCCGTCCAGGCGATCAAGGGGGTCGAGATCGGACTGGGCTTCGAGGCCGCTCGACGTCCGGGCTCCGCCGTGCACGATCCGATTCGATACGATCGATCGTCGAGCCATCTTCCGCACTTGGGCTACCTTCGCCCGTCCAACCACGCGGGAGGCCTCGAAGGAGGCATCACGAACGGCCAACCGTTGGTCCTTCGAGCGGCCATGAAACCGATCAGCACGCTCGCCGCCCGATTGCCGTCGGTGAACATGGCGACCAAGGAATCCGAGCCCGCGGCCTACGAGCGGAGCGATATTTGCGCCGTTCCCGCCGCGAGCGTCGTCGTTGAAAACGTCGTCGCCTTCGAGATCGCCCGCGCCTGGACCGAGAAATTCGGAAACGACAGCATCGCCGAGGCCCAGGCGCGATATGACCAATACCTGTCACTATCCCGTCAACGCTAGGCGCGGATCGATCGGGCGCGCATCGACGCGCGGGAGGACGGCAACGTGTCGGAACCGACTCGCCGATGGATCTGCCGGGCCGGATTTCTCGTGGGATGCCTCATGCCGACCTGCCTTACGGTCGGCTGGGCCGTCCGGGCGCATCACGCGCGGGCCGCGGCGTTCGCGCTGAAGGAATGGGAATCGCGCATCCTCCGCGAGACGGGACTCGTCGTCTCGATCGGCCGAGTCGCGCGCGACGATCCCGACGAGATTCAGCTCGAAGAGCTCGTATTCTCCGACCCCGAGACGAACAGCCCCGTCGCGACGGTCCGGGAAGTCCGCGCCCTGCGCGCCGGGGATCGCGGTTGGCTGATCGAGCTCGGGTACCCCGTGGCGCAGGCCGGACGTCTGGCCCGATTCTGGAATCCGATCGACGACCGTTTGCGCCATGCCCGAGGTCCATTGGACTGGAGCGGCTTGCTCGTTGCCGATCATCTCACGCTGCGGGGCGACGGCGTCGAGGATCTGGGGTTGTCCCTGGTGGAATGCCAGTTGAGCGGCGGGGAATCGGGCGCTCAAGCGCGAATCCAGTTCTCGGTCGATGGGACGGAACCGACGGATCGAGCGAGTGTGGAGATCCAACGCGTGCGATCGTCGGACAAGCCTCACTCCACCGTGCGGCTCGTCACGGGAAGCACCCCCCTGCCCTGCGCGCTGATCGATGCGTGGAATCCCGGCGCGAATCCGATGGGCCGTTCCGCCTGTTTCCGGGGTTCGATCGCGTGGCGCGGCGAAGCGGACGGCGGGTCGATCGAGGCGTTCGACGGTGAGTTTTCGGCGGTCGACATGTTCGAGCTGGTCACCAAGCCCTTTCCCCATCATCTGCTCACCGGAACCGGAACGCTCAAACTCGCCTCGTCACGGTTCGTCGACGGCCGGCTCGTCATGGCCGAGGGCACCCTCGCCATCCCCCACGGGATCATCAGCCGATCGTTGATCGCGTCGGCGGCGGCCTGGCTGGCATGCGACATCGACGCGCAGGCCGTGAACCTGGGCGACCGGATTCCGTTCGAGGATCTGGATGTGCGTTTCACGCTCGATCCCCGGGGTCTGGCGCTGCGCGCCGCCGAGAACCGATCGCGCGTGTTGGCGGCGAGCGGCGGGCGGCCTTTGTTGATCGATCGTGGTGAATCGGTTCCGGTCACGCAGTTGATCCGATGCCTCGTGCCGGACCGCGCGCACGACGTTCCCGCGACGCGCCAGACCGCGTGGTTGGTCGCCGTCCTTCCCGTTCCCGGGACCTCGTCGGAGTCCGGGACGTCCCGCATCCCCGACAATCCGCCGGTCCGACTCGGCGATTCCACCCCCATCCGCGATGCGCGAACCGCTCGACATTGAAAACGTCGATTCGCTGCGCGAATACGTCGCGAGCCGGCCCGATGGGGCTCGCGGGATCGCGGCGTTTCGCGTGTTGCCCGGCGGCGTTTCGAGCCGCACGGTATGGGTCGCGTTATCCGACGGGGACAAGTGGGTTCTGAAGCAGGCGCTGCCCAAACTGCGCGTCGCCATGGACTGGTACAGCGATCCGCGCCGCGTGCACCGCGAAGCACTCGGCCTGCGGTGCCTCGAGACGATCCTCCCTCGCGGCAGCGTGCCCGGATTCGTGTTCGAAGACCACGAGCGGCACCTGCTGGCGATGCGCGCGGTACCGGAGCCGCACGAGAATTGGAAGTCGATGCTCCTTGCCGGCCGGATCGACGCCGATCACGCGCGGCAATTCGCCGAGATGCTCGGACGCATCCATGCGGGGGCGGCCGAGCGCCGGGCCGAACTCGAACCGCTCTTCGCGGACCGTTCCTATTTCGAGTCGCTGCGGATCGAGCCGTATTACGCGTGCGTCGCGGCGCGCGAGCCCGGCGCGACCCGATTCCTGTCGGAACTCGTCTCCGAAACGCGAGCCAGCCGGTTGACGCTCGTGCACGGGGACTATAGCCCCAAGAACATCCTGGTCCATGAGGGCCGGCTTGTGCTCCTCGACCACGAGGTCATGCACTGGGGCGATCCCGCGTTCGATGTGGGATTCGCATTGACGCACTTGTTGAGCAAGGCCCATCACCGGTGTTCGGATCGCGAGTTGCTTCTGAGCACGGCGTCGGCGTTCTGGCGGGACTACGCGCGGGCCATCGAACGCATGGCGTGGTCCGCGTCGCTGGAACGGCGGGCCGCGCGGCACACGGTCGGCTGCCTGCTCGCGCGCGTCGCCGGTCGATCGCCGCTCGAGTACCTTGACTGCGCCGAGCGATCCCGTCAGCGCGATGTTTCGCTCGCATGGATGGCCGAGCCGCCCTCGACGGTCGAGCGCCTGATCGGGGACTGGCGCGAGGCGCTTTTGCGGGATCGATAGGCCGTCGTATCCAAGGAGTCGCCGTTCGATGGTTCGCGTGGAATCGGTCCGTGGCCGCGAGATCCTGGACAGCCGAGGGCGCCCGACCGTGCTGGCTCGCGTGCGTTTCGCGTGCGGCGCGGTGGGCGACGCGTCGGTGCCGTCGGGCGCGTCGACCGGTGCGGCGGAGGCCCATGAGCTTCGGGACGGCGATCCGAGCCGCTATCGCGGCCTTGGCTGCCGAAAGGCCGTCGCCTCGATCGACGGCCCGATCGCTCGACAACTGGTCGGCCGCGATTGGGCCGGTCAATCCGATGTGGATCGCGCCTTGATTGACGGGGACGGCACGGTGGAGAAGTCGTGTTGGGGCGCCAATGCGATCCTCGCGGTCTCGATCGCGTTCGCCCGCGCGGCGGCGTCGTCGAGCGGCGTCCCGTTGCACGCCCATCTCGCTTCGCTCGTCCCGGCGCCCCGCTCCGTCCTGCCTCGATTGACGATCAACCTGTTCAGCGGCGGCAAGCACGCGGGGCAACAGGTCGCCATCCAGGACGTGCTCATCGTGCCGCTCGCCGGATCGATCGATGAATGCCTCGCCATGGCGTTCGACGTATACCAGGCGGCCGCCGACCTGACGCGCCGTCGATACGCCGCCCGCCCGCTCCGCGCGGACGAGGGCGGGCTGGCCCCGCCCTTTCCGTCGACCGACGCGATGCTCGGCGACGCCGCCGACGCCGTCCGTTCCGCCGGCCTGACGCTCGGCCGCGACCTTTGCCTGGCCGTCGACGTCGCCGCCTCGCACTTCCGCGAAGGCGGCCTCTACCATGTCGACGACGATCGGCTGGATTCGGCCGCCATGATCGATCGGATCGCGCGCTGGACGCGCGACTTCGGACTGGTGAGCGTCGAGGACGGGTTATCCGAGTCGGATTGGGAGCACTGGCCCGAGCTGTGCCGGACGATCGCGCCCGCCGCGACCGTCATTGGAGACGACCTGCTCTGCACGAATCGGGCGCGGGTCGAGCGGGCCGCGCAGTCGCGGGCGGCGAACGGCCTGTTGCTCAAGGTCAACCAGATCGGAACGCTGACCGAAGCGGCCGACGCGCGGCGCGCGGCGCACGACGCGGGCTGGCAAATCACGGTGAGCGCGCGCAGCGGTGAAACCGAGGATGATTGGCTCGCCGATCTGGCCGTCGCCTGGGGTGATCAGATCAAGGTCGGTTCGATCACGCAGTCCGAACGGCTCGCCAAATACAACCGGCTGCTGGAAATCGAACGCGAGACGCGACGGCCCCTCCATGCCTGGCCCGCGCGCGTTCCGTCATGACGTGAAACGGGCACCGATCAGCCGGCGAGCGCCGATTGGAATCGCTTCGCCGGAAGGAACGCGCCGACGCACATCACGGCCAACTGGCTCACGACGAACAGCCCCAAGGCCAACAGCACGCCTTCGGTGAATCCGTACGAGTGCAAGCCGACGCCAAGCTCGTTCACGCCGAACCACGACCAGCTCGTCGCCATGTTGCCTCCGACGGCGAGGATCGCAAGTCCTCGGTCCCCGATCATGCGACCCCATCGCGCGTGGAGAACGACGGCATTCCAGAGCACGATGATCAGGGCTCCGTTCTCCTTCGGATCCCATCCCCAGAATCGGCCCCACGAGTCGTCCGCCCAAAGGCCGCCCAGCACGGTTCCGAGGAAGCTGAACAAGATGGCGAAACAGATCGTCCCATAAATCATCCGGATCATCGCGGACGAAGCCTCCGCGTCGAACGATCGAACTGTGGCCTTGTCGAGCAGATAGATCAGCCCGATGCCGCCCGCGACAAACGTCGCGCAGTAACCGAGCGTGATGCTGACGACGTGCGTCGACAACCAGAACTGGGTGTCCAGGACGGCTTCGAGCACGGGCATCGTGTCGCCCGAGTTCGCGAGGAAGCTCGCGATGATCAACGTCGCGAAGGCCGTCACCGACGCGACCAGATTGCCGACACCCATTCGGAACAGGATTTCGATCGCCATTCCGAACGCGACCGCTCCCCATCCGATGAACACGGCCGACGAATAGAGGGTCGTGACCGGAGGCCGCCCGGAAATGTGGATGCGCGCGGCGATCGCGAACGTGTGCGCGAGGAACGTCACGGCGATCAGCCAAAACGACGCGCGATTGAGCGGACGGCTCCAGCCAAGCCACGCGAGCGCGGCGAGCACGAACGCCGCGAAGTAGGTCCACTGCGCGTGGAAGAACGGAGCGAACCGCCCGTAGAACGCCTCGAACCGCACTTTGTCGGCATCGATCGAATCGCCAGCCGCTTCCTCCAAATAGGCTCGATAGTGGTCGAGTTCGCGATTGAATTCGACCGTGTTTCCTTTCGCGTAGGCGGTGAGCATCGCGCGGAACGCCAGAGCGCCTTCATTGACCGACGCGGGCGTCGGCCCCGGCGCGAGTGCGCTCTTCAGTCGGGCGATGTACGCGCCCGTATAGGCCGAGGCGAGCGGCTTCCAGGTACCGTCGGCGAACGGGATCGCGCGGGGCGGGTTCATCCGTTCCAATTCGGCGTCCCGCGCCGGCGCCGTTTCGATCATCTCGCGGATCGCCGCCGCCATCGCGCGGGCCTGGTCCGAATCCGCCTTGAGATCCTCGGCCTTTGGCGCCCCGTCGGGCAGCGATGGGGTCCGGAACGCCGACTGAATGACGAGATACGCTCGAAGACGCCGGTCCAATTCGAGGATCTTCCGCTGATAGACACTGAGTGATCCCGTCTCGGCCTGTTCGGCGTTCGAGGCCAGCTCCACCTGCCGCTCGAACTCATCGAGTTTGTCCTTGAATTCGTTGATCGCGTAACGGAAGCCCTTGCGCGGTTGGAGCCCGAGAACCTGGAGCACGTCGAGATTCTCGATCCGGACGACGCGATGGTCGTACGCGGCCGGCGCGTCGGAGACGACGTCGAGGAACCAGCGGATCGCGGGATGCCTCTGTTTCGCGCGGTCCTTAAACGATTCGGTGTTGGAGAGCGACCGCAGCGCGTTGCGTGCGACCGTTTCGAGCGGTTTCACGCGCCCTTCGAATTCGACCGGCAGCTCCGAAAATCCGATCAGATCCATGCCGCGCGACGCGGGCGGATCGCGCGTTACGGCGGGCGCGACCAGCCAAACGAGTCCGATCGCGACGACCGCGGGAACAAACAGGCGTTCGAGCCACCGGGACCGCGCTCCCACCGGCGTCCCGGACCGATCGAACGACCCGCGATCGCCGGCCGCCCGCGCGCCGCGCGGCGAGGGCCGGTCGCCCTTCGCGCGATGCAGTACGGGTGCAACGGGAAGGTCTCCCGTCGCGGCGGCCATCGCCTCGAACAGGGCCTTCTCCCGCTGGATCAGGAATCGGACCAAGGTCCCCCAGAAATGGGCGATCATGCCCACGCCGACGATCATGCACGCGACGTAGGGGATCATCCATCCCGTGTTGCGGACCACCTGCAATTCGGTTGACTCGACGCCGTCCCGCCCCTGTTCGTATTTGCTCTGGTAGAACGTTTCCCCCGCATACCGGAGCGGATTGTTCATCCAGATCTTGACCTCGCGATCGACGTTGCGATCCCGATCCACGATGCGGACGATCGACGCGTAATTGCGGGCCTTGCGGGTTCCGCTGTAGTCGTCGCGAACGACGTCCAACAGGGTCATCGCGTATGGCTTGTACGTGCGCCGGAAACGAAGGGCGACCTCGTACGTCTTCCCTCCGGCCGAAACGGACTCCGAATGGCCGTTCAGAGCGGCGAGCACCGACACGAGATAGGTGCCGATCGGATTGTGCGATTGGGGATCGGACAACGTGACATAGGCGGCGGCGAGGTCAACCGCGCCGCTCGCATCCGCGCCGCTCCCGCCGCGGAGTTCCTTGACGGCGTATTGCAGGCCAAGCCCGGCGGTCGCCCGATTCGTCGCGTTCGGTTCGACGCGCTGCAAATCCGCATTCCGATGGTACTCGGTAACCCGCACCTCGAACGGCAGGTCCGGGTCGACGATCGGCTCGCCGGTGTCGGCGCTCCGCGCGAGAAGCTCGCGCGGGATGGCCGTCACCTCGTCGCGATCGGACGGCGATCGGTCGACGATCGCCAATTCAACCGTTCGGATGTCCTCGGCGTAGTGAACGGTCGCCCCCTCTCGGATCGCCATCCGTTCCTCGACGTTGTAGACCGTCGCGACGAATTGGCCGAACATCAGAAGGAGGATGCCGCCGTGGATGAGTACGATCCCGGCGCGGCGGCGAAAGACGATCGAGCATCCCGCGAGGAGCACCAAGCCGGCGGCGCCGCCCTGGACCAGTTGCCACAGGATGCGCAGCGACGAATCGCTCAGGTCGGTTTCGAAGGCGAAGATCCAGGCGAGCAGCGCGGCGAGCGCGCACTGGGTTCCGCCCAGCGCGGCGAGCCCGAGGTATCGAGACCCTCCCGGACGCGTGATCAGCCGGAACAACGGCCAGAACAAGACGACCCAAACGCCGATCAGCGCGGCGCGGATCGCGGTCCAGAATTGGGACCATTCGAAAAACGGCTCGTCTTGAATGCCCTCCCTGTCGTGCCCCATCGCGATGACGGCCCACGTCACGGCCACCCCCGCCGCGATCACGGCCAGCCCCGCCATCAACCGCCCCCCCCGCGCCTGGACGCGGAACCGGATCGCGTGCGCGGCGAGCAGATTGACGATCATGGCAAGCCCAATCGACGCGCCGCCGGGAAAGAAAAACACGAACGGCGGGATCTTGCCGTGGAGATTGGGGAAGAACGACCGCGGGAACAGGACCGGAAGCTCGATCCAAGCCACGTACGACGCGAAGTACGTGTCGATGACGTCCCACATGTTGCTGTCGGTCTGAGCCAGCGTGCCGACGAGGACGATGAAGATCCCCATCGCGAGAAGGACGACGGTGAGCTTGAGCGAAGCGAGCGCCCCGAGCGCCCGGCGCGGCCAGCGGGACGGCGCGCGGGGAGCGGGTCGGTCCCGATCCTGGAACCCGATCGCCTCATCCCTCCGCGGCGTTTCCAATTCGATCGCCATGATCACCTCGAAGATGACGGAGACCGCGCGCCGTGCGTCATGGGGGCGCGGCGCCGCGATAGTCGCAGACGAACACCGGGCCCCCATCCGAAGCGGTCAGCGATTCCAGCTCCGCCCTGAGCTGCTCCGCGACCAGCGCGGGCAGGCCGATCTGGCCTCGCCACCGATTCACGTTCGCCAACAGGTAGTCGTTCAAATCACCCGCGGGCAGCGGAAGTTTGGTCACCGAAACATCCAGCCGCGCGCCGTCCTGAACGGTCCGAAGCGTCTTGAACCGGATCGCGTCGCCCGGCAGTTCCTCCCATCCGGCGGGCAATGTCCACGTCGGTTCGCCCGCGGCATCGAGCGAGAAGGACCGAGCGATCTCGCGAAACGGCGCCGACGCCTTTTGGACGGCCGAGTCGGCCGCGGTCAGCTTCAAGAACCAGACATCGGCCGCGCGCGGGGCCATCGCCGCAAGCAGGCGGACCGATTCGGCATTCGCCCGCTCCTCGGACGCCGTCTTGGGAATCGAATACCGCGTGATTTCAGCCGACTCGCGGCAACCCGCGATTCCGATCGACACGCCAATCCATAACATGGTCCCCAGTCCGGAGCGCGCGGCGCGGCCATGGGGGGCGTTCGGACGAGAGGCCGGTGGGTCGTGGATCATGCCTTGATTATAGGCGATCCACGACCCGTGCGAAGGGCGGCCCCCCGCGGGATCACTTGTTGAGTTTCAGCGCGTTGACGATCCCGTCCATGACCATCGACGCGACCGACCGGTCCGACGCGTCGTCCCAGCTCCACATGTTGCGCACGACGTCGAACATGAGGATGCCGCACAAGGTCAATACGGTGACCGACGCGAACAGAAAGACGACGTCGTAGATCGAGTAGGGGATCTCGACCACGGGAGCGTAGCGAACGCCGGCGTCCGCCGGAGCGGCCGATACGCCGATCGCCTCGGCGTCGAATCCGACCGCCTCCTCGCCCCCGCCGGGAAGCTCGAACGACGGATCGAGCTCGATGATCTGCGATCCGCTCGTTTCCTCGTCGTCGGTTCCCTCGCCCGCGGGCGAAAGCATGAATTCCTCGTCCTTCTGAACGACGGGGTCCGTTCCCGCGTTCGCCAAGTCCATGACCCCGTCGTCGTCCTCGGGCAATTCGAGCGACGAGACGGCTCCGAGGTCGAGTGCGTCATCGTCGAGCGAGAGGCCGCTGTCGGACGGGCTCGCCAAATTGATCCCCGTGTCCGATGGGCTGATCGTGATGTCGCTTCCCGTTCCGCTCCCCGAAAGGACCAGTTCCTCGTCGTCGCTCAGCGAAAGGTCCTCGTCGAATTCATCGGTCCCGAGTCCGAGTCCGCCGCTTCCGACGTCATCGAGTTTTCCGGTGCCGCCCGAACTGCCGGTCGAGAGCTCCAGTTTCAGATCGCTTCCCGTTCCGGACCCGCCGAGCAACTTCGAGCTTCCGCCGGGAACGATCTTCACGTCGCTGCCGTCGTCGTCGAGAACGAGCTGGACATCGCTGTCGCTCATGCCCTTGAGATTCGGCGAGCTGCCGCTGAGGAGGTCGCTCTCGCCGCCGGCGAGGGACGCGTCGCTATCGGCGAGCCGGATATCGCTTTCCGCGCGGTTCTCGCCGCCCGCTCCGATGATCGTGCTCGAGGCACGGGGCATAGCGCCGAGCGGTTCATCGGAGACGAGGATCGAATCATCGTCGTCCGATGCGACGTCCGGCGCGCCCGATCCGGCCGTCAGTTCGAATTCGGACGCGAATCGATCGACCTCGGTATCCTTGAACTTCCAGCTCGCGCCGTCGCGATATCCGTGGATGTCGTTCCGCTCGCGCGCTTCCAGAAGCGCTTCGGGTGGGATGCCAAGCCGCTTGGCGGCTTCATTGAGCGGAATGAACTTGGTCATGATGGGCTCCGCGGCACACGACGGCCTCGTTGGCCACCTCGCCCCGGATCGCGCCCGCGCCGTTCAACGACGCTCGACCATCGCCCGGATGTCGCGAGGTGTAGGATTGACGGTGTTGAATTCCTCGAGCTGCAAATCCCAGGTCAGATTGCGGACGCTCTTCAGCGTCACCGAACCCGACGTGCGATGGACTTCGTACACGGCGATCGCTCGCCGGTCCGGATCCACGACCGCCAGAAACGACGCTTGGTCCGTGCTCCATGCCATGGGAATCAAGGCCGAATCCGACGCGCGGCCCGGCCGATCCGGCTGAGCGAACGCATTCCGCTGGTCCGCCGCGATCGCCAAAAGGACCGCCGCCATCCCAGCTCCAATGAGCATGCCAACCGCCACGCTGCGCATAATCGTGCGTCCTTGTTGCGCTTGCGCGGGATCGGCCGCCTGCATCCATTCTAAAAGCCGGCCATCCCGATGCAATAGTTTCCTTCGCCCACTTCCCGGCGGATTCGCCGAACGAGATTCCGCCGATCGATCCAACCCGGCCAATACGAGCGGACCCGCGACGCCCATTTCAATGACCGGGCCCGTCGAAAATCGGGCGCGTCGACGATCGGATAACCCGGTCCGGGCCGGTCCGTGCGACCGGATCGGGAGTCTAGCCGGATGAGGTCGGAACGACAAGGTCGACCTCGAAAGTCGGCGGCGGGCGATGGGCGGCGGGCGAGCGCATGGCCCATCGCGCGCAAACGCCGGGCGCATGTCGCGAGTTGCGCATGGATCTTGGCCTAATTGGCAGAAGGGGGGTGGATTTGGTGGTGGCCGAACATGTCGTGGTTCCAATCAGGCAAAGGAGCCAAGGATGGCAAGAAACAAGCCGGTTGCGGATCGCAGGGGGAGCGAACCCGCGAGTTGATCGCTCGCCGCGGCGAAGTCCCCCTCACCGAAGTGAAGTACGGCGGCCTGAAATGTCGGCGGCTCTTCCCTCAGACGTCGTCGCTCGGACTAGAGGTCGCCGGATCTCTCTTTGTCCGCCTCTTGGACGCCAAAAAAAAGTGGGCCCGGTGAACTGCTGGGAAGCTCACCGGGCCCGTCCCCCCTGGGATACGCGCGCGGCCATTCGGCCGCGTCGGTTGACTCGCGATCCGCTTGCGGCGCCGTGACAAAAGAGAATTATCGGCGCGAAACCGGCAAATCTTTCGTCTGGGCACAAGTTCCCGGTCCGGTCGACTTTTCCGATCGGATCATCGGGAAAAGTTCAACAAAGTGTAGCGATCACGCCGATTTTACGGCGGGCTGCCGGAGTCGGTTCGGGAGTCGCGGACCTGCGTTGACGGGTCGCGCGGCGCCCCGCGCGCGCCGCGACTCGCGACGCGGCGACGGTCGTCTTCCCGGGAGCCGAAGTTGCCTTGGATTAAGGACGCCGACCGTGAAAGACCATCGACCGTCGAATGGATTCGCTCGAATCGCGGGCGCCATCGGGTGGCCTGTTCTGATCGGACTTGCCGCATGCAGCCTCTTCTTTGCCGCCATCTTCCGCGGACCGCTCGACATACCCTTGATGCATCGGTATTTCGCCGGCCATCCGGTCTCGATCTGCGAAACGGCCTTCTTTTTCGTCGGGCTCGCCGCGCTCGCACTCAAGCTTGTCGAAGTCGCCCTCCAGGCGACGCTGATCGGCGAATTGCCTTTCGAGCCCGCGGCGGGCGCCGTGGGAACGGCTCATTCGGATCCGATCGACGCCGCGCCGCCCGCCGAGTCGGCGCGGCGTCTGCTTGACCAGCTCGACGCGGCCGGCGAGCGGGTTCGCGAGTCGGCGCTCGGGAATCGGATCCGGCAAGCCGTCCGGTACGTGGCGAAGTCCGGTTCCCCGCAAGGGCTCGAGGAGGAACTCAAGTACCTTGCGGACCAGGACCAGGATTCGCAGCACGAGAGCTACGCGCTGGTGCGCATCGTGATCTGGGCGATTCCGATGCTCGGGTTCCTGGGAACGGTCATGGGCATCGCGCAGTCGCTGGGCGGCCTCGATCCCCAACAGCTCGCGACGAATCCCAGCGAGGCGATGCAGGGCCTCCTCGCGGGGCTCTACGTCGCGTTCGACACGACGGCCATCGCGCTGATGATGTCGATCGGTCTGATGTTCCTTCAGTTCCCGATCGACCGCGTCGAGCTGCAGTTGCTCGCCCAAGTGACGTCGCGGGCGTCGGACTTGCTGATCGGCCGGTTTCCCGCGGGCGCTCTCGACCTCGATCCGCATCTCGCCTCGATCGAACGCATGTGCTACGCGGTGATGCGGTCGGTCGACGGGATCGTGGAACGGCAGGCCGAGGTATGGCGGAAGAGCCTCGGTCAGATGCAGGAACAGTGGCATGGTGGTTGGGACGAGGGGTCCGATGCGTTGCGCCGCGCCCTGTCCGCGTCGCTGGATGAGACACTTTCCTCGCACGCCGAGGAACTGCGCCGCATCGAGGACCAGGCATCGCGCAGCGCGGCCGAGCGATGGGAGCGATGGCAAGGTCGCCTTGACGCGAGCACCGAGGCGCTGCACGCCCAACAACAGGCGTTCGAGCGTCAAGGCGAATTGATGTGCCGGGCCATCGAAGTGACCGGGGATGTCGTCCGCCTCGAAAAATCGCTCAACGAGAATCTCGAACATCTGGCCGGCGCCCGGCACTTCGAGGACACGGTGATGAGTCTTTCGGCGGCCATACAGCTCCTGAGCACGCGTCTTCCTCCGGCGCCCGAGGCGCGCCGCGTGGAACTTCGGCCGACCGCCTCCCAGCAAGAGCGCGCCGCATGACTCGGCGCGCGAAACAGAAACCGGATGTCACCCTCGCGCTCTTCCCCTTCCTCGCCGTGCTCGTCTGCACGATGGGAGCGCTCATTGTGCTCCTCGTCCTCGTCATGCAGCAGGCGCGGGCCGACGCGGTCGACGCGGCGGCTCGCCGAACCGAACAAGACCGGAATGCCGCTCGGGAACGGACGGAAGGATGGAAGACGGAGGTCGAGGACCAGACCTGGCGGGGCGACGTGCTGCGGCAGCAGCGCGACGCGTTGGTCGGGCAACTGGGAGACAAGCGGCTCCAGCTTGCGCATCTCGAACGGCACATCCGCGAGATCGAGCAACGGTACGCGACGGCGCGCGGCGACGCCGAGCGGTTGCGCGCGGTGGCGGACGGTCGCGCGTCGGATATCGAGTCTCGGGCGGGCGACCGGGAGCGGCTGGAAGCGCGCGTGGCCGAAGCGCGGCGCGAGCTCGACGATGCGCGGTCCGCCGCGCGCGATCGGCCCCGCCAATACGCGATCATCCCCTATCCCGGCCCGAACGGCACGAAACGCCGTCCGATCTATATCGAATGCGCGAGGCAGGGGATCGTCCTGCGTCCCGAGAACGTCGTGCTTCGCCCCGACGATTTTGAAGGCGCGATGGGACCCGGCAACCCGCTCGACGCCGCACTCCGCACGATCCGCGAGTACCATGCGAAAACGGTCGCGAGCGGCGACGAGCCGTATCCGCTGCTCATCGTGCGTCCCGAGGGGATCGGCGCTTACGTCGCGGCGCGCGCCGCGATGAATGCCTGGGAGGACGAGTTTGGATACGAGCTCGTTTCGGAGGAGTTGGCGCTGAGCTTCCCGCCTCCCGATCCGCGGCTCGCCGCGCAAATCGAGGACGCGGTGCGCGTCGCGCGGGAACGGCAATCGCGCCTCCGCGCCGCCATGCCATCCTTCCCCCAAGGATCCGGTTTCGTTGTCAGCGGGCGCGGCGGCGTCGTGCCGCTCGGCGGATCCAACCCGCCCGCGACCGTCGACGGACGGGGATCCGGCATCGGCCGGGGACCTGGCGGAGCCGGAACGTCACTCCGAAATGCCACCGCATCGCCGCGCCCCGATCGGCCCGGAAACGAGGACGCCGGCGACGGACCGACGGGCCAAACGGCCTCGTCCGGCGGCCGAGCCGGATCTCCCGGCGGGTCGGGCCACGGCGGCGGTTCCTCGTTCCCGTCGATGGCCCAATCGCGCGGCGCCGATTGGGCCATCGACAAGCGATCGAGCGGTCCGACCGGTTATCGTCGACCGGTCCGCGTCGTGTGCCAGCGCGAGGCGATCGTGTTGATGCCCGAACCGGGCTCGAATCAACCCCCTAAGACCTTCCCCTTCGGCGCCGATCCCGCGCAAACACTCGACGCATTCGTCGAATCGCTGCGCGGCCGCATGGCCGACTGGGGCCTCGCTCCACTCGGCGGATTCTGGCGCCCCCGGCTTGTCGTGGACGTCGCGCCGGACGCCGCCGAGCAATTCGGGATGGTCGAGTCGCTGATGCGCGACAGCGGTTTGGAACTGGTGAGGAACGCGCCATGAGACGTGGTCGGCAGCCCGATCTGACGCCCGGACAAGACTCGTTCCTCGATGTCGTCGCGAATCTCGTCGGCATCCTCATCATTCTGATCATGATCGTCGGCGCGCGAGCGCGCGAGGCCCTCGTTGACGTCGTTCCCGAGGCGACCGACACGGAAACGACGATCGCGGCCCAAGCCGCCGACCTCAAGTCGGTCGCCGATTCGGTCGAGCACGACACGCGCGACATGGCCGCGAAACTCGAACGCCAAGACCTCGAAATCGCCTACCGACAAAAGGAACGCGACAAGCTGCTCGTCCGATTGACCGCGTTCGAAAAGGAGATCGCGTCCGCCAGGGAGAAACTCGGCGCGGCCGAGCAAAGCGAGCTCGACGCGCAGCGCAGGACGGCCGAGCTCGAACAGGATCTGGACGAACTCGGCGCGGCGCGCGGCGCGCTCGAAAACGCGACCGGCGCCGCGTCGGTCATCGAACACCTTCCGACACCGATGGCCAAGACCGTTTTTGGAACCGAATTGCATGTCCGACTCGCGCGAGGCCGATTGGTCGTGCTGCCCTGGGAGGAACTCGTCGACAAACTCAAGGACGAAGCCCAGCAACAACTCTGGAAACTCAAGAACGCTCCCTCGATCACCGAAACCGCGGGGCCTGTCGAGGGATTCCGGATCCGCTACACGTTGCGGCAATCCGAGTCGTCGATCGAATCGAAGGTCGGGCCGGTCATCCAGCGCCACGTCGAACTCGACCGGTTCGAGCTGATCCCGGTGAGCGACGACTTGGGCGAGCCGATCGAAACGGCCCTGCGGGACGGATCGCGATTCATGGCCCATCTCGGGAACGCCGATCCCAAGCGAACGACCATCACGGTATGGGTCTATCCCGAGAATTTCGACCAGTTCCGCAGCCTCAAATCGATGCTCTACCAGCGCGGGTTCCTCTCGGCCGCTCGTCCGATGCCCGAAGGCGTCCATATCGGCGGATCGCCGCACGGAACCCGCTCGTCGGCCCAATGACGCCGACCCGCGGCCGTCCATCCGCGCCATCGGCGTGAACTCGGATCCCGCGCGCCCTTCTCCCTTCACCCGATTCGCGCGATGCGTGTCCTTCGTGGTCGAGGTGAGCCTGCGACACTAGCGGGATTCCGAGCGCGGATGGGCGAGCTCGCCGCCGACGTCGATGATCGCTTGCCGGAGGACGTCGAGGATCCGATCGAGTTCGGAGTCTCGGATCGCGAGCGGAGGCATCAGGACGATGACGTTGCCGAGCGGTCGGAGCCACACGCCCGCGCGGAGCGCCCGGTCGCAGGCCATTCCGCCGACCCGCATCTCCCACGGAAACGGTTCGCGCCGCGCCTTGTCCCGCACCAATTCAATCCCCGCGATCATGCCGCATTGCCGCACGTCGCCGACGATGGGAAGGTCGGCGAGCGGTTCGAGTCCGCGCGCCAGGCGTTCGACTTTTTGAGGCAGCGATTCGAGTACGCGATCGCCGTCGAAGATGTCGAGCGACGCGAGCGCGGCGGCGGCGGCGAGCGGATTCCCGGCGAACGTGTGGCCATGGTAGAACGTCTTGGATTCGGAATACGCGCCCAGGAACGCGTCCCAAATCGGGCCGGTCGCCATCGTCGCCGACATCGGCAGGTAGCCGCCCGTGAGCCCCTTGCCGAGACACAGCAGATCGGGCGTGACGCCCTCCCGCTCGCACGCGAACAGCGTGCCCGCGCGCCCCATGCCGACGGCGACCTCGTCCGCGATCATGAGCACGCCGTGCCGCCGCGTCCGTTCCCGCACTCCCCGCAGAAAACCATCGGGATGCACGAGGATTCCCGCGGCGCACTGGACAAGCGGTTCGATGATCACGCCGGCGATGCCATCGGCCTGTTCGGCGAGCAGCGCGTCGAGCCGATCGAGCGCGTCCCTTCCGACATCCGCGGCTTCGATTCCGGTCGGCGGCCGATAGCGATCCGGCGGCGGCAGCCGATGCGTCTCGAACAGCAGAGGTCGGAACATCGCATGGAATCGTTCGACGCCCCCCACGCTCGCGCTTCCCAGCGTGTCGCCGTGATACGCGTCCTCGAACGCGACGAACCTGGTCTTCCTCGGCATCGCCGGATTCACCTGGCGCCAATACTGGAACGCCATCTTCAATGCCGCCTCGACCGCGCACGCGCCGTCCCCCGAGAAGAAGACGTGTTCGAGTCCCGCCGGAGCCCGTTCCACCAGTCGCGCGGCGAGTTCGGCGGCCGGCGGATTGCCCATTCCCAACGAGGTCACATGCGCGACGCGCGTCAACTGGTCGGTGATCGCCGCGTTCAATCGCGGATGGCCGTGGCCATGCACGTTGCACCAGAGGCTGCTGACGCCGTCGAGATACGCGTTCCCGTCGATATCGTAGAGCGTGCAGCCCGACGCGCGCTCGATGAGGAGAGGTTCATACCCTTGCATCTGAGTGAACGCGTGCCAGACGCGACGGCGATCCCACTCCCTCCAGTCCGCATCGGTTGGCATGGATGTTTCGCCTGGGCGCGGCTCGGCAATCGCCGAAACGCAAGACGACTCCCACGCGCCGCCGGGATCGTCCGCCGGGCCGGACCGCGCGGGCACTATGATCCGTCACCACTCCACGACGACCGTTTCGCCGAGCCGGATACCGAGCAGTTCCCGCGCGCTCATTCCGACGATGCGAAGCCGCAGCACGCCGCGATCGTCGAGTACGGCCATGTAGGTCGCTTCGGGCTCCGAGTTCGCTTCGAGGAACATGCCGACCGTTTCATGCTCGTCGCACCGTATGCGTATCCGTTCGTCGCGGGGCGCATACTGGAGCCGCGGAGCCGAGATATCGGTGATCAGGTCCCCCGTTTCGCCAAAGGCGATCACTTTTCCTTCGATTCGGCCCGACACGCGTGACATCTCCCGGTGGGCGTTCGCGCTGGATCGTGGTCCGCCCCGCCGCCGCTCGGAGGCACCGATCGACGGACGCCGCATTCTAGGGGAAAGAACCCTCGGATGGGAACCCGGTTCCTCGCTCGGCGTCGCCGTGGGAATCGTCACGTTCCGATCAGCTCGATGCAAATGCGGAGCACTTCGGACGGGTCGGCGTTGGGATTGCGTCTCTTCGCCTGGCCGACCAGCGCGCCGATCGCCTGGCTCTTGCCGGCCTTGACGTCGGCGACGATGCGGGGATTCGAATCGACGAGTTCGCGGCAGAGGGCTTCGAGCGCGCTCCGATCGACGGATTCAATGCCCATCGCGCGCATCGCGTCGACCGCCGACCGGCCCGTCTCGACCATCCGCTGAAAGACGTCCTTGGCTCGGCTGCGCGTCAACTCGCCTCGGTCGACGCGCCGCAGCAAATCGACGAGTTCGCCGGGGGCGACGGCCAGCCGCCCGATGCCCATGCTCCGCTCGTTCAGAACGCGCAGTACGTCCTGTTGCATCCAATTCGCCGCGCGGCGCGGATCCCCCAGTTCCCGTGCCACATCGACGAAATACGCGACGAATGCGCGCCCCTGGTGGACGATCAGATCGGCGGCGGCCGCATCGAGGCCCCATTCCCGACCCAGCCGTTCGCGGATCGCGGCGGGACGCTCGACCATCTCCGCCGCCACCGCGTCGATCCGGGACCGGGGCACAACCACGGGCAAGAGATCGGGCTCGGGGAAGTAACGGTAGTCGCTCGACTCCTCCTTCCGCCGCATCGCGAGCGTGACCTCCTCGCGGTCGTCCCAGCCCCGCGTCTGTTTGGGCGCCGTCGCCCGTGTCGCGCCGGTCGCCGTCCATTCGTCGTACTGCCGCGCAACCTCGTACTCGATCGCCCGCTCGACCGCGCGGAAACTGTTCATGTTCTTGATCTCGACGATCGGCGTTTCGATCACCGAGCCGTGGGGCGACGCGTCGGGCCGCACGTGGAGATTCACGTTCGCATCGACCCGAAGGCTGCCCTCCTGCATGTTGCAATCCGACACGTCGAGATAGGTCAGCAGCAGTTTGAGCTCGGTGAGATAGGCCTTGGCTTCGCGCGCGGAACGGATGTCGGGTTCGCTGACGATTTCGAGCAGCGGCGTGCCCGCGCGATTGAGGTCGATACGGCTGTCCCGCCGCCCTTCATGCTCATCGTGCATGCTCTTGCCCGCGTCTTCCTCGAGATGCACGCGCTGGATGCGTATGATCCGAGGCGGCCCGTCTCCATGTTCGCCTTCGATCGCCAGACGGCCGTTCCGGGCGAGCGGCAGATCGAATTGGCTGATCTGATAGCCCTTGGGAAGATCGGGATAGAAGTAGTTCTTGCGATCCCATTTCATGCGATCGGGGATCTCGCCGTCGAGCGCGATTCCCGTGCGGAGCGCGAGTTCGAAAGCGCGGCCGTTCATGACCGGAAGCGCGCCGGGCAAGCCGAGACAGACCGGACAGGTTCGCGTGTTCGGCGGCGCGCCGAACGACGCGTCGCATCGGCAAAAGAGCTTCGTGCGGGTCAGCAACTGCACGTGGACTTCGAGTCCCACGACGATTTCGTACGGTACCGCGTTCATTCGAGTTCAGGCCCCCTCGAATGCCAGTCGGTCGCCGACTGGTACTGGTGGGCCGCCCGCAACAGCGACTCTTCCTGAAAGGGCGGCGCATGCAATTGGAACCCGATCGGAAGCCCGGCCCCATCCGCTCCGCAGGGAACCGAGATCGCCGGGAGACCCGCGAGGTTCGCGCCGACCGTGAAGAGATCGCCAAGATACATGGCGAGCGGATCGGCCGACCGTTCGCCGATCCGATAGGCCGTCGTCGGCGTCGTCGGCCCGATCAACAGGTCGACGCGCTGGAACGCCGCGTCATAGTCCTCGCGGATCAAGCGTCGGACGCGCAGCGCCTTGACGTAGTAGCGGTCCTGGTATCCCGCGCTCAACGCGAACGTGCCGAGCATCACGCGGCGCTTGACTTCCAGCCCGAATCCCTCCGTGCGCGACCGCCGATAGAGATCGATGAGCGGCGAGTCGTCCGCGTCGCCCGCCGCGCCCGGATCGTCCTCCGCCGCGCCCGGGCCTCGACGCGGCGCGGCCGCCGCGCGGTACCCGACGTGGATTCCGTCATACCGCGCGAGGTTGCTCGACGCCTCGCACGGCGCGATGACGTAGTAGGCCGCGATTCCATACGCATGATGGGGGAGGTCGACATCGACGAGTTCCGCGCCGAGTTCGCGGAACAGGTCCGCCGCCCGCTCGATCGCCGACGCCACCGCCCGTTCGACCCCCTCCGTCCATTGGCCCCGTACGACTCCGAGCCGGAGTCCGTTGAGCGGCTCGCCAAGCGCCTGGCGATAGCCCGAAACGGGAACCCGCGCGGACGTGGAATCGCTCGGGTCGTGCCCCGCGATCACGCCGAGCAGCAACGCGGTGTCCTCGGCCGTCCGCGCCATCGGCCCGGCCTGATCGAGGCTGCTGGCGAACGCGACCAAGCCGTGGCGGCTCACGCGCCCGTACGTCGGCTTCAATCCGATGACACCACAAAACGCGGCCGGTTGCCGGATCGATCCGCCCGTGTCGGTTCCGATCGCGAGCGGCGCCTGCCTCGCCGCCAAACAGGCCGCCGACCCGCCGCTCGACCCGCCCGGCACCCGGCCGATGTCCCACGGATTGCGCGTCGGATGGAACGCCGAGTTCTCCGTCGAGCTCCCCATCGCGAACTCGTCCATGTTGGTGCGTCCGATCAGGATCGCGTCGGCGGCCCGCAACCGGGCGACGAGCGTCGCGTCGTACGGGGGGTGGAAGTCGGCGAGCATGCGCGACCCGCATGTCGAACGGACGCCTCTTCCGCAAAACACGTCCTTGACCGCGACCGGGATTCCGGCGAGCGGTCCGAGCGGTCCGCCCGCCGCGCGGCGGCGATCGATCGCCGCGGCGGAAGCCAACGCGCCCCGTTCGTCAATCGAAAGGAACGCTCCGACCGATGAATCGGTTCGCGCGATCCGGTCCAGAAACGACCGGGTCAGTTCGACGGCGGAACACGCCCGCGATGCGAGCTTGCCGAGGAGCTCGGTTGCCGTCGCGTCGGTGAGCTCCATGGCGGATCGACTCGCTTTCGATCGAGTGACAGCATTCTGTCATGCGGCGGGTTTTCGAGCGGCGTGGGGCGGGCGTCCGACCGCCTACAAAACGGCCGGCACCCGGAAGCACGCGTCATCGTGGTGCGGCGCGTTGGCGAGCGCCTCGTCGCGGGGCAACGATTCGCGCGGCACGTCCTCGTCAAACACGTTCACATAGTCGGCCACATGCGCAAGGGGCTCGACGCCCGCGAGATCGAGTCGGTCGAGTTGTTCGACGTACGTCAAAATCCGGGCAAGGTCGGCCGTGAGCCGGACGAGCTCGCCGGATTCAAGTCGAAGCCGAGCCAGCCGGGCCACCTGCGCGACGGCCTCCACATTCAATTGCATGGGTAAGCCTCCGTTGCCCGCCAACGCTCGCCGTTCCCGCCGCAGGCCCGCGGCGCACCACGCCGCCCTCTCCCGAGGTCCCGGCCGCTCCGGCGAAGGCGTGCCCGTCGGATCAGGAGCCGGCCGCCCCTGCGTTGGCTTTTCCGGAACCCGTCGATCCGGCAGCAGTCGATCCGGCACCCGTGGATCCGAGACTGAATGGCTTGTGACGGACGGCCTTGCGGACCGCGCCGCTCCGCAGGCACTGCGTGCATACGCGCACCGATTGGGTGCCGCCGCGCCGCGTCGTGACCTTGACCCGCTGCAGATTGGGCCGGAATTTCCGCCGCGAGATGCCGGTGACCTTGGTGCCGACCCCGCCCAGGTACTTCGCCTTGCCTCGCGTCTCGATCTGGTTTCCCATCTGGGGAGACTTCCCGCAGATTTCGCATTGTTGAGCCATGGCACGCCCTTCAGTGGCCGCTTTGCCGTTCCGCCGTCGAAACAAACCGAACGCGGGGGCGCCAGAGGTTCCGGCGCCGAGCCGGTTGATTCTAGCAGGTTCGACGGAACCCGCAACCCGGAACCCGTCCGCCCGGAGCCGGCGATTTCGGTGAACGGGAACCCAACGGCGCGCGGAAACGCGGAATGACCGCCCCGGTCGTTCGGGGAATCGGGTCACGCGCCGGCGTGCGAATGGCCGAACGGGCGCGTGACGGCGAGGACCTCGTCGTGCACGAGGCCGTTCGAGCCGATGGCTTCGCCCGAATCGATCGAGGGACGCCCTTGCCAATCGGTGAAGCGGCCCCCGGCCTCCTCGATCACCGGCTGCAAGGCGGCCGCGTCCCAAATATGCATGAGCGGATCGACCATCGCCGCCGCGCGTCCGGTCGCCACGAGCGAATAGCCGTAGGCGTCCCCCCAGGTTCGCGTGACCGCCGCTCGGCTCTGCAGGGCATCGAACGCGGACGCCGCGCCTCGCCTTGCGAAACTGTCGACCTGGGACGTGACGAACAGTCCATCGGACAAGCGGCGCGTCGCGGAGACGCGCGCGGGAACCGGGGCTTCCCCAACCCCGCGATACCAGCAACCGCCTCCTTGCTCCGCATAGACCGTTTCACCCAGCGCGGGAATATGGATCACGCCGGCGACGCTTCGGCCCGCACGCTCCACGCCGATCAGCACGCCGAACAAGGGAACTCCGAAAATAAACGACTTGGTTCCGTCGATCGGATCGACGATCCATCGGAAGCCGGACGAGCCCCGTGTTTCGCCGAATTCCTCGCCGAGCACCCCATCGTCGGGAAACTCGGCCCCGATCCGGTCGCGCAGCCGGCATTCGGATTCTCGGTCGGCGATCGTCACGGGCGACGCATCGGACTTGGTCTCCACTCGCACGTCGGCTCGCCGGAAATAACCCATCGTCACCCGGCCCGCTTCCAGCGCGATGCGGACGGCGCATGCGAGTCGCCGTGATACGTCGTCCGCCCGACTCATCGCCGCACCTCGTCCGTGCCGATCGAACGCGCCGATCCCGCGCCGCCGCGCCGTCCGCCGCGCGCCCCATTCGAGGTCTCGGGTTCCGGGCGCGGCGCGGCGGCGGCCTGAGCGGCGCGGACGCCTTCAACCGAGGCAGGCGACCTTGGGTCGGGCGACCTTGGGTCGGGCGACCTTGGGTCGGGCGACCGCGGCTCAAGCCGCGCATGGACCATGATCAGGGCCGCGCCGACGACGAGCAGGCTGTCGGCGATATTGAAGTTCGGCCAGGTATACCCGCGGAACCGGAACAGAATCCAATCGCGGACCTCGGTATGGAATCGATCGGGCGAGCCTGGCGGCGACCACAAGCCAAGGCGATCGTACAGATTGCCGAGGATTCCGCCGAGTACGCAGGCGAGTGCGATGGTCAGGAGCCAGTCGCGGGCCCAATCGCGGATGAGTACGAGGTAGAGGACGGCGAGTCCGGCGATGATCGACAAGGCGGCGAAGAAGGGCGAGCCGCCCGCTCCCATCCCGAACAGCGCGCCGGGGTTCAGCGCCGTCTCGATCCCGAAAAAACCTTCGACGATCCACCACTCGGGGTTCGCCTCGGGCATCCCGCGCCACGCGAAGACCCAGTGTTTGGTGAGCAGGTCGATCGAGCACCCGGCGACCGCGATCACCAAGAAGACGGCCGCGCGCATCGACCGGTTGCCTCGCGCCATCCGGTCCTCCTCCCGACCATGGGCGGCTGAATTCGCGTGGTTCCCGATCGCCGAAATCAACCCTTCTGGAGTTTTTCAGCGCATTTGACGCAGTGGGGCGTAAAGGGAATCGCGGTCAGCCTGGCTTTCGGGATCTTGCCTTCGCACTCCAGGCACGAACCATACGCGCCCTTTTCGATCCGTTCCAGGGCAGCCTCGATTTGGTCGAGCGATTCCTCTTCGCTTTGCATCAGCGACAGCGTGAATTCCTGTTCGAAATTGTCCGACCCGATATCCGCCATATGGATCGGCATGCTCGACAAGTCCCCGCTCGATTCCGACCGCGTCTTATGAAGGGCCGCCTTCGCCATGGCCGTCACATCGCCGCGCAGCCGGGCTCGAAGCGCGAGCAGGATCTCCTTGTACGGCTTCATCTCGGACTTCTTCATGCAAACCGGCTCCACAACTTGATCGGCGATGGACGAACGCATTCGAACGGGGAACGCGCGCTCGGAGCGAGCCGCCTCTCTCGAGGCCGGTCGGCGCCCCAACCGCCCGGACGAATGAGGTCGACGCGTCCAGAACCCATTTAGTGTAGGCAGGTCCGAGGGCCTTGTCAAACGTCGGCAACGGTCGGCCTTCGACGGGCGACGGCCGCGCGTTGGGCGGTCCGTCCTTGTGTCGGCGGACGGACTTGGCCTAGACTAGCCGCGGCGGCCGGGCGAACGAAGGGGAACGCGCGACGCGGGAGGATGACGTGGCGCAGGGCGATGCCGCTTTCCAACAGTGTATCGCGCCCGACTGCGGGGCTCGTTACGACGTGGCCGAAGTCCGCGTCGCGTGCCCCGCGTGCGGCGGCGCGCTGGACGTGGCCTATGACTGGAATCGGACACGGCCCCCTCGATCGCTGCGCGCCTTCGAGGCGGAATGGGCGAGGCGATCCGATCCGCTCCGATTCAGCGGGGTCTGGCGGTTCTGGGAACTGCTGCCGTTCGTTCCCCGCGAACAGGCCGTGACGATCGGCGAGGGGCAGACGCTCCTGCAGCGCGCCGATGCGCTCGCCGATTTCGTCGGCCTCGCGCCCAATAACCTCCACCTTCAATACGAGGGTCTGAACCCGTCGGGCAGTTTCAAGGACAACGGCATGGCCGCCGCGTTCGCCCACGCGAAGCTGACCGGGGCCCGCCGCGCCGCCTGCGCCTCGACGGGGAACACGAGCGCTTCGCTCGCCCTCTACTGCTCCGTCACGCGCCTGATGAAGGCGGTTATCTTTGTCGGCTCGGGCAAGATCGCGTACGGAAAGCTCTCGCAGGCCCTCGACTATGGAGCGCTGACCGTCCAAATCGCGGGCGACTTCGACGACGCCATGGCCCGGGTCCGCGAGGTTTGCGTGCGGCTCGGCACCTACCTCGTCAACAGCGTCAACCCGTTTCGGCTCGAAGGCCAGAAGACGATCATGTACCGCGTGCTCGAAGGCCTCCACTGGGAACCTCCCGATTGGATCGTCGTGCCCGGCGGGAATCTCGGCAATTCGAGCGCGTTCGGAAAGGCCTTTCTTGAACTGAAGGAGCTCGGCCTGATCGATCGCGTTCCCCGACTGGCCGTCATCAACGCGGCGGGAGCCGACACGCTCTATGAACTGCACGAACAGCGCAAGGTTCGCTGGAACGGCGGCCGCGTCGACCGGTCGCCGGAACGCGCGTATTACGGCGAGCTCGACGCGCGTTCGATCAAGGCGTCGACGATCGCCAGCGCGATCGAAATCCAACGGCCCGTCAATCTCGCCAAGTGCCTCCGCGCCCTCGACGCCTGTGACGGCGTGGTGCGGCGCGTCACCGATCAGGAGATCCTCGACGCCAAGGCGAAGGTCGGCGCGTGCGGCATGGGATGCGAACCGGCGAGCGCGGCGAGCGTGGCGGGGGCCCGGCTCTTGAGGTCCGAGTCGATCATCGGCCCGTCCGATCGCGTCGTGTGCATCCTCACCGGCCACCTTCTCAAGGATCCGACGGCGACCGTCGCGTACCATTCGACCGATCAGGAGCAGTTCAACGAGATCCTCGCGAAACGGGGCGTGCGTCGCGCGGCGTTCGCCAACCGGGCGGTCGCGGTCCGCAACGAACTCGACGACATCATCCGCGCGATCCAACTCTACAGCTAATTCGAGCACACAGCGAATTCGAGCACACAGCGAATTCGAGCACACAGCGAATTCGAGCACACGGAACGGGAGCGTCACGATGCCGATAGAAGTCGCCATCCACGGAGCCGCGGGGAGGATGGGAAAACGTCTCGTGGCGCTCGCATCGGCGGCCGACGATCTGCGCGTCGTGGCCGCGCTCGAATCGGCCGGCCATCCGGCCCTCGGACGCGACGCGGGCCGGGAGGCCGGGATCGACGAAATCGGCGTGCTCCTCGCCGATCGCCTCGACGCGGACCGGAAACCGGTCGTGATCGATTTCTCGTCGCCGCGCGGCGCGCAAGGAGCCGTCGACCTATGCCGCGACCGGAAGCTGCCGCTTGTCATGGCGACGACGGGGCTTGCCGAGCCGCTACAGGCCGAGCTGCGCGCCGCGGCCCAATCGATTCCCGTCGTCTGGGCGCCCAACATGAGCCTCGCCGTCAACCTCACGATGCGGCTTGCCGAACAGGCGGCGCGCGCCCTGCGCGCCGCGGCGTCCGGCGTCGACGTCGAAATCCTCGAACGCCACCACCGCTTCAAGGAGGACGCGCCGAGCGGCACGGCGCTCCGTTTCGGCGAGCTGATCGCGGCCGCGATGGGACAGGATCGCCACACGCACGGCCGCCATGGGCTCGTCGGCGCGCGGTCCCGGAACGAGATCGGATACCACGCGATCCGCGTCGGCGACAACCCCGGCGAGCACACGATCGTGTTCGGAATGCTCGGCGAGACGATCGAACTGACGGTGCGCGCTTCGAGCCGCGACGGCTACGCGGCCGGCGCGCTGCAGGCGGCGCGTTTCATCGCCGATCGGCCCGCCGGCCTGTACGGGATGGTCGATGTCCTCGGACTCGAAGCCTCCTGAATCGCCGCGTCGGGCGTCTTCCGGTCGCCCGTTCGCGGTCCGGAATCCCGATAGACGCCTCCAACCGGCGGGGACGCCGCGCATGACGCGTACTCGGCACCTCAATCGCCGTGCGCGCCCGTCGCCAGAAGGAGCCCGCCGACGACCACCACTTCCTCGCCGAGTTCGGCGGCGACGATCCGGAACCGGTCTCGCAGCGGAGGAAACACGTATCGGGCCACCGCCTCGAGCAGCGGTTCGAAAAAGGCCCGCTCGCCGATCAGCGACACACCGCCTCCCACCACGACGACGTCCGGCGCGATCAAAGTGACGGCCTGAGCGATGGCCCAGCCCAGCACGTTGAGGCTTCGCGTCATGGCCTGTTGCGCCATCGCGTTTCCCCGGCTTGCGAGATCTCCGATATCCTTCGCCGTCAGCCGGCTCAGATCCCCGCCCGCGCGCTGGCGCCATTCGATCGCATCGGCGCACGCGGCGTCTTTCTCCAAGGCCTCCTCGCAAATCCGGCGCGCGCCGCGAGCAAGGCCCCATCCGCTGGCCATCGATTCCACGGTCGACGTTTCGGAAACCGCGTCGAGGCCTGGCCGGAGGTGGCCGATCTCGGCGACGGCAGGGCGATCGAATCCGTGCAACCGGCCCCCGATCACCAGCCCGCCGCCGATCCCCGTTCCGACCGTCACGTAGAAGACGGCGCGCGATGATCGGCCCGCGCCGAACCGCGATTCGGCAAGGGCCGCGGCGTCGCAGTCGTTACCCACAACGGCCGAGATCCCCAAACGATCGCGGAACCACCGAGCCAGCGGGAATCGATCCCACCCCGCGATCTGATGGCTCGTCGTCACCACGCCCGCTTCCACCGGCCCGCCGAACGCGATGCCCGCCCGCTCGATCCCGTACGCGCGCACAAGTTCCCCGGCCTCGGACTCGATCGTCGCCAGAATTCCGTTCGCTCCGAGCACCGGATCGACGTCGCGCCGGAGCAGCGCGTCGAGCTTCGCGGAAGAGCCGTCGCCGACGCCGAGCTGGAGCTTCGTGCCTCCGATCTCGATCGCCAGTCGGTTCGCCATGCCGCCGTCTCCGTCTTGGCCACTGCGCATTCCGGTTGTCCGCTCGAACACGATCGGTCGACCGCCCGGCCGGGCGCGTTCGCCGCGCGACGACGATCGGCTAGGCCCGCGCTCCGGTCGCCGCCGGCGCGTAACGCCCTTCCTCGTTGATGCGCGCGAAGACGTCGTTCAAGACCCAGTGGAACAGGCACAGGTGGATACTCTCGACCATTCCCATGTCGGGAAGATCGACGTGCAGGCCGTCCCGCTGGATCTCGCGGAGCTGTCCACCCGAATAGCCGCTCAAACCGAACGTGTTGAGCCCGCGGTGGTTCGCCCATTCGACGGCGCGAAGGATGTTCGGACTGTTGCCCGATCCGCTGATCGCGATCAGCAGGTCGCCCGGTCCGCCGTAATTCATGAGCTGCTGGACGAAGATCTGGTCGTAGCCGAGATCGTTTCCGACGGCCATGATCCAACCCGCGTTATCGGTGAGGCTCAGGACCTTGAGCCGTTTGCGGGACGCGTCGCGCAGGGCCGATTCGGGAAGCGTGCTCTTGCCGAGATCCTCGGCCATGTGCGACGCCGTCGTTCCCGAACCGCCGTTTCCGATGATGAAGACATGCCGGCCCGAATCCCATGCCTCGTACACCCGATCGGCCCATCGTTTCATCGCCTGTTGATCGATGCGGCTGATTTCCCGCCGCAGGCGTTCGAGGTAATCACCGTGGTCGAGCGTTACGCCGAGCATTCGCATGCGCCTTTCGATTCGAGTCCGCGCCGTCCGCCTCTTTTTTCGCGAACGACCGCGTCCGTTGGCCGTCCCGTCCGGCCTCCAGTATACCGTACGATCGTTACGACGCGCCCTCGACCGCACTCCCGATCGCCGGCTCATGCGTCGAGGGACGGGGATGATAGAGAAGGCCGATGCCGAGGATCAACAGGGCTGTGAACGCGAAATTCGCGCTTGGAGGCCAGCCCAGCGCGCTGATCGTCTTCGAACCGGCGAAGTAATAGAGCGACGATCCGGTGATGCCAATCCAGTTCAGCAGATTCTGCGTCGCGATCATGCGGCCTTTGAGCGCTTCGGGCGGCCTCGCTTGCATGAATACCTGGAGCGGCACGGCGAACATGCCCGTGAAGACGCCAAGGAGGATCAAGACCACCACGCTTCCGGCGTAGCCGAGCAAGTGGCGATGTTCGTTCGCCGCGGGGACCGACAACAGGGCAAGGCTAATGAACATCCCCCATACGCCGGCCTTCAGGACGCGCGTGTTGAACCGCCCGCGCGACAGGCCGGCTCCCAGGACGCTTCCGACGGCGATTCCGAAACTGATCGAGGCGACCATGAGGCTCGTTCGGGAATCGCTGACTTCCAGTTGCAGCCGTCCAAACGTGTTGACCGCCATCTGCACGACGGCCGCCGCCATCCAAAAGACGCTCGACACGATCAGCGCCGTGAGCAACGGAAGGTCGCGTCGTAGACAGGAACGAACGTCATGGGGTATGGCGACCGTCGACCAGTCGAACGCCAGTGACGGACTCGCCGCGGGAACCGGTCGAACTTGCGCCGAGGTCCACGTGCCGGCGATGGCGATGCCGACACATGCGAGCCCCGTCGTCCAAAGCCGGTCGCCGAACCAATCAAGCATGCCGCCGGCGCACGCGCTGCCCAGGATGATCGCCACGAAGGTCATCATCAGAATGAAACCGTTCGCTTGCGGCAACTGCTCTTCGGGAAGCAGTTCGGGCAGGATGCCATATTTTCCCGGCCCGAAGAAGGCGCTCTGGGCTCCCATGCTGAAGAGGACAAAGCAAAGCAGGCCGACGAGAACGGCGTTCATGGTCCATGCGGCCAACACGGCGAACAGCAGGCCTCCCGCCGCCATGATCGCGATTTCCGCGACCTTACTCAGCACGATGACGCGGCGTTTGCTGTAACGGTCGGACAAGTACCCGGCATAGCCTGAAAAGACGATGAATGGAACCGAGAAGGTCAACGTCGCAAGCCACTGCAAGTCGCCCAGCCGGGGAATCTCGACGAACAGCAGCAGCAGGATCTGCTTGAAAAGGTTGTCGTTGAACGCCCCCAGGAACTGCGTTCCCACCAACCCCCAAAAACCGCCGTTGGCGTACAAGCCGACGGTATCCGCCGCGCGGGACGCTTTTTCCGCGTCAGGTGGACTCGTTCGAGTCACGCGATGTCTCCGACGGAACGGCGGCCACGAGATCGAGACCCGGATCGGCGGCCATTTCGCGGATCTCCTCGGTGATGCGCATCGAACAGTATTTGGGTCCGCACATGCTGCAGAAGTGCGCGTTCTTGAACGAATCCTGGGGAAGGGTCGCATCGTGGTAGGTACGCGCCGTTTCGGGGTCGAGCGACAATCGGAACTGCTCGTTCCAATCGAATGCGAACCGGGCGCGGCTCAGCGCGTCATCCCGGTCGCGGGCCCCCGGGCGGCCCCTCGCGATGTCGGCCGCATGCGCGGCGATCTTGTACGCGATGACTCCCTGCCGCACGTCGTCGCAATTGGGGAGGCCAAGGTGCTCCTTGGGCGTGACGTAGCAGAGCATGGCCGCGCCGCTCCAACCGGCCAGCGCCGCGCCGATCGCGCTGGTGATGTGGTCGTAACCCGGGGCGACGTCGGTGACGAGCGGTCCGAGTACGTAAAACGGTGCCCCGTGGCAGACGTCGATCTCGCGCCGGACATTCATGTCGATCTGGTCCATGGGAACATGGCCGGGACCCTCGACCATCACCTGCGCCCCGTTCCTCCGGCTGCGCATCACGAGTTCGCCGAGCACGTCGAGTTCGGCGAATTGGGCCGCGTCGCTCGCGTCGGCGAGCGAACCGGGCCGCAGGCCGTCGCCAAGGCTCCACGTCACGTCGTATTCGCGCAGCATCGCGCACAAGTCGTCGAAATGCTCGTAAAGCGGATTCTGCCTGCGATGGGCCATCATCCATTTGGCGATGAGCGATCCGCCGCGGCTGACGATGCCCGTCACCCGGCCCATCGTCAGCGGAAGATGTTCGAGCAACAGGCCGCAATGGACCGTCATGTAGTCCACGCCTTGCCGCGCCTGGTGCTCGACCATGTCGAGGAAATGCCGCGGCTTCATCTCCTCGATCGCGCCGCCGAGTTCCTCGAGCATCTGATAGATAGGGACCGTGCCGACCGGAACCGTCGACTCGGCGATGATCGCCCTGCGGATCGCGTCGATGTTCTTGCCCGTCGAAAGATCCATCACCGTATCCGCGCCGTAGCGCACGGCGACCCGCAGTTTCTCCAATTCGGCGTCGATGTTCCCGGTGACCGCCGAATTGCCGATATTCGCGTTGATCTTGCACCGGGCGGCGATGCCGATCCCGAGCGGTCGGAGGGATCCTTCGAGATGGACGCGGTTCGCTGGAATCACAAGCCGCCCCGCCGCCACCTCGTCGCGCACGTGCTCGGGAGCAAGGCCTTCTTCGGCGGCGACGCGTTCCATCGCCGAGGAGATCTCGCCCGAACGGGCGATTTCCAGTTGGGTCATTCGGTTATACTCCTGTTCCGCGAGCCGCATGGTCGGGCGGACACGACGAAACGTCGTTCGATGGTCGAAATGGGCATATCACGGGCTATCGTAACGGTCCGCGAGGGAGTGTCAATTCGTGCGGCCGCCGATCATCCCGCGCCCCGCTCGGATGCCTACGAGCCCGGACCGTTCGGATGCCCGCTCCGCACGACCGCGCGCCAGGCGTCCAATTCGGCCGCCGACAACATGTTCTCGCGCACCAGGTAATGTCGAGCGGCCTTGCCGATCTGGGGAAGATCGACGTGAACCGTCAATCGGCCGTTTTCCGCGTATTGGAACCGCACGTCGATCGGCGTATGGCGCGGGAGGCCGACCGGCAGGTCCCTCGCCACGCACTTGCCGACCTGCGAGCACTCCGCCGGATCCACGCTCTCCCCCTCGACGATGTTGATCAGGATCGACCGTTGGTTGTCCTTCTGCGTCAGGAAGACTCGCCGAGCCGTCGCGGGAAGGGGCGAATTGCGCGGGATCAGGATGGCGTTCTGACGCGATCGACTCGCCGCGTCCAGCGCGACGACGCCTAGGCTGTGCGAGTTCACGTTCGTCACGCGGAACGGCGGGGTGATGCCCGCGCTCTTGAGCAAGATGCCGTGCGCATGGAGCGCCGCGCCGTGCGCCACGGCCTCGTCGGGCGAGACCGACGTGTCTGGTTCGCGTCCGGACAGGTTCTGAAGCAGTTCGCGGACGCACGGCATGCGCGACGCTCCGCCCACCATGATCACGTGCTCCACGTCGTTCCACGTAAGGCCCGCCGCCTGCAGGACGTGACGCGTTGTGAACGCGGTTCGGTCAAGCAGGTCGGAGGTGAGTTCCTCGAATTCGCCCCGCGTGACGGCGACCTCGGACCGCTTGCCGACATGGTGGCAGACGACCACCGCCCGCCTGCGGATCGACAACGTGCGTTTCGCCTCGTCGCACGCCCTCCAAAGATGGGTCTTGGAGACCGGATCGAGGCGTGGATCCTCGCCGTGCTCCATCACGAACCGCGAGGCCACATGGTCCATCAGGCGCTGGTCCCAATCGAGCCCGCCGAGCTGCGAGTCGCCGTCGGTGGCCAACGTGCGGAACTCGCCGCGCCGAATCCGCATCACCGCGACATCGAACGTGCCTCCACCCAGATCGTAGATCACGATGTTCCGCGGATCCCCGGTCGGACCGGCCGGGTCGAGATACCCGCGCTGGTAGCCGAACGCGAGCGCAGCGGCCGTCGGTTCATTGATGATGTCGATCACGTCCAGGCCGGCGATCCGCGCGGCATCCAACGTCGCCTTGCGCCGCACCTCGTCGAAATACGCCGGAACCGTAACCACCGCCTGGTCGAACGGTCCGATCTGCCGCCTCGCGTCGCGAACGAGCTTATCGAGGATCCATGCCTCGATGACCTCGGGCGGAAACTGCTTGCCGCGTATCCGATGCCGGTAGAAACGCGAGCCGAGGTCCCGCTTGGGGGAAACGGCGATGCGCTCGCGATCCGTCGACATCGCCTTGACCGCCTCGCGCCCCACGACGACCTCGTCATCGTCGAACAACACGACGCTCGGAGTCAGACTCTCCCCCTCGTCGTTCACCAGGGTCTGGGGACGCCCCGATTCGTCCAGCCACGCGACCGCCGAAAACGTCGTCCCCAAGTCGATTCCGATCGCAATGTGACGCGGAACGGCCCGTCGCCGTTGGGACGCCCGAGCCGGCAACGCGCCGGTCGGCTCCTTCGCCAACACGACCGTTCGGTCTTGGGACGAGGATTGCACGACATCCGAAGTCCGAATCCCCGGCGGCGCGAGCAGGATCGCACCCTGATGGAAATCGGCGTCGTCCAAACAGGCGCTCAGGACGTCGATCACCTCCTCCATCGATGCGTAACGATCGTCCGCATCCTTCGCGACCATACGCTGGAAGGCGAGATCCAGCGGGCGGGGAACGTCGGTCCGCCGGCCTTGAAGCGATGGAATCGGATCCGTCCGATGCGCGACGAGCGTTTGGATCGGCGACTTGCGGCGATACGGCGGAACGCCGATCAAGAGCCGGTACAATGTGCAACCCAGGCTGTAGATGTCCGCCCGATGGTCCACCACCGAACAATCATCCGCTTGCTCGGGTGACATGTACTCCACCGTACCAATGATGTTGCGATGGTCGGTCAAGCTGTCACCCTGCTCGGGCAACTCGTCGTTGTCGAGAATCCGGGCAAGCCCCATGTCGAGGATCTTGATCGTGTTGGACCGGTCGAGCAGCAGGTTCGCGGGCTTGATATCCCGGTGCACCACGCCGTTCATGTGCGCGAAATGAAGGCCCTTCGCCGCCTGCACGACGCACGCGATCGCCGATTCGAGCGGAAACGGGCCTTGCTCATCGACGAGCGTGCCCAGGTCCTTGCCGTCGACGAATTCCATCACAAGGTAGTAGGCGCCGTCGAGCTCGTCGGCGTCGTACGCGGTGACGATGTTGGGATGGACCAGCCGCGCCGCGGCTTGCACTTCACGCTGGAAGCGTTTGATGAGTTTCGTGTTGCGAGTCGCGAAATCCGGGAGGATCTTGACGGCCACTGTGCGCTTCATGCGGCGGTGCTCGGCCCGAAACACCTCCCCCATCCCTCCTTCCGCGATTTTCTCAAGGATCACGATGTTGCCAAGCACGAGCCGCTGCCACTGGCCGCCCGCGATACGCACTGCTTGATAGGCCGTCAGATGCCCGCGCCGCACCAGTTCGCTCGCCAACAGGCCTTCAATGTCGCGCTCCGCCAATGGCTGCTCCCCACCCAGCGACTCGCGGAACGAAGTCAGCTCGTCGGCCGTCATCAGGCCGCTCAAGAGGAGGGACTGCGAGAACGTGAGCGGGTCGGCGTGCATGGCCATCCGTCATTCGAACCGTTCGGTGTTCCGCAACCGGAACGTACGCTCGAATATACCGCCGCCCCTCGATTTCCGCCAACGTGCCCGTCCACCCGACCACGCTGGTGCGAACGCCCCGCCTGCTCCGCGATCGGAGCCCGCCCCCGAAATGTCGCCCAGCGAGCTCCCGCCGCCGTCCCCGCTCGGCTTCGACCGGCCGACCGACATGACGTTCTCCAGTCCGCTCAGCGTCTCCATTTCTCGCAAGTTCGCCAAACAGCCCGTCCCGCGTCCGCGAGTGACCTGGCCAAAGTTTCCAAAAGTTTCCAGAAATTTCCACAATTTCCGACTTGCTAGTCTGTGTAGTGTCTCTATTCTTCACGATCGTGCCAATTCTCCCAATCCTCGTCCGCAAGTGACCTGGTCAAAATCTCCGGCTGCCTATTTGTTTCATTATCTCTATATCGCCATATTTCTCCGGTTTATCTATTTTCGTCCGCGAGTGGCCTGGCCAACGCCTCGGGCCTTTTTCGTCCGCGAGTGGCCTGGCCAACGCCTCGGGCGCTGGCCAACGCCTCGGGCCAAAATCTCGGGCGGGGGCGGGTGTGGCGTCGGCGTTGGGCGCGGATGACCGCGATGGCGGCGCCCCAGGCGAACAAAGAGACTCCGAACGCCCAGCCGAGACCCTTCGGAGCATAATGGAACTCGACGCGGTGCCGGCCGGCGTCGAGCCGGACCGCCCGCATCACGCGGTTCGCGCGGAACACGGGGATTTCTCGGGTCGCGTGTCCATCCGTCGAGATGGTCGCCCGCCACCCGGGATCAAAGAGGCCTCGGACGACCAGCCAACCCGCCGACGCGAGGTCGACCGACACGGCGAGGCTCCCGTCCTCCGCTTCCTGCCATTCGCACGATTCGCGCCGGCCGACCGCCTCGGGACCGATCGGGCCGACGTCGCGATCCGCTTCGATCAGCGCCCACCGTTCCAGGTCCCTCCAGCGCCCGTCCACCACGAGGTGTCTTCGCACGTGGGAATCGAGCGACAGCGAAGGTCGGGCCGGCAACGGACGAATGACCGTACCCTCGTGAACCAACGAAACGCGTGGGAGGCTTTGATCGATCCGCCACAGGCTGACGCCATCCGGCCCATCGGGAACCTCGATCCGTGAGGCGCCCGGAACGTGCGTCACCTCCAGCGGAAGGAGAAGGTACTCGACGCCCAACGCGCGGAGCGCGCCGGCCGACGGCTGATCGAGGGGCAACGGATCGACGGTCCGCGCCGCGCGGAGGAACGAGGCGAGGACCGCATCGATGGCGAAGCCGGACGATTCGACGATCGCGATCGGCGGGTCGGCGGCCGCGAGGTGGTGCTTGGGGTACAGCGAGGCTCGGTCCCACGCGACGATGGCGTCGAGTCGTCTTGGGTCGGAACGCCGGGACCATGCCTCGGGCCGCCAAGGCCTAACGTCGGCCCGGAATACCAGCACGGGCCCCGTCTCGTTCGGGCCGTGATGTTCGGCGAGGTCGCTTCGAATGGCCCGTTCGACGGCCGACTCCTCGATCATCACCGGGGAACGGACCGGCTCCAATTGCCATCGGTGCGCGCCGGCGAGGTCGAGAATCGTCAAGACCAACATGGCCGCCGACCATCGCGCCGCGCCGAGCCGAACGCGCGCGCGATGACTCGACAGACCTAGGATGCATGCGCCGACGATCAGGTGCTGGGTGAGCGAACCGGCGACGTCACGCCACGCGCCGGGGCCGTTCAAGGGTCCAAACGTCGGATCGGGCAGGGCGTCGAATTCAATTGACGACCATGCGGCATACCGCCCCGTGAGGATGACGATCGCCACGATCGCGGCGGACATCGAAAGAGCGAGCCCGAGTACGAGCGGGGAGGTCGGGTTTGGAGACCGGCTCGGTTTCGGGCGGGACCCGCGCCAATCGTCCCATCCCGCGGCGACGAGCCACGTCAAAGCCCACTGGACCATCACCATCCACTTGGCGGGATAACGGAACTTCGCGTAGAACGGGACAACGCATTCGAGCAACCAGTAGGCGCTTCCCGTTTCACTGGGAAAGGAGGTGCCGAGTGCGCGATTGACGGCGAGTCCGATCCCGAGGTCGCCCGCTGCGGCCGCGAGCCCGACCGCCGCGACGGCGACCGGCCATCGGCGTTTGGCGTCGCGCCGGCAGCCGCAGGCGGCGGCCGCGGCCAGCCCGATCGGCAACAAGCCGATGTACGCGGACGCGAACCAGACCGGGCCCTCGCCCACGAAGGCCTTCGTCCATCGGCGGTGTTCGGGATAGGTCCTGCCCGCGACATTGGGGTACACGAATTCCAACCAGCGCCACGGGGCGAAGTGGAATGCGTACGTGTTGTCGGCGCGCGAACCCGCTCCGCTCCAACGGGCGCCGAGCAGCATTTGCGGCGCGGCGAGCGCGGCGGCGAGCAGCACGACGATGGCCCAGCGCGAAACCTTCGCAAGGCGTCCGCGCCATCCGCGGGTCCGATCGGTCGCGGCATGCGATCCCGCAGGTTCGAGCGCGATGAGCAGCGCGAGCGCCATCGCCGCGTGCGCCGCCAATTGCGGGTCGCCGCCCAGCACCATCATGGCCATGGCGATCGCCGCCGCGAACGAACGACCGAGGCTCGGCGAGCGAACGGCCTCGGCCCCATCGTGCAGGGCGAGAGGCAACCATGCGGCGCCGACGAGATAGACCACGTTGGCGTGCTGCGCGATCAGGCAACCGCCGAATGCGTAGGCGATCGCGGCGCATGCGGAGGCGGGCTTTCCTCGCCGCGACCTCCGCAGCGCGGAGTAGCAGGTGAAAGCGGCCAACAGCGCGTGGCCCGCGATATACGCGTTCCACAGCCGCGGAAACGAAAGCGGCAGCGCCAGCACCATCGCCGGCGGATAAAAGACGCTCCACGTCGGATCGCCGGCGATCGGTCGCCCCAGATCCTCGCGGTCGGTCCACAAGGGAAACAGGTCGGCCCGGCGCAATTCCCGGACATGCGCGTGAAGGGGAAAGTAGTAGTGGCCGGCGTCGCGGAACGCGGGCGGCCGCCCGGTCGCCAACATCGGTCCGAAGAAGACGATCCATGCGCCGAGAATCCACAGCCCCCAGCCGCGACCCGTTCGGACAGGCACGGCGGCGCGGCCGGCGTCGGCTTCCCCCATCACGGGGTGTTCCGATCGGATCGCGGTCCTTCGAGGGGAACGAGCGCATTGAGGCTTCCGGACCGGAAACCGCCGAGATCGACCGTCACGAACCGGAAGCCGAGCGCCGTCAGGCGCTCGAGCACGCGCTCCCGGATGTCCGACTGACAGACTCTTGTCACCTGTCCGGCTTCGACCTCGATCCTCGCCATTTCACCCCCGTGCAGACGGACGCGCGCCGGAATGAATCCGAGTTCCCGCAAGAGGCTCTCCGCCCGTTCGATCCGCGCGAGCCGTTCGGGAGTGACCTCCTCCCCGTACGCGACTCGGCTCGCAAGGCACGGGGACGCGGGCTTGTCCCAGACGGCGAGTCCCCAGAGCCGGGCCACCGACCGCACGTCCTCCTTGGTCATGGCCGATTCGGCGAGCGGGCTTCGGACGTCGCGTTCCCGCGCCGCGTCCATGCCGGGTCGATAGTCGTGAAGATCGTCCAGGTTGGCGCCATTGACCACCACGGCGGCCGCGAGCTCCCCGACGCCCCGCGCCAGTTCGCCGTCGATCCGCTCATAGAGCTCGGACTTGCAGTGGTAGCACCGATCGGCCGCGTTGGCCCGGTATGCGTTCCGAGCCCCCTCATGTGTCGGAATGATCTCGTGGCGGATTCCGATCCGTCGCGCTGTTTCCGCGGCCGCTTCGAGTTCGGCCCGCGCGAGACTCGGACTCTCTCCCGTGAATGCGACCGCCCGGTCGCCAAGCGCTTGATGCGCGGCGCTTGCGACCACCGCGCTGTCGACGCCCCCGGACAGAGCGACCGCGCAGCTCGGCCACGGCGCGAACCACGCCACGAGACGCTCGGCGCACTCAACCACCCGCGACTCCATTCTGGAAAGCTCCCCGATCCCAAGCCTATTCGGTCGCTTCCTTCACCACCGGTTCCATGACCTTCGTGTTCCGCTCGACGGCGAGCACAATCGTGCGATGCTCGACGCCGTCCGCCGTACTCGCGACAATCGGCAGCACCTGCCGCCGATCGGGAAGCGCCAATCGGACGGCGAACGCCCCATCGTCCCTCAATTTGATCGGTTCGCCGCCGAGCGTCACATGGGCTCCGGCCTTCGTTCGTCCGAATATGATCATCTCGGCGTCGACTTCAAACTCGAAATTCCGCTGCCGGTTCAGGACCCGCTCGGCGCCGACGCCATAGCGGGCCGACGCGGGGGAACCCATGGGACGCTGCAAGCGTTCCTCGAACAACTCCTGCAAATCGCCCGTCGTGTGCTCGTCGCTGTACCCGCCGCTCAGCGCATAGATGCGTTCGTAGTCCTGGGCGACGTCGGACCAATGGCCATCGAGCCCGTCCGCGACGCCGGGCACGGGCGTCGTCACCGCGTTGCTGCGGGCGAGGCTGTAGAACCGCCCACCCGTCGACAAGTAGCCGATCTCGACCCGAAAACCGCGAGGCGGCTTGGCGACGTCGACATACCAGTTGCGGACGCCTCCATGGATCTCGATGTCCCGAACCACCCGCTCCGCTGAACTCGTCGTCGCCCCGCTATCCACTTCGAAAAGCCGGAGCACGGGGCGAGCCGTGTGCCAGGCTTCGGCCATCGCCGCGCGAGCCCTATCGATCGTCGAGCGCGTGAGATCCCAACAGGCTTGCAGCCAATAGGCGTCGCGAACCAGAAGGACGATCCGGTCGCGATCCACCAACCGCCCATTCTTGCCTTTCGCATGCCCATTGCCGCGTGACAGGTCCATCCGCGCATCGCGCAGGTCGTGCATCGCCTGAATGCGGCGCAGCGTTTGAGGCGGCACCTTGCGGGCCTCCTTGGCTGGGCTCTTCCCCTTGGAAGCCGCCGACGGCGACGGAACCAAACGCGACTTGACCCGCGACGAACCAACCGGCGCCTTCACGCCCGGCACCTTCACGCCCGGCACCTTTACGTTCGGCACCTTCACGTTCGGCACCTTCACGCCCGGCACCTTCACGCCCGGCACCTTCACGCCCGGCACCTTCACGCCCGGCACCTTCACGCCCGGCGCCTTTACGCCCGGCGCCTTTACGCCCGGCGCCTTTACGCCCGGCGCCTTCACACTCGGCGCCTTCACACTCGGCGCCTTCACACCCGGCGCCTTCACACTCGGCGTGCGGAGTCCTGTTCCACTTCGAGCGGTCCGGACGACCGTCTTCGCCTTCGTCGCATTCTCGGTGGAGACCTTGCTCGGCGCGGACGGACGGACCAGCGACTTCGAACGCGCGGATTGGAGCGACAGGTTCTTGGGACGACGTGCCGGTTTGGCTTTCAAAGGTCCTCTTGACGTACTGGATGCTCTCGATGTCACCGCCTTCTTGGTCCGCGCGGCGTCGTCGCGATGGGGGGCGGACGGGGTGCGTACCGACGATCGTTTGATCTCGGCTTGAGACCCCTTCGCACGCGATTTTGGCGCACGCGATTTTGGCGCACGCGACTTCCCCGGCTTGGATTTGGAGGAAGACGCGGGCGCGGCGGCACGCGGCCGCGCGCGGAGGGCCCGCGCGAGCGATTGAACGAGCTTTTCTTTCGGCAGCGACCGCCATGCGATGCCCAGCCGTTCGGCCAATGCGCTCAGTTCCCGCATCGACCGAGCGCGGAGGTCGGACGGCGATGCCTTCGACGATGCCGTGATCAAGGGACCTATCCTCCAAGTGTGGTTTCTTTCGCGGTTCCGCATGCAACCCGTCGCCCGCCGATCGTCCGGCGCGTGTCCTCCCGCGCGTCGAACGCCGCCCGATCGACGTACGAACGGACCGCGCGCGACGACTCCGTTTCGGTTGGTTGCGGCGGGTCCAACCGGAAGATCCGTCTTGGCGAGTGGCCGGCAACGACTGGCGGTCGGGCCCAACGGCCCGCGCCGCCCCATATCTATCTGTCAGGCGTGGAATGGAACTTGGGTCGCCAACGGCTACGGGGCTCGAGCCCTGGGGCAGGATTCACTCGGACTCCCTACACGTGTCAGTTTAGTTCCACTCGGAAAATAACGCAACGAAGGAACCACCCACGGGGAGGGTGCGTGATGGCAGATCGGCTCGTCCGGGCGGCGCATGCGCGCCGCGACAATTCGCCGCATGCGCGCCGTTCGCCCGGCGAGCGACGGCGACTTATCGAGAATCGCGTCTAAGCTCATCGCTGTGAATGGTTTGCGCCGCCTGGAATCGGTGCCGTTCGGCGGCCCGTTCAATTCGTTGGCCCGGCCGTTGACCACCGGATAGCCTTCGGATAGATTGGCCACCTTACCCAAGTCAAGATCCGGCGGCGCGAGACACGATCGCGCGTCCTCGGGAAGATCGGGATCGTCCGTTCATGACTGGCTGACTGGCCGGCTTTCGTGAGCAAACCGTCTCAAAACATACACCCGATCGCCGCGGCGATGGAATGGGTGGGTGTGGTAACGACCGTCGCCGTGATGATGGTCGGTCCGGGCCTTGCCGGCCATTGGCTGGACGGTCGCTTGGGAACGCGGTTCTGCGCGCTCGTGGGTTTTGGATTGGGGATTGCGATCGGTTTGTACTATTTGCTTGCGTCGGTGGCCCGGTTGCAGCGGCGTCCCGGCGCGCCCCGTTCCGAACATGCGGATCGGGAATCGCGAAGTCGTGACGCCGATTCGTCGACGAACGAAACATGAATGCGCATCGGTTCAGCACGATCGAACATCGCGAGTCACCGGTCACCGCGGCGCCGCCGCGCGAGTCGGCCGGTGCGGGTTGGTACGGTATGGATGGGCCATTGATCGCATCGGGCGGGCCATCGACGGGGCGTTCGCTCGTTTGGTTCGCGACGGCCCTGTCGGTCGTGTTTCCGTTCTATGCGGCGTGGGGTTGGGCGATGTATGGGCGGATCGGACTGGTTACGGCGGTCGTCGCCCTAGCCGTTTGTGGACTCGGCGGGACGGCGGCCCTCCTGAGCGGCGTGTGGCTGCAGCGCCGGAGCCCCGTGGGCGGCGCGGTCGGCGGCATGTTGTTTCGGTTCGGTATTCCGTTTGTGGCCGCAATCGGCCTCACGGAGAACTTTCCCGTGCTGGCGCGCGCGGGCCAGTTCGCGATGGTCGTCGGCTATTATTTGTTCGCGCTGGTCATCGAGACGATACTCGCGGTGCGTCTCATCGCGCCACCGCGGCAACCGGCCGTTTCCTCGCGAGTTCGAACCGAAACCTGAATCCACGGGGATCGCCGTGGCGCGGTGGTCCCATCGCGACGGCGAGAGGCACCAAGGTGAGATGACATGGCGAACGCGGTCATTCACATCAAGGATGCGTACTTTTTTGAAGTGCCCAAGGCGTTATGGCCTTGTCGGTACGCGTCGCGAGTCGAGTTTCCGGATATTTGGGTCTCGCTCGATCCGGAATTCCAGCGCTGGGAAGTGAACCGGCTTTATGATGGGCTGGCGTGGTTGGCGGGCGATTTCCGCGCCGCGTCGGGAAAGCCCGCGGGGGATCCGCTCTTTCGCATGCCCTCGCAGCCCGATCTGGTCAACCGTTATCAGGCCTGGCTTCATTCGGACCATGCCCATGTCGGCAAGCCGCTCGACGTTTATCTCGACGAGCAGGCGGCCGCTGTTCTCGCGGGCCTCAAGAAATGGAGAGCCGCGCATCCGGCGCGAACGGACGTTTCGGTGACGGCCTATTTGAAAGACCATCCGTCGTCTGAAGGTTGGTTCGTCCTGATGGCGGGGGAGCCACGATTCGAGCGGGAGTGGCGGCGGATCCGGCGCGAAGCGGGCAATGTCGCTGAATACAAGGCGGACGCGAGTCAGGCCGAGTGGTCCACCGAGAAGATCGAAGCCTACAACGCGAATTTGAGCGGCAAGATCCTGATCCCCCAACCGTTCGGCGGATTGCGGAACCTGCACGAGCGCGAGCCGGGCTGGAACAACTTCTGCATTTCGAAATTCCTGATCATCGAGGTCGCGGTCGCGATCATCATCTTCGCCCTGTTCCGCTGGCTGGCGGCCAAGATGAACACGGGCGAACGGCCGCGCGGCCGATTGTGGAATCTTCTGGAGATGATTTTGGTCTTTGTTCGCGAACAGATCGCCCGGCCCGCGATCGGCGATCACGACGCGGACCGTTTCGTCCCCCTGCTCTGGACAATCTTCACGTTCATCCTGGGCTGCAATCTGTTCGGCATGGTCCCCGGCGTCGGGTCTCCAACCGGCGCGTGGGGCGTCACCATGGCGCTCGCCTTGGTGACGTTTGGTACGGTCGTCCTTTCGGGTATGCGCCGATTCGGGGTTGTTGGATTCTTCCTGAATCAGATTCCGCACATGGACATTCCGATTGCGATCGCCATCGTGATCAAACCGTTCATCTTGGCGATCGAGCTTCTCGGCCTATTGATCAAACACGCCGTGTTGAGCATCCGTCTTCTCGCGAACATGGTCGCGGGACACTTGGTGATTCTGGCGATCATGGGAATGGCGTTTGGTCTGTCGGCCGCGGTCGGTTTCGCGCAGTCGCCCGGGTGGCAATGGGGGGTGACGGCGACGATCGTCGTCGTGGGTTCCGCCCTGTTCAGTTGCCTCGAGCTGATGGTCGCATTCCTGCAAGCGTACATTTTCACGTTCCTTTCCGCTTTGTTCATCGGCGCGTCGATCCATCACCACTGAGACGATCGGTTCGCTCGCCCGGTATTGGACTCGGTCCGTCACAAGGAGACCCTGCACGTGAGCAAGTTTGTGAAGATCGCATCGATGAGTCTATTCGCCCTGTTGGCCGCGGCCTCGCTGGCGTTCGGCCAGGAGGGGGCCGCGCCGAGTGCGGTGAGTTTTTCGGGATCGTTCGGCGCCGGTCTGGTGGTCGTGGGCGCGGCGTACGGGATCGGAAAGCTCGCGAGCAGCGCGATGGAAGGCATGGCGAGACAGCCCGAAGCCGCCGGCTCCATCCAAGTGGGCATGATCATCGCCGCGGCCCTGATCGAGGGCTTTACGTTCTTCGCCCTCTATATCTGCATGACGGGTGTTTGATTGAATCCGGCGATCGGCGCCGGCGGACCGGGCTGCCCGAATCCGAACACCGGGAGCGCGACCGATGGTTTGCCGTTCGACACACGCATCCCGTATCACGAAGGAACCGCGATGGTTCGCAACGATTGGTCATGGCTCGGCGCGGGGGGGCGTCCCCGCGCGGCCGCATGGATTGCCGTGATAGGCCTCACTCTGTGCGTGTCGCCGCGCGCAGTCATGCGCGCGCAGGAAAAAGGCGAGGCCCCGCGCGCCGCGGGCGCGGCCGTGCCCGCGGCTCAGGGAGCTCGAGGGAGCACGGCGGCGGGCGGCGACACGCACGGAGCCGCATCGCAAGACGGCGGTTCGCATGACGCGGGGAAAGGCGAGCCCCATGATCCACACGATCTGACGCACCACAATGCGAGCAGCGAATTGGCCGTTCCGCGCGAATTGCGTTTTGATCATCTGGTCGGATCGTGGGCCGTCTTCTTCCTTCTGCTCGTGATCGTCGGCAAGCTTGGCTGGAAGCCGATCATGAGCGGATTGCAAAAACGCGAGGAGGCGATCGCCGCCAGGATCGAGGAGGCCGAACGCGCGGCCGACGCCGCCCGCCAGCGGCTGCGCGAATACGAAGCGAAGCTCGCCGTCGCGGGCGACGCGGCGCGGGCGATCCTCGCCCAGGCCCAGAAGGACGCGGAGAAAACGACCGGACGCATGATCGCGGACGCCGAGGAAGCCGCGCAGCGCGAGCGGTCGAGGGCGACCGCCGAGATCGACGCGGCCCGATCCGCGGCGCTCGACGACATCGCCACCCGTTCGGTCGACCTCGCGGTCCTCATGGCGAACCGGATCGTGCGCAAGAACCTGACGGCGGCCGACCACAAGGCGCTGATCTCCGAAACGCTCGAACAATTCCATTCCCGCAATTGATCCGATGCATGCCGGGCCCGCGCCTACGATCGCCGCGGTCCGTAGGAACTCGACATGGAAAACGCCGAACACGAGCTCGCCTTCGACGCGATTCGCCGGCAGGTCGGTACGATCTATGCCAAGGCGCTGCTCGGCGTGACCGAAAAACGCGGCGTGACCGAACGGGCGATGGATGAACTCGAGTCGTTCATCCGGGACGTCTTGGAGCGGCTTCCGAAGTTCGAGGCCGTCCTGAGCGCGCCGCGGGTCGCGATCGAGGAGAAGCAGCGGTTGCTCGATCGGGCCGTCGGAAAGACCATGCAAAAAGACCTGCTGATCTTTCTGAAGGTCACCGCGCGGCACGGACGGCTCGATTGCCTCCGCGAAATCCTCGCCGAAGCCAAAAGCCGACTCGACGCCCTCCGGGGCCGTGTCGAAGTGCTTGTCGAGTCGGCGACGCCGCTGGACGACGCGGCCCGGGACGCCGTTCGGGCCCGATTGCGCGAGTCGTTGGGAGCCGAAGTGGTATTGAAGGTGGTGGTGAATCCGGAAATCGTCGGCGGACTGGTCGTGCGCGTGGGCGATACGGTCTACGACGCCAGCGTCGCCAATCGACTCGAACGGCTGCGCCAATCGGTTCTCGCCACGGCGCGGCGGTCGCTGCGCGTTTCCGCCGATCGTTTCGCCTCGACCTGAATCCCAGGTCCGAGTTTGTACGCGTGAGGTCATCCATGAAGTTCAATTCCGATGAAATCGCCTCGGTCCTGCGGCAGGAGATCGAGCAGTACGAATCCCAAATCGACGTGCGCGAGGTCGGCACCGTGCTCGAAGTGGGCGACGGCATCGCGCGAGTCTACGGCCTGTCGGGTGTCATGGCGGGCGAGATGGTCGAGTTCACGAAGGCGGGCGTTACGGGACTCGCGTTCAATCTCGAGGAAAACAGCGTCGGCGTGATCATCCTCGGCGACTTTCTGAAAATCAACGAGGGCGACGAGGTCCGAACGCTCGGCCAGCTCCTTTCGGTCCCGGTCGGCGACGGCGTGATCGGCCGAGTGCTCGATCCGCTCGGCAACCCGCTCGACGGCAAGGGGCCCGTCGCCTCGAACGAGCGGCGCAACGTCGAGATCCTCGCGCCGGGCGTCGCGCAGCGCCATCCGGTATGCGAGCCGCTCCAAACGGGAGTCAAGGCGATCGACGCGATGACGCCGATCGGACGCGGCCAGCGCGAACTGGTCATCGGGGACCGCAAGACGGGCAAGACGGCCGTCGCCCTCGACGCGATCCTGAACCAGAAGGAATCGGGCGTCCGCTGCTTCTACGTCGCGGTCGGCCAGAAGGACTCGTCGGTCGCCGGCGTCGTCAATGTGCTCGAACGGTACGGCGCCATGGAATACACGACGGTGATCGTCGCGGGGGCGAGCAGCCCGGCTCCCGTGCAATATGTCGCTCCCTACGCGGGGACGGCGATGGCCGAGTACTTCATGCACAAGGGCGAGCACGCGCTGATCGTCTACGACGACTTGTCGAAGCAAGCGGTCGCCTATCGCCAATTGTCGCTCCTCATGCGGCGGCCACCGGGCCGCGAGGCCTACCCGGGCGACGTGTTCTATTGCCATAGCCGCCTCTTGGAGCGGTCGTCCAAGTTGAGCAAGGAGCTCGGCGGCGGCTCGCTGACGTCGCTGCCGATCATCGAGACGCTCGAGGGCGAGGTTTCGGCGTACATTCCGACCAACGTGATTTCGATCACCGATGGCCAGATCTATTTGCAGCCGGATCTCTTCTTCTCGGGCGTGCGGCCCGCGATGAACGTCGGCATTTCGGTCTCGCGCGTCGGCGGCGCGGCCCAGATCAAGGCGATGAAAAAGGTCGCGGGCGGACTCCGGCTCGATCTCGCCGCGTTCCGCGAGCTCGAGGCGTTCGCTCAACTCGGCACCGAACTCGATCCCGCCACCCAGCGCCGGCTCGACCGGGGCTACCGCATGGTCGAGCTCCTCAAGCAGCCCCAATACAAGCCGATGCACGTCATCGATCAGGTCATCGTGATCTACGCCGGCACGAAGGGGTTTCTTGATGAGGTTCCCGTCAACAAGGTCCGCGACTGGGAAGCGGGATTGCTCGCGTTCATCCACAACCGCAAACAGGACCTTTGGGACGAGCTCAACCAGAGGAAGGACCTGACTCCCGAGTTGATTGCGGGCATTGAAGGCGCGTTGAACGAGTTCAACAAGGGGTTCCTGGCGTCCTAGGTCGGACCGACACGGCGAAAGACACGACATGGCCAAGGCACGTGCCCTCGACAAGCGGCGCAAGTCGATCCGCAACATCCGCAAGATCACGCGGACGATGGAGCTGATCGCGACCGCGCGCTTCAAGAAGGCGATGGACCGCGCGCTGGCGGCGACGGCCTACACGCAGCGCATCACCGATGTCGTGCGCAGTCTCGCGCGGAGCGGGCTCAAGGTCCAGCATCCGTTGCTCGATCCGCGTCCCGAGGTCCGCCACGCGAAGGTCCTCGTCCTCACCGCGAACCGGGGCCTGTGCGGAGGCTACAACGGCGGCGTCCTGCGGTTGGCCTTCGCGCGGATCGCCGAACTGCCGGGCCAACTTCGAACGGACCTCGAAACGGCGAAGAAGGCCGATTCGGCGAATGTCCGCGTCAGCGTCGAGGTTTCCGGAAAGCGGGGCATCGCGGGATTCAAGTTCCGCCACGTCGAGGTCGACGAGCGGTTCACGCAGTTCGAGGACCAGCCCAAGTTCGCCGACGTCGATGCGATCGCGTCGAGGTTCCTCAATCAGTACGCGCTCGGCGAACTCGATCGGCTCGATGTCGTCTACACCCGGTTCGCGAGCAGTTCGAAACAGATCGCGACGGTCGAGACGATCCTGCCGCTCGCCTCGGTCGGCGGGGACGGAGCGGACGATCGCGACGGCCCGAACCGGGCCGCCGTCGATTATGAGTTCCTGCCGTCGGCCGAAAGCATCCTCGAGGAAGTCGTGCCGACCAGCTTCAAGGTGAAGCTGTTCAAATGTTTCCTGGACGCGGCGGTCAGCGAACAGATCGCCCGCATGGTCGCCATGAAATCGGCGACCGAGAACGCGTCCGACATCATCAAGATGCTGTCCCGGACCTACAACCGGGCGCGCCAATCCCAGATCACCAACGAAATCATGGAAGTCATCGGCGGCGCGGAAGCCCTCAACGGCTAGTCCGGCGGGAACCGACGACCTCCCTTGTGATAACCGAATCGAACCTATTGGGAATGCAAATCCATGGCGACGGCGACGCGATCCACGGCTCCTAATGCGGCGGCTCCGAACGGTCCGAATATCGGCCGGATCACCCAGGTCATCGGCTCGACGTTCGATGTGCAGTACGCCGAGGACCAACTGCCTCCGATCTACAACGCGGTCACCGTGAGCGGAGCCCACAAGGGGCTGACGATCCAATTGACGGGCGAAGTGCAACAGCACTTGGGCGGCGGACGTGTGCGGTGCGTCGCTCTGGGAAGCACGGACGGCATGGTTCGCGGCGCCGACTGCGTCGATACCGGAGCGCCGGTTACCGTGCCGGTCGGCCCCGAAACGCTCGGCCGCGTCTTCAATCTGCTCGGCGCGCCGATCGACGGTCGAGGCCCGGTCGCCGTGAAGGAACGCCGTCCGATCCATCAGCCGGCTCCCGACGTGAAGTCGCTCTCGACCAGTACCGAAGTCTTCGAGACGGGCATCAAGGTCATCGACTTGCTGACGCCGTTCGTGCGCGGCGGCAAGGCGGGCCTTTTCGGCGGAGCCGGTCTCGGCAAGACGGTCATCCTCACCGAACTGATCGCCCGCATCGCGTCCGCGCACGGCGGGTATTCCGTGTTCGCGGGCGTGGGCGAACGGACGCGCGAGGGAACCGACCTCTGGCTCGAAATGCAGGAAGCCAAGATCGGCGATACCGGTCGGAGCGTGATCGAACAGACGTGCATGGTGTTCGGCCAGATGAACGAGCCGCCCGGAGCCCGCCTCCGCGTCGCCCTGTCGGCGCTGACGATGGCCGAGTACTTCCGCGATTCGACCGGTAAGGACACACTGCTCTTCGTCGACAACATCTTCCGGTTCTCGCAGGCCGGGAGCGAAGTGTCGGCCCTCCTCGGGCGGATGCCCTCGGCCGTCGGTTACCAGCCGACGCTCGCCACCGAAATGGGCGCTCTGCAGGAACGGATCGCGTCGACGGACAAGGGGGCCATCACGTCGGTCCAGGCCGTCTATGTTCCGGCCGACGATCCGACCGATCCGGCTCCCGCGACCGCGTTCGGACAGCTCGACGCGTTCATCTATCTGGAACGGGCCATCGCCGAAAAAGGCATCTATCCGGCCGTCGATCCGCTCGCGTCGTCGAGCCGCATCCTGGATCCGCAGTATGTCGGCGATCGGCATTACGCGATCGCCCGCCGCGTCCAGACCACGTTGCAGCGTTATCGCGAATTGCAGGACATCATCGCCATCCTTGGCATCGACGAACTGAGCGAATCCGACAAATTGATCGTCCATCGGGCACGGCGCATCGAACGGTTCCTCTCGCAGCCGTTCCTTGTGGCCGAGGTGTTTACCGGCAAGCCGGGCGAAATCACGCCGCTCGCCGATACGATCCGGAGCTTCGAGGAAATCTGCGACGGCAAGTGGGACCACCTGCCCGAGCCCGCGTTCATGTACGTCGGGCCGATCGAACAGGCCGAGGCCCAGGCGAAGAAGTTGGCGGCGAGCTGATCGGCCCTTGCGCGAACCCGAGAGGACCATGGCCATGGCCGAGATCCGCTGCATCGTCGTAACGCCCGAACGCACGGCGCTCGAGACGACGAGCGATTTCGTCGCCATCCCCCTGTGCGACGGCGAGCTCGGCATCCTCCCCGGTCGCGCTCCGCTGATCGGAAGGCTCGGGTTCGGCGAGCTGCGTCTTCGTTCGGGCAATCAGGTCACCCGGTATTATCTGGACGGGGGATTCGTCCAGGTTGTCGGCGATACGGTGACGTTGTTGACCGAACGCGCCGTGCCCGCCGGGGACGTGAATGCCGAGTCGGCTCACGACCAGTTGCGCCATGCGCTCCAGCGTCCGATCGCGACCCGCGAGCAGGAATCGATTCGCGATCGGTTGGTGGCCCAGGCGCGGGCCCAGATCCGCGTTTCCGGCGGCGATCATTGAAGCGGCGCGGCGGGAACGGGCGTTCGCCGCGATTCGCACTCACGCACGGGGCGCGTTTCGGTCGAAGAAGAGACATTGGAGAGGCACCTCCACGCGCGGCATCCCCAGAATGTCCGCCAAGACCAGGCCGCATATCAGAAGATCGTCATGAGCCAAGGGTTGGTTTCCACGCCATTCGTGGGCGTGATCGAATTGGAAGCCGGGTGGCGCGACCGGATGGTGCTGGCTCCCGACGAAAGCCCCTGGGAGCGATTGGCGCCCGACGTCCGCTCGAGTCCGTCGGACCGCGCGAATGGCGACGCCGCGGTGGAAGTGCTGTCCGCCGACAATGGCCGGCTCCGTTCCGAGCTCGATGCGCAGCTCGCCCTCCTTCTTCAGGCTCGACGCATCCTCTGGGGGTGACGCGGAGCGGACCTCGCGACGCGCCGTTCCGATTTCCCGCGGCGTCGTCCGGCGTTGCATCCGTGCCGTCTTGCCGCATACTAGTGGGTTATGGATGACCGGAACCGCTCTCCGTCCGCCGAACCCCCGCGCGATCCCGACTTCAGCGGGAGAAGGCTTGGCGATTACGAGTTGATCCGCAGGCTCGGACGGGGCGGAATGGCCGATGTCTACCTGGCCCGTCAGGTTTCGCTAGGCCGCCAAGTCGCGTTCAAAGTGCTCCGAGGCAACCTGGCCTCCGACGGGAAGTACATCCGCCGGTTCCAGCAGGAGGCGAGGGCGGCCGCGTCCCTGGTCCACGCCAATATCGTGGCGATCCACGAAGTCGGCTGCATCGAAGGCGTCCATTTCATCGCCCAGGAGTACGTGCAGGGCCAGAATCTCCGGCAATTCCTCCATCGGAACGGCCCGGTCGGCGCGCGGATCGGCGTACGCATCATGCGGCAGGTCGCCGCCGCCCTCCATCGCTCGGCGCAGCACGAGATCATCCACCGGGACATCAAACCCGAAAACATCATGATCTCCTCGGCCGGCGAAGTGAAAGTGGCCGACTTCGGACTGGCGCGCGTCGGGCAGGACGGGCAAGGCATGGACCTCACCCAAGTCGGCGTGACCATGGGGACCCCGCTCTACATGAGCCCCGAGCAGGTGGAAGGTCGGACCGTCGATCCGCGAAGCGACCTCTATTCGCTCGGCGTCACCAGCTACCACATGTTCGCGGGACGGCCTCCGTTTGAAGGCGAGACGGCGCTGAGCATCGCGCTGCAGCACATCAAGCAGGACCCCGCGCGCCTCGAAGACCTGCGCACGGACCTCCCGCCCGGCCTTTGCCGTGTCGTGCACCGGATGCTGAAGAAGGATCCGGGCGAGCGGTATCAGTCCCCGTCCGAGGTTCTCAAGGACCTTCGCGCTCTGCGGATCGAGGGGGATGACGTCGAGTGGGCGAGCGGGCTGGATGAGTGGAGCGACGCGGAATTGGCGTCGCTCGCGGTAGCCCAATCCGCCGCGACGCAGCAACTCGCCGCCGTCATGAAGTCGCAGGCCGTCGCGCTGGGCCGTCGTCGAGCTGCGATCGCCGGCCTGGCGTTGGCCGCGCTGACCGCGTTCCTCGCCGGCGCGGCGATCGCGTTTTGGAACCGCCCCGAACCCCTTCTGGCCATCCCCGGCGATCAGATCCCCCAGGTCCGCAAGTTGGAATCGGCCAGCGCCCAATACGTCTTCGCGGCGCTCGACGGCACCGAAGCGGCCCTGCGGAGCGTCGAGGCCTATTTTCCGCCCTCCGCCAGCGCCGAGAATGCCGAAAACCGACTCTATGTGCGACGCTCCTGGCAACGGCTCGGCGAATTGTACCTGCTCGGCGGAGAACTCGACGCCGCCATGGACGTCTACCGCCGATTGGCGGAAACCGTCGAGGAAACCGAGGTCCATTTCCGCGCGGTGGGACTCGCCGGCCAAGCCGTCGTCCATTCGCGGCGCGGCGAGAAGGCCGAGGCGGCCTCGAAGCTGGCCGAGGCGATCCCGCTTATGACCAGTCTGAATCCGACGGAGATCCAGTCGTTGCTCACGCAGCTCGACCCGGCCCTCCGTGAACAGCTCGAACGTCTCCGGGCGGAGAGCCTCACGGCGCCGTCCCGATCGGGACGCGGCGCGCGCGGTTAGTTCGTCGATGTCCGGCTGCCGCGAACCTCGCGCCGCGCGGGCCGTTCCCACCGTCCGCGCCGACCCGACGACCGGCTTGACAACCGGGAACCCCTTCGCGAGACTGAGTGCGGTCGTGGATCGCTCGAAAAACCAACCAACCAGCGACGCCCCCTTCGTCTAGTGGCCCAGGACACCGGGTTCTCAGTCCGGGAACAGGGGTTCGACTCCCCTAGGGGGTACTCCCGTGATTTCGCGTCAGGTCGCAATCACCGGCAAAGCCCTGCAAAACAGGGCTTTTTTGTTGCGCGGCCGTTTCGCCTTGCCGCTCGATTCCACCCGTTGCGTGCACTGACTGCTTCGGATCTTGCTTCGCTTTTCTTGGCGTCGATTCGCTCGCCATCATCGCCCGTTCAAAGTCCGCATCGGTGATTTGCCAGTAGGGCTTTTGCGCGGCCAAGGTCGAGTGTCCAAGCCACGTGGCCGCGACGTGCGCCGGATGCTCGGCCGCCAGTTCCGTCGCTCGGCTCGCACGTAGGTTGCGGAACAGCTTCGGCCATGGAGACGGACGCGGCCGCGCTCACGACTTTCGTTTTCGACGCCGCCAACCAGCTCAGCTCGGCCGAAAGAACGTCGGGCATCACCACGTACGCGCACGACGCCGACGGCAACCGCACGCAGCTCGCGGCGCCCGCGTGGC
>VGZC01000032.1 GCA_016872725.1 Planctomycetota bacterium
ACGCTGCTCAAACGCGGCAAGTCCGAGAAGGAAAGCGTGCGTGGACGGATGCAAATGGCAAGCTGGAGTACGGACTATTTGGAGCAAGTTCTGCTGGGATCATGACTTCGATATGCGCTGGCCCTGCGGTCCGCAGGGCGGCGGCAGGGCGGGTTCCCCGGCGCACGCGAGGCACGCAAATGGCGCGCGGAAAAGGCAAAAGGAAACACAAGAACCGGGGACCGGGCGGCCTGCTGTCGCAGGTCTCGCGGCCATTCAAGCGGACGACCCGACCCGGATCGCGGGCGGGATTGCCGGACGTCCAAGCCGATGCCGTTCCCCCGAGGGCGACCGTTATCCGATTCGACCCCGAACGAACCGACTTCTTCGGCGAGCGGGAACTGAGCGGATGGGGGGAGCTCGACGTACCGCGAGCCCCGTCGGAAGTCATCTGGCTCAATATCGACGGACTGGGAAACGCGGATTGGATCCGGCGGGTTGGCGAAGCTTTTGACCTGCACTTGTTGGCGCTTGAGGACGTCATGCACGTCCATCAGCGGGCGAAGGTCGAAGCGTACGGCAATCATCTGTTCATCGTCGCGCGGATGGCGTCGTACGAGGATCAGTTGCGAACGGAGCAATTGAGTCTTTTCGTGGGCCGGGACTTCGTTGTGACGTTCCAGGAAGGTCGGCCCGGCGATTCGCTCGAACCCGTTCGCCAGCGGCTCCGCTCGTCGCACGGCATGCTCCGCGCGCGGGGTACCGACCACTTGGCCTACGCCATCCTCGACGCGGTGATCGACGGGTATTTCCCGATCGTCGAGTTGTACGGCGATCGCCTGAACGAGCTCGACGATCGGCTGTCCGAAACGGGCAATACGGTGCCGCTCGGCGAGATCCACCATATCCGCAGCGAGTTGCTCCTTCTGCGGCGCGCGATTTGGCCGCACCGCGAGGCGGTCAATCATCTGCTCCGCGAGGACACTCCGCTGATTTCGGCCGACGCGCGCATCTATCTCCGCGACTGCTACGATCACACGCTGCAGATCATCGATGTCGTCGAAACCTACCGCGAAATGTGCGGCGACCTGCGCGATTTCCACTTGTCGGCGGCGAGCCACCGGGCGAACGAGATCATGAAGGTCCTGACGATCATCTCGACGATCTTCATTCCGTTGAGCTTCATCGCGGGTGTTTACGGAATGAACTTCGACAACATGCCCGAGCTGCACTGGACCTACGGTTACGGCTTCGCGCTGATCGTGATGGGCACGTCGGCGGCCGGGCTGGTCGCGTTCATCGCGCGCCGCGGCTGGTTCCGCGTATAGGCGCCGCGCGCCGAGCCGACATGAACCGCGGCCCCGTCACACGGCCGTTTGGTTGCTCGGCGCGCGGCCGCGCCGGGATTCCGCGACCGGGACCGGCCGCGCCGTTGATCCGGCGGCGGGTTGGGCCGTCAGGGCGCGCACCGTGACCGGCGCGGCTTCGATGAGCCGCTGCGCGGCGCCGGGGAGCGCGACGATCGAAAGGCCCCGGGCGATCGAGGAAACGGCGAAGAGCGTGAGGTAGCTGGACGTCGCGTCGCCCATCCATCGGAGGAGGCCGGCGCCGAGCAATGCGCCGACGACCATGGCGAGCGCGTTGCCGACGTTGTACCACGTCAGCAAGCGAAGCCGCTGTGAGGCCGGAATCGCCTCGAAAAATAACAGGAAGACGGCCAATTCGTGCGCGGCCCACACCACGCCGCACACGAATTGCATCGCCAGGAGATACGTGAACGAGTCGGAAACGATCCATGCCGCGGCGACCGGAACAATGCCGATGCCGCCCAGCCAGAGCAGACGGTTCGCTCCCGCGCGCTTCGCGTACGCGCCGAACCACGGCAACGCGACGATCTTCCCCAAGAAGGCCGCGCTCAGCAGGAGCATGTACTCGAAATAGGGCAACCGGAGTTTGGTCAGCATATACGGAGTGAAATAGGGGCCCGCGAGATAGACGCCGACCTGAACGCACATCAGGTAGAAGACCAGCCGCGCTCCCGATCCGCGCCAGGGAAACGCGCTCGTGCGATCGGAACTTGGCGCCCGAGGTTCGCGGCTGCAGCGGTCGGTTTGCCGGGCGATGAGCAGTGCCGAGACCAGACGCGCGACGGCGCCGGAGACGAAGAGGAGTCCGAACGTCGCGCGGAGCCCAAACGGGGCGGCGCGGAGCAGTACGCCGCCCGTGACCAGACCGAGCAGGATGAAGCTCTGGCAAACGCGAACCCGCCGAGCGAAAAACAAGGCCCGAAGCCGCTTGGGAACGAGGAACTCGGCCCACGCGTTCCACGCCGGGCCCGCGGCGAACCCCATGCCCCAGTAGAACGCGGCGGCCACGAAGACGAGCGACGGCGGCCACGAAGGATTCCAAGCCAGAAAGGCCATCAACCAGAGACTGGCCGATTGACCCGCCGCGCACGAAGCGACCCAAACGCGGTAACTCCCGACCGCCCGCACCAGCCGCGGCGCGGCGAGCTGCAACAAGCTGCCCGCGAGAAGGGGAACCGTCGCGACGAGTCCCGCCGCCACATGGCCCAGCCCCAGCGCGAGGACAAACGCCGGCACGTATGTCTCGCCGATGCCCACCATCCAACTGAACGCGGCACCGTCGCCGAGCATCGAGCGGAGGTTCAAGCGAAGCGGCCCGCGCGCGATGGGGCGAACGGGTACGCGAATCGAAGGCAATACGATCATGGCAACGCATCCGTGCGTCGCGAGGGCGCAGCGGTTGACGAACGAGTTCAATTCAATCGATGGCTGGACACCCGACTCCCCACGCGGGTTCGCGCCGGATTTCCGGCGTGTCCGCCGCTCCGCCCCGATCATACCCGCGAACGGCCCACCGGCGACAGGCCGGTTTTTTCGGAATTGCCGAGCGATTGACGATCTTCGGCGCCGGGGCGGCATCGCGGTACAACCCGGGTCGGGGCGGCTCGGGAGGCCGGACATGTCATCCGCGGAAAAGGCCGATTTGAGGCTCACCTACGCGCAGTACGTGCTCTTTCCGAACGATGGGGAACAGTCGCACGGCGACGAAGTGCGCTTGGCCATCGTGCCGGAGATGCGCATTCCCTTTGCGAAGATCTGGTGACTCGGCGCGGATTCGATCGCTGCCGCTCACCTACACGACGTCGGGCATCGGTCGCGGATGCCAACGATCGGGCTCCCGTGACAGATCCACGATCGTCCGCGAGCTCGACGGATCCTCCGCATCCCACACCTCGACGACCGGTCGATCATAACGGTCGCGGTTGGTTCGAAGGACGCGCCCGACGGTTGTCCCAGCCAAGGCGATGTTCGATCCCACGGGGAAGAGCGAAACGGTCTGAAGGAGGGCCCGCATGGCCCGCGCGTCGAAGAGGCCGACGCGGACGCCGTCGAGCAGCGCGACCATGGCGTAATAGGGTATGAGCGCCGGGCGATAGGGGCGGGGTGAGCAGAGAGCCACGAACGCGTCGGCGACGGCTGCCACCTTCGCGGCGGGATGGATCTGGCCGCCGCTCCGGCCCGACGGATAGCCCGTCCCGTTGCACCGCTCATGCATCTGGTACGCGACCATCCGCGATGTGTCCGAATGATCCGACCACTGGTGTTTGAGAAGATCCAGTGTATGGACGGGATGCGCCGCGACCGCCGTGATCTCGGCCGCTCCAAACGCGCGCGGGGCGCGCACGTCGATGGCGTCGAGTTGTTGCATGCCCGCGTCGTGAAGGAAGCAGCCGAGCGCCACATCGATGAGCGTCGGTTCGTCCCAACCGAGCGTCGATGCGACGGCCATCGCGACGATCGCCGTGTGCAGACTGTGGCGCGCCGGATAGTCGCCGTGCGTCGGGCGGATCGCCATACAGGCGAGCAGGTCCTGGTCGGCCGCGTATCGGGCGAGGTATTCCGCGGCGAGCCCGCGCCAGACGTCGATCTGGCTCGTGCCGCGATTCCGCAACGATTCAAACTGCCGCGACACGTCATCCAGCGTGGAATGATAACGGTTGGCCAGCGATTCCATCGCCGACCGATCGTACTCCGGTCGCGCGGGCGAGCTCAGCTTCAGGCGAAAGGCCGTCGACTGCGCAGGCAGGTGCAGGACGCGGCCGGTTTCGATCTGCCGATCGAGCGAACGACTCACGTCCGACTCGATCGGCGAGCGGATGTTGAGCCGGTGCGGTCGCGACTCGCGGATCGATCCATGCGAACGGAAGATGCGCGGTAGGGGCGGCGGGGCGCCCCGCTTCGATTCAAACGACCGGCCCGGACCGTGAACCCGGGGATCGGCGGCGGCGGTCGACGTGTTCAGCGTCGTTCCGCAATGGGCACAGCGCCATGAAGCGGCCTTCGCGCCCGGGAGGGTGAGCTGAACCGACATGGGCCGGCCACAGCCCGGACAGGCACTCAAACGGCCAACAAAGAACTCCACCGCGTGCGCGTTATCGCGCGCTACGTCGTCCGCCACTGCTCGGTCCGATCCAGCCCCACACGAATTCCGCGACTTTGACGTCCACTCGAACAGGTCCGTGCCCCCTTCGGGCGACCCCCGTTACTGCAATCGTCATCCCCGCGGGGGAGGGTAAACCGTTTCGCGGGCGCCGCGACCGATTGTTCGATCCGGCGACCCTTCGCAATCCCTACATCCTCCCGAAACACGACGCTTTGCGTCCCCGCCGCCGTTCCACTCGATCGGCCGTGTCACCCGTCGGGTTCCGCGAGTTGTTCCATCCAGCGCAACATCCGCAGCCCGTCGTCATAGGTCGCGCCCCTCGGAACCGGTTGAACACCGCGCGCCACGCGGCAGAAAGCGCGCTGGAGTTCGGCGAGCATTCCGGTCGCCGATTCATTCTCCAAGGCGATCTCGAGGCCCATCGGCCACTCGGCTCGGTCGCCGAAAAACTCGAACGGTCGAGGATTGGGTGTGATGCGAGCCGCCCAACCGCGACCAAAAACCTCCATCCGATCGAATCCGTCCGACGCCATGCCCGTCGGCGTCAGGAACGACGCGCACAGCGTGGCGACCGTGCCTTCCCGCCATTCCAAGCGGGCGAACGCGAGGTCGATCCGGCCATCGTCCGTTCGATGGACATGGCCGGTCAATCGAGTCGGTTCCTCGCCATCCATCCATGCGAAAAGGAGATAGAGGTCGTGGACCATGGTGAGATGGAATGGATCTTCGCCGGGGAAGGCATCGAGCGTCGCGGCGGGCCGATGTCGGACGCAGTCGATGTACACGATCGGCCCGCGCCGCCGCGATGCGTCGCAAAGCGCGCGGAACTCGCTGTTGAACAGGGCGACATGGCCGAGCATCACGTTGGCTGAATCGGGCCGGACCCACGGCCGGAGCGACTCGGCAAGGGCGGCGTCGGAGGCGAGGGGCTTTTCGATCAATACGGTCTTGCCCGCCGCGAGCAGCGTTCGAGCGAGTGGAACGTGGGCTTCGGTCGACGCCGCGACGATCCAGGCTTCGGCATCCGACGCGTCGACGGCCTGTTCGAGGTTGGTCCAGCGCCGCGCGCGGGGTGACTCGGGCCAGGCCGAAAGGCGACCTTCGTCGTGATCGACGAGCGCCACAAGGTCCGCCTCGGCGATCCGCGCGGCGGTGCGCGCGTGCACGGCGCCGAAGCGGCCCAGTCCCACGATTCCCAGTCGAACGGGTGATACGAGTTTTCCGTGTCCTTGCGTCATGATCCGCGAACCTCCAGGTCAAGCGGCGCATGCCAGGAGCTTAGGCGGATCGGCCGCCCCGGGAAACCGGGTAGGATTCGACCGACGGCGCCGATTCCGCGGTCTGCGCCGACCGCGCGGCCCTCCGCGGAGGGGAAACCTCCGCGCATTCGATCGCCATAGGCGCGTTCCATGCCCCTTAACCGCCATCGAACGGGGCGCTTTCGCGCTCCGACGCATGGCGCGAGCTATTCTTCGAGAGAACAACACGCGGGTCGTCGCGCGCACGCGGCGCCGCCCTGGGAAGGCGGCATCGAGTGTCGTGCGCGGCGGCCTGGGGCAATCGGAGTCGGAACATGGAGATGCGCGGGTCGGAAACCACGATACTCGTCGTCGACGATGACTCGGCCTTGCAGCGCCTGCTCGCCAAATGGCTCGAAAACGCCGGCTATCGGGTTCGCACGGCGGGAAGCGGTCGGGCGGCGATCGAGGAAATCGAAGCCGATTGTCCAGGGATCTTGATCACCGATTGGGAAATGCCCGACATCGACGGCCTCGAGTTGTGTCGCTGGATCCGCGGCCGCGAGATGCCCCGGTACATCTACTCCTATCTCCTGACGATGCGCACGGGGACCACCGACATCGTCAAGGGGCTCGAGGCCGGCGCCGACGACTTCCTCAAGAAACCCGTCGACCGCAACGAACTGCTCGCCCGAATGCGGTCGGGAACGCGGGTCCTGGACCTCGAAACACGCCTGAACGAATCGGCTCGGCGCGATTCGCTCACCGGCCTGCTCACCCAACGCGCCTTCTTCGACAGTTTCCGGCAGGAATGGAAGCGAGCGACCCGATACGGTTCACCCGTCTCGTGCGTCATCCTGGACATCGACCATTTCAAGCGGATCAACGACGAACATGGCCACCTGGTCGGCGACCGCGCGATTCGCGGCACGGCTTCGTGGTTGATGCGGAATACGCGATCGAGCGATGTGGTGAGTCGATTCGGTGGCGATGAATTCTGCGTGCTGCTCGCCGAAGCCACCGAGGCCCAGGCCGTGCAGTGGGCCGAACGGGCCCGCGCGTCGCTCGAGGAATCCTCCGCGTCGTTCACCAATGAGCACGTGCCGTTCACGGCAAGCTTCGGGATCGCGCAACGGATGGACGACACACCCGCTCCCGATCGTCTGGTCGACATGGCGGACCAGGCGATGCTCGTCGCCAAGCAAGCGGGGCGCAATCGGGTTCTCGGTTATCAGGGCCTGTTCGGCCTCGAAATCCGAAGCCCCGCCTCCACGCCTACCCGCCTGATGAAGAACGTCCTCGCCCGCGACGCGATGACGCCGGTCGTCGCCGGACTGTCGGCCGACTCGCCGATCGGAAACGCGGCCGAGTACCTCTTGAATCTGCGCATGAGCTCGGCGCCGGTCGTGGACGATGCGTCGAACCTGGTCGGAACGCTTTCCGAGAAGGGCGTGCTCGAGGCACTGCTCGCCGATCACGGTTCCGGTCGGACGGTGCGGGACGTCATGTCGAGCAACGTGGTGTGGTACGACGAGTTGACTCCCCTTCTGACCATCTACGAGTTCCTCGGCCGCGTCTCGCTGCGGAGCGTCGTGATTGTCCGCGATCGCCGGCCGGTCGGCGTCATCAGTCGGGGCGTCATTCTCCGATGGTGCATCAACACGCTCATGTCGGCCGGGCACGCCTCCCCGAGTCCTCCGGAGTCGGGGGGATCGGATCGCGACGCGCCGGGTTCGCCGAGCGCGGTCGAGTTCGCGATGGACCGCACGGCGGACGCGATCGTCTCGGAAGCGGCGAGGATCCGCAACTCGCTTCGCGACGAATCGCGGACCTCCGTCCCATGCGTGATCGGCGGGGCATCGCGGCTGCAGGAGCTGATCAGCGATCTTCTGGGCGCCGTGCACTCGCTCCAGGGAATCGGAGACGGCTCGATCGAGCGCCGATCGCTGTCGACAACGGTGATGGTCGACGCGATGGGATGAGTCGTCCGGCGCTCTGGCGACGCACGTCGAAAAGCGATACAAGGAAAGGGATCGCTTACGGAACGGTCATCCGACTCGCCCAAGTGCCATGCCCGATCCACGGCCTACTTCGACCTTTACCCGGGACGTGCGGATGCGCGGTTTCGCCGAGCGCGCATCGGTCGACGCGGCATGGGCGTGGATCGCGGAAAACGTCTTGCCCTTGGATGCGGAATGGGTGGACGCGCGGTCCGCGTCGGGCCGTGTGCTCGCCGCCGACGTGCGAAGCGACGTCGACGTGCCCCTTTTCGATCGCGCCATGATGGATGGGTACGCGGTTCGAGCGTCCGACTGCGAAGGCGCGTCGTCATACCACCGCGTCCCGTTCGAGGTCATCGGGGAAGTTCTGCCCGGCCGATCGACGCCGCTGATCGTTACTCCGGGCCGGGCGATCCGTGTCATGACCGGAGCGCCCGTGCCCGAGGGGGCGGACGCCGTGCTGCCGTTCGAGAAGACCGAGCGCGATGGGGATCGGATGCTCGCGATCGACGAACTTCCGCCCGGCAAGAATATTGGACGGCGCGGTGAGGATATCGCCGTCGACACACGGCTTTTCGCGGCGGCACGCCGCCTGCGTCCCCAGGATGTCGGTGTCCTCGCGTCGATCGGGGCGGGCTGCGTGTCCGTCGTGCGGCGGCCCAAAGTCCGAATCGTGGTCACCGGCGATGAGCTGCTCCCCGCGGGCGAACGGCCGCGAGGCCACCAGATCGTCGACGCGAACAGCCCCATGCTCGAAGCCCTCGTGACGCGCGACGGAGGCATCCCGAGACAGCCGGGCATCGTCCGCGATAATCGTGAGTCGATTCTCGAGAACATGCGCGACGACGCGGACGTCATTCTCGTCTCCGGAGGTTCGAGCGTTGGAAAGGAGGACCACGCTCCGGCCATCCTCGCCCAGTACGGAACGCTCGCTATCCACGGTGTGGCGATGCGTCCGAGCAGCCCGGCCGGAATGGGCCGGCTCGACCATCGGTTCGTCTTCCTCTTGCCGGGCAATCCGGTGAGCTGCCTGTGCGCGTACGATTTCTTCGCGGGCCGCGCGATCCGGCTGCTCGCCGGACGCGGCGCCGCGTGGCCGTACCGAAGCGTCCGAGCGCCACTGCGCCGAAAACTCGTGTCCCAGGTCGGGCGCGTGGACTACGCGCGCGTGCGGTTCGAGGACGGGGAAGTCGAACCGATCGCGATCGCGGGCGCCGCCGTGCTCAGTTCGACCAGCCGCGCCGACGGTTTCGTGGTCGTGCCGGCGGACAGCGAAGGGTATCCCGAAAGCGCGATCGTCGAGGTCCATCTCTATGACGAGCCTTGCGCGGGGGATTGCGATCGGGCCGCGGCCCCATGAATCGGCAGGAACAGTTCCTCGACGTCATCGACCGTGACGAGGCGCGGCGGCGCTTCGATGCCGCCGTTCCCCACGGCCCGCTCGGCGAAATCCTCGTTCCGCTCGACGCCGCGCTCGGCCGTGTCCTCTCCCGCGATATCCGATCTCCGGTCGACGTTCCCATGTTCGACCGTTCGAACTTCGACGGCTTCGCGCTGCGGGCGGCGGATACCGTGGACGCCGACGAGGAACATCCGCGTGGGGTGCGGCTCGTCGGACCCCCGTTGACGCCGGGAATCGCGCCGACGCGCGCCGTAGGCGTCGGGGAGTCGATCCCGGTCGCGACGGGCGCGATGATCCCCCGCGGCGCGGATGCCGTGTTGATGGTCGAGTTCAGCGACGCGGTGGCCGATCGGCTCGCCGTCCGCCGAGCGGTTCCTCCCGGATTCGGGATCACGTACACGGGCACCGACATCGCGGCCGATGAAGTCGTGCTGCGCCGCGGAGAACGGCTCACAAGCCGGGAGACCGGCGTCGCGGCGGCGGTCGGCATCGCGCATGTTTGGGTCTTCCGGACTCCGCGCGTCGCCATCCTGTCGACAGGCGACGAACTCGTCGAGCCGGGTGCGCCCATCCGCCCCGGTCTGATCTACGACTCGAATCAACGCGTTCTCGCCGATGCGGTGCGCGAGGTCGGCTGCGAACCGAGTGAACTGGGGATACGGCCCGATCGCTTCGATGAACTCGCCGCCGCCGTCGACCAGGCGCTCGACGATCATGACGCCGTGCTCCTGTCGGGCGGAACGAGCAAGAGTGACGGCGATGTGTCGTATCGGGTCGCGGGCCGGTTCCGCGATCCGGGGATCGTCGCGCACGGCGTCGCGCTCAAGCCGGGAAAACCGATCTGCCTCGCCGTCAGTCGGGGGAAACCGGTCGTCGTGCTTCCCGGTTTCCCGACATCGGCGATCTTCACGTTCCATGAATTCGTCGCCCCCGCGCTCCGCCGCATGGCGGGTCTCGGACCCGCCATGCGCGAAACGGTCCGCGCGAGGCTGGCCGCCAAGATCAACTCGGAGATAGGCCGCACCGAATACGTGCTGGTCGGCCTGATCGAACGATCGCGCGGTGATTCGTGTTCCGCGAAAAGGGATACGACCGGCGGGAAGGACGCGCATCCCCGATGGGCGGCCTATCCGATGGGCAAAGGTTCCGGCTCCGTTACGGCGTTCGGCCGCGCCGATGGATTCGTGACGATCGCGCGGCAGGTCGAGATCGTCGACGCGGGTGAACAGGTCGACGTCCAATTGCTCGGATGCGGGCTCGTTCCGGCCGATCTGGTCGTGATCGGCAGCCATTGCCTCGGTTTGGATTGGCTCCTCGGCGCGCTCCAGGGACGCGGGTGGCGAACGAAACTGCTCAACGTCGGGTCCATGGGAGGGCTCGACGCCGTCCGGCGCGGCGAATGCGATCTGGCGGCGATCCACCTGTTCGACGCCGAATCGGGATCGTACAACGTGCCGTTCCTTGCCGAGGGTCTCGAATGCATCCCCGGTTACGGGCGCGTTCAAGGCATCGTGTTCCGGCCGGGGGACGCGCGGTTCGAGGGCCGGACGGTCGAGCAGGCGATGGAACGCGCGAAGACGGATCCGGCGTGCGTCATGGTGAACCGCAATGCGGGCAGCGGAACGAGGATCCTCATCGATCGACTGCTCGCCGGCGCCCGGCCGAACGGGTATGCGATCGGGTCGCGGAGCCATAACGCGGTCGCCGCCTCCGTGGACCAACAACGGGCGGACTGGGGCGTCGCCATCGAGGGCGCCGCGCGGCGCCGAGGCCTGGGCTTCGTTCCGATCGCCGAGGAACGGTACGATTTCATCGTGCCTCGAGCGCGACTCGATCGGCCCCCCGTGCGGGATTTTATCGCTCTGCTCCGTGAGGACGCGACGCGCGCACAGCTACGCGCGTTCGACCTGCGGCCCGATTGACGGATAGTGGTCCATCATGAATTCCGAACCCAAGCGCGCGGGGTGTCCCGAATGAACACGGTCCCTCGCATCGGCGGCATCGTGCTGTGCGGAGGCCGCAGCTCGCGGATGGGTTGGTCCAAGGCGTGGCTGCCGTTCGGACCGGAACGCATGCTCCAACGCGTCGTCAGGATCCTCTCCGAAGTGGTTCAACCGATCGTGGTGGTCGCGGCCCCCGAGCAGGAACTCCCCACGCTGCCCTCGCATATCATGGTGGCCCGCGATCCCGTCGGCGGCCGCGGTCCGCTCGAAGGACTCGTGGCCGGCCTCGAATCGCTCAACGATTCCGTGGCTGGAGCGTACGCGACCGCGTGCGACATCCCCCTTCTTCGCGCCGCGTTCGTGCTCCGCATGATCGACTTGCTGGGGGAACACGACGCGGCGGCGGCCGAGGACGGCACTTTTGTCCATCCGCTCGCCGCCGTCTATCGCCGGTCGGTCGCCGAGACGGCGGTCCGCTTGCTCGCCGAACAGCGTCTTCGTCCGACGCACCTGTTGGACGCGGTCGACACGCGCCGCGTCCCGGCCGAACAACTGCGCGATGTCGACCCGAATCTCGAATCGCTCAGAAACGTGAACGACTGGAACGACTATCTCGCCGCGCTCGCCGCCGACGGCCGGCCCGAGCCGGATGAGCCGCCTTCATGAGACCGCGCGGCCGACCCTCGCCGTTCATTCATCGTGCCGGGAATTCAGTACGTCGTCCGAGACGCGGCGTTCCACGATGCGCCCGAATTCATCGAGACTCCGACGCTGGCCGTACGTATGCCACGCCGACACGTCCTTCAGCTCGGGCATGATCTCCGTGAGCTGTTGGATGAGCGTATCGGCCATGCGGCGCATGCCGACGGTCGAAGCCTGCTCGCGCATCGCGGCGGCCGTCTTCATGATGCGAACCAATCGAGCCCGTTCGAGAACGGGCGTGGAGAGCGGCGAGTCGGTCTCGACGAGCAGTTCGGATACGGGAACGTCGAGCACTTCCTGCCAGCGGTAGAGATCGCTGAGCCGGATATCGGTCCGCTCGTCCTCTTGATCGCGAAGGGTCCGAGTGTCCAAGCCCGTATTGCGCGCGACGGTGCGCAGCGACACGCCCTGTTGCATGCGAACCGTTTGGATCCGATGCAATCCTCGACCATTCGGCGCCTCGGCCGCCTCGGTGGAGGCCGGCTTGTTGGTCAGCGCGGACAACGACTCGGGGGGGATCGCCGTCGCGGGATGCGACTGGGGGCCAAAGTTGACGGTCGCCATGCCTGAAGGTGCCTTCTCTCATGTTCGAGGTTTGCCGCCATGATGAGACCCCGCTGAGGGCGACAAGGATGTTGCAAAACTCGGACGTGCTCCTCCAATCAGAAGTTCCTGGATCGCAAGAAGTACTCAGACCAAATTCTTGACAAAGATTCGCAGCCCTGTCCGTTTTCCGCGCGCCTGTCCGAAGACCGAACAACGACCGCCCCGACACGGCAAACTGGGCAATCACCCGCTCCCGACGTGTCCGGTCCCAACGCTCCCGATCGCGCCCATCCGCCCGTCCCGGCATCCAAACGGCGCGCCGTTCGAGTGGTTCGCGGAGCGAACCACGACAGTGTCGTTGATCGCTCGGCGATCAACTTCCCCACCATCCAGACCGTGCGCCGTTCGAGTGGTTCGCGGGCGAACCACGACGTTGGCGACCATCGCCCAAAGTCGGACCGCGATCCGCTGCGTCCCGTCCGTTGTGTTCGCGCTGGGCGTGGGATACGATGGACGGTGCCCTCTTGGAGGTTTTCGGTTTCTCCCCTCCGATTCTCGCTGCCCTCGTTCCATGTTCGGAAGATCGACCAATCACGATCGCGAGACGGATGACGATGATACAAACCTGTCGCTCTTGAATAAGACACAGGCGTATCTCCGTATTGTGCTCACCGCGCAAGTACCTGATTCGTTCCTTGTCGCGGCGTGGAGCGAATTCTATCGGGTCTACAACGAATTGATCCGGCGAGCGGTTGCCGCGCGAGGCGTATTGCTGCGTGAGACGGACATCGAGGATTGCGCGCAGGAGGTGTGGATGTCGGTCGCCCGGCATCTCGTCCATTTCCGGCATCCGAAGGAACGGCCCGGTTTGCGCGCGTGGCTTTATCGGCTCGTTCAGACCAAGACGGCTGATGTCTTGCGGAAGCGTTCCAGGATTCCGCTCGCGCCCACGGAAGTCGCCGATGCGAGCGCCGTTCAATCGAATGCGCGACGCGCGGTCGATCCCTGGCAAATGCTGCTCGTCGAAACCATCCTCGACGACATGGCGTCAAGGGAATCGCCGTTGGATTGCCGCATTTTCCGGATGCGGGTCTTCGACGGGTGCGCGTTCGACGAGATTGCCGAGTCGCTTCGGATCACGACGCCGGCCACGCGTTATCGTTTTGGGCGCATGTTGAGAAAGGTCAGGGACCGGATCGCGGTCTACACCGGTTCGTCCCTCGATCGACGATCTCGACGATCGGTCGCCGGATAGGGCCGCGTTTCGTCGAACGCCATGCGGGAGGAGAACCGATGCCGACGATCGACACGCTGACGAGGACCATAACCGTCAATCCGGCGTTCCTCCAGGAGATCAAGGAGGCGCACCGGGAGCTTTGGGCCGTCTTGGCCGACTGCCGTCGCCTGAGCGAGACGCCGATCCATGGCCGTCGGCGGGCGAACGAATTCGCCGAGCGGCTTCGCGAACTGTGCGACCGGCTTGCCTTCCATTTCTCGCTCGAGGAAGCGTACGGGTACTTCGAGGAGCCGGTGCGGGCGGCGCCCCGGCTGGTACGCCGGTGCGAGCGGCTGCGCGACGAGCACGCCGTGCTCTACGTCGATCTCGCGCAGCTCGCCGATCTCGCCGAAAGCCGGCTCGTCGAATCCGACGGCGCCGACCGGATGGTGACGGTGCAATCCGCGTTCATCGCGTTCGACGAACGGTTCCGCGACCATGAGGCCGCCGAAATCGAGCTCATTCAATCCGCATTGGGCGACGACCTGGGCGAAGGCGACTAATGTCGCACGCCCCTCCGGGGCGTGTTGCGCCTCGACACGGTTTTGGGTGAGGGAACTCGCCTCGGAGAGGCGAGCGACGTCAGCCGTTCCCGACAGGTCCCGCCGTCAGCGGCGGCATCGGGCAATCGAGCGCATCCGCGACGACCCGCAGCAATTCGGCCTCGGTGTACGAGATCGACGCGTCGCTCGCCGCCGCGCCGAACAAACCGGCGAGCACGCGCTTCTTGACCATCGGACCGCTCTGTTCGAGCTGGACGAGCGTTTCATCGAGCGCGAGGGTGGTGCATTCCGACTTCGAAAGAATCGGCGGAATGGCCTTGAGGCCGAGCGAGGCGGCGCCCGACTGGTAGGCTCGGAGCGCGTCCGCCTCGTCGTCGTGCGACACGTGCGCCAGAATGGAAATCAGCGCCGTGGCCGGGCCGGTCACCGACGTCACCGTCAGGTACCGGGCGCGGGGCGGCTTCGCGTTCGTGAACGCGCGATCGAGGTGCGTGAGCAGCATGCGCTGCAGGATGAACTCGAAAAACGAAATCCGATCGTCGGCGCCGACCAGTGCGAGCACCGTCTTGCGGAATCGTTGGTATTGATCGTCCGACAGCTCCCGGAGCGCCGATTGGAGTTTCTCCATGAGCGGAAGACGGGCCTCGACGGGGCACTTCGCGACCTCGGGAACGATGCCGAGGAGCGAATCGAGCGTGGCCCGCCCTTCGATCGTTCGCACGAGCTCCAATTGCCGCGCGCGAACGGCGTCGTCGGCCTCGAGAAGCAAGGCCATCGCGACGACCCGCGCGTCGAAGGGATCCTCGGCCGCATCGCGCACCCGGTCCGGAATCGATGTGACGATCCGGCCGACGTTGGCGATCGCATCGGGTCCCACCGAACCGATCGCCTGCATGGCGAACAGCGCGTCGAGCTTGACCCGTTTCGTGATCTTCTCGGGGAGTATTTCGAACGGACCCCGCGTCGCGCGGCCTTTCGGAGCCGCCCGTTCCTCGACCGGCGCCCGCGGTTCGACCTTCGGAAAGACGCCGTCGAACCGCGGGTCGATACGCTGGATGCGCACGACGAGCGGCGGATGGGTGGCCAACCAACCGCCGAAGTGCGAACGGAACGACGATGCGAAAAACATGTGGCTCGCCGTTTCCGCTTCCGCGTGCATCACGCGGGATCCGATCGACAGGCCGCCGATCTTCTTGAGCGCTCCCCCGATGCCTTCGGGATTGCGCGTGAATTGCACGGCCGACGCGTCGGCGAGGTATTCGCGCTGGCGCGAAATGGCTGACTTGATCAGGCGCGCGGCGAGCAATCCGATCGAACCGATGGCCCACATCGCCAGACCGATCAGGAAGATCTGGGCTCCCGCGTTCTTGCTGTCCTTCCCGCGGCTTCTCGAGGAACTCCGGCCGCTGCTCCCGACGCTCCGCATGATGTAATAGCCGATCAGCGAGATGAGCAGGATGCCGTGCAAGAGGCCGATCAGCCGCAAGTTCAGCCGCATGTCGCCGTTCAGGACGTGGCTGAATTCGTGCGCGATGACGCCTTGCAGCTCGTCACGGTTGAGATTGTCGAGCGTGCCTCGATTGACGCCGATCACCGCGTCGCTCGGCGTGTGTCCCGCCGCGAACGCGTTGATGCCCCGCTCCTCGTCGAGCACATAGACGGGCGGAGCCGGAATGCCAGACGCCAGGGCCATTTCCTCGACGATGTTGAGCAGGCGGCGTTCGGCGACGTCGGTCGAATTGGCGAGGATCCGGCGTCCGCCGAGCAACTGGGCGATCCGGTCACCGCCCGCCCGCAACTCGAATGTCTTGTAAAGGCTGCCGATCAGGATGATCGACGATACGCCGATCGCGACGCCGGCAAGCAAGTCCGGACGCCACAACGACGCGCCGGTCGGCCGTTGCGAGGACATTCCGAGCGCGGCGAGTGCGACGGCGTAGAGGACCGCCGTCATCGCGACGATCGCGACGACGAAAAGGACCAGCAGTTTCCGCGACTGCCGACGCGCATGGTCCTGGCTCGCGAAGAAGTCCATGCGGACGCTCCTAGAACTTCACCTGGGGCGCCTGACGCTCCTTTTCGCTTTCGACCTCGAACAATTGGGCTTCGCGGAATCCGAGCGCGCCCGCGAAGAGCACGGCGGGAAAGGTCTCGCGGCTCGTGTTGTACTTCGTCACCGAGTCGTTGTATCCTTGCCGAGCGAACGCGACCTTGTTCTCCGTCGACGTGAGCTCTTCCTGGAGCATCATCATGTTCTGATTGGCCTTGAGGTCGGGGTAAGCTTCGGCCACGACCATCAGCCGGCTCAGCGCGCCGCCGAGCGCGCCTTCGGCCGACGCGAGTCCCCGCATCGCATTGGGATCGCCGGGATTCTGGGCGGCGACCTGTTCGGCCTTGTAGGCCGCGTTGCGCGCCGCGATGACGGCTTCGAGCGTTTCCCGTTCGTGTTTCAGGTACCCTTTCGCCGTTTCGACCAGGTTCGGGATCAGGTCGTATCGCCGTTTGAGCTGCACGTCGATCTGGGAAAACGCGTTCTCGTACCGATTGCGCAGCGAGACGAGTCCGTTGTAGACGGCGATGCAATAGAAGGCGATCAGAACGGCGAACAGGGCGATACCGCCCAGAATGATCAGCGCGGCGTTGGAACCCATGTCGGAACTCCTCGGAGAAAGTGGGGGTCGGGCCGAATGCGCGGCCAACCGGGCGCATGGCACCGCCCAGGCTCGCCGATCGCCTTCCCGGTATTCGATGAGCGGACCGGCCTTATTTGTACCCGGAACGGATTATGGGGCAAGCGTCCTTGCCCCGGTTCCGCCGCGGGCCGACGCCCGGCGACCGGTTTCTCGAACCCCCAGTTCCCCCCTCGCGACAACGCACTAGTGCCGCACGACGCGATACCGCTTCTTGTTTCCGCGAAGCACGTCGTCCAGGTCCGCGAAGATCAAGTCGTTGCCCGCGCCCCCGAACAACTGATCCACGCCGTCATTGGATTCGTCGATTTCCAAGGCGGAAACCACTGCGTTCACCCGATCGTCCATCGTCGCACAGGAGTTCCAGGTTCCCAGCAAGGCGAACAGCGCGTCGACGTCCGAATCGAGCTGCGTGGACGCGTCCACCATCACGTCGCCCCTGTTGCCCGCCCGCAGCGTGTCCGCTCCGGCGCCCCCGATGAGGATATTTCCTCCAAGGCCTCCGGCCAGACGATCGTCCCCCGCGCCGCCAACCACGATCGCAGGGCCTCCGGCGAAGTGGATGTCGTCGTTGCCGGATCCGCCGTGCGCGTACGTCGGAACACTCACATTTCCCGCCGTCGTGAGAGTGTCGTTGCCACCGCATAGATAAATGACAACACGGTCGAAATTCGTCTGCGAATAGTCGCGGCGCGGTCCCTTCGGCAGGAAGTCCGCATGCACGCGTACGTTGGTATGCGAAAAACCATTGAGATGTACCCGATCGGCGCCGCTCGTCCCGACCACGTAGAGCACTCGATCGACGATTCCCACGCCGACAATCGTCGCCGATGTCATGGCGGACGCCAAACCGCCGTCGTCGTCCGTCAGCGAGACGGCGATGCCGTAAACACCACCGACCGCGTAAGCGTGATTCGAGGCAATCGTCCGTACGCCCGCCGCGATTGAGACGGTGGTCGTCGTTCCATCGCCCCAGTCAATCACCGTCGTGTGCGTGTCACCCATGCCGGGATCAACGAACACCAAGGAAACCGTAACGGTCTGGTTCTCGATAATACCCGAGCAAGGCACAGCGCTACTCGAGAAACCTGAGATTCGCGGCGCGACATTTTTCACGACCAGATCGAAGGCCACGGAACTCGACGCGCCTTGGCTATCGGTCGCCGTGATCGTGACCTGTTGGCTTTCGGTCGGGCCATCGGTCGTCGCGAACGACCAGCTCCAGCTTCCGCTCGAACCGGCGTCCTGCGTAATCGCGCCGATCGACGCCGTGATCGTCACCGTGTCGCTCGCGTCCATGTCCGCGAAACCGCCCGAGTTCAACGCCGAAGTTCCCTCGGGCACCGTCACCGAACCATTCAGTACGCTCACGCTCGGCCCGTCGTTTTCGCCGGTGATCGTCACCGTGACGATGCCCGTCGCCGTACCGCCGTCTCCATCGGAGATCGAATACGCGAACGTATCGGTCGCCGTTTCGCCGAGTGCGAGCGATTCGAACTGGCCGTTCGGGTCGTACGTGACTTGGCTCGCCGTAAACCCGACCGAGCCCAGCGTTCCCGAGGTGTTCACGCCGGTGATCGAGAGCGGATCAGCCGCGCCCGCCGGATCGGTGTCATTCGCCAGAACGTTGATCGAGATCGTCGCGCCGTTCTCTGTCACGCTCCCCGTATCGGCGTTCGCCGTCGGGCGGGCGTTCTGAATCGCGATCTGTGTTTGGGCGAAATCGACCTCGCCCATCGCATCGGTCACTCGCAGTCCAATGCCAATCAAGGCGTATCCATCGATACCGGTGGCGGAGAAGATCGGGTTGACCCCCGATGCGTCATCGTACGCCCCATCGCTGTCATAGTCCCATTCATACACGAGGACGTCGTTCGGCAGATCCGGATCGGTTGTCGCGCCGGCGTCGAGCTGAATCAGCCCTCCCTCGGCCAAGTCGCCGGGTGCCGCGATGCGCGCCGTTGGAGGCTGGTTCGTGAAGATGATGGGAGCGCCGGGATCGACGACAAGGCCGTTTTCGGACAGATCATCATCGCCCCGCGCGCCATCCACGAAATGAATCACGACCTGATTGCCGGTAATGACGGCTCCGGTTCCCGTATCCGCATCGTAGAGGAACTCATACCAATGAGGTGTCCCATCGTCCGGAGTCGGACCATACTTGTAATACGATTGCGCGACGGTATCCGGAGGCAATAGGAGCGTCACGGCCGTCGCGGCGCCGTTGGCGATTCCGGCGACCGTGAATTCAAGAAACCCTACGGGAAAGTCGATGCCTGGTGGAGTGTTCTCCGACGAGGGATTTGTTGCCGCGACGACGTCGCCGAAAAGGACATCGGGGTCTCCCGCCAACGTAACGTAACGGCCGTCGGCCGCATTGGGGAGGGACGCGACGTTTTCCTGGATCGAGTCGGCGATTCCATCGAGGTTTCCGTCACCGTTGTTCGGCGCGCCTGATTCGAGATCGTCGGGCAACCCATCGCTGTCGCCCATCGAGACCCACAGTTCCTCGCCATGCACGTGATCATCGACGGTCAGAAACAAGCGACCTCGCACGTTCGTGAGGTTATCCGCCCATGCGTCGTCATCCATGCCTCGCACGCGAACCGTTCCGTCGGAAGTGCCGTTGCTTCTCCATACGACTCGACCGCCGACGTCTGTGCTTGCGGTGAGGTAGAGCGTGTCATGGACAACCGTCAAGTTCCTGGGGAAGGACCCCGAACTGGGCCTCAAGTCCTTCACTTGGTAGGTTCCGACGGTCGTGCCGTCACTTCGCCACAATTCCTGGCCCGGTGAACTGGAGTACATCGGACTCGCCGAAAAGTACACGATCCCGGCGAGGCTCACGAACCGATCGGACTCGCCGCCACCCTCGTAGATTCCACTCGAATTGCCAGGCAGGACATCCAGAACCAGCGACGTTCCCCCGGTCGTTCCGTTCGACACCCACAATTCGCGACCATGGCTGCCGTCATTGCACGTGAACAGGAGCCAGCCAGGAATGGCCGTCAGATCATCAGGCGCCGAACCCGCGCTGCCGGGCGCGAGATCGGCGACCATCGTCGTCCCGACCGACGTTCCATTGCTCTTCCAAAGCTCGTCGCCGTGCACCCCATCGTTGGCGACGAAGTAAAGTTGTCCCTCAATATTCGTCAAATTGCGTGGTGCCGAGCCGCCGGCGCCCGGGCGAATATCGGCGACAAGTTCGGTCCCATCCGCCGTGCCATCGCTCCGCCAGAGTTCCGCGCCATGAACCCCGTCGTCGGTCACGAAGTAGAGTTGATCGTCAATCGTCACGAGATGCGACAGCGGTGAGCTGTTGCCGCCGGGGGCAATCGTCTTGATGGGCCTCGTTCCCTCCATCGTGCCGTCGGTCGTCCAAAGGCCTCCCATGCCGCTCCCGAAATCCGTTGCCGAAAAGACTAGCGACCCTTGGAGGTTCGTGAGGCCCCCGACGCTGAAGGATGCGAATTGCCAGAATAGGATGCTCGTACCGGCGGACGTGCCATCGGATTTCCAGAGGCGCGACCCGTCGGTGAAATAGCAAACGGCGCCATTGATTGCAATGACTTCTCGTGGTTGGACGATGGCACCGCTGATGAGCGCGGTGGTTCCAGTCGTGGTGCCGTCGCTTTGGAACAGGGTGGATGCGTATATCTCCGATGACGCGTTAAAGAAGAGTTGTCCGTCTACATCCGTTAACATCCACGGAAAGGACCCTCGCGCGGTCGTCTCAATATCCTTGACCATGTGGGTATTGGATTCCGTTCCATCGCTAATCCAAAGTTCCAACCCATGAACGCGGTCATCCGCGTTGAACAGGATCTGGTTCCCAAGTGTAACGATTCCCGATGTCGCGCCCTGAGGGACAGCGTCCTTTGCTCCAGGGCCGATTTCCTTGACAAGCCTCGTCGTCGCATCGGTGCCGTCCGTCGCCCAAAGCTCCTTGCCGCCGGCCCCGTTATTGGCGAAGAAGAAGAGCGTTTCACCACCGCGAACAAGCCCGCTTGGCACCGAACTCGCCGCGCCCGGATTGATGTCGCTCACCATCTGCGTTCCGTCGGCCGTTCCGTCCGATTTCCATAGTTCCCAACCATGGGTCGAGCTGTAGCTGCTGAAATACACGATCCCGTCAACGTCCGTTAATTCGGTTCCTCCACTGGGCGCCATTCCGGGCACAAGATCCTTGACGAGTACGGTGCCGAGCGCCGAACCGTCCGTCTTCCACAATTCCCTTCCGTGGGCACCGTCGTCCGCTGTGAAATAAACCATCCCACCCGACACCGTCATCTCGATGGGGTATGCCGAACCGTTGCCGGGAAGGACGTCCATGACCAACTCGGTACCGGCCGCGCTGCCGTCGGTCTTCCACAATTCCCTTCCGTGGATGCCGTCGTCCGCTGTGAAATAGACTCGGTTTCCCGCAAGCGTCAGGTCTCGAGGATCCGCGTTTCCCGTCGGGTTGATTTCCGTGATCAATCCGGTCCCCGCGGCCGTACCATCGCTAGCCCAGAGTTGGCTGCGTCCATTCTCCAATCGGACGACGAAGACGAGCTTCCCGTTTGCCGGGACGCACGCTCCCATCGGCTGGCCGCCGAGCGCGACGACCGGGGACGTTCCGAGCGAGGTTCCATCCGATTTCCAAAGGGCCGAGCCCAGAGCGGGATCATGAACGGTGAAGTACAGACTGTCATCCATCACGGCGAGATGACCGAAGTACTGATCCACACTCCCGTTGAGCAGTGCGATCGTGCCATCCTCCGATCCGTCGCTCGTCCAGAGTGTTTGGTGGGTATTGCCTGTCACGAAGGACAGGACGCCGTTCCGATCGGTGAGCTCTCTGGGAAAACTCGCCAGGCTAGCCGACGCCATCGATTGGACACGCGCCGTCCCAGTGAGCGTGCCGTCCGTTCGCCAGAGCATCTCCGTGCCCTGAGCCTCGGTCGTGGCGGTGAAGTACACCACATCGCCGATGGCCTTGAAGTTGCGGGAGAAGGACGCTCCACCATTGGGCTCGATGTCCTTTACCAATTGAACCGCACCGATCGGCGATTCATTCAGATCGAGCACGGAAACCACAAACGACGCATCCGTAAAGAGGTTCGTACGATCGGTGGCGCGCACGATGATTGAAAGGGTTGACGTTGACTCGTAGTCGATGTTCCCGGCGACGCGCATCTTCGTGCCGGATAGGTAAAGCCGTCCATTGGCGTCGTCCAACAGTGAGAACTGCACTTCATCGCCCGCATCCGGATCCGATGCGCTCAATTCGCCGACGTAGGTTCCGACACTGCTGTTTTCGAATACCGACGACCCGCGCAGACGGATGTCCCCGGGCCGTTCGGGGGCGTCCGTAATGTGGATCATCATCTCGCGATCCAAGTACAATCCACCCGAATCCGTTCCTCGGATGACAATCACGTATTCCGACGCCGATTCGTAGTCCGCGCTATGGTCCACATGCAATTGATCCCCGGCGATCCGGAAGTAGCCGCCGGCATCGTTGATCAGCGAGAATGTAAGTCCATCGCCCGCATCCGGATCGATACCGGAGATCACGCCCACCTGACCCAGCCAATTCTCCGCGATGGTGTCGTTGCTCAAGGTGATCGCCGTCGGAGTCTCGTTGCGGTCCGTAACCGACACCGAAAACGCCTTGTCAAGAGACAGTCCTTGGGAGTCCACGGCGCGCACAATGATCGAGAGGGCCGGCGTCGACTCGAAGTCAATGGCTCCTCGCGCCTGCAACTGATGGCCCACGATCTGGAACCGGCCACCCGCGTCGTTCACCAGCGTAAGGGTATGACTATCGCCGATGTCCGGGTCCTCGACCGACAGCTCGCCGACTGGCGTACCGCTCGCGCTGTTTTCCGCAACCGTTGCGCCGCTCAGGAACACGTCCGTCGGAGCGTTGTTGCCGGTGTCCGAGTAAATGAACGCCTCGGCGCCATAGGTGCTGTGGAAGGCGTAGAAGACGAGTTTGTCGTTCCAGGACGCGAGAAACTGCGGATACGCATTCGACGGGCCCGTGGCGAGATCGGCGACGAGATTCGTACCGAGCGCTGTGCCATCGGAACGCCAGAGCTCATAGCCGTGCGCGCCGTCGGTCGCGGAGAAGAAGAACTGATCGCCGACCACGGCGAACTGGGGAGCTATTGAACCCGCTTCGAGCATGCTTCCCGCGCCGGGATTCACGTCCTTGACGAGCACCGTGCCGATCGACGTGCCGCTCGTACGCCACAACTCCCTGCCAATCGTGCCGCTAATGGCCGTGAAATAGAGCGCACCGTCGAATTCCCCGAGGATTGCGGGTTCCGAGCTTCCAACGCCGGGCTGAATGTCTTTCACGAGCTCCGTGCCGATCGCCGTACCGTCCGTTCTCCACAACTCCTTTCCCGCGCCGGACTGCGCGGGGACAAAGTACAGCCGGTTCCCAAATACGACCCCCTTGGACGGATAGGATCCGGTGGAGCCGGGGTAGATGTTCGCGACGAGTTGCGTGCCGTCGAACGTACCGTCGGATTTCCACAATTCGGATCCGTTCACCGCGTCATCGGCCGAGAAGTAGACAAGGCCGTTGAAACTCGTCATGCCCGACGGGCTCGACCCGGCCGAACCGGATACGATGTCGCGTACGATCGCTGTTCCCGCCGCCGTACCGTCGCTTTTCCAGAGTTCCGTGCCGTTCACGGTGGTCGTCGCGCTGAACAACAGCCACCCACTACCGTTCGTCAAGCCGGTTGGGGACGAGCTGCCGCTTCCCGACACAATGTCCTTCACCAGAACCGTGCCCGCCGAAGTGCCGTTGCTTTTCCATAGCTCCCGGCCGTACGTCGTGTTGGTTGCCGTGAAGTACAACGTGCCGTCCACGGCGACGAGTTGCTCCGGAGCGGAACTCGAACCACCGAATGCAATGTCCATCACCAAGGTGGTGCCGGCCGCGGTACCATCGGATCTCCACAGCTCATAGCCGCTGGTTCCGTCCGTCGCGACGAAGTAGAGCAATGCTCCGACTTTCGTAAGCGATTCCGCATAGGAACTGGCGGCCCCTGGGTAGATGTCCTTGACGAGTGACGGGCCGGTCGGCGAGCCATCGTATTTCCACAGTTCTCTCCCATGGAGGGGATCGGACGCGACGAAGAACAACGTCCCTCCCACGTCGGTGAAGTAGGCTGGCGCCGATCCTTTGGGGATCGCATTGACGTCGGCCAGGAGCGATGTGCCCCCGGCTGTTCCGTCGCTGTGATAGAGTTCGACCCCGTTTAGGCCGTCGTCCGCCGCGAAGAGCAGTTTGCCATTGAGAACGCCGAGTGGACTTGGGAATGCGTTGGCCGCTCCCGAGTTGATATCCTTGACAAGCTGGGTCCCGGCTGGCGTGCCATCCGTAACCCAAATCTCGTTACCCGTCGCCGAACCTGTCGCGGAAAAGGCGAGCAGGCCATTGATTCTCGCAAACCGCCACGGATACCCACTCCCAACACCGACGTAAATGTCCTTCAGCAATGTCGTACCGGCGGCGGTGCCGTCGGTCACCCACAACTCCGTTCCGTTCACCCCATCATCCGCTCGGAAGTATATCGCGCCGTTGTATTCGGTCATCTCCGCGGAATCAGACCCCAGGCCTCCCGGTCGGACGTCCTTAATCAACATCGTGCCGCCCGCGGTTCCGTCACTTCGCCATGGCTCAGCGCCGAAGGAGGCCGTTTTGGCGGTGAAGTAGAGAATTCCGCCAATGCTTGTGACGTTCGCGGGATCGGCTCCAGCAAAACCGGCGTAGATGTCCGCCACCAATACGGTCCCTGCCGGCGTTCCATCGCTGGTCCAAAGCTCCATTCCGCTGACACCGTCATTGGCGCTGAAGTACAATATGCCGTTGTTCAAGGTGAGCGCGGAAGGTGACGAGCTCGCCGTGCCGGAGCGGATATCCTTGACCAGGATCGTACCGGCGGTCGTACCATCGCTCTTCCATAACTCAACGCCGCCGGTCCCGTCCGTCGCCGTAAAGAACAAGGTATTTCCAACAGCGATCAGATTCGTCGCCGATGACGGCGTCGACCCAGCGAAAATATCTTTGACGAGGGCGGTTACTCCGGTGGCGCTGTCGCTCTTCCATAGCTCCGCGCCGGTCCCCGGACTATTCGCGACAAAGAAGAGCACCCCATTGACGTTGGTAAGCGATTGAGGATTCGAGGAACTGGGTCCCGTGTAGATGTCCCTCACGAGTACGGTCCCGGAGGCCGTTCCGTCACTCTTCCACAACTCGGTTCCATTCAGCCCGTCGTCCGCAACGAAATAGAGTAAACCGTTGACGTTCGTCAGCCGTTGGGGCGAGGACGCGCCTAGGCCGCCATAGATACTATGGATATCCTTGACCAATGTGGTTCCCGCTGGAGTGCCGTCGGTCTTCCACAACTCGCGCCCATGCGTACCGTCGTCGGCGGCAAAGAAACAGTGACTTCCGATCACGATCGAGTTCCCAGGACTCGATGCACTGGTGCCGGGGTAGATATCCGCCAACAGATCGATCGACGACGTCAGCACGCGCCGATCCTCGAGCGTCTCGAATCCGAGCGGGACGCGGTTCTGGTCGCGGCGCCACTTCCGACGGCGGCGAGCCTCGTCGCGCAAGAGTGCAATGGACGATCGAACGCGACGACGCAATGGCTGGTTCATCGGTTGGCTCATGTCCGTTGGGTAGTGATCGTTGGATTCGTGGGTTCGAAATGGGGTATCGGTCCCTGCCGATCCACGGTGGCGCCGCTGCCCCGCATTAGGCGCCCGCCGCTCGGCGCGGATCCGCAGTGACGGCCGCCGCGCACAGCCCCGCACGAGAACAAGACAAGATTTCGCGCCCGACCGGACGCGATTGCCGAGCGGATCGTACCCCCAAGCCCCCCCTGCGGCATTCACCTGATTCCACCGTCGACTTGCGATCGCCAGCTTCGGCGTCTATCTTGAAGGTCGATAAGTGGCGAAGGTCACACGGATTGGAGCGCAACGCGGTTGCTCGACGCATGGTGATGAACGGAGCCGAATCGCGAATACGGAAGGCCGTGGACGACCATGCGATCGACGTCCGGGACCTGCTCCGGGAACTGCGGGACCTGCCGAGCGATCGGGCGGGGCCGTTGCTCGAACAATTCCGACCCTATCTGCTGGCGATCGCCGTCGGCGAGTTTCCCGAACGACTCCAGGCTAAGGTCGGAAACTCCGATCTCGTCCAGGAAACCCTTCTGCGCGGGTTCGAGTCGCTCGCCGAATTCCGCGGCGAATCGATCGAGGAACTGGCCCGCTGGCTCCGCCGGATCCTCGTCAACCACATGACCAACGTCGCGACCGCGTTCGCCACCGAGAAACGCAACGTGGCGCACGAGGTGCCCCTCGACAGCCACGTCGTCGACCCACTGTGCGAATCACCGAGCGCCGAGGTGTTGTCCGGCGAGGAATGGGACCGTCTGCGGTCGGCGATCGGGACCCTTTCCGAGATCCATCAACAGATTGTCTTGCTGCGCCACCGCGAGAATCTATCGTTCGCCGCCATCGGAAAACTCCTCGATCGGTCGGAAGACGCCGCCCGAAAGCTTTGGTGCCGGGCCATCGAACGCCTGCAAAGCGAGCTCGACGTCGTCGAGCCAAGGAAGCGACCGAAGTGAACCCGTTCGAGGCTTCACCGACCCCGTCGGCGAAATCGTCCGATTCGGAATCGGTCGAGCTCGCGGCATTCGACGAGTGCCTACGAAGGGGGCAGTCACCCGCTTCGGCCGACTTGGGAGCGCGCGCCGATCTCCGTTCGCCGGACCCCGATTCCGAGAAGCTCGCCGACTGCCTGAGGCTCCTGGAACGCGCTTGGCCGCGCGCGGCGGCTCGCGCTGCGGGGTCCGACGCTCCGGAGCGCGTCGGTCGGTTCGAAATCGAGCGTATCCTGGGCGTCGGCGGGTTCGGCACGGTCTATCTCGCGCGGGATCCCGTGTTGCATCGGCTCATTGCCCTGAAGGTGCCGCATCCCCATGTCGCGGCTCGACAAGGCCAGGAGTCCCGGTTGCTGCGCGAAGCGCGGGCGGCCGCCAAGCTCGACCATCCCCATATCGTTCCCGTCCACGAAATGGTGATCGGGAGCGGCCGCGACCACATTGCGCAGGCGTATTGCCCGGGTCCGACGTTGGCCGAGTGGCTCAAGGCGAGGACGAGTCCGGTGCCGCCGCGTCTCGCGGCGTCGCTTATCGCCTGCCTTGCCGACGCGATCCAGTACAGCCACGACAAGGGTGTGCTGCATCGCGACGTCAAGCCGGGCAACATCATCCTGAGCCCGTGTTCCTCCGACGCGCCGATCGCGCCGGACGCGTTGCCGTTCCACCCGAGGCTCACCGATTTCGGGCTCGCGAAACTGCTCGAAGACGACCCGGCATCGGTGAGCCTGGCTCTGGGGACGCCCGCCTACATGGCGCCGGAGCAGGCCGGTCCGGCGCCGCGCGACGTGGGACCGGCATGCGATATCCATGCGCTCGGCGCGGTTCTCTATGAACTGCTCGTCGGCCGCCCGCCGTACGTCGGGGATACGGCGGTCGAGGTGCTCGACGCGGTCCGCCATCGGCAACCTTTGCCTCCCCGTCGCCTTCGTCCGATCGTACCGCGCGATCTCGAGACGATCTGTTTGAAGTGCCTCGAAAAAGGGCCGGCTCGCCGATACGCGGCCGCGCGCGAGCTGGCCGACGACCTGCGTCGTTTTCTCGACGGTCTGGCGCCACGCGCGCGGCGTCCCGGCGCCGCCGCGATCGCATGGCGTGCGGTGCGGCGCCGCCCGGTGATCGCCGGACTCGCGGCCGCGCTGTTCACCGCGGTCGTCACGTTCACGTCGTTGCTCGCCGTCAATAACCGCCGGCTGACCCAACTGACCGGCGACCTCCACGCGTCGTTGGAAAACGCCACGCGCCTTCAGCGGGACTCGGACCAATTGCGCATCGAGGCGGAGCGAGCGGCCGACCTCGCGCGGGAACGCCAACAGGACGCCCAAGCCGCTTCGGAGCGGGCCGAATTCCACGAACGGGCGGCTTCGCGCATCGCCTTCGCGTCGGCCGTGCAGCTCGCCAATCTCGCGTGGCGCGACGGCGACATCCGCCAATGCCGAACGCTGCTCGCAACCGCGCAAGAGCACCTCGGCGCGCACGATTCGCCGAGTCTCGCGTGGGCGTTCCTCGACCATCGAACCCGCGAGGAAGGCCGTGCATGGGGCGACGGCGAGGGTACCATGTATTGCGTGGCCGTCGCGACGGATGGCCGGCGCGTCGCGGTCGGAGGTCACAACGGCGTCGTGCGGATTTTCGACGCCCATGCGGGCTCGATTGAATCCACGCTGCGAACCGATCACGCCGACGTCCGCGGTATGGCGTTCAGCCGGGCGGCGGACCGGTTGGCGGTGTGCGGCGAATCGACGACCGTCAGCGTCTACGACCTCGCGACGGGAGATCGTCTCATGGTCTCACCGCCCGCCGCCGGACCGCTCAAGGCGGTCGTCTGGCTCCACGACGACCAGTGGATCGCGGCGCACGGTTCGTTCGCGTCGATCCGTCTCTGGAACACGATCCAATCCGGCACGACGGTCGATCTGGACACCGACGACGCCGTGGTTTCCTCGCTCACCGCGACGTGGGACGGGCGATACGTCGTCGCCGGGAGCCGCGACGGTTCCATCCGGATTTGGGACGCGGCGACACGCGCGCGCATCGACCACTTCGGGCGTCATGACGACGTCGTGTCATGCCTCGCCTTCTCTCCCGACGGCCGGATCCTCGCCGCCGGACGCAACAGGCATCGCATCGATTTCTTCAAGTCGAGCGATCATGGTTTCGGATTTGAGGGCGAGATCGCGCTCACCGACGACGCGCGCGGTATCGCCTTTTCGCCGACCGGCGACCGACTGGCCGTGCTCGAACAGTTCGGCACCTTGCGATTGTGGACGATCGAAAGGACGGGTGAGGGGCCCATCGAGCCGCGGGTCGTCCGAGGTTGGTTGGCGCACGCGGAGCGAGGTTCGCAGGTGGCCTTCCTGCCGGATGGCCGGCGACTCGTGTCCGTGGGCCGAGGCCCGACTTCGTTGGTCGCGTGGACCCTGCATCCCGAATCGGGCGCGGCGGTCCTTTCCGAATCGATGCCGCCGGAAATCCATCCGGATCGCGGCGTGCTGTTCGAAGCCCGCCAAGGACGGGTCATCGCGGCCCAACCCGAGCCGATGGTCCTTTCGATCGACGGCTTGCGGCCGATCGCGCGTTTCGGCCGCGAACCCCGAGAGCGGTTGGCCGTTTCGCGCGATGGAGCGTGGCTCGCCGCCTCGGCGATGAAGGACGGCGAACGCGACACCGACGAGGATCTGCTCGAGATGTGGAACATGGATTCGAACGGGGAGGAACCGCCCGTTTGGCGGCGGAGCGAAGTCGCCGTGAACGCGATGGCGTTCTCGCCGGACACGTCGCTCCTGGCCGTCGTGAGCTGGCGCGAGGATCGCGTGCGATTGTTCCGACGCGACACGGGCGACGAGCTTCCCGCCTTGCCGGCGCGCCAGTGCCATCAATGCGTGTTCTCGACCGATGGACGTTTCCTCGCCGTCGACGCGCTCGACGACATTTTGATCTACGACACGTCCAACGGGTTGCCCACGCAGCGGCTCAAGGGCCACCTGTCGACGGTGCTCGCGATCGAGTTCAGTCCGGACGGCCGATGGTTGGCCAGCGCGGGGCGCGATCGCGTCATCCACATTTGGGACGCGACGCGATGGGAACGGGTGCACACGATGTCGGGACACCTGTTCGACATCATCCAGTTGTGCTGGACGCCCGATGGCCGTGATTTGGCGTCGTTGGACGTCGAGCACCGAGTCAAGATCTGGGATCCGATCGTCGGCCTCGGGCTGGGCGACTTGCGCACGCCCCGCGATGGTCCGGCGATTCGGATCGCCGTCTCTCCGGACGAGCGCTTTCTGCTCGCTCGACTGCAATCCGGCGCGATCGAACGGCAACGACTTCGCGCCGACTCGCCTAACCCAAGTTACGCAGTTGAGTCGATCGAATAAGGACCTTTCGCAAGTGGAATGGGCGTTCCGGTTAGCGCGGCGACCGCCAGGGCGCTTGATGTCAGGACCGACGTCTTGACAAGATCGACGCGTTTCATGAAATCAACAGGGGACTGACGTCCCCCGCTCGCCCGGTCACGCACGTCACTTTCCGCCGCGCACGTCGTAGCGGAGCAGGACGTCCTGGTCGCGGATGTAGAGCCGTCCGTCCGCGATGGCCGGATGCGGCCAGCTCCGGTCGAGGTTCACCGCCAGCTTGAACTGTCCCTTGACGCGGTATTCCTTCGGCGTCGCCTCGATCAGCGCCATTTCGCCGTTCTCGTACCGGAAATAGAGGTGGCCGTCGGCGTAGGCGACCGCCGCCGAACCGCTCCCGACGCCCCGGCCGGGCCTCCATGCGTCCTGGCCCGTGCGGAGGTCGAGACAGAGCGGAAGTCCGTTATTCTGGCCGTGCCCCATGTAGAGATACTCGTCGATCAGGATCATACCGCCATGGTGGTTCTGAACCTGGTTCGCCGTGTAGTAGAACACCTCGCGCGCGGCGACCTGCCCGCGCCCCGCGCGGCCCAGTTCCAACAACACCGATCCGCCGTCTCCGTATCCCGACGACGCGAAAACGAAATTGCCCGAGACGACCGGAGTCGGACAGTTCGCCGTTCCGTTGGCGATCTTGTCATAGACCCAAAGCAGCTTCCCCGTCTCCGCGTCGACTCCGATTACGCCTCGGCCGACGAGCTGGACGTACTGCTTCACGCCTCCGCCCCGGCTGATCACGATCGACGCGTACGCCGCGCCGGGCTGCCCCTTCTCACCCACGTTGTCGGCGACGGGTGTCGTCCAAATCGGATTGCCCGTGGCCTTGTCGAGCGCGGCGAGCATGGCGTTGGGCGATCCTGGAGTACAGACGAGCCGGTCGCCGTCGATGAGCGGCGATTCGGCGTAGCCCCATCCCGACATCATGCGACCTCCAAAATCCTTCGCGAAGTCCTTGGTCCATTCGACCTTGCCGTCTCGCGCGGAGCAGCAGGCGAGCGTGCCTTGGAAGGTCAGTCCGTAGACCCGGTCGCCGTCGATCGTCGGCGTGCAGTTCGGCGCCTGTTCCCCTTCGCCGCCGACCGGGGTGGCCCAGACCACGGCTCCGCCGCGCGCGTCGAGCGCGATCAGGTGCGGACGGTTGTCGCGAAGGCCCATGGTGTAGATCCGGTCACCCACCACCGCGACGCTCGCATAACCTCGACCAAGCCCCTCGGCCTTCCACTCGAGCGGCGGGCCGCCCTCGGGCCACGATCGCAACAGGTTCTTCTCCGCGCTCTTTCCGTCGCGGCCCGGTCCGCGCCACTGGGGCCAATCGTCGGCCCGCGCGGCATGCGCGGTCGCCATGAACGCCATCACGATGCCAAAACAAATCCGGAACGTCGTTCGCCGTGCCATCGGTTGCTCCGCGCCGTCGCGCGGTCCCTTTTGGGATTTCGGATCTCGCCGTCGTTGCCGTCGCGCGGTCCTTTTGGGATTTCGGATCTCGCCGTCGTTTGGGGAACAATCACTGTTTCAGGAACTGGACCGCGTCGATCACGACGTGCCCGTTCGCGCCCGCGTTGCTCACTTCCACCTCGGCCGGCGACGCGCCGAAAGGGTAGACGCCGAGCGACACGAACGGATCGTCGGCGGGTCGCGGCGCGCGCTGGTCGCAGGTCTTTTCCGCGCTGCCGTCGGCGTGCCGGATCGTGATCCGGACATTGGTCGCCCGGTTGGGGTTCGACGTGAAGGAAAAACGGACTTCGTATCGGCCGGGTTCGAGCTTCGCTCGGTACGTCGCCTTGCGCTCGCCCTGCCGCTCGTTGCCGTCGTGCCAATATCGCTCGCCCACGTAGCCTCCCACCGATCGGCTCGGCGACCAGCCCGGCGACCGTTCCGCGTCGCCGTCGTCGATCACGATGCCCGGCAGTTTCTGGATATCGATCGAGGCGCGCGTCGGAACGGGGCCGGTCCAAGCGAGGATCTGGCCGTCCGATTCGAGGCGTGCCCGAAGGGCCGCGAATTCGACGTCCTGGATATCCGAACGCGCATCGAGGGCGAGGCAGGCGGCGGTCGCCGCCGATTGGCCGAGCACCATGAACACGGGTTCCATGCGGATTGAACCGTACGCGATGTGCGACGCGGAAAGCGCGACGGGAACCAGGAGGTTCCGGCATTCCTCCTTCCTCGGGCGGATCGACCGGTACGCGATCGGATAGGGCGGGAACCCGCCGACCTGCACGTCTCCCTCGTTCCGAACGTGACCCTTCGCGTCGACGTAGCGCTGGACGTTGTGCGAGTCCATCGTATAGGCGGCGAGCCCGACGGGATCGTCGACGACCTCGCGGCCCTGGCAATGATGCTGCGTCATGACGCAATCGGCGATCATGCGGCGCGCCTCGCGGACATAGATCTGATGCGGCCAACCACCATGATCGGCGAACTCATCCCGGCACAAGCCCCATCGGGCCACCTCGGACCGGATCGACTCGGGAACGCGCGGATCATGGGCGAGCGTCCAGATGAGCCCTTGTTGGTAGTCGAGGTGATCGCGGAAAATCCGCTCGCGCTCGGCGCGGCTCGCCGAGGGCCACGCGTAGCTCATCCCGATATGATCGGTCGAGAACCCGTGGTTGTTGTTGATGTCGGTCTTGCGGTTCGGCATGAGGATGAGCGACCACGGCGCGCGGGTTTCTCCCGCTTCGAAATTGCGCAGCACGAGTTCGTAGCGAAGCGGATCGTAGGCTTCGGGCTTTTGGATCGGCAGGATGTTGGCCGGATCGTCGGTGAGGCACATGCGGAAGTTGTACGCCTGAACGCGGGAATCGCCGCTTCCCTCGTCGCCCGCGGGCCCCGCATGGACGCCCGGCAAAAGGCCGCTCGACGGATCTCCGCGCCGCACGTACGGGTCGACACCCGGTACGAATTGGTGATGGACGGCGTTGCGGGTCTGGACTCCGTTGAGCGTTTCGTTGTGGGCGCTGTTGGCTTCGCGCCCGACATGGAACCGAACGCCCGCCGCGGCCATCAGGTCGCCTTCGTACGTCGCGTCGATGAACAGCTCGCCTGAGACGACCATGCCGCTCGCCAACCGGATCCGCTCGATGCGCCCGCCGCGCATCACGAGCGGATCGGTTTCGTCGAGCCACTCGCCCTCGAGCACCGTGGCGTCGCATTCGCGGAGCATCTCGCGGTAGATCGACTCGGCGACGTGCGGTTCGAACGTCCACATCGTGTCTTCGTCGGTCGACTGCCTCGGACTGCGGTACGCTTCGCGCGGTTGTTGCTTCCACGCCGCCGGATTGTCGTAATACCGTTTCACGCGCCGGTAGAACTCGCGCGCGATTCCGCCGATCGCCTTCTTGTTGCCGATATCGGTCGCTCCAAGTCCCCCCGACGTCAAACCGCCAAGATGGTGCCCGGGTTCGATGAGCAGGCACGACTTGCCCATGCGGCGCGCCTGGATGGCCGCGGCGATCCCGCCCGACGTGCCGCCGTAGACGACGATATCGACCTCGACGTCCGCCCGCGCGCTCGGCTCAAGAGCTCGAACGGGCCGCGGGCAGGCGCCGGTCATGACCACGACAACCGGGATGATCCAGGAAACAGGTCGGAATCGCATGACAACGCCCTTGGGGGAAACGGGGGAGGTCATCACGGCCCGCGTCGGCGGCGCGGGGCGCGAGGTGGGCTTCGATTATCATCTGCGCGGCCACACGCCGCAACGGAAGGCGCGGAATCGCCGGTCGCTTCGGACGACGGGGACCGTCGTCCTACGTGGAAGGCACATCCGCCATCGGTTAAGCTGGAACCGGGGCGTCTAGGGGTTTCCGCACTTTCGAATTCCGATGAACGGCCATGTCCGACGATGCGTTCGACCCGTACCGCCAGTGGCTGGGCATCGATTCCGGCGAACGGCCCATCGATTGCTATCGGTTGCTCGGCCTTGATCGGTTCGAGTCCGACGGCGATCGGATCGCGGAGGCGGCGGAGGAACGGATGCGGCATGTCCGTACGTTCCAAACGGGTCCGCGCGGCGTCCATACGCAGAGAATCTTGAATGAACTCGCGCGAGCCAAGCTGCGACTGCTCGATCCGAAATCCAAGGCGGCGTACGACGAACGGCTTCACGAGTCGGCCCGGGCGGCCGCCGATTTCCTGCAGGATGACGACATCGGCTTGCCCGAGCCGGTGGGTGTCGCCGTAGGGTCCCACGCCGGTTTCGACGTGGACTTGCCTCAGCCGACGATTCCCATGACGTACTCGGTGCTCGCCGCCCCCGTGCTTCCGGCGCCAACCCCGCATCCGACCGGTCCCGCGCTCGGAACGCCGCGGATGATCGGCGGCCCTTTCCCTCAGCAACCGGAGACCGGACCCCACATCCACACGGCGCGGCGCGGCGCACGGCGCCGTAGTCCGGTCATCGCCTATGTCGGTCTCGTCATCGGTGCCGCGCTGACGATCGGCGTCGGCCTGTTTGTACTCCCCTATGTGCGCGACCGGCTGCGATCAGCGCGCGACGGTCGGCCGGAATTCGAAACGGGGCAATCGGGCGAAAGAGCCCCCGCGCCCGGCGGCCATGGGTCGCTGGTGACCTACCAGGACGCCGCCGGAAAGCTCACGCTGACCCCCGGACGCGCGAAGCTCGACGGCCCGACAGCGGAGCGGATCGATCGACCGGGCGGCGGAACGACGGTCGAGTTGAGGACTCGGGAAGACACGGTCGCATGGCGGGTCCATTTTCGAAAGCGGGGCCCGTTCCAGGTGAAAGTCCAATACCGCGCGCCGGCATCGCCGGCGGGAGTTCGATTCCGTGTCGAGCTTGCGGGCCGGACGGCCGAACGGGACCTGCAGCGCGGCGAGGATGACGGCCCGTTCGTCGAGGATACGCTGGTGCTCGACGTTTCGCGGCCCGGGGAGTGCGATTTGACGTTGCGATTGAGCGGGAACTCACCCGAGACGGACATCATCGTGCGTTCGGTGGTGGTCGTGCCGTACCGCGGTCCGAGCCGTCCGGGTCCGTGACGTCCGGACGTCCTCGCGAGCCGTTCCCTCGGCTCCGCCCGTGTCATCGTGGCGTCACTCGACCGGTCCGTCGCGCGCCGAAGTGGGTGAATCGGTCCGATTTCGGACATTTTGCCTGAAAAACGGTGGACGGAGCGCGGCGCCGATTCCTAGAATGCGGCCAACCACGGAGGTGGGCTTCGGGTGTGTCTTTTCGTGACGGAGCGTGAACCATCGTTGAAGGTCGCCCGAGGGAGTGCGCGGCATGTCCACGGGTCATTCGGTGAGCGAATGGGTGCGCGGTCTGGCGGAAGGCGATCGCGGCGCGGCGGTGCAATTGTGGCGACGGTATTATCCGCGCCTGGTCGGGTTCGCGAGGCGGCGTGCGCAAACGCCGTCGGTGGTCTGCGACGAGGAGGATCTCGCGTCCCAGACGATGCAGAGTTTCCTCGAACGCGCGGAGCGGGGCCGGTTCGCGTCGATCACGAATCGGCAAGCCCTGTGGTGCCTGCTGAGGACGATCGTGATGCGCAAGGCGGCCAACGCGCGCCGCGACGCGTATCGCCGAAAACGCGACCCGCGCGCGACGGCGGCCGTCGCCGTCGATTCGATCGGAGTCGCCGAACGACGGGGAGGATCAGCCGAGGACACCGCATGCCTGCGCGAACGGTTCGACCGTGTGCTCGGCGGCCTCGACGGTGAACTCCGCGCGATCCTCGATGATCGTATCCGCGGATACACCAACGTCGAGATCGCGGCGCGCGCCCGTCGTTCGGTGCCCACCATCGAACGCCGTTTGCGGTTGATCCGCGAACGATGCCGCGAGGAGGGGATCGATTGTCTGTTCGAATGAGACGACAGGCGCCGGAAGACGCCGCGCGCGATGCGACGGGAAACGGTTCGCCGGAAGCCGCCCGTTGGATCGCCGAGCGGATCGACCGGGTGTGCATGCGCTTTGAGGACGCATGGCTGGGCGGGGAGCGTCCGAGCCTCGAGGATGCGCTCCGCGGCGCTTCCGATTGTCCGGACGGGCCGCTCTTCCTCGCGCTGCTCGCCGTCGATCTCGTCTATCGCCGGCGCGCGGGGGACGAGCCGGAACCCGGCGCGTACGGCGAACGCTTTCCGCGGTTCCTCGCGGAGATTGACGAGGCGTTCGGCATGTTCGGCGGCGCGCGGAACGCGGCCGATGCGACGTTCGATGAGGAATCCTCGGTGCGCGAAGGAGCGAGGCTTGGACGCTACCGCGTGGTCCGCCGGCTCGGCCAGGGCGCGTTCGGAACGGTGCATTTGGCGGAGGACGAGGAATTGGACCGGCGCGTCGCGATCAAGGTCGCCGGCGACGGGCGGGCCCCGTCGGGGGACCAGATCGCGCGGCTTTTCGAGGAAGCGCGGGCCGCCGCGCGGTTACGGCATCCGGGCATCGTGATGATCCACGATGTGCAGCCGCTCGGAGCCCGTTCCTTTTTCACGGTCCAGGAATTCGTCGACGGTCCGACGCTCCGGAACGCGCTCGACGGGTCGCGCGATCCTCGCGAGCTCGCCGCACTCTTCGCGCGGATCGCCGATGCCGTCGCGTTCGCGCATTCGGAAGGGTTCGTGCACCGGGACCTCAACCCCAGGAACATCTTGATCGATTCGCACGGCCAACCGCGCGTCACCGACTTTGGGCTCGCCCTTCAGATCGATCGCCAGGCGGAGCACGCGCACGAGCGGGCCGGGTCGTGGTCGTACATGTCACCCGAACAGGTGCGCGGCGAATCCCACAGGCTCGACGGCCGCGCCGACATCTGGGCGATCGGCGTCATGCTCTATCAAGGGCTCACCGGCCGCAGGCCGTTCGCCGCCGAAACGACCGAACAGCTCGCCGATGAGATCCTGCATCGGCCGCCGAGGCCGCCGAGGCAATTCGTGGCGGGGATTCCGGCGGAGATCGAGCGCGCGTGCCTCAAGTGCCTCGCGAAATCGCCCGAGGACCGGTTCGCGACCGCCGGAGACCTCGCCAACGCGCTGCGCAACGCGCTGCCCGACCCTTCGCGGCGCACCGCGCGGCGCGCGCTGCTCGCCGCCGCGCCGCTCGGATTGCTCGCCGCCTACGCCGCATGGCGCGGGACGCGGCGCGGCGCCGACGACGGACAAGCCCTCGCGTTCCTTGACTTCTCCGTCTGGCGCCGTCGCGCATGGCGAGGACTCGGCGATCCCGACATCGTCCCGCTTCGAGCCGGCGATCAGGTCCGCTTGACCATCCGATGCAATCCGGCCCGCTACGCGTACGTCGTCTGGATCGACGCGCGCGGCACCGCCGCGCCCGTCTTTCCGTGGCGAAACGGCGCTTGGGCCGATCACCACCGCGTCGCGCCGGCATCCACCCTGCATCTGCCCGAGGACGATCCCGACGCCGTATGGACCATGGAAGTCCATCGACCCGGCTGCGAATTGCTCATGCTGCTCACGCGAGACGCCCCGTGGTCCATCGAATCCGATCGCATCCCGCGCGCGTTGTTCACGGACCTCGCGATTCCTCCCGAACCGCCTCCCGAGGCCATTCGCATCGATTACGATCGCATCGAACCGATCTCGATCGCGGGACGCGGAATCGACGGCGCCGTTCGCCGGATCGATGATCCGATCGTCCGTTTGCAGACCGAACTGCGGAGACGTCTGCGCGATGCGTTCACGGTGAGCCAGTTCCTCTTGCTGCCCGTCGCGCCGTCGTGATCGCGGAGCGACGCGGACGGGCGCGGGGCTATGCCTTCGGATCGCGCGGAGGATCGTCGAGCGGCGCGCTGTCGACGCCGAATGTGTCGTTCGCGGAATCCTCGGACAGAAGGTCCTCCGGCCGATACAGTTCCGATTCGGTCAACGGAACCACACTGTCGGACGGCCGAAGGCGAGGCCGCTTTCCTCCCGGCGCGACCATGACGGTGCCGTCGAGCCGCACGGTCGCGTGCTCGCCGTCCGCCCCCACGTCATCCTCCGGATCCTCGTACATCGCCCGGAACGTCACCGCTCCGATCGTGAGCAGTTCGCCCGACGGCAGAACGCATTCCGTGACGCGCTCGTTGGCGACAAACGTGCCGTTCCGCGAGCCGAGATCGCGCACGACAAGACGTCCTTCGCGTTCGAAGATCTCGCAGTGCTGCCGACTCACGAGCGGGTGGGGGAGCGTCAGCGTGACGTCCCGGCTGCGGCCGATGGTCGCCGGCAATCTCAAGGGAATCTCGGCTCGACCGATATCCCCTCCGACGACAATCAATTTGGCTTCCATCCAGAGTATCCCGTTTCCTACCCCGCCGTCTCTTCCCCGATTGTACCTCCGATCGCCGTTCCGTCCACAACGGGGGAACCGCCCGGTGACAGGCCCCGTACCTCGGGAGCCCCGTGAAAGACGCGTTCGCCCGATCACGGGAGGTCGGCTGCCGCCTCACCACGCCGAACGCGCGTGTCGATCGGCCGCGCTTCATGCGCAAGGATATTGGCGGCAGTATTCGTACAACGCCATGTCGGCCGCGCTCGCCGCATTGTAGCTGAGCGGTCGGCCGAAGACGGGAATCTCGACGGCCGCGTCAAGCAGCGCGAGAACCGATTCGTCGATGCCCAGCCGTTCGTTGCCGATCACGAGGACCGCGCGGCGCGGAAACGCGTAGGTATGGATGTCGATCGACTCGGTTGTCTGCTCGATTCCGATGATCGCGTATCCATCCCGCTTGAGACGGGCGAGCACGGGAGGAAGCGAGCGGTGTGTTTCGAGCGCGACGCATTCGAGCGCGTCCCGGACGATTTCGGGATCGAGCCGAGGCCGACCGCACGCGATCACACGGGACACGCCGCAGCATCCGGCCGTCCGTACGATCCGCGCGAGGTTCACATTGCTGCGCATCGGGCAACACGCCACGATCAACTCGCGCGGCGCGGAGAGCGTGCGAGGCGGCTTGTGCCGCTGGTGGATGAACGGTGCCATGCGTGCCGATCCCGTCACTCGTCCTGCGAACCGATCCGCGAGCCGGCGGCCCAGCCCGTGCTGAACGCGGCTTGGAAATTGTAACCGCCGATCGGTCCGTCGAGATCCAGGATTTCGCCGGCGAAAAAGAGCCCCGGTACGCGCCGACTCTCCATCGTCCGTGAATCCACTTCGTTCAAACAAACGCCGCCCGCCGTGACCTCGGCCTTGCGGAATCCAAGCGTTCCGGAGACCGGGATCTCCAGCCGCTTCAGTCGATCGATGGCCGTGCGTCGCGGGCCGCGCGGCAGTTCCGCCAGACGCGCGTGCGGCCCGATCCCGGCCCGCGCCGCGAGCGATTCGGCCAATCGGCGAGGCAGGTGATCGGCGATCCATGCCGCGGCGCGCCGCCCTCCATCCGTCCGCGCGGCGTCGTCCAGTCGAACCCGCAGATCGTCTTCGCTCAGGTCCGGAACAAAATCCACGACCAGGCACAGCCGACGCGGGTCCGATTGGCCGCTCACCTCGCGGCTCATGTCCAATATAGCCGGACCCGAGAGTCCGAAATGCGCGAACAACAGCGGGCCTCGACGGGCCGCCAGAGGTCGATTTCGTTCGGGATCGACGAGCCGGATGGCGGCGTCGTCGAGCGTCACGCCGCGAAGGTCCCGCACCCATGCTTCATCGGTCGTGATGGGCGTCAGCGCGGGTCGCGCCGGGACCAGCGTGTGTCCGAACCGGGCCGCCCAACCGTAGCCGTCGCCGCGGGTCCCCGAACCGGGATACGAGCATCCGCCCGTGGTGAGCACCAGTCGAGCCGCGTGATGGCATGCGTCCGAGGTTCGCACTTCGAATCGTCCATCGGCCCGCACGCAATCGAGGACCGTTTCTCCCAAGATCAACGTCGCTCCGCTCCGATCGAGCCGGTTCACGAGGGCTCGCACGATGTCGGCCGCGCGATCGCTCACCGGAAACACCTTGCCGCCCCGTTCGACTTTCGTGGCGACCCCTTCCGCCTCCACAAGTCCGATCATGGCCGCGGGTGGGAAGGCCGCAAGCGACGATCGGAGGAACGCGCCTTGGTATTTGGGGAACGCGTCGGCGATCCCGCGCGCGTCGGTCGCGTGGGTCACGTTGCAGCGCGTGCCGCCGGACATCAGGATCTTGACGCCCGGTTCCCTGTTCCGATCGAAAACGGCCGTGCGCAGGCCTCGACGGCCCGCCCGTTCGGCGGCGAGCAAGCCGGCCGCGCCGGCTCCGACCACGATCACGTCCCAGTCGCGCACGGCGCCTTCGAGCCTCCCACCAATCCGGACTGGAGTCTTGCGAGCACGCCCCGCTCGCCGTCTTCAAGAACCGATCTTGACATGTCTTTGGGCATCGAATAGACGGCCCGACGCAAGATCGACGGCCTCCGTTCGAATACAAGCGGAAATCACGGACCAAGCATCCGTCCAAATACACCGCGTGGGAGTAGATGGGGCTGTTTTTCAGGAGGAAGTCGCCATGTTGGTATTGAGCCGAAAACGGGACGAGGAAATCGTCATTGGCGGAGACATTCGGATCACGGTCGTCGAAGTCTCGGGCAATCGAGTGAAACTAGGCATCTCGGCGCCCGCCGAAGTGCCCGTGCATCGCGCCGAGCTCGGGGAACGGCTGAAGTGGAACCAGCTCTGCGGCACGGCCGGAACGTCGGACGGAGCGCCCTTGGGCGCGATCGATTCGGTTTAGTCGTGCGGGTCCCGTCGCACGCTCAAGTCAGGGTTTGGCGAGATCGACGCGGACGATTTCCCGGTCGCTCCGAACGAAGACCGACCGATCGGCGAATGCGGGAGGAGCCCAGCAAACGCCTCCGCGGTCCCGAAGCTGTTCGGTCGTCGGATCGAGGATCTTGGCTCGGCTCTGTTCGACGAATCCGCCGGGCGACAGCTTGGCGATCAGTAGTTCACCCCGTTCATTGAACATCCAGACACGGTCGCCTTGAGGCACGATGTGGATGTTGCTCCAGCGAGCTCGGGGCGTCGCCGTCTGGTCCTCCCAAACGCGGTCCCCGTTGGAGGCGAGCAGGCAGCGCAGTTCGCCGTAGCTGTCGACGCCGTAGATATGATCGCCCTGCCAGATCGGCGTGCTGATGATCGACTGGAGCGCGTCGGTCTCTTTCTCGCTGGGACCGCATCGGTGCCATGCCGGCTTGGCTTCGGGACGTCCCGGATCGAGTTCCAGCATGAGGGATCCGTCGTAGAAAGAGGTCACGAAGAGCCGGTCTTTCCGGATGATCGGCGTCGCGACACCGATCGGCATGCGGCTCGGAGGAAAGGGGTGTCTCCAGTAGACCTCGCCGGTGCGCGGCGCGAGTCCGGCCACGCTGTCGCCCGTCCAACAGACGAGAACATCCTGGTGGCCTTGCTGGATGAGGATGGGAGCCGAGTACGACGCGCGATCATCGAGACTTCGCCATGCCTCCTCGCCCGTCTCCCGATCGAAAGCGACGATGCACGCGTTCGACGCTCCGATCTGCACAATGACGTTCGGGCCATGGACAAGCGGCGCGGCGGCGATGCCCCAGATCGGCATTCGGTCGCCGAGCGAGAAATCGGTCTGAGGATCGCGGGCCCACAGGACGGCCCCCGTGGCCGCATCGAGGCAATGGAGGTGGCCCATGGCGCCGATGGCATACGCCTCATTCCCGTGGATCGTGACGCAGGCGCGGGGGCCCGCCGTATAGCTGATCGTGTAGACGCAATCGTATGCGAACCGCCAGATCTCCTTGCCCGTTTCCGCGTCCCAGCAGAGGACCTGTTCCTGTTGGCTGGGCTTTGTGACGCGGTCCATGCAGAAGACACGGCCGTCGGCGACGGTGGGACCGGTGTACCCGGGTCCGATCGGCGACGTCCATTTCCGTGGTGGGCCCTCGTCGGGAAACCGGTCGATGATCTCCGTCTCGCGCCAGATTCCGTCCCGACGCGCTCCTCGCCACTGGGGCCAATCCTCGCCCAACACGACGCCGGCCGACAACGACAACGCGAACGCGAGCCGGACCGAGGCGCGCATTCCAGTTCGATCGAATGAGGCTTGTTTCACGGCGCCGGTCCTTCTCGATGGGTGTGGGTGGTCTGGACGGAATGAGGATCGGGGACTCCAGTCGCCCTTTGATGGTAAGGACCTTCCCGGTGAATTCCAGGGGAGGCGCATTGTCGCACGCCTCTCCGAGGCGTGTCGCGCGCGATGGAGACTGGGGGTAGGGCACTCGCCTCGGAGAGGCGTATTGTCGCACGCCTCTCCGAGGCGTGTTACGCGAAAGAAAACTCGAACCGCGAAGAACTCGCCTCGGAGAGGCGAGCGACTTTCTCCGAGGCGTGTTGCCCGAAAAGAACTCCAACCGCGAAGAACTCGCCTCGGAGAGGCGAGCGACTTTCTCCGAGGCGTGTTGCCCGAAAAACTTGCGTGCGCGAAGAACTCGCCTCGGAGAGGCGAGCGACTTTCTCCGAGGCGTGTCGCCCGAAAAACTTGCGTGCACGAAGAACTCGCCTCGGAGAGGCGCATTGTCGCACGCCTCTCCGAGGCGTGTCGCCCGAAAGAAAACTTGAACCGCGAAGAACTCGCCTCGGAGAGGCGCATTGTCGCACGCCTCTCCGAGGCGTGTTACGCGAAAGAAAACTCGAACCGCGAAGAACTCGCCTCGGAGAGGCGAGCGACTTTCTCCTCCGAGACGTCGGGCCAACGGCATATCTGTCTCGGTTGAAAGTTGTCGTGTGACAGCATGCTGGCCAACGTGGAAGTTGCGACACGGTGCGGAGGTTAGATTCAGTGGGATTGTCTGGTTGTTTCTCCCGGCCGAGACGTCGGTTCGGTTTCGACGTAGGTACTCCCAATGTCCACCCATGTCGCACGGCTCTCCGAGTCGGGACTCCCGTGAGCGAAGAACTGAAGGACCAGAACGTATGGACGCGCAACGCCCGTCGACGCCGCACGATTCCGCGAGTCGTCCTCTCAGCGCACAGCTCCCGCCCGTCGAATGGAACTTCTTGGATCCGGACGTCGATATTGACGTGTCCGCACGCGATCGCCCTCACTGGGATCAAAACGGCGCCGTGACTTTTGTCACCTTTCGGCTGACGGACTCGATGCCCAAGTTCGTAGTGGAACGGTGGCTGGCGGAATTGCGGGAGTGGCTGGAAGGCAACCGTGTTGACTTGGGACCGCTCGACTCGGAACGTCGAGCGACGGCGGCTCGCGACCGGCGAGTCGACGAGCTCCCGAAACATCTGCGACGGGCGTTTGTGAAGTTCAAAAACCAGCGGTGGCACGAACACCTTGACGATTGCCACGGCAGTTGTCTTCTGCGGCGACCGGAATTTGGCACGATCGTCGCCGATTCGTTGCTCAAGTTCAATGAGGACCGTTATGACATCGACCGTTTCGTGGTGATGCCCAATCACGTTCATTTACTTGTTCAAATGCGTGTTGGCTGGAGACTTCGCGAACAGTGTGAATCTTGGATGCGATTTACCGCACGGCGGATCAACGCATTGCGAAAGATCGTGGGCAAAGTCTGGTCCGAACCTTTTGATCACATCGTTCGCAACGAGGGGCAGTTCGAGTATTTGCGACGTTACATCGAGGAAAATCCCGCGAACGCGAAGCTGTCTGATGAGGACTATTTGTTATGGGTTCATGGATCCGGGTTTGTCTTGTCGCACGCCTCTCCGAGGCGTGTTACGCGCGATGGAGACTGGGGGTAGGGCACTCGCCTCGGAGAGGCGTATTGTCGCACGCCTCTCCGAGGCGTGTTACGCGAAAGAAAACTCGAACCGCGAAGAACTCGCCTCGGAGAGGCGCATTGTCGCACGCCTCTCTGAGGCGTGTTACGCGAAAGAAAACTCGAACCGCGAAGAACTCGCCTCGGAGAGGCGTATTGTCGCACGCCTCTCCGAGGCGTGTTACGCGAAAGAAAACTCGAACCGCGAAGAACTCGCCTCGGAGAGGCGAGCGACTTTCTCCGAGGCGTGTTGTGCGAAAGAAAACCTTGGTACCCGAAGAACTCGCCTCGGAGAGGCGTATTGTCGCACGCCTCTCCGAGGCGTGTTACGCGAAAGAAAACCTTGGTACCCGAAGAACTCGCCTCGGAGAGGCGAGCGACTTTCTCCGAGGCGTGTCGCCCGAAAAAAAAACTTGCGTGCACGAAGAACTCGCCTCGGAGAGGCGAGCGACTTTCTCCGAGGCGTGTTGTGCGAAAGGAAACCTTGGTACCGCGAAGAACTCGCCTCGGAGAGGCGAGCGACATCGCAACCCGCAAGATCCCTACGACCGAGCGGGCGAGCGGCTCATGCGCCGGGAACGACGGCGCGGGATCTCGTTGTGAGGTAGGCTTGAATGGGTTGATTCTTGTCGATACGAAGGCCCAGGTCCCATCGAGGCCTCCGGTAGCCGGTCCCTCTCCCACCGAAACCACGTTCGCCCGGGTGCATCATGTCCTTGCCATCTCGACGATTTCGCTGCCTGGTCATCGACGACGATCCGCACGTGCTCGCCCTGCTTCGCGCGTATCTTGAACACGATCTGGGCGACTTGCTTGCGATCGAGTCGGTCTCGGAGGCGCGCCGCGCGCGAACGATGGTCGCGGACGGATGTTGGGACATTGTGCTCTTGGATATCGAAATCCCGGGCGCGCGGGACCTGGAGTTCTTGCGGCTAGCGCGCGAAGCCAACCCCTGGTGCCGCGTCCTCGTCGTCACGGCCCATTCCACGTGGGATCGGATCGCGGAAGCCATCGAGTCCGGCGCGGCCGATTACCTCACCAAACCCGTCGTTCGCGCCGAGTTGTCCGGGGTGGTCCGCGGTGAATGCGACCGGCTCGCGCGCTGGTCCCGTCGGCTTGTGGGACACGCGTCCGCTTTGCCGTGAAGCGTTCGTCACCATTTCAGTCCGAACCGGTCGCCGCCCGGGCCTCGTTCGAGTCCGCCGCGCAGCGGTTGACGCGCGCGGGGTGGAGCGGGCGCCGCGGAAGGCGTGGCCGATGAGTTCTCCATATCCGCATCCGATTCGGGCTCGGATTCCGGAGCCGACGCCAGTGCCTTCAACGAGAGGCCGACGCGCTGATTGGCAACGTCCATCGAGACAATCTTCACCTGCACATCCTGCCCTTCGGCGACCACGGTGCCCACGCGCGCCACACGATGATGGGCCAGTTCGGAGATGTGGATCAGACCTTCAACGCCGGGCGCCAGCTTCACGAACGCGCCGAAATCGGCGATGCGCGTCACGACGCCTCGCGCGACCGATCCGACGGGGAATTGCAGGGGGGCCTTTTCCCACGGGTGCTCCTGGAGCGTGCGCAGCGAGAGGCCGATCTTGCCCGTCTGCCGATCGACCTTCTCCACGCGCACGCGGACCTTCTGTCCCATCTCAAGCACCTCGCTCGGATGTCCGACCCGGTCCCAGCTCATCTGGCTCACATGGATCAGGCCGTCGACGCCGCCCAGATCGACGAACGCGCCGAAATCGCGGATGTTTCGGACGACGCCCTCGCGCGTCTCGCCTTCCCGCAGGCTTTCGAGCAGGCCGCGTCGCGCCTCCTCCTTTTCGCGTTCGAGCACGGACCGGCGGCTCAGCACCAGGTTCTGACGCCGCGGGTTCGCTTCCGTCACGACACAGAGCAACTTCTGATCGACGAAGTCGGCTAGGTTGTCGACGCGATAGAGGCCCACTTGGCTCGCCGGAATGAACCCGCGCAGTTGGCTCACCATGCATTCCAGCCCGCCTGTGTTGGCCGCCGTGACCCGGGCTTCGACGAGCGCGCCTTCGACGATGTCCGTCCAATCGCCGACGGTGGTCGACGCGCCGGGGATCGACACTTCATACAAGCCGTCCTCGGCGTTGTACCCCGTCACGAGGATCTCGAACCGCGCGCCGAGCTCGGGGGGCGTCGCGAATTGTCGGACCGAAGCCACGCCTTCATTGTGCCCCCCGAGCGAAAAAAAGACGTTGTCCTTGTGGATGCGTACGATGGACGCCTGGAATCGGCTTTCGAGATCGATCGACGGCGGCGCGGTCGGCGGTTCGCATGTCGCCAACAAGTCGTCCATCGAGCGGCCGCCGAGCGCCGCGGCCAGCGCGTCATCCATGGCGGACGATCGGAACTGCAACCGGGACGGAACGGGCACACGCCCGGACCCGCCCGCGGACGGCGCGATCCCCGGAACCTCCACCGGGACTTCGTCGCCGGGCTCCGTGTCCTGTGCCATCACCGACTTGATGCGGGCCCGCAGGCCAATCCCTCCATCCCGTTCGACGGCGCTGGGGGCGGACGCCGGTGTCGGCGCGGCGCGTTCGACCGGATGGGGATCGTTCGACGATGGGCGGCTCTTCGGATCGGTGTTCATGGCGGCTTCGGGGTTATCGTGTCGACCGTCAAGGAAAGGTGCCCGCGGACCGGGCCCGTCACGCGCGGAACTCGGAGGGAATGGGGAATGGGGTTGGATGGAGTGTACCAATCGAGCGACGAACGGTTCAATCGCGGAGGATTTCCCGAGCCGCGTTCCTGCCCGCCACCCCCATGACGCCTCCACCAGGATGACTCGCCGCCCCGCATAGGTAAAGGCCTCGGATGGGCGACCGATGATCGGCGTAGCCGGGTACCGGCCGGAGGAAGAGCATTTGATGGACGTGCATGGCGCCCTGCATGATGTTCCCGCCGGTCAACCGGTAGGTGCGTTCCAGATCGAGCGGACTGAGCACTTGGCGGTGTTCGACGGCCGCCGGGACATTGGGAGCGTATTGGCCGAGCAGGGCGACGCACCGGTCGGCGAAGTCCTCTTTCAAGGAATCCCAGTTCCCGTCGGCGACGGCGTAGGGCGCGTACTGCGCGAACATCGACATGACATGTTTCCCGGTCGGCGCGAGCGACGGGTCGACGATCGAGGGGATCGTGATTTCCAGAACCGGTTCGCCGCTCGGACGGCCCAGCCGCGCGTCGGCGTAGGCCCGTTCGATATGGTCGAGCGTCGGCGCGATATGGATCGTACCATGCGGGCACTCCCCGTCCGTACTCGGCGGCGCGGCGCGGAATCGCGGCAATTCGCCGAGCGCGAGGTTGATCTTGAGCGACGCGGACGCGTAGTCGATCCGCGCGACGGCCTTCCGAAACCCGTCGGGCAACTCGTCGGCCGCGACGAACCGCTCGAACGTCCAATGCGCATCGACGCTCGACGCTACGCACGGCGCCTCGATCACGCGGTGGTCGGCGAGCACAACGCCGCGCGTGCGACCTTGTTCGACGACCACGCGGACGACTTCGCATTCCCGTTCGATGGTCACACCCAGATCGACGCACGCGCGTTCGAGCGCGTCGGCGAGCCCGCCCATGCCGCCCCGCACATAACCCCAAACGCCGCGGGCTCCGCCCGCTTCCCCCATGACATGATGGAGCAGAACATAAGCGGTGCCGGGCGCCGAGATCGACGCGAAGGCGCCGATAATCGCGTCGGTCGCGAGCGTCGCCCGCAATACGTCCGATTCGAACCAACGTTCCAGGATCGGACGCGCGGCGCCCACCAGGAACTCAATCGCCTCGGGAAGCCGCGCCCCGAGTCGATCGAGCGTGCGGTAGAAGGCCCACATCGCACCCGCGTCGCGCGCGCGTTTCGCCAGCCCGACCCTCCGCCACTCGGCCGGAAGCGGAAGCGGATCGGGCGCCGAGCGTTGCAAGAGAGGCTCGAGCGCGGCCGCGATCTCTTCGAGCATCGCGTTGTAGCTCGGATACCGCTCCGCGTCCGTACGGCTGAACCGGCCGATCGACTCGCACGTCGCCCGCTCGTCCGGGCCCATCACGAGGGATCGCCCGTCGAGCAGCGGCGTGAAGCTCGACGGATTCCTCGGCAGGATGTCGAGCCCGTACGGTTTGAGCCGCAGGTCGCGAATGATCTCGGGCAGGAAAAGGCTAATCACGTAGGCGGCGGCCGAGACACGATAGCCGGGCCAAAGGGGCTCGGTCGACGCGCAGCCGCCGAGGATCGCGCGGCGTTCGAGCACGCGGACGCGCTTGCCCGCTTTCGCGAGGTACGCGGCGCAGACGAGCCCGTTGTGGCCGCCGCCGATCACGATCGCATCATAGGCGCCTTCCGACCGCGCCGATTCATGTCCCATGCCCGTGAACTCCCCTCATACCCGCGTGCCGATACAACAGTCCGGCCATGATACATAGACCGCCCGCGATCGTCCAAACCGGCGCCGTGTTTTGCAGCCAAATGGCAACCGATGCCTCGGCCTGCGCCATGGCCGACAAATAGGTCGCGTTCATCAGCGCGAACACGAGCACCATGGGGATCAGACCGGGCGACCATGTCGGACGGCGGACACACGGCACCAGCAGCACACTCGCGAAGACCGCTCGCCAAGACGCCAACACCGGACCCGGCCAGTCGGCGAACCAGGGCGCTTTCGCGAAGAACCCGGTATGGTCGACGCGCCCGTCGATCGCCCGGCCTATTGCGAGAACGGCTGCACCGGAAGACACAGGACGGGAATCGCCAACGACATCAGGCCCAACGCGAATCGGAATCGTCCGAGCGGCACCGAATCATCCCGGGTCGGCGGATGGTCCGGACCCATCACGAGCACGAGCAGGGCCATGAGGATCCAAGGCGATAGGGTGCCGTTCGCGAAATACGCCCATGCGATGTGCGCGCCGACACCGGCGAGCAAGCCGCGGGCGATCCAGTGCGCTCGGCGGCCAAAGAGGCAATAGAGGACATGGCCTCCGTCGAGCTGGCTCACGGGAACCATGTTCAGACCGGTGATCAGGAATCCGACCCATCCCGCGACGAAGAGCGGGTTGCCCTGCAGATGGCCCAGCCAGATCCGATCGTCGGCCCTCAACTCCTCCGGACCGACCGACTGGATAAGCAAATGGACGCCGAGCGGCATTTCCATGCGCATGCCGCCCGTGCCGTTGGCTTCGCGCAGGTCGAGCCGGCTCGCGGCGAACCACATCACCGGCACCGCGATGATCAGTCCGGCGATCGGGCCCGCGATTCCGATATCAAAGATCTCCTTGCGGTTGGCCGCGCGCCCGTCGATGCCGATGACGGCGCCGAGCGTTCCGATCGGCGTGATGGGAAGAGGAAGGAAGAACGGAAGCGATGCGGGAATTCGGTAGACAACCGTGGCGAGGAAATGGCCCATTTCGTGGGCGAAGAGGATGGCGAGCAGCGTCGCCATGTAGAGCAACCCATCCGAATAGTTGGCGAGGATCACGCGACGAATCGGCATGAGGCTCGATGCCCGCGCGCTCAGTTCCAGATACTGCGAAGGTTCGACCGCCACTCCCGCCCAAAACGTCGAAACGCACGTCAAGAGGAACAAGACGATGGGCAAGATCACGCGCCGCCTTCGCGCGGCCGCTCTCGACACGGCCGCCCTCGACACGGCCGCCCTCGACACGGCCGATCGTCCGCTCGGTTCGAATTCATCCACGCTCAAGCCATGCTCCCTTACCCTGCGCGACACGTGCGGCCCGACGGCTCGCGGCAACTCGAACCGACAGGCCGAAGTCGCGCCGCGTGTATCCGGACCGTTGACGTCCGGCGCGCCGCGTCAGCTCGCTCCCCGCGGAAAGGATACCATCCCCCGCCCAAGACGGGACAGACCACCCTCGCCGAGATCCACGGGGGGGCATGGCCTACGGCGCGTTGATGAGCCGCGCGGTGATTTGGACCATCGTGATCAGATCGAGCGCGTTGTGGTGCAGGATCGACCGCATCGGGCCGGGCTCGTTGGAGTGCACGAACGACGCATAGGCGTCCGGGATCTCCGAGCTGGGGATGTCGGCGATCCGGAATCGGCCGCAAAGACGCTGTTCGAGCGTTTGGAGCCGGAAATTCGGCATCGTCCCCTTCCAATATCGCCGGCTGACATGCAACAGGTCGACGTGCCGGGGATTCGGGCGCGCATCGTTCCGACCCAGACGATCGCCCAAGAGCGCTCCGGCTTCCCGGCCGGGGATCCGCGGATCCCGACCGAGATGATGGAGCGTACTCCGATCGTGGACACAAGGCCAATCAAATGACTTTCCGTTGAAGGTGACCAGCAATCCGCAGGTCGCCGCGATGTTCCACAGCGCCTGCAGGACGGCCTTCTCCTCGGCGTACGTCCGCGCCAACAACTGGGTGAGCCGCAGGCCGCCGTCGACGGGCCGCACGAGGCCGACAAGGAAGATGGCCGAGCCGGCGAAGCCGCATGTTTCCAGGTCCACGTACAACGCGTCCCGAGTCCAGCGCCGGGATAGTTCCGACAGGTCCTCATCGGAGCTCGGCGCGGCTCCCTCCCCGGCATCGCCCGCTCGCGGCTTCGCGGGATTCCGCGGACCTTTGAACGGGCCTTTTTTTTTCTTTTCGGCTTGCGAGTCGGCCGCGAGGCCCGGTATGGATGCCTCGACCGGACTCTCGATGCGCCAATACGCGCCCCATGCGTTTTCCTCTTCGAATCCCGAAAGGCCCCGTTTCCCATTCGCGTCCGCGATCACCGGCCGATCGCGAACGGGCGGGATCGGCTCGCGGAGATTCATCTCCCTCAATCGGTCGATAAGCTCCGCGTCCAGCATACCGAAGGCCCGCCGCGCGCTCGGTCGACTTGGCATGGTCTCGCTTCCTTCACGAATCCGGGGGCGCCCCTTCAGACCGCTCCGCGCGACGCGCAGGCCGTAACGGGTTCCGCGACGAGTTGTTCGAGCAGTTCGATCGTGGCCCGTTTGTCGGGAATCGGATAACCGCGCATCAGATCAGGGTCGCTGTGGATGGCGGGCCGCAGATTCGGGAGCCCCACGCAACTGGGACAACCCTCCTCGCAATCGCATTCGGTGACGAGTTGGCGGCAGATGCCGAGCAACTCCTCGATCCGCCGATAGCCTCGCTCGCAATACCCCAGCCCACCGGGATACCGGTCGTAAACGATCATCGCGCTGTGGCCCAGGTTGCGGCTGTCGACGACGCCGCTGATATCGCGGCTGTCGCACATCGCGATCATCGGCAGACCGACGACCGCGAGATTGCGGAGTCCGCAGAGTCCTTCGGAAGGCCGATACCCGGCCGCCTTCAATCGAGCCCGCACGTCGTCGTCGGGAGCGAGCCAGAAGGCGGTCGTCGGGAGCGTCTGTTCGGGGATGTCCACCGTGCCGTATCCGATGTTCTCCCGCGTATTGAATTTGACCTTCTTGAAGGCGACCGTCTTCCAGGTCACGTCGACTTCGCCGAATGCGAGCGACGCGGGCGCGGCGATCGGTTTCCGCGTCCGTTCGCGGGTGATCCGAACGTTGCTTTCAAGAATCGCCTGCGTGTAGTAGTCGGTCTCCCGCCGTTCGACATACGCGACCTTGGATGTGAGATCGAGTTCGCGGACGACGAACGACTGGCCGTTGTGCAGATAGACGGCCTCGGGATAGATCAGTTCCGGCGCGCTGATCGCATCCACGTTCGCGATCACTTCGTGCGGCTTCGCGTCGCCGGCGGGAACTCCCGGCCGGCGCAGGATGATGCTGTACGTCTCATCGCTCATGTGCCGCAAGCTGATCCGTTGTGCCGGGTTCTGACCGCTGGTCGCGTAATAGCGGCCCGCCGCCTGCGCGAGCTGTCGCGATTCGACCAGAATGCCCGCGATCGGCTCGGCGGCCGCTCCGAACGGCTCGGCGATCGACGCCGCCTCGATCGGCAGTTCGTGCGCCGCCGCGCGCAGGTGGTTCGCGAGCACGTACGGATTCTCGGGATCGACGACCGCTTGCTCGGGCGATTGCTCGAAGAAATAGCGTGGATGGCGGAGCAGATACTGGTCGACCGGATCGTTGCCGGCGATGAGGACGGCGAGGCTGTCGTCGCACCGCCGTCCGCTCCGGCCCGCCTGCTGCCAGGCGCTCGCGATCGTGCCCGGATAATGCACGAGCAGGGCGGCGTCGAGCGAGCCGATGTCGACGCCCAGTTCGAGGGCATTCGTCGAGGCGACGCCGCACAAGTCGCCGCGAAACAGGTCCTGCTCGATCTTCCGCCGCTCGTCGGGCAAGTACCCGCCGCGATAGGCCCGGACTTTTTCGGCGAGCGGCGACGCCTGTTTCGCGAACGCCTCGCGCACATACCGGTCGATCAACTCGGCCGCCTGCCGCGTCCGAGTGAACGCGAGGGCCTGGGCTCCGTGCCGCATCAGCTCGGCCATCAACCACACGGCGTCCTCGGTGGCGCCGCGTCGAGCGAGCCGGTCCTGGCCGTGCGGCGTCGGGTTCCAGAACGCGAAGAACTTGCGGCCGCGCGGCGACCCGTCGTCGTCAATGACGTCGACGGGTCGGTCGACAAGTTTCGAGGCCAACTCGCCGGGGTTGGCGATCGTCGCGCTGGCGCAGACGAATTGCGGCCTGGCTCCGTAATGGGCGCAGATGCGCAAGAGCCGCCGCAGCACGCACGCGACATGCGCGCCCAGGATGCCGCGATACATGTGGATCTCGTCGACCACGACGTACCGCAGCCCGCTGAAGAACCGAGCCCACTTCGGATGGTAGGGCAGGATCGACGCGTGAAGCATGTCGGGATTGGTCAGGACCAGATTGGCTTCCGCCTTGATGCGCCGACGCTGCGAAGTCGGCGTGTCGCCGTCGTAGACGCCCGGTCGGATCCGCTCAGCCACGTCCGGTTCCCCGTCGATGCGTTCGAGGAGTCCGCGGAGTTGGTCCTGGGCGAGGGCCTTGGTCGGGAAAAGGAAGAGGGCCCGCGCGTCGGGATCCGTCCAGCACGTTTCGAGGATAGGCAGGTGATAGCAGAGCGTCTTGCCGCTCGCCGTTCCCGTCACGATCACCAGATCGCGCCCGTCGCGCGCCCCGTCGAGCGCCGCCGCCTGGTGCGCGTAGAGCCCGTCGATTCCGCCGCGCCGCAGCATGCCGACGATCGGATCGGGCAACGGCCGCTCCGGGGCCTCCCATCGACCGGCCCGTTCGGCGAGGATTTCCAGATGCTCGATTTGCCCGGCATAATCGGGATTTCCCTCGATCGCGCCCAGAAAACGCTCGACGTCCATGCGAAGTCCCTTTTCCGTCCAACGCGCACGACATCCGTGAGCCTAAACAAACGTCTACTACTATAGGAAGTCGCACCGATCGATCAAGGTCAAGTTGTCGAGTCCGCACGGCGCGGAACCTGAGCGACAAGATGAGGTCAGGGGCCTGGAATCCTGGGACGCACGGACGGGGACTTGGACTGGACTTGGATTCGCGTTCATGCCAAAACGGTGGGATGGACCCTGTCATCGAAGTCTACAAACGCGACGTGACGGGAACATGACGGACACCCGATTTCACGATATCCTGTCGCTCCTGAAGGCAGCCGATGTGGAGTTCACCTTGGAGAAACGGATCCACCTCAAGCGGGCGGCTGGTCGACCCGAGGACTTCGAGAGCGTCGCCGAATTGGAAATCCTGCTTGAGGAACGCGCTCGCCCATCGTAAGGCCCTTGGATCACCGGGCATGGAACGGCCGACGGAATCGTCCGCCTTCGCCCGGTGATCCCGTTGCTTGGACGACGCGACCGAATGCACGGGAAACGGAATCCGCGGGAACAACCGATGGGCTTGACCTTGGCCCGCGCGCCGCGCGAGTCGAACGTCCGTCGGGCGACGCTGTTCGGAATGGCGGGCGTGTTCCTCGCGTCGCTCAGCAGCCTGACCGTGGTGGATCTCGACCTGTTTCACGAAATGGCGCTGGCCCGCGAGGCGATCCGGATCGGCCATTTGCCGCGGACCGATCCGTTCGCCTATACGCCGACCGTGGATCCCGTCGTGCATCATGAATGGGGCACCGGCATCGTGCTCTATGCGGTCTGCTCGGCTTCCGGCCTGGGATCGGTCGGATTGATGGCCTTCCGGTACGCCGTGAGTTTCGGGATCGGATGGGGCGCGCTGGCGTGCGCGCGGCGCCGCGGCGCGGGACTCGCGCTCGCGTCCTTCCTCGCGCCGCTCGCCATCAGCCTTTCCTGGATGGGGTTCACGGTCGTCCGTGCCCAGTTATTCACGCTTGCCGGCCTGGTCGCCCTGCTTTGGTTCCTGACGGAAGCCGAACGAGGGCGCGCGTGGTGGATTCCGGCGTGGCTGATCGTCCACGTCCTCTGGTTGAACGCGCATGCCGGTTTCCTCGTGGGTGTCGGCCTGCTCGGCCTGTTCACGGTCGAACGGTCGGTTTGCGCGTGGATCGATCGGAGCGACCCGCTCGCGGCGCGCGCGGCGCGGATCGCCCTATGGGCTTTCGCGGCGACCGTCGCCGCGATCGTCGTGAATCCGTACGGGATCGCGTACCCCGCCTATCTCTGGCGCGCGGTCCGCATGCCTCGACCGCTCATCCCCGAATGGGCGCCCCTTTGGCAAGGTGGCTCGGCGATTCTACTCGCGCTCTTCGCGATTTCCTTACTGATTGGGATCTACGCGGCCGCGGCGGGGCGGGGCGGGGCGGCGCGCGGGATCGCCTTCGTGTGGTTGGCGATCCCGGCGCTCCTCGCGTGGAGGCACACGCGGCACCTTTCGCTCTATGCCGCGGTGTGGATCTGCCTCGTGCCCGGATGGCTCGCCGCCACCCGGATCGGCGACGAACTCGAACGCCTCGCGCGGCGCCGCGCCGCATGGTTCGCCGTCTTGTGGGCCGTGTGCGGCGCGTTGGGGATCGGATTGGCCGCGCGCCAACGATTCTGGGAACTACGCGTCCCGACATCGGCGCGCGGCGAACGCGAGGGTGTTCCGATCTATCCGGCCGGCGCGGTCGACTACTTGGAGGCCAACCGATTCGCGGGCAATCTGATGGTCCCGTTCGGAGCCGGCGGTTTCGTATCGTGGAGGCTCTTTCCGGATGTGCGAGTGAGCATCGACAGCCGCTACGAAGTCGCCTATCCGCCGGGCGCCGTCGAGGAATCGGTTTTCTTTTTCTCGGGAACGGCCGACACGCGCGCCGTTCTCGCGCGCCATCCGACCGACGCGATCCTCGCCCCCGTCGAAAGTCCGATCCTCGATCGGCTCACCGAGCCGGCCGTCGAACCCGGTTCTCGCTCCGATTGGGTCATCGTCTATCGCGACGATGCCTTCGCGGTATTGGCGCCGCGCGGCGCGGCGGATCGGTTCCTTCCCGCGGATCGTCGCGGCGAGCGGATCATCGCCGAATTCCCTTGATCGCGGCGCGACGAGGACTTTTCAAAGCGGCGCGCGTTGGAGGAATCGCGCGAGGGGCCCGCCGCGAGCCGCCACGGCGTCCACGCGCCGCGCGGTCTCGGCGTCGGGTTCGAGCGCCGGGGCGTGGTGCGGCTTTGAGCGCGCGTCGATTACGAGCGAACCTTCACAGCCCCAGTGTTTTTGCCGCACGAACGGACCGATGCCATGGATGTCGGCCGCCGGGTTGCTGCGCGTGAAGACGACCCAAAGGAAATTGCGGAGGTCGCGAGCCGTGAACAGGCTGTCGTCGACGACCACGATCAAGGCATGCGCGTTGATCGCGTCGTGAACGCGGTACGCGCCGCAAAACCGAGCCATGTCGGGATCGATGTCCTCGACGGTTCGCCGGCACGTGGGCCCCCGTACCACCAGCACGCCGGGCAGCGCGATCCGAGGTTGATTGAAGTCCGAGGGCAGGTTCAGGTCGGGCGCCACATGTTCGACTAGCCTTCGGCGCGGAGGACCGGCGGCGGCGAGCACGACCTTCGAACCTCGGTGGATCGCGTCGCCCGTGTAGTCGAGCGTGTCGATCGTCGTCGCCGTCTGGAAATGGACGTCCCGTTGCCAGTCGATCCGTTCGAGCCAATGGCGGAAGAAGCCCCGAATGTCGGTCGCGCGCAGTTCGGTATTCTCGTTGCCGTCCACGATCAAGAGGTATTTGCTGAGCGACATCTGGCCGTGGCCCAGGATCGCGTTGGCCTGTGTCAGGATCTCTTGGGGCTCGTCGAGTTTCCGATAGGGCGCGTACCGTTCGCTCCCGATCGCGAGCATCAACGGATGCACGCCCGCCTCGTCGACGGCCCGTACCTCGCGCACTCCGTGCACCAGCGTCGGCAGAACGGGAGCGGAGAGCTCGTGGATCAGCTCGGCGAAGACCGTGTCTTCCTGCGGCGGACGGCCGACCACGGTGAACGGCCAGATCGCTCCCCGCCGGCGCGTCACCCGCTCGACGCGCAGGACCGGAAAGGGATGGGCCAAGCTGTAATATCCCAAGTGGTCGCCGAACGGACCTTCGGGAAGCGTCTTTCCGGGATCGATGACGCCCGTGACGCAAAAATCGGCTTCGGCGTAGACGGGTGGACCGGACGGTTGCCGCACGAGGGGAATCCGGTGACCGGCCAGCGCGCCTGCGAACGCGACTTCGGGCATGTTTTCGGGGAGCGGCATGACGGCGGCGAGCATCATTGCGGGCGAGCCGCCGACCCAGACATGCACGCGAAACGGTTGGTCGCGGCGCATGGCGATCGAATGGTGGATTCCGATCCCGCGGTGCAATTGGTAGTGAATGCCGATCTCCGCGTCGGGACGATACGCGTTCCCGCCGAGTTGGACTCGGTACATGCCCAGGTTTGAATGGGCCCATCCAGGTCGCTCGACGTCCTCGCTGTAAACCTGGGGCAACGTGATGAACGGGCCTCCGTCGAGCGGCCAGGACTGGATGCGGGGCAGGTCGGAGACGCGGATGGTCTCGTCGAACACCGGCCCCCGCGCGCGCATGCGCGGCACCATGGCCATCGCGAGCCGCGCGGCTTTCGCGTAGCCCCACGGTCGCCGCGCGCCGGCCGCCCAATCCGCCTTGAGTTCGATCAGTTTCCGGACCGCGTCCAGTGTGTCGCGGAAAAGGTAACGAGCCCGTTCGGCCGTTCCGAACAGGTTGCACAGCAGGGGAAAACGGCATCCGATCGGGTTGGTCAGCAGAACGGCCGGCCCCCGGTTCGCGTAGAGGCGGCGCTGGATCTCGGCCGCTTCGAACCGCGGATCGACCGGCCCTTCCATCCGGACCAGATGACCGGTCCGCTCCAGATCGTCGACGCATTGCCTCAGATTGCGATAGCCCATGCGTGCGTCGCGGACTCGCGGTCCGTTGCCGGGAATTGCCGCCCGAGGAACCCGCCCAACCCAATGGGACAATCGAGGGGCAGCGACTAGAATAACGCCGAACGGCGAAGGGGGACATCACGGGGGCGGAGGCGACAGGGCATGAGGATCACACCGGCCGTCGAGGATTTGGCCGAACACGAGGCGGATACACTGGTGATTGGGATCCCCGACGATCCCGCGTGGCCCGGACCTTCGAGGCGCGTCGACGCGTTGTCGCGCGGTCTACTCGGACGGCTCTTCGAATCCCGTGATGTTGCTGGCAAGGTCGGCGAGACGACCCTGGTGCTCGAACCACCCGGTCTGCGCGCGAAGGCGCTGCTCACCGTCGGGCTCGGCAAGCAGGCGGCCCTGGATCGGGGCGTCGCAAACCGCGCGGCGGGTTCGGCCGCCCGACAGCTCGCGCGCCGCCGTCGGGGGCGCGTCGCCTTCGCGCTGGGCGATGATTGGCCCGAGGACCGGGTCGCCGGGGCGATCTGCGGCGCGATGGTCGGGTGCGCCGGGCAAGACCTTTTCCGAGCCGAGAAGAAGTCGTTTTCCTTCGACGAGATGACCTGGTTTGGTGCGACCGCGGAGGCGTGCGAACAGGGCCGCATTCTCGGAGAGAGCGTCAATCTGGCAAGGCGCCTCGTCAATCAGCCGCCCAACGTCTTGTTTCCGGATTCGTTCGCCGACATCGCGCGGACCGTCTGTGCCGAGCACGGCATCGAGTGCGAGGTCTGGGACGACCGGCGGCTCGAACAGGAACGGTGCGGCGCGATGCTCGCCGTCGGTCGCGCGTCGACGCAACCGCCCCGCATGCTCATCCTGCGATATCGCGGCGCGCCCGGCGAGATGCCCCCCGTCGCGCTTGTCGGAAAGGGAGTGACGTTCGATTCGGGAGGCCTGTCGATCAAACCGTCCGACGGAATGAAGACGATGAAGGGGGATATGGCGGGCGCGGCGGCCGTGCTCGCCGCGATGTGCGCCGCCGCGCGCCGCGGGTTCCCCGCGCATCTCATCGGAGTCCTCGGGCTCGTCGAGAACGTCATCAGCGGTTCGGCCTACAAACTGGGCGATGTCCTGACGGCGCGGAGCGGGACGACGATCGAGGTCTTGAACACGGATGCCGAAGGTCGCCTTGTGCTCGCCGACGCGCTGAACGTGGCGGTCGAGCTCGGCGCGGCCGCGATCATCGACGTCGCGACGTTGACCGGCGCCTGTTCCGTCGCGCTGGGCCAGCACGTCGTCGGCGTGATGACGAACCATCAGCCGTGGTGCGATCGGGTCCTTTCGGCGGCGCGCGAGTGCGGCGAACCCGCCTGGCAGCTCCCGATGTTCCCGGATTACGGCGAGTTGATCCGGAGCCAGGTCGCCGACATCAAGAATGTCGGCGACGGTCGGTATGCCGGAACGATCACAGGCGCGAAGTTCCTCGAGGAATTCGTCGGCGGCCGACCGTGGGTCCATGCCGATATCGCGGGATCGGCGTTCAGCGAAAGCGCGAGGGCCTGGATCGACGGGGGAGGTACGGGCGTGTTCGTTCGGACGTTGATCGAAGTCGTTCGAAACTGGAGCGGCGCGGCGCCCGCGTGACCGCGCGGACCGATCGATCGCCGAGGGTCCCATGCCCTGGATTTCCGAATCCGGTCCGCACCTGTCGCGCGAGCAGATCCTGCGGGTCGCGCGCGCCGCGGCCGATGAAGCGAGGCGGCGCGTGTGCGCGAATCCGCGCCGTGTGCTCCTGCTGCCGCCCGACATCACCCGCATGCACTCGGGATGCGGGTGGATCACCGAGGCGTTCTACAACATCTTCGACGACGAGGCCGACGTCCACGTCATACCGACGCTGGGCCAGCACGAACCGCACACGGCCGAACAAAACGCCGCCATGTTCGGCCAGATTCCGCTCGACCATATCCATGTCCACGATTGGATCGGCGGCGTGAGGGAGATCGGCGCGATCTCCGCCGAGATCGTGCGCCGATGGACGGGCGGCGCCGCCGACTGGCCCATTCCGATCGCGCTGAACACGAAGGTGCTCGACGAACCCTGGGACCTGATCATCCACATCGGGCATGTCGTTCCCCATGAAGTGCTCGGTTTCGCGAACCACAACAAGAACTACTTCATCGGACTCGGCGGCAAGGCGACAATCCGCGCCGCGCACATGGCGGCCGCGTGCTGCGGCATCGAAAACAACCTCGGCAATCTGATGACTCCCGTCCGCAGGTGTTTTCAGCTCGCCGAGGACGAGTATCTCGGACACTTGCCCGACTTTTACGTCCAGGTGGTCCTCGCCCGGGATGATTCGGGCGCGCTCGCGCACACGGGAGTCCACGTCGGCGACGATCCGGAAACGTATCTGGCCGCCGCGCGCCAATCGAGGGATCAGAATATCACGGTCCTCGACGAACCGTTGTCCAAGGTCGTCTGCGTGATGCAGGGGGACGAGTTCTTCAGCACGTGGGTCGCGAACAAAGCCGTCTATCGCACTCGCATGGCGATCGCCGACGGCGGCGAACTGCTCGTGCTGGCTCCCGGCCTGAGGCGTTTCGGCGAACAACCCGACGTCGATCGGTTGATTCGGAAGTACGGCTATCCGGGGACGGACCGCGTGATGGCCGCATATCGGACGCGGGACGAGTTGCGGGACCTCGCGCACGCGGCGGCCCATTTGATCCACGGTTCGACCGAGGGCCGGTTCCGCGTGCGTTACGCGCCCGGCCATTTGTCCGCCGCGGAAATCGAGGGCGTGCACTACGAGTTCGCCGACCTGAATGAAATGCTCGCGAAATACCGGCCCGATACGCTGCGCGAGGGGTTCCACGAGATCGACGGGGAGCGGATATACTTCATACCTACACCGTCCGCGGGTCTTTGGGCCACGCGAAGGAAGTTGTACGAACGGCCGACCGGGTTCTCGTAGCCAGGCTCGCCGGAGCGTGGAGGAAGTGGAGCGCGCGTCGGCCACCGTCTGGCGACGGCGGCTTCGGGCGACGGGGATTTCGGAATCGATGGGAATGATGGCCTATTCCGCGCTGCATGTGGCGGTGGCTCTGGTGCCGGTCGCCGCGTACTGCCTGCTGATGGGGTGGATCCATTGCGGGCGGCGTCCGTTCGTGCTCACCGGAACGCGCGACGCCGCCGCGCTGGGGATCGCGCTGATCGGCTTTGTGGCGGTGGGTCCGATGGAGTTGTTCATGCCGTCGACGGCCGCGAACCAGTTCGGACCGTACGTCTGGCTGTTGTTGCTCGCCCTCTACCTGCTCACCCTTTTCCTGATCGTGCTGATCCTGCCGCCGCGGCTCATGATCTACAATGCGACGCTCGACCAGCTCCGCCCCGTGCTGGCCGATGCCGTCTTCTCGCTCGATGCCGACGCGCGCTGGGCGGGTGAGTGCCTTTGCATGCCGAACGCCGGAATCCAGCTCCACATCTCCGCATCACCCGCTTTTCGGCTCGTGCAATTGACGGCGGTCGGAGGACGCCAGGATTTCACCGGTTGGCGGCGGCTCGAACGGGCACTGGCCGAACGGTTGCGGGATCAATCGGGTCCGCGCCGAGCGTGGGGCGGCGTGCTCATCCTCGCCGCGCTGGTCCTCCTCGGTTTGGCCTTGTTCGGCGTCGCGCGTGATCCGAGTGCGGTGGCCGACAGCCTTCGGCAAACCCTGCGGTGGTAACGGAGGAGTCTATTCGCCCATGCCCGAATCCGTATCGCGTCCTTCCGACCCGGAACCCGCCTTGGGGGCCGCGCCGATCGAGATCATCCGCGGGGATTTTCCGCGCGGGGCGTTTCGAGCCGTGATTTTCGATTTCGACGGAACGCTGTCGCTCCTTCGCCGCAACTGGCAAGACGTCATGATCCCGATGATGGTCGAGATCCTCGCGGAGACCGGAACCGGCGAATCCTCCGAACGGCTCGGCGAGGTCGTCGAGGACTTCGTCATGAGGCTCAACGGCAAACAGACGATCTACCAGATGATCCAATTGCGCGACGAAGTGACGAGGCGGGGAGGCGCGCCCCTCGATCCGCTCGACTACAAACGGATCTACCACGATCGCCTTTACGAGCAGGTCGGCGTGCGGGTCGAGGCGGTGCGGTCGGGGCGCGTTCCCGCCGAGACGATGACCGTGCCGGGGACGCGCCGGTTGCTCGAGTCGTTGACCGAGCGGGGTCTCGCCCTCTATCTCGCCTCGGGCACCGACCTCGCGTATGTCAGGGACGAGGCCGACCTGTTGGGTGTCGGGCCATTTTTCGGCGAACGGATCTTCGGCGCGCTCGACGACTACAGGAAATTCTCCAAGCAGATGATCATCCAGCGCATGATCGCGGAGATGGATCTCGACGGATCATCGATCCTCGGCATCGGCGACGGATTCGTCGAGATCGAGGAAGTGAAGCGGGTCGGGGGCGCGGCGCTCGGCGTGGCGAGCAACGAGGAAACGAGAACGGGCGTGAACGCATGGAAGCGCGCGCGGTTGATCCGTGCCGGCGCCGATCTGATCATCGGCGATTATCGCGCCCACGACGCGCTGCTCCGGACCCTGGGTTTGGAGTAGCCGCCCGTGCACCCGCAATTCGACCGATCGCGGCTCCGCATCCGACCGCTCGCCGAGCGGCAACACGATTTGTCGCACGCGACCCTGCTGGCGCTCGAGGAACCACCGGAGGCGCTGCCCGACGCCGCGCTCGCCGATCTCCGTGTCCTGGGCCGACGCCTGTGCGACGCGCGGCGAACCGGCGCGGCGCGGCTCCTGCTGATGGGCGCGCATGTGATCCGCGCGGGTGTCGCTCGCCAATTGATCGACATGATGGAACGCGGGTTCATCTCGCACATCGGAATGAACGGCGCGGGGCCGATCCACGACTACGAGTTGGCTCGGATCGGCGCGACGTGCGAGAGCGTCGCGCGGTATATCCGGACGGGCGAATTCGGACTGTGGCGGGAGACGGCGGAGATCAACGACATCGTTCGCGAAGGAGCGACCGACGGACGGGGGCTGGGAGAGAGCATCGGCCGCGCGATTCTCGCGAGTGATTTTCCGCACAAGGACACCAGCGTCCTCGCCGCCGGAGCGCGGCTCGGCATCCCCGTCACCGTGCACGTCGGTATCGGTTACGACATCCTCCATGAACATCCCAATTTCGATCCGGCCGCGTTCGGCGTCGCGAGCTATCACGACTTCCTCGCCGTTTGCCATGCCGTCGAGCGGCTTGAGGGCGGCGTCTTTCTGTGCGCGGGAAGCGCGGTGATGGGACCCGAGGTCTATCTCAAGGCGCTCTCGATGGCGCGCAACGTCGCCGAACAGGAAGGCCGGAAGATCGCGCGGTTCACAACGGCCGCGTTCGATCTGATCCCGATCGAAGGCGCGTTCCATCGCGAAGCCCCCAAATCCGATCCCAAATACTATTATCGGCCGTGGAAGACGGTTCTCGTCCGCACCGTCGCCGACGGCGGCGAGAGTTTCTACGTGTGCGGCGACCACCGGCGGACGATCCCTTATCTTCGGCTCGCGGCCCTGCGCGCCGAACGCGAGGCTGCGAACGCATGATGACCCTGCGCCCCGACCGATTGCGCGCGATCACCGCGCGTTTTCCCGGCCTCACTCTCGGACTGCTCGGCGATCTCTTCCTCGATCGCTACCTCGACATCGACCCCTCGATCCGGGAGACCTCGATCGAGACCGGACTCCCCGCGCATCAGGTCGTCGCCGTGCGGAACGCCGCCGGCGCGCTCGGCACGGTCCTCAATAACCTCGCCGCCCTCCAAGTCGGCAGGATCGTGCCGGTGACGGTCATCGGTGAGGACGGCCACGGCGATGATCTGATGCGGTGCCTCGAGGGACTTCCCGTCGAAAGGGCTCATATCCTGCGTCGAGCCGACCGGCTCACTCCGACCTACATCAAACCGCTCCAGCGCGTCGATTCCGGGTCCGTACGCGAGCTCGAACGGCTCGATGTCCGCACCCGAGCGCCGCTCGGTGATGACGCGCACGGGGAGCTGGCGGATCGACTGGAGCGGCTATTCGGCGAATGCGATGGTTGGATTGTCCTGGACCAGGTCCCCGAGCGCGACATGGGCGTCGTCGACGCGCGCATGCGGCGCGTCTTGTTCGAGCTCGCGCGGCGCCGCGCCGACCGTCTCGTGCTGATCGACAGCCGCAAGCGGCTTGGCGAATTCGAGGTGGGCTCGCCGAAAGGGAACCGGCACGAATTCGCCGACGCGGCCGGCTCGCGCGATGCGTCCAATGCGTCGGCCGCCGCCGCGGCGAGGGACTTGGCGCGGAGGATGGGGCGCGCCGCCTACTGCACGCTCGGCGAAGACGGCATGCTCGTCGTTCGGCCCGACGGCGCGTCCCTTCGCGCCGGCGCGATTCGCGTCGCGGGTCCGATCGATATTGTCGGAGCCGGCGACGCGGCGACCAGCGGTCTTGCCGCCGCCCTGCTCGCCGGCGCGGACGATTGGGAAGCGGCCGTCGTCGGAAACCTCGCGTCGTCGATCACCATCGAGCAGATCGGAACGACGGGAGTCGCCACGCCGGACGAACTGCACGAGCGGTTGGAGAGCGCGGGCTGTCCCCCGATCGAACGGTTGTCCTGAGCCTATCCGCGCCGCTCCCGCTCGCTGACGCGTGGGGCCACGTGGCCCCACGACGGGTCCGGCCGATGGATGGCCCCTTTCAGGCGATGCGGCTGGCCAGCTCCGTGTTGCTCTCCATTCGCGATCGAAATCCGTGCGGAACGCGGTAGGCGTCGTCGAGCAGGCGAATGGATCGGATGGCCGACGTCGGAATCCGAACCGTGCGGCCGTGGAGCGACGAACGACCGACGATCCACCAATCCTCGAGACCGGCGATGAGCCGGTACACGGAGAATTCGGTCGTGCCCCGGCCGTCGCGGACCTCGAATCGCTGATCGAGATCGAGGCGGACTTGCTTCTGGCGGACGATCGCGGCGAGGAGCATCTCGATCGTCTCGACGTGCTGGTCCACATAGTCCGGCTTGGGCAGCTCGACCGCGCAACAGCTCAGCAGGTGGGAGATCGTTTCCCGGATCCGGCGCGGATAATGCGCGAGGAGCCGCGTCATCGATTCCCGGCACGACATGGCGAAATGGGGCCAACTGTTGAGCACCGAGAGTTGGGAGGTCAGGACGAGTTTCGCAAGGTCACGATCGTTGAAGTTCGGGGGAGCCAGCGGTTTGTCCGAACCGTGCTCGATCCGGTACCCCGAGTCATCGCTGTTGAACTCGACCGGTATCCCAGCGTCCCGGATCAGGTTCAGATCGCGGTAGATTGTCCGGCGGCTGACGTTGAGCCGGAGTGACAATTCCTTGGCATTGAACGCCGGCCCTCCCTGCAGGCAGGTGAGCAACCGGATGGCGCGCGCGTGGCGGCCGACGATCGCGGTGGAATTCACGGACATCGGTGCGGGTTCCTTCCGAGCGAAACGGTGGATGCGGGACCGCCGCGGGGCGGACCGGCAGGCGGCATCGACCCATTCGCGCCGCCGAGAGAGACATCACCGTTTCAGCGCGCCGCCCATCAGGAACCGGGCGCCTTTTTTGAGGATTCCGAGCCGGGCGGCCCCGCGCGCCGCGTACGATGCCCACCGGTCAGCGATAGACGTCGGCCGGCGGACCCTGGGGCAACGCCGAGGGCGGCGGGGATGTCGGTCGTGTCGTTTCGACGCCCCCTTCGGTCGCGCGGCCGCGGGCCACGCGGGGCGTCGCGTCGGATCCCGACGCATTCGAGCGGGGTGTCCATCGCTCGGCAATCGAGTCCTCGAGCCGCACGGTAATGGGCCGATCGACCTCGAATCGACGGCCATCCTCCGCTTCGTACCGTACAAAAAGGTGCAGGTTGGGGCTCGACGGCCGCTTCTCCCAATCGATCCGCAAGAAGAGCGCGTCCGTTTCGTTCCGGCTCCCCGCCGCTTGGTCGGCGGATGCCGCGTCGAATTCCCAGCGCCCGACGTGGGTCCGCGAGGCGGCGTCGAGGAGGACCACAGTGACCGGCCCGCCGATCGGGACGAATTGGCCGGACGGGTTGAGCGGCTGTACGGCGACCCAAATCCCGTCGTCGCCGGGAGCCTGATCGAAGTCGGCGGAACGCGTGGCGTCCGCGAGTACAACCCGTTCGATGCGGGTGTCCTCGGGCAAGGGCGGCGGTTCGGTCGACCCGATTGACGTTCCGCTCGGAGCCGCGTGCTCGGATTCCCCACCGCTCGGCGCCGTTCGCGGCAGCGAAGGAGACGGGAGCGTATCCGGTTTGGTCGGCGTGCCCGGAACGACATCCGGAGGCGTCAGGTCGGGCATGCCATCGCCGGCTCCCGGCGTCACGTCTCCCCCACCGTTCGCCGGTCCGACCGGGCGGCTCATCGGTTCCGCCGACCTCGGCTGTTCGATCCCGCGCGATTCGAGATCGTCGATCCGGTATTCGAGTTCGTAGATCCGATCCTCGAGCAGTCGCGTTTCGGCGCTGAACGCATCGACGATGAACGCTTCCCGCATCCGTTGCGATTGGCAGCCGGTCCCGAGGACTCCGAGCGAGCACAGCAAGACGGCCGTGATAAGCGTGCGAGCGGCCATGGTGCCTCTCCTCCCTGAGAGGTGAATCGCGCGGGCGCCGGGTTCATTCCGTCAAACCCTTGATGGCCGCCCGTCGCGGGATCGCCGGTTCATTCTTGTTTGGTCTTCGCCGAGTCGCCGGTTTTCATGTCGCCGGTTTTCATGTCGCCGGTTTTCATGGTGTCGACGACTTT
>VGZC01000033.1 GCA_016872725.1 Planctomycetota bacterium
CGAAGCCCCTCCCGCAGATTGTCCAGTGACTTCTCATCCATGCCCCACTTGATAACCGACCCGTCGATTTCCACCAACGCCCGTTCTTGTGGAATGGACAGCTGCCTTCGATACCGCGCCCGCCGAGCTGTTTGTGGAAGCCGAGGCGTTGAATCGGCGACTTGACGGATCGCTCAAACAGCCGCCCGCACCGATCGGCGCGAATGGGCGGCGCGTCAGCCGACGGGAAGGCCGCCCGCCGTCGATGTCGAGTAGAGAAAGATGCGGCCGCATTTCGAGCAGAGTTTTGCTTTCACCACGCCCGCTCGGGGGATCGAAGCCGTCACGCCGCTTTGGGCCGCGTCCCGCGTCGCGAACCCCAATTCCACATGCCCGACGCCCGAACCCATCGCGCGATCGGTCGCGTCCACGATCTTGATCGGCTGCAATCCGCCCCGGCAATCGGGACACTCGGTTCGGTCTTCCCATGTCGACATCGGAGCGATTCCTCAAGGCATGGCGCCACGCGTCCAGATAAACAACCACCCGATCCGCGGTGCGGTCGGCTCGGACCGTCCGTCGCGTTCATCGTGACAACCCGACCGACGTATCGCAAGCGATCGTCGCGACGATTCCCGCGCCCCACGCCCCTCACCCTGCGCCCGGCGCCCCGTTATCGATTGGCGCCCTCCGCGCGCAGCTCGGGCCTCCGGCGATGGAAGTCGGTCGACTGCTGGAATTGGTCCGCCAGGAAAAGGATGTCCGTCTCGGCGAACAGTCGGCCGGTGATCTTCGCGCAGACCGGCTGACTCACGCCGTCCCGTTCGGCGATCGCCGCGGGAAAGACGACGGTGGGGTGGCCCGTGAGGTTCGTGATCAAGAGATCGTCACCGCCGACATACGCGTCGATGTCCTCGAACAGCCGGGCCATCGCGCGCATCAACCGAGTTCGGAATCGGTTGGCGCGAAGGTACTCGACGGCCGGCACGAACTGGGACTGCTGAAAGACGGGCGGCCATCGATTCAGGCCGTCGGTGATCCCCTCCCGCGTGAAATGGTCGAACACGGTCGCGGCCTCGACATTCAAGATGAACGACAGGGCCGATACGGGCGGGTCCGACGGAAGGGTAATCGGGCGAAGGTCATGGCCTCGTACCCGGAGCGCGTCGAGCACGGCGCGCGTCGCGTCGTCATCCGATCCCTCGAAGAAACCGACCCGCAATCGGCGATCGGGTTCGGGCCACGCGAGCGGCCGATTGACGGCCGTCACGTCGCGCCCGTCCCGCCCATGGATGGCGGCGAGCACGATCGCGCAGTCGCGCGCGGAACGGGCGATCGGTCCGATCTTGTCCATGCTCCAGGCAAGCGTCATGCATCCGTGTCGGCTGACGCGACCAAACGTCGGTCGGAGCCCCGTGACGCCGCAGCGCCGGCACGGCGAGATAATGCTCCCGAGCGTTTCGCTGCCGAGCGCGAATCCGGTCAAGCCGGCCACCGTCGCGGCCGCCGACCCGGCGCTCGATCCGCTCGACCCCTGCGAGGGCCGCCACGGATTGCGCGTCATTCCTCCAAACCATTCATCGCCCCAGGCCAACGCGCCGAGCGTCAGTTTGGCGACGAGCACGGCGCCGGCTTCGTCGAGCCGTTCGGCGACCGTCGCCTTGTGATCCAGATTCTGTTCCTGAAAGGGCTTGGCGCCCCACGTCGTTCGATAGCCCGGATAGGCGATCAGATCCTTGGCTCCCCACGGGATCCCGTGCAAGGGGCCGCGATCGGTTCCCGCCGCCAATTCCCGGTCGGCATCGCGCGCTTGGCGCAAGGCCCGTTCGTCGGTGCGGGACACCACGCAACGCAGGATGGGGTCGTAGCGTTCCAATCGTGCCAAATACAACCGGGTCAGTTCCTCACTCGAGATCGCCCGATTCCGGAGCAGGCCGCCGAGCTCGATAACCGTGAGGAACGCGAGTTCGTCGTCGTCCGAGGGTCGCTCGGCCGCCGCGCCGGGCCATACCAACGCGCGCGTCGCGTCCTTGTCGGACAGCGCGGGGTCATCGGCGAAAAACGCCAGCGCGGGCGGATCCGCGTATTCCAGGCTCGCTTCGCGAAGCCGCGCCCACTGCGTTCGGAGCCGTCCGAGCGGGGCGGCGAGCGACTCGCGCTGCGCGTCGTCGAGCGGGATCCCCGAGATCCACTCGGCCTGCCGCACCATCTCGGCGGTGGGCATGTCCGACTGTTCGGCCTGAACGGCGAGCGCTCGATGCAGGACGGGCGTTCCCACTCCGGTTCCGGCGAGCATGCCGAGCATGGCGCGGCGATCGAAACGGCGAGGGCCGCGCGAGTGGGTTGGGTCGGCCATACGATCCTCCGGTCCCACCTCCAAAACGCAATCGCCGCCCGGCGCGGGCGCCGGGCGGCGATGAACGATGGAACGCTTGATCCGGCGATGGGGTGCCCGGGATCAATACATGTCGTAGTCGCCGCCGTGCCCCTTCTTGGCGGCCGCCTCTTCCTTGGGCTTTTCGGCGACGAGCGCGTCGCTCGTCAGCAGCAGGCTTGATACGCTCGCGGCGTTGGCGAGTGCGGTCCGGGCCACCTTGGTCGGATCGATGACGCCGGCCTTGACCAGGTCCTCGTACACGTCGGTGAGCGCGTTATAGCCGAAGTTGCCTTTGCCTTCGAGGACGCGTTCGCAGACGATGCCTCCGTCCTGTCCGGCGTTCTGGGCGATCATCGTGAGCGGAGCGCGGCAGGATCGCAGGACGATGTTGTAGCCGACCTTCTCGTCGTGGCTCGCGTCATCGGCGGGCTTCACGGTCGCGGCGGCCCGGATCAAGGCGACGCCGCCGCCGGGCAGGATGCCTTCCTCGACGGCCGCGCGCGTCGCGTGCAGCGCGTCCTCGACGCGCGCCTTCCGCTCCTTCATCTCGCTTTCCGTCGCCGCGCCGACGTTGACCTTCGCGACGCCGCCCGCGAGCTTCGCGAGACGCTCCTCGAGCTTCTCCCGATCGTAGTCGCTCGTCGAGTTCTCGATCTCGCGTTTGATCTGATCGATGCGCCCCTTGATTTCGGCGCTCTTGCCCGCGCCCTCGATGATCGTCGTGTTGTCCTTGTCGATGATGACCTTCTTGGCGCGGCCGAGCGACGAAAGGCCGATCGTCTCGAGCTTGGTGCCGAGCGCTTCAAAGACCGCGTCGCCGCCGGTGAGGATCGCGATATCCTCGAGCATCGCCTTGCGGCGATCGCCGTAACCCGGCGCCTTGATGGCGCAGCACTGGAACGTGCCCCGCAGCCGGTTGATCACCAGCGTCGCGAGCGCCTCGCCCTCGACGTCCTCGGCGACGATCAGCAGCGGCTTGCCCTGCTGAACGACCGACTCGAGCAGCGGGACCATCTCCTTGATGTTCGAGATCTTCTTCTCGTAGATGAGGACATAGGCGTCTTCGAGCACGCATTGCATGGCGCCCGGATCGGTCACGAAATAGGGCGACAGATAGCCGCGGTCGAACTGCATCCCCTCGACCCATTCGACCTCGGTCGTCAGACCCTTGCCCTCGTCGACCGTGATGACGCCGTCCTTGCCGACCTTTTCCATGGCGTCGGCGAGCAGCACGCCGATCTCGCGATCGTTGTTCGCGGCGATCGAGGCGACGTTCGCCATCTCGGCGTGTTCCTTGATCTTGATCGACATCTTCTTGAGCTTCTCGGCCAGGTCCTCGACGGCCTTCTCGATGCCGCGTTTCATCTGGACGGGGTTCACGCCGGCGACGACCGCGCGCAAGCCCTCGTTGAAGATCGCTTCGGCCATCACGGTGGCGGTCGTCGTGCCGTCGCCCGCCACGTCGCTCGTCTTGCTCGCGACTTCCCGAACCATGCGGGCGCCCATGTTCTCGTAGACGTCCTCGAGGTCGATTTCCTTGGCGACCGTGACGCCGTCCTTCGTGACGGTCGGCGAGCCGAAGCTCTTCTGCAAGATCACATTGCGGCCTTTCGGGCCGAGCGTGACTTTGACAGCGCGGGCGAGCTTCCCGATACCTCGGCGGATCGCCTCGCGCGCTTCCTGATCAAATGCAATCATCTTGGCCATGAGCGGTTGTCTCCAGTGACGAATGGTAACCCGTGATGATTCGTAGCGTGGGCTTCACTCCACGCAAGACAGTTTCGTAGCGTGGGCTTCAGCCCACGCGGCCTCTATTCCGCGAGGTGCCGCGTCCCTAGTCTTCCAAAACGGCGAAGATCTCGTCCTCGCGCATGAGCAGCAGTTCCTGATCACCGACCTTGAACGTCTCGCCGGCATAGCTGCTGAAGATGACCCGATCCCCGACCTTCACCTGCATCGCGCTGCGTTCGCCGCTATTGAGGAGCCGGCCGTTCCCGACGCTCACGACGGACCCGCGAGCGGGCTTGTCCTTCGCCGTATCGGGGAGCACAATCCCGCCCGCCGTCCTATCCTCCGACGCGTCCCGCTCGACGACCACTCGGTCGCCCAGCGGCTGAAGTTTGAGCGAGGTTCGAGTCGCCTTCTTGGTTGCCGTCGCCATGATCCATGCACCTCCGATCGAATGAACGGTTTGACTGGGATTGGTTGGGAAATCGGTTCGACAGTCTGGCCGTGATGGCCAGCGGTCGGGGGCCTGCCATTTCTGCACCGGAAGAACCCGTTTGGCGACCTCTTGGGCAATCCGCGCGCCAAACGCGCGAAAACCGTCGCCGCTCGCCGGAAACCATATCCGCTCCTGCCGCATTTCCAAACGAAGGAACTCTCGGGCCGCCTTGGACGGGCATATTGCCTCGACAACCGTTCATCGGCCCGAGTCCGGGGCATTTCTTCGCGAGACGGTTCGGGGAACGTCGCCGAGCGTTGCCACCGAAAGGTATGCCTGACGCCTTGGGATGGTTGCTGCCAATTTGGCACGCGCCCGTGCGGCGTGCGCCGGTGCGGGTGAGAGGAACGGAACCGAGCCCGTCATCGCGCGGCTCACAGGAATCGAACCGGGACGGGGGAGGTCAAGCCGAGGTATTTTCGGTCGGTTCCGTGAACCGACCGGCGGGTCGGAGGGTCCACAAGAAGTGCGATCGTCGCGAAAGGCATGGAAAGGGGTATCGGGTTGACACCACCCGGATGAAAGCGTAGGGTAGCGCGGCGAACGACGTTGGCAGCCCTGAGCCCGAGCGGTATCAGGGCTCTTTTTTTTGAAGTCGTTCCCGGCAAGGCCGGTCGCTTGGTTGCCCCGAACCGGGTGAACGGTACTTGGAGTCGGCGGCCTCGCGGTTTTCCCATCTGGTCCCAAGGTTTCGATTCGACGAGCTCAGCATGTCGGCGAATTGGCGCGATATCGAGATCTACGACACGACGCTGCGTGACGGCGCGCAGGGCGAGGGGATTAGTTTTTCGCTCCACGACAAGCTCCAGATCGCCCTTCGGCTTGATGAAATGGGGATCGATTTCATCGAGGGAGGCTATCCGCTGTCGAACGAGAAGGACGCCGAGTTCTTCCAAAAGGCGAAGGGCCTTTCGCTCCGGCACGCGAAATTGTGCGCGTTCGGCATGACGCGTCGCAAGAATGTCGTCGTCGACCAGGATATCGGGATCGTCGCCCTGCGGGATTCGGGCGCTCCCGTGTGCACGATCGTCGGCAAGACGTGGGACTTCCATGTCACCGATGTCCTGCGCGCGACGCTCGACGAACATGTCGCCATGATCCGCGACAGCGTGGGCTATCTGGCGGGACAAGGCCGCGAGGTGATCTACGACGCGGAGCATTTTTTCGACGGGTGGCGGGCGAACCCCGAGTTCGCTCGCCGGGCGATCCGAGCGGCGGCGGAAGCCGGTGCGCGGATCATCGTGCTTTGCGACACGAATGGAGGTTCGTTGCCCGAGCAGGCGCGTGAATTGACGACGGCGGCGCGTGACGCGGTGGCCGAGTTCCGCGTGGACGTCGGCATCCACTGCCACAACGACGGGGATCTGGCGGTGGCCAACACGCTCGCGGCGATCGATGCGGGCGCGGTCCACGTTCAAGGCACGGTCAACGGGATCGGGGAACGGTGCGGCAATGCCGACCTGATTTCGATCCTCGCGAATCTGGGGCTCAAGAAACCCGCCTACCGAGTGCTGGGCGGTCGGCCGCTCAATCATCTCACCGAACTCTCGCGCTACGTTTACGAGACGGCGAACATGCATTGGCGGTCGAGCCAGCCGTTCGTGGGCCAGAGCGCGTTCGCGCACAAGGGAGGCATGCACGCCCACGCGATCGCGCTCGCCTCGCGAACGTACGAGCACGTCGATCCCCAGCTTGTGGGCAACGAGCGCCGCATCCTCGTGAGCGAACTTTCGGGCCGCTCGAATGTCCTCGCCCTCAGCGGGAAACACCAATTGCACGGCGATCCGAAACTGATGGAAACCGTTCTGGCCCAGGTCGTCGCCCTCGAAAACGAGGGATACCAGTTCGAGGCGGCCGAGGCGTCGTTCGTCTTGCTCGTACAGCGCTGCGCTTCGCACTTCCGTCCCCATTTCGAAACGGCCAAGTACCACGTCGAGGTCGGATTCGAGACGGGCCAGGGCCTCGTGACGGAAGCGACGGTCAAGGTCCGGATCGGGGATTGCGATCGTCACGAGGTCGCGGAGGGGGACGGCCCGGTCAACGCGCTCGACGCCGCGCTCCGAAAAGCGCTGACACCCTGCTATCCGCGATTGACGTCGATGCGGCTCACCGATTACCGGGTGCGCGTGGTGAATTCGGAGGCCGGCACGGCCGCGCGCATCCGCGTGCTCATCGAAAGCGCCGACGATACCGAGGTCTGGGGCACGGTCGGAGTCAGCGAGAACATCATCGAGGCAAGCTGGATTGCCTTGCTCGACGCGATCGAATACAAGCTCTACAAGGACGACGAGCGGCAATGCGAGCCCGAACGGGCGTCGACCGAGCGGGCGTCGGAACCGGCGGCTTCGCCGGTTCGCGAGGCGTGATCCGGGCGGCCTCGTCCACCGCGGAATCGCACGACTTTCCGAAGATCCGAGCAACCATGTCGCGTCTCGAATTGCCGAATCGTTTCGATCATGCCGAGCTCTGTCCGGGGATCTACGCGCGCTGGGAGCGCGAAGGGCGATTTGACGCCGATCCTTCGCCCGATCGCCGACCGTTCTCGATGGTCATCCCTCCGCCCAACGTCACCGGCGCGCTCCATCTCGGCCACGCGCTCAACAACACGCTGCAGGACATTCAGGTCCGCATGCGCCGGATGCAGGGATACAGCGCGCTATGGGTTCCGGGAACCGATCATGCGGGCATTGCGACGCAGGCGGTTGTCGAACGGCGTTTGCGCGAGGAGGAGGGCAAGACGCGGAACGACTTGGGACGCGACGAACTGGTGCGCCGGATCTGGGACTGGAAGAACCAGTACGAGAAACGGATCCTCGGCCAGCTCAAACGGCTCGGATGCAGTTGCGATTGGCGGCGCACCCGGTTCACGCTCGACGCGGTCTGCGCGAAAGCCGTGCGCCGCACATTCTTCGATCTGTTCCAAAAGGAGTTGATTTTTCGAGGAAAGCGGCTTGTCAATTGGGACACGTTCCTTCAGACGGCGGTGAGCGACGACGAGGTATTCACCGAATCGGTCGCGGGCCATCTCTGGCATTTCCGATATCCGGTGATCGATCCTCTGCCGGGCGAGCCGCCGCACGTGACGATCGCGACGACGCGGCCCGAGACCATGCTCGGCGATACGGCGGTCGCCGTTCATCCCGAGCCCGGCCGCGCGCTCGACCGCGCCGAAGCGGACCTGACGCGGCGGCGTGGGGAGTGTCCGGCCAAGGAGCGACCGGCGCTCGACGATCAGCTCGACGCGCTGCGGCGGCGGCGGGGGGAGTTGATCCCGCATCTCGAGTGCCTCGCCGCCATGGCGCGCCGAGGTTGCCGGCTCAGGTTGCCGCTCGTCGATCGCGAGATTCCGCTGGTGGCGGACGCGTGGGCGAAGCCGGAGATGGGCAGCGGTTGCGTGAAGATCACTCCGGCGCACGACGCCAACGATTACGAGGTAGGCCGTCGGTGCGCGCTCCCGATGGTCAACATCCTGCGTCCCGACGGAACGCTCAACGAGAACGCGGGCCCGTTCCGAGGGCTCTCGATCGCCGACGCGCGGCGCGCGGTGATCCAGGCGATGGACGAGAGGGGCCTGGTCGAGAAGATCGAACCGCACACGTTGGACCTGCCGCACTCGGACCGCAGCAAGACGCCGATCGAACCGTACCTCGCCGACCAGTGGTTCGTCCGAATGGCCGAGCTCGCTCAATCGGCGATGGACGCCGTCGCCGACGGGCGCGTCCGGATCGTTCCCGCGCGCTATGCGAAAGGCTATCACGATTGGCTCGCCGAAAAACGCGACTGGCCGGTCAGCCGCCAATTGTGGTGGGGCCATCAGATCCCCGTGTGGACGCGCCCGGTCGCCGACGCGAGCGAGTTCGACGATTGGTCCGCGCGACTCCGCGCCCTGCCCGCGCACCAGGCGGGACGTATTGCGAGCCAGATCGAGCGGCCGAGCGGAACAAGCGGCGCCGACGCACGCGGCGCGGGGCTGTTGCATGTTTGCGTTCGGGACGACGACTCCGAACTCGAAGGATGGCTGGTCGGGAACGGCTTCGTCCGCGAAGAGGACGTGCTCGATACGTGGTTCAGTTCCGCGCTCTGGCCCCATTCCACGCTGGGATGGCCGGATGCGACGCCCGAACTGGCCTACTACTATCCGACGAGCATCCTGATCACGAGCCGCGACATCATCACGCTGTGGGTCGCGCGGATGGTGCTGACCGGCTTGAACAACATGGGCGACGTGCCGTTCCGCGAGGTCTTTGTCCATCCCAAGATCCTTGACGGTGACGGCGAGACGATGTCGAAGTCGAAAGGCAACGGCATCGATCCGCTCGATATCATCGCGAAATTCGGACCCGATGCGCTGCGGTTCGGCATGGCCCACCTGACGACCGAGACGCAGGACGTGCGCATGCCGGTTGAATTCGAATGCCCGCATTGTGAAGCGGCCGTCAAGCAGACCCGCGAGAATCGAACGCTTCCCCGGCTGGATTGCCCGCATTGCGGCCGCCCATTCGCGACGCAATGGGCATCGAATCCCGAGGACGCGGCGTTGCCCCGCGCGGCGGCGGTGAGCGAGCGGTTCGAACAGGCGCGGAATTTCTGCAACAAGCTCTGGAATGCGTCGCGATTCGCCTTGTTGCATCTCGAAGACTACCAGGACGCGCCCGTCGGATCGGATGCGCCGGCGGTCGAGGATCACTGGATCTTGAGCCGGCTCGGGACGGTGACGCGCCAGGTGACCGGCGCGCTCCAATCGCACCAATACGCCGAGGCGACTCGGATCCTGTACGGTTTCGCGTGGGACGAGCTTTGCGGGTTCTACGTCGAGATGCTCAAGGATCGGTTCCAGGACGCGGTCCGGCGGCCCATCGCGCAGCGCGTCCTGGCGCACGCGCTCGATGTCCTGTTACGGCTTCTGCATCCGATCATTCCGTTCATTACCGAAGAGATCTGGCGCTTGCTGGGGACGGTTGCGCCTCGGCGGGGCCTGACGCCGACCGAGGCGAGTCCGAGCATCATGGTGGCGGACTGGCCGGTCGCCGACCCTTCGCATGCGAATCCGGCCATGGAATCGCGGTTCGCCGTTTTTCAAGCGGCGCTGGGAGGCGTGCGCGAAATCCGAAGCCGGCAGAACATTCCGCCCAAGGATGAAGTCGAATTCTCGGTGCGTTGCGACGACGAAACGGCCCGTTCGCTCGATTCGATGCGCGCGTATTTCGGCCGAATGGCCAACGCGCGCGCGATCGCGATCGGGTCCGCGGCCGAATCGCCCGCTCCGAATGCGGCCGTGTCGCTTCCCAATATGGAAATCCAGGTTGATCTCCGAAAGCACATCAATGTCGACGCCGAGCGGGCTCGGCTCGAAAGACAATCGCGTGAGGTCGACAAGCAGGTCGCGGCGAAGCGAGCCAAATTGGCGAATGCCGCGTTTGTCGATCGCGCGCCGGCGGACATCGTGCGGCGCGAGCGGGAAAGCCTCGCGGAACTCGAAACGCGGCTCGCCGCCGTCCGCGATTCGCTCGACCGCCTGCGACAACTCGGTTCCGGCTCCTGAAGGCCGACCCGAATCGTCGATCCGAAACCGCGGCGACAACCATGCCCCGACACGGCCGAACGACGACAATCCCCGAGCCATCCGCTCCGAGTCCGGTTCGGCGAAGGAGCCCGCGTTGGGCCATGGTTCTTGTCGCGGCGGCTTTGTTGTCGCTCGCGGCGGTCTTCGCCGACTGGTGGATCGCAATGCCCGATTCCGCGGCGCCGCGTTACGTCGGCGGCGGAACGTGCGTCGAATGCCACGCCGAGCAGGCCGAAGCCTGGGCCGGCTCGCATCACGACATGGCGATGCGCGTGGCCGATCCCGAAACGGTGCTCGGCGATTTCAACGACGCCGAACTGGTTCATCACGGCATGACGTCGCGCATGTTCCGGCGCGACGGCAAGTTCATGGTGCATACCGAGGGCCCCGATGGGAAACCGGCCGACTTCGAAGTGAAGTACACGTTCGGCTTCGATCCGCTCCAACAGTATCTTGTCGAATTCGACGCGCCGGATGACCGGGACGGGAACACGGTCGGCCGGCTCCAGACGCTGCGCGTTTCCTGGGACACCAAAGCGCGGCGCTGGTTCTATCTCGCGCCGCCGGACGTATCGGAAAAACTCGCCCCGACCGATGATCTGCACTGGACGGGCATCGCGCAGCGCTGGAACAACATGTGCGCCGACTGCCACTCGACCAATCTGCGTAAGAACTACGATCCCGATTCGGGAACGTACCGCACGACGTTCACCGACATCAATGTCGGTTGCGAGGCGTGCCATGGTCCGGGCAGCGCGCACGTCGAACTGGCGCGGGCGACATCGCTGTTTTGGGATCGCAAGCGAGGATACGGTTTGCCTTCGATCGGCGGTTCGGATTCGCGAGCCGAGATCGAGACGTGCGGGCCGTGCCATTCGCGGCGTCGGGTGCTCGATCCCGATTTTCGCGGCGGGCGCGGCTACTTCGACCATTTCGGAACGGAATTGCCGACCGACGCGACCTACTTTGCCGACGGCCAGATCCTCGACGAAGTCTACGTGATGGGCAGTTTCCTGCAGAGCAAGATGTACCACCGAGGCATCCGGTGCTCCGATTGCCATGATCCGCACTCGGCGCGGCTCAAGCACGAAGGCAACGCCGTGTGCACGTCGTGCCATCAGCATCCGGCGGCGAAGTACGATTCGCCGAGCCACCATCACCATCGGCCCGGCTCGCCGGGCGCGTCGTGCGTGGAATGCCACATGCCCGAGACGACGTACATGGACGTCGATCCCCGCCGCGACCACAGCCTTCGCATTCCGCGTCCCGATCTTTCGGTGGCCCATGGCCTTCCAAACGCCTGTTCGCGATGCCATGTCCGATTCGGCGCCGAGCATCAGGGAGTTCCCGAAACGGCCGAGTCGCTCGCGCCTTCGGAGGCGAACCGTCCGTATCGGGATCTGGTCATCGCCGCGCGAACCGACGCGTCGACGCGGAGCGGCCTGCGGGCCGTGGACGCGTGGTGCGCGTCGGCGACGCGCGCGTGGTTTCCGCGCCGGACGGGCGAACTTCGGCACTTCGGCGAACGGCTCGCGCCCGCTTGGCGCGGCGAACCGGATGCCCGCGACGGAGTGCTCGAAGTATGCCGGCAAATGAACTACCCGGCGATCCTCCGCGCGGCGGGCTGGCAGTGGATCAGCCAATTCCCATCCGAGTCGACCCTCGATGCGGCTCGGGACGCGGTGCGCGACGCCGATCCGCTGGTCCGCGCGGCCGCCGTGCGCGTCGTCGAGTCGTGGATACCGGCGCGGGAGGACCTGGATGGAATGGCGCCGGAACAGCGCGCGGCGGTGGCCGAGGACGTGGCGAAACGGATCGGTCCGTTCCTGGTCTGTCTGGACGATCCGGTCCGCCTGGTTCGGATCGATGCGGCGGCCGCGCTGAGCCACGTTCCGGGCGAACTCCTGCCCGCCGTGACGACCGGACCGCAACGCGAGAAACTCGCGCGTGCCAAAGGCGAGCTTCGAGCAAGCCTTCAGTTGAACAATGACCGCGCCGGCGCGCACGTGGCGCTCGGCGTGCTTCGGGAACAGGAGGGCGACGTCGAGCAGGCGGCCGAGGCGTACCGCCGGGCGATCCGAGTCGAACCTCGGGCGGCCGGACCGCGCAGCAATCTGGCGGCCCTTCGCGAACGTGAAGCCGCGGCCCTTCGGTCCCGCCCGCGCCAAGCCGCGGCGATGGGTGATCAACGCGCGGCGGAACAAATGTCCGCGGACTTGGCGGCGCGGGACCAGGAGATCGCCGACCTGAGGCGCGAGGAACTGGAACTCCTCCGGCGCGACGCGGGCCTGGCGCCCGAGCACGCGGAAATCCAGTATCGGTTCGGCTTGGCCCTTTACCTCAACAACGCGCTCCCCGAAGCGGCGGCCGTCCTGCGCCGTGCCCAGGAACTTGATCCTCGATCTCCCCGTTACCTCCTCACGCTCGCCTTGCTCCATCAGAAGCTCGAACAATTCGACGAGGCGATCGGTTACGCGAACCGTTTGATCGAATTGGTTCCGAATGACCCCGGCCATCGGCAGTTGCTGGACACGTTGCGCCGGCAGCGCGAAACGGCTCGGCCAAGATGATCCCGTCGGGGCACACCGATCGTGTCCGGTCCGGACGATCCTCGCCTTTTCCCGCGCGTTCGCATCGGCCACAATGGGCGAACCGTCGCACGCCGCTCGGCTCGCCCTTGTCCGCGATTCGGGGACAGCCCATGGACCCATCCCCGCCGATGACCAAGGCCCTTTCCCGAGGAAAATCAAAATCCGCCGTCGGGGGTGAGGGCTGTCTGCGCGTCTTTTGCGCGATCTTCCTGATCGTCGAGCTCGTTGCGACTCTCTTCTGGAACGGCATCGTAGCCGTGTTCCTGTTTCAGGTGCTCGGCGGATTCCATCGAGGACGTCCCGAGTGGTTCCTGACGATCTTCCTGATTCCGTTCCTGTTGGTCGGCCTGGCGCTGATCGCCGATCGCGAAGCGGGTCCGCTCGCGGATCGCGTGATGCCCTGTTTGTGTCACTCGACGCCTCGCGGCGTTCGCCCCGAGCCGCCGATCGGCGAACGCGTCAGACGGCGACGGGCGCGGCGATGTGTGGATGCGGATCATACGCGTCCAGACGGAAGTCCTCGTACGCGAAGTCGAAGATCGATCGGACGTCCGAGTTGATCCACATCGCGGGAAGCGGCCGGGGATCGCGAGTGAGCTGCAATCGGGCCTGCTCGACGTGGTTCGCGTACAAATGGGCGTCGCCGAACGTATGGATGAACTCGCCCAATTCCAAGCCGGTCACGCGCGCGACCATCATGGTCAAGAGGGCGTATGACGCGATGTTGAACGGAACGCCCAGGAAGACATCGGCGCTGCGCTGGTACATCTGGCACGAAAGACGGCCGTCCGCGACATAGAACTGGAAGAGCAGATGGCACGGAGGCAGGGCCATTCTCGGGACGTCCCCGACATTCCACGCGCTGACGATGAGCCGCCTTGAATCGGGATTCGTCCGGATCTGATCCACGACTTCGGCGATCTGATCGACATGGCCTCCGTCCGAGGTCGGCCAATGCCTCCATTGCCGGCCGTAGACCGGACCCAGCTCGCCGTCCGCGTCCGCCCACTCATTCCAAATCGTGACGCCCCGCTCGTTCAGCGAGCGAACGTTGGTTTCACCCCGCAGGAACCAAAGCAGTTCGTGGATGATCGACCGCACATGGAGTTTCTTGGTCGTCAGCAGGGGAAATCCCGCCGCGAGGTCGAACCGGACCTGCCGGCCGAAGACGCTCATCGTCCCCGTTCCCGTACGATCGCACTTTCGGACGCCGTGGTCCAGGATGTCTTGAAGAAGGTCCAGGTACTGTCGCATGGAAGGACCCCTCGATGGTCACATGCCCTTGATTGCCGACCACGTCCAGTGGCGATCGCTCGTAGGTTCGACCGACTCGGACGGGTAACCGAGTGAATGGACGCGTTCGCGGATTTCGGGGAGCGTGAGGGCGGCGCGGAGCGAGGCGGCGAACAGGGCGCGGCCTTCCGCGCATTCCGACCCGGCATGCAGCGCGACAAGCTCGGCGAGCTCCCGTTCGGTGTCGGGACGCGACAAGTCGCGGAAGAAGAGGCGCGCGCCCGGCGCCGCGACGCGCGACGCCTCGGCGAGCACGTCGCGCGGTTCGGGCACATGATGGAGGATGCTGTTCGAAACCACATGCGCGAACATCCCGTCCGCGAAAGGCAGACGCTTCGCATCGACATGCGCGAGCGCGACGCGGTCCCGCATGCCGCTCGCCTCGACATGGTATCGGGCGATCTCGAGCATGGCGATCGACAGGTCCACCGCCATTACGCGGCAGTGTTCGGTCCGGCGGCAAAGCAGAACGGGAATCCTCGCCGTGCCGGTCCCCAAGTCGAGCAGATCGCCTTGGACGTCGCCGAGCGCCAGCAAGTCGTCGACGAAACGCGTGTTGACCCGTTCGTGGTCCATCGCATCGTACGCGGACGCGTCGTCCGGCGTGTCCATGACCTCGGGTTCCCGTTCGCGGGGAATGGGCATCACACGACCTTTCCGTGCGTCAAGGCGCCGTCGGTCTCGCGAGGGGACTCTTCGCCCGCTTGGTCGCAAGGCACCGGTTCGGCCCATCTCGACCAGACGACGAGCAGCACGGACGACGCCAGGTAGGCGCCCGCGTACTGGGCGACGAGATCGCGATCGTGGGGTGCGAGGGTCCAGGGCCAGAATAGGGCGCCGCCGGGCAGCGGCGAGTGGATCACGCCGAACGCCGCGCACGCCGCGGCGATCGCGAAACATGCCGACGCTCGAACTAGTCGCCGGTCCACGATGGCCGCGAGGCTCGATGCCCACAGCAGACTGGTCACGATAAAGCCGTTCGAAAGGAGTTCGACCGTTTCGAGTTGCCGGCGCAGCGCGGGATCGGTCAGGTCGCCGATGGACCGGCCCAGGTTGCCGAGCACCTGGTTGGCGAAATTGCCTCCGAGGAACGCGAGCGCGGGCACGCAGGCCAGGGCGACCGCCGTGTAATGCCGCCGAGGCACCGCGTGGAAGCTCTGCGCCGTGATTTCGAGCCCGACGAAGATGAGGATCGGAAAAACGGTCGGTTTCGGAATCCACTGGTACAGATATCCGAAGTAGCCGAGGACACCGGCCGATCCGATGAAAAGGGCGGTCGCCAGCGTGTACGCCGAACGACCGCCCATCGCCTTGTACGCGGGATGTCCGATGTACGGCGTCGTCTGAATGACGCCGCCGCAGAACCCGGCGACCAGCGTGGCGAACGCCTCGACGCCGATCACGGGGCCGGTCGGAAAACCATCGCCGACCGCCGCGGCGCTCTCCGTGCAGTCGATGCCCCCCACGACGGTCGCGAGCGCGAACGGCAGGACGACCGGCAGGTAGGCGAGCGCGTCCCCCATCGCCGACCACCAGCCGAAGGCGAACGCTTCGAGCCATTCCGAGGGAAACAGCGCGTCGCGCGGCTCGAAGCCCGGCGATTCCATTTCAGGCGCCCACCCGGCCGCGCGCATCGCGTAGTACATTCCGCAGCCGACGAGGAGCGCCGCGGCCGCGCCCGGTATCCGAAGGGGGAAACGAATCCGCGCGACAAGCGTTGTCAGGATGACGGCGAGCGACGTCATGCCGATGATCGGCATGCTGAGGATCTCGAGGAGCGGCAGGAAACTGATGAGGACGAGCGCGATGGCGGCGAGCGATCCCAAGAGGCCGGCGCGTGGAACATGCCGGCGAACCGAACCCGCGCCCAGCGCGCAGAGCATCTTGAACAGGCCGCTCAAGACGATCGAACAAATGCCGATGTGCCAGGCGTAGGTCGCCGCCGCGATCGGATCGAGTCCGCGCGCTTCGGCGGATTGGAACGCTGGACCTAACACGAAGAACACCATGCCGAACGTGCTCGGCGTGTCCAAGCCGAGCGGCATGGCCGTGACGTCGTCGCGACCCGTCCGACGCGCCAAACGCAACGCCATGATGAAGAACAGCAGATCGCCGACCAATACGCCGATCGCCGTGCCCGGTACCATCGTCCGAACGCAAAAATCGGCTGGAAACTTGTAGACGGCGGAGAGGAGCCCCACCGCCAGCAGCAAATCGGCGATGTTGTCTAACATCAATCCAAAAAAGGCGTTAACGTCGCCTGTGGACGCCCATTTTGGAATTGGTCGCGGCACGAAACCACTCCGGGCATGCGGTTTGCAACGGATGGAAATCGTGAGTGTACGGTGAGCGGCGGGACCTGTCAAACGACCTGTCCTCGGTCCGGTTCCGGACCGTTTTTTGGCTCCCGCGGGCTTTTCGTGTTAGGATGCGCGACGCGGTCCGAGCGGCCGTGAACCCTTCTCATCTTTTGACGTAAAGAACGAGGATCTATGGACGGTCCAACGGTGGATGACGTTCGGCTCGCGGTGCGGTTCCCCGCCGCGCCGTCGGAGGCGGAGGGCCTGCTGACAGACGAGCGGCTCATGATGAAATACGCGGCGACGCGGGATCGCGGGCTTTTCACGGAACTGGTCCGCCGATACGAGCGCGAATTGTACAACTATTTGTGCCGCTATTTGGGAGACACGCACTTGGCCGAGGACGTCTTTCAAACGACGTTCCTTCAGGTGCATCTCAAGCGGGATCAATATGACGGGGAACGCCGGTTCCGCCCCTGGCTCTACGCAATCGCCTATCACCAGGCGATCGATGCGCAGCGGCACGCGCGGCGCCGCCGCATGGTCAGTATCGATCGATCCAGTGCGGCGTCCGAACTCTCGGGCGATACGGTGAAACTCGCCGATCTGCTTGTGACCGAGGGGGAGGATCCGGCGGTTCAGGTTGTCGATCGGGAGGACGGCGAACGCGTCCGACGCGCCCTGCAGACCCTCACCGATCCGATGCGAAGCGTTGTCCACCTCGTTTACTATCAGGGGCTCAAATACCGGGAAGCCGCGGACATCCTGTCGATTCCCGTCGGCACCGTGAAGAGCCGATTGAATGCCGCGATCGCCCGATTGACCGAGTATTGGAACGGGAAAGAGTAGATGAAGGCGCGTGACCGACTTCTCGGCTATCTGCTTGGCGCGCTGGATGCCGGCGAGCACGCGGAGGTCGAGCGCGCGTTGGCCGAGTCACCCGAATTGCGGGACGCGCTCGACGCATTGCGAATCCACCTGGCGCCCCTCGATCAGGCGCGCGGCGAACACGAACCACCCAGCGGCCTGGTGGAACGGACTTGCGAACGCGTCGAGTGGGAGGAAGCACGGCGCGCCGATCCGACGGGGACGCCGGGCCCCCCCGAGGTTCCCGTCGCGCCCGCGACACGATGGGCATTCGCCTGGGATCGGCTCGCCCCAGGACGCCGCGCCACGCTCGCCGACAGTCTCGTCGGCATCGGCGTTTGCCTCGCCGTCGCGATTCTTTTTTTTCCGGCTCTCCTTTCGAGCCGCGAGGCGGCGCGAAGGACGATCTGCGAGGACCACCTGCGCCGCCTGGCCACCGCGTTGCATTTGTATGCCGAACAGTATGGAACGGCGCCGTATATTCCTCCGATCGGCAATCGGGCGATCGCCGCCAACGTGCCGCTGACGCTGAGGGAACTCGAACTGCTCGGCTCTTCGGAGGATCTACTCTGTCCCGGCGCCGAACCCAGGCATCTGGACGAGGATCTGCCGAAGGCGGACGACCTCGATCGCGCGACGGGCATTCTGCTGGGCTACCTGCAGCGGATCGCCGGAGGTCACTATGCCTATACGCTCGGAGTTCGCGACGGCGAGCGGTACGGCCCCGCCTCGTTCGAAGCGCGCGCGTGGTTCGCCGTCGCGTCCGACGGCCCCTCGCCGCGCCTGCGCGGCCGCATGTCCGACCATCACGGAGGCCGTGGTCTTAACGTGCTGTTCGAGGACGGCCACATCGCGTTCCTGAGGAATTGCCGACTCGCCGCGACCGGCGACGACGTGTTCCATAGCGCGGCCGGATTCGTCGAATGCGGACTCTCCAAACACGATTCATCACTGGGGCCGAGTCACGCTCACCCCTTGACGGCGCCCCTCCTCCAAACGTCCGCGCTTCCCGCCGCAAACCTGCTGCCCGTCGGAGGACTCGGCCGCCCCTCGCGCCCGATCGATTCCAGTCCGCTCGGTATCGATCCGCGATGACGGACAAGCGGGGAGGGAGCCGACGCCATCGGTATGGCCCGTCTCAAGCGGGCAGATGCCTCGAAATCCTCGCCCCTCTCGCCGCCGCGATTGCATCCAGGTCGATCTTCGGCAACATGCGTTGCCGATCGGCAACGGGCGGTCGGGGCGCGTGTGTCCCGCATGAAGAAGGCCTTGGATCGATAAGTTCATGACGAGTCACGGTTTCGCCATGGCGATTCGCTTGTCGCGATCGTCCGCGGCGCGGGCCTTGCATTGGCGGAACGTCGGCCGAACGATCGGCGTTCGAGCGATTGCCAACGGTCTTCACCCGGAAGTGAGACGGATTCGCCATGCATGTTCGCCATTTGATCGAACTCGCGGGATGGCTCGTAGACGAGTCCGATTCCGGAACCGTCCCCGCTTGCCGACCAAGTCAAGAATGGAATCGCGGAGCGACATTCGATTACTGGATGCAGAGCCGGTGCCGGTTGGAGCGGTGGGGATACGCGATCCGCGCGTTCGACTCGCGGTTGGCGACCGATCCCGAGTCATGCGCCGAGGCTTGGCGCGGCGCGTGTCCGGTGTTTGAGGAGATCCTCGCGAGCGAAATGCTGACTCGCGTGGTGGCGGCACTCGACATCGCTCGGCAGGCGGAATCGGTTCGCGCCGGATCCACGATAGGACCTCGCACGGTCGCCATCGATCATGCCGACATGTCGAACCGTGTGTTGCGGAGATTGGTCGCCGCGCGGGGGGGGCCCGCGGACGTGCTCGAATCGTTGCACCGTTTGCGGCGCCGCGTGGAATACTGGACCGACCGGTTGATCGCGGCGATCGGCTGCGCCGGCGCGCTGCGCGGTACCGCGTTCGACTCCGACCGCGCGACGCGGTTCAGCGACGTGCCGCTGACCGACCAACCGTCGAACGGGAGCGGCGCGTGCCTCCGCGGAGTCCGCGACGCGCTGCGGGACGCTTTCGCGTGGCCGCAAAGTGCGCCGACGCCCCATGCGACGTCGAACCGCCGCATCGCGGCCGCCGTGCTGTCCGGGTGGGGACGTGGTCCGACCGAGGGACCATGGCCTCACGCCATTTGGCTCGAACACCTCTTCACGCAAGCGGCGGAAGCCGCAAAATGGGTTGACGACGCCCTCGAATGCGGCAACCGCCGCGCGGCGGCCGCATCGGAACAGGTTCGGTTCGACGGGCCGACCGCACTTCGAGGCCGACACGTGCGCTGAACCGACGTTCGGCGGCGCACGCCGGACGGTTTATCGCCGCCGTTCGTAGTATTCGCTCATCAACCGCATGCGGCGGATGTGATATCCGAAGATGATCCCGGTAACGATGAGCACGGCGAGGAAGACGACGGCGTAGTGCGGCGGCACGGCCTCCGAGGGGCGCGCGGCGACCACGAGCAGGAACCCGATGATCGAAGCGATCGTCATGTAGGCGGTCAGCCGAGCTCGAAAGAAGGCGACCGACACGACGATCAGCAGCGCGAAGCCCGAGAAGAGCGGACCGATCGGGCCGCGAGCCAGCAATAAGAGCCCGGTGAGGAACATCACGTCAAGCGTCGCCCAAAGGAAACCCGCGCGGCGCGACCCGTGTTCACGATCGAAGAGCGGCTGGAGGGCGAGCGAGCAGAGCGCCCAGAGCGCCATGATGCCCGTGAACTGAAAATGGTAGCGCCAATCCGAGCGGACCGTTTCCCAGCCCTGCGAGAAGAACCTCGCGTGCCGACCCAAATCGGCAAGTCCCAGCCCGATGAGATGGGCGCATACAGCCGGGAATCGCCGAGGCAACCGACGCAGGGTCGCCGCCATGCTGGTCGTCGCGATCGGAGGCGGCTCCCCGCGCAGATAGGCGTCCAGGTCCGTAACGACGTCGTCCGCCGTCGCGTATCGGCGATGGGGATCCTTTTCGAGGCACTTGAGACAGATGCGCTGCAGCTCACGGGGAACGGACGCATTCAGTTTTCGGGGTGGTATCGGTTCGATCTCGACGACCTGCAGCCAAAGGTCCATCTGGTTCGCGGCCTGAAAGGGTGGACGGCCGGTCAGCATGGCGTAGAGGACGGCGCCGAGCGCATAGATGTCGGCCGGCTTGCCGATGCGGTGCGATTCGCCGCGCGCCTGTTCGGGCGCCATATATTGGAGCGTTCCGACGATCTGCCCCGTCGCCGTCAACTCGGGGCCGTCGTCGAGCCGTTTGGCGAGCCCGAAATCGGTGATGCGGGGCTCGCCGTTTTCGTCGATCAGGATATTGGCCGGTTTGAGGTCGCGGTGGACGACCTGTCGGGAATGCGCGTGCGCCACGGCCGACGCGATCTTCTTGACGAGTTTCGCCGCTTCCTCGGGTTCGATCGGTTCGGAGGCAAGCCGTTCGGCGAGGCTTCGGCCGTCGATCAGAGGCATCGTGTAGTAATGGACGCCGTCCAGCTCGCCGATCTCATGGACGGCGACGATTCCCGAATGATCGATGCGCGCGGCCGACTCGGCCTCCGTCTGGAACCGCCTGATCGTCGATCGGTCGGCGAGCGGCCCGCTCAGGATCATCTTGAGCGCGACGACCCGATTGAGCCGCCGATGCCGAGCTCGGTATACGACGCCCATGCCGCCGCGGGCGATTTCGGAGAGCAGCTCGTAATCTCCGAAGGACCGGCATGCTCCGCGGGGCGGATCGGGGTCGGTGTCCCCGGCGTCCGGGGCACCCAGCGCGCAGGTCGGCGCGTCGAGCCGCCGGTCGGTGGGCGGCTTCCGTTCCCAGCCCCTCCGATTCGCGGCCTGGTCGCGCATCGCGCGGTGCGCGGCGAAGAAGGCGGACAATTCACCGGCGAGTTCCGGGTACCGCGCCAGGACCGCGTCGCGATCGACGGGCGCGCCTTCCTCCTCCGCAGCGAGGATCTCCGCGATGACGGGGCCGAGGGATAACATAAATGTGTCACGTCGCCGGACACCGCGGATGGCGGTCGTCGGATCGCGTTGGGCAAAGCCGCCCGGCGATGGGGTACATCGCTCGGCGCCCCGCCTATGCCAGCAGGTCGACACCCGGGAACGACGCACCCAAGACCGATTCGCTCGATACGCCCAGCCAACCATCCAGGAGCGTTCCGTAGACCGACCGGAAATCGACGGTGTGCTTGAGGCTTCCGCCTCCCCCGCCCTGCAAGTCGGTCAGGCTGGGATGCGTGCCGTGGACGCCCGCCTTGAGTTTCGAGCCGAACAGGAACATGGCGGCGGCCGCGCCGTGATCGGTGCCTTCGCTTCCGTTCTCCTTGACCCGCCTGCCGAACTCGCTCATCGTGATCGTCACGACCCGGTCGGCCTGGCCCTGCTGGGCCAGATCGTTTTGGAACGCGAAGATCGCGTCGTTCAATTGGGTCATGAGCGTATCGTGGCGTTGGCGTTGGCCGCGGTGCGTGTCGAATCCGCCGATCGACGTCCAATAGACACGGGTCCCGAGTCCGCCTGAAACGAGTCCGGCGATGACGCGCAGGTTCCGGCCGAGTCCCGTCGTCGGGTAATCGACTTTCGACGCGTAGGACGAGGCGAGCCGTCGGATTCGGGCGCTCGCGTCGTTCGCGACGGCCGACGCCCGCGCGATCCACTCGACGCTCCCCGGAGCGCCCTCGGGAACGGACTGGCTCATCGCCTTGTACAATTCGGCCCGACGCGGATCGTTGCGATCGCCCCGGTATCGGAACGACTGCGGATCATTGAAACAAACGGCCGCCTGGATCTTGCCGCTCAGCGACAACGGCGATTTCTCGGTTCCCACCGCGATCATCGGAATCTGATCGCGGTGTTCGCCCAGACACGCGTCGCAGGCTCGGCCCAGCCAACCCGAGCCGACGTCGCGGCCCTTCGGGTCGGCCGCGAACCAGATCTCGGTCGCCGTGAAATGGCTGTAGTTCGTGTTCGGATAGCCCACGCCCGGAACGGCCGCGAACGCGCCTTGATCGAGGAGTTCCTTCCAGCCCTTCAGATTCGGGTGCAGGCCCAGTTCCTCATTGATCTTGAGCACCTGGTCGTCGGCGATCCGAGTCGCCTGACGAACTTTCGCGTATTCCTCATGGCCGTACGGAACCAGCGCGCTGATCGCGTCATGGCCGCCGGATAACTGGACCACGACCAAGACCCGGTCCGCCGATTCGGCCGGCTCGGGCGCCGCGGCGGCCGTTCGGAGGACGAACTCCGGAATCGCCGCTCCCACGCCGATCGCTCCCAAACCGCGAGCCAAGAATGCACGACGAGATCCGGAATCCAAGAACGACCGCGACATGATCCGATTCCTCGCTTACAGGTTCACTCGATCGAATGCGTTCCCACAACCTATCGAAAACCGCCTCGCATCGATCGTCGGCGGCCGATCGGACGTTTTTCACGCACCGGACACTTCGCTGACCTCAGTATTTGGCTTACCCGGTATTTGGCTGACCCGGCCTCTAGCTGACCTGGTATTCGGGGCTGCCGAGCAGCATGACGACGATCGCCTTCAGCCTGGCGTTGATCTCGTCCCGCCGAACGGTCCATTCGGAGGATGGGGGGATTTCGCCCAGGAAGTCGATCATCGCCTTGCGCTTGTCGGCTCCGATATCCAGGACGAGGCATCGGCGAATCAGATGGTCCACCACCTCCTCCGCCGAACGGAACTCCGCGCCGTCCGTGAGTGTCGCGAGGATATCGACGTTGCGCTGGTCGACGAGTTCGGCGACGAAGTTGTATCGGTCGAGCAGTTGCTTGGAGGTGATCCATGCTTGGCCTTCGTCCCAGCCCGCCACATTGGGCGGCTCGAACAAGGCATGCCCGGCGGTCTGGCACGCCGCGTCGATCCGCGCGTAATCGACATCCTTGATCCCGAGCGTCTTGATCGTACCGACCATCAGCTCGGCCGGACTCTTGATGTGCGCCGCGCGGGCTTCGGCTCCGTAAAACTCCTCGGACATGAACAGATTGCGCAGCATGGGCCTCAGTTCGTAGTTGTTCGACCGCAACACATGGGCGATCGCATCGATCGTCTCGGGCTTGGGATTGCGGTGAACGAAGAACTCGAACAGCTTTTTTGAGACATAGTTGGCCGTTGACGGATGCTGCAGCAGGATATCGACCACCTCGTCGCCGCTCCAGTTCCCCTTCTTCCCCAAGACGTCCTTGGGCGTTTCGTCGTAGCGGGATCCCAGGAACCGAAACTGGCCGGTCGGCGCGTCGTACGTATAGCCGGTGAGCGCGCGGGACGCCTCGCGGACGTCGTTCTCCGAATACCCGTTGGGCTTGTGATTGGCGCTGTTCTCCTCGCCGATCGAAAACAGTTCCTGAAGTTCCCGGCCGAGGTTTTCGTTCCCGTTTCCCTTGCGGTTCGTGTGGTTATCGAGATAGCGGATCATCGCCGGATCCTGGACGATCCCGTGCAAGAGGCCGTTGAATTGGTCGGCGTACCGGCGGAACAGTTGGTTTTGGGAATGGACGAGATAGGGGTCGTTGAAGTCGCGGAAGTTGACGGCGAAGTGGTCGTGCCAGAACAGGGTCAGTTTTTCCTCGAGCGGCCTGGGGGACTCGACCATGCGCCGGATCCACCATTTCCGCATGTCGGCGATCTGGTTACGGAAATTGCGGCGCTGACGCTGTTGGAGTTCCTGCCTCGCCATGCCGGAGAGATACTGTTCGTACGCGGGCCCGCGCGACTGCGGCCGGACGTCCAGTTCCAGATTGGCCGTCGGTCGCTCGTGGTACTCGACGACGTACTGTACGGCCTTGTACATGCCCATATCGACGAGCGCCTGGATTTCGCTCGGCGTACCGCCGAATCCGGCGCGGGCGAGCAGGTGGCGGGCCTTTTCGTAGTCCCAGTCCTTCGACGGAATCAACTTGAGTCCGCCGAGCAGGTCGGCTTCGAGCGTCGCGACGGTGTCCATCGCCTCGTTCAGTTTTCCCGATTGCTCGGCGACCTGCCGTTTCGCATTCTCGACCGCCTCGGTCGCCTGTTTTTCGGCATCGGTCGCGGCGGCCGCCTTGTCGGCCTTGGGCTTGTCATCGGGTGCGGCGTTCGCCGCCTCGCGCGCCGCGTTCGCCGCCTTCGAGGCTTCGGCGAGCCGGCTCTGATTGCGGCCCAATTCGCCTCGGCCCTTTTCCAAGGCCGATTCGAGATTCCAGGATTCCCGCATCGCGTCGAAGAGTCTGGATGCTTGTTCGCGCCGCGCGGCGTCATTCGCGGCGCGCGCCCGAGCCCGCTCTTGATTGGCTTTGGCCTGTTTCGCCTCTTTTGGTTTCACGGCCTTCGGAGCGTCGTTGGCCTTTTCGGCTTCGTCCGTTTTCCCTTGCTTCGGTTTCCCCTCCTCCTGTCCAACGACGGATCGATCGACGATCGGGGAGAGGGCCAGGCAGCCGCCAAGAATGACCGCCGAGAGGGCCCGCGAAAGATGGAGGAGTTTCCGCATGGGCGCGCTCCACGATGAAAGGCCTGTGTCACACCCGATCCAAACCCAAGCCGGACCGGGCACAGGCGGTCGGCTCCAAGGTAGCCGGTTCCCATCCGTCCCGCAATAGAAACCGCGCATTCCCCTGGATTCGGACCGTTTGGACGCGCGCCCCACGGGGGGGCGGCGCGCGCTCACGGCTCGCGAGCCGTTTCGCCCGGTTCGGGCAACCCGGAATTCGTGGCTCGACGAGGGTGGCGATCCCAACTGTCCGGTTCGCGCCGAGTGACACGAGTGCGTCATCGACCTGGTCCGATTCGGGGAAAAGCGACCGATCTTGGGGCAAGTCCATTGTCCGATCGGAGGATCGCGCCGAGCATTCCCGTGGTTGGCCGCGGGTGCGGGTCCGCTTCGGTTCGTGGTCCGTCGCGACGCGGCGCATGCCCTCGAGGGAAAGGAGTCGGAAGATGGTTGGAACATGGAAACGGACTCGAATCACGCGTCGGTCGGCCGCGGCGGGACTTGCCGGCATCGCGGCCGTCTTGTTCGGCGGCCATCGCGCGTCGCGCGCCGATCTGGTGATCGCTCAGCTGAATTCGGCCCACCACGTGACGTTCGACGCGGCCGTTCCTGACGTGCTCGCCGGGCCCTTCGCGGGGCTCGGACTCGATCCTCTGCCTCAGCCCGGACAACTCGATTCGGACTCGTGGGCCGTACTTGGGCTGAAGGACGGCGATTCGGCGTTCGGCGGAAGCCACGCGGCGGGCGCGTTCGCGCGGGGGACCAGCGCGGGGCAGGTGGCGACGGGCGGCATGTACGCTTTCGGATCGGCCGTCGATCGTTGGCTGGGCATCCAGCCCACCTCGCTGGACTTCACGCCGGGCAGCGTCCTGCTTCGTGCGCGCAACGCGACCGGCTCGACGGTCGGCCGTTTTGAAGTCGCGTACGATCTGCGCTATCTGAACGACCAACCGCGGGCCACCGGGATTCGTTTCGGATACGCCATCGATGGGGGCCCCTTCGTCGATCTCGCGCCGCTCGCGTTCGTGACGCCGCTCGGGCCGGATGCGTCGCCCGGTTGGAAGACCGTTGGCCGCAGCGCGGTGATCGACGGCCTGATCCCCGATGTCGGTCGGCTCTACTTGCGTTGGCTCGGAGACGACTTCGGCGGAACGGGCGCGCGCGATGAAATCGGCATCGACAACCTGTCGCTTGCCTTCTCGCCGCTCGTCGTGTCCCCCGAGCCCGCCTCGTGGGTCCTCTTCTCAGCCGGCGTTCCCGCCTTCTGGCTCGCCTCGCGAGGCTCGAACCGAAAGGTCTCGACCATCGCCCGGTCGCGTTCGGCGAACCGCTCCGCCAGATCGGTCTGCACCGTGAATGTCAGGCCGACTCGCCGCCCCTGTTCATCCGACAAATGGTAATAGACCCATTGCATCGACACGTCCGAAACCATGCCGGTCGCCGTGACGCGGAGCACGCGGACGCCGTCGCTTGACTTGCCCTCGGCGCTGTCGACGACCTGCCCCGAATGGGCCTTGAGCGCCTGGATCGCTTCCTCCTGGAACGGCCTCAGCGCGAGGGTCTTTCCGGGCGGACCGTCGGCGAGCGGTGTAACGACGAGCTGTCCGACGAGCGAGCCGTCGTCGAAGAGGCGGAGCACCATCGAGTCGTGCCGGTCGACGATCACGCGCCATCCCTCGTCGTGCACGAGCGAGAACGCGCCTTCACGGCTCACGACACGAACCAACCGTCCGGCGTCGCTCATGCCGACGTCGAGCCGGCCGATCGCCTCATCGGACAATTCGGCGATCGGCGTCGCATGGGATTGGGAAACCACGCGCAGCCGGGCCGTCAGTTCCAGGCCGGGCTGCGTGTCGCTGATGTCGCGGTCTTCCTTGAGCGACACGGCGAGCCAAACCACGTCGCGCGCCGCGAGATCGAAATTGACCTTCGCTTCCAGTTCGATGCGGGTTCCCGAACCGTCCGCCCGCCCCGTCACCTCACCGGTGATCTCGATCAGCGCCACACCCCGCTCGATCCGCCGGAACGTCGCGCGCGTGTCGCACACGGTCACTCGGCTCAAACCCAGGAAGGCCGCCATCGTGTCCGCATCGATGTCCCACGATTCACCGATACGCACCGGCCGGATCGGCAGCAAGCGAGGCACGGCCAACGTGCAACCGGGCACGTCGAGCAGGTCCAATTCGGAGCGAGTGAGCGGTCGACCGGGCGCGGCGAACGTGAGATGCGCGCCGCGCAGCGTCGCGAGCACGAGCCGTTGTTGTTCCGAAAGCGTCTGCCGGCTCACCTGGTCGCGGATCCGGGACTCGACCTGCGCCGATCGATAAAAGCGGGCGGCGTGGATCGCATCCCCGCCGCTTTCCCCCAATCGCCGTTCGCCAAAGGTCTGCTCGCCCCGCAACGTCACCGGAGACCGCCGCTCGCCTTGTTCGGCCGCATTCCATTTCATCTCACCCTGGGCTTCGAGCACCACGTGATGCACGCGACAGATTCCGGGTTCCGCCACAGTCAACTCGATCGGCGCCGATGGGCCGTCCCCCGGTTCCGCCCAAATGAAACCTCCGAGCGCCAAAACAACTATGGACGCTAGCAAGCCGATCCGTACACTGGATTCCCAACGCGCGGCGATCGTCCGCACGTTCCGAATACGCCACCGAGTCGGGCGGGCAGGGGCGTTCATGCGGTACCCGGCCCCATGCGACGGGCCTACTCCCGAACCGGACGCCGGAAAGGTCAAGGACGGCGACTCAGGTGCGAATATCTGCCGGCTGGAAGGCCGGGAAGCGAACGACATGGAAGGGTCCCTCGCGATCGTACCGAACTCGACGCCGCGCGTGCGGCTTTCGAATCTCGTCGTCCAGCGGCCGGGTCGGATTTCAGTGAATTCCACGTCGTGCGCCCGCTCGCGCCGCGCGACGAAACGAAAAACGCCGTTTCGGCGTCTCATTTTGATACAGGAGCTCCGTCCGTGGGACGACGATCCGTTTTCCTCGATCGAGCGCGAACCCGAGATTCGGTCGCGCGTCCATGTGATCTGGGGTATCTGTCGGCACGGGCGGGACACACTGCGACGACCGGACGCGAAGACGGGTATCTACCGAAACATTCGGCACGAAAAGGGTTTAGATAGGAACTCGCGAGGTCGAAAAATCGGGTTCGCGGCGAACACAATGGAACGAGGACGCGTATTCACGGGTGGATTCGCAGGCCCGGGACTGCGGCGCCCGAAATTTCGGCGCGGAAATTGCCGTTCGGTTTCGTTCGACTTGGTTCCGTGTCGACTTCGTGCGGGCAACGCGATTCAGACGGGATTGAAGAACCGAGTATCGGTGGGAACAGGGCATGGCTAGAGATGGGTGGAGAAGGAAGAGGCACAGAGGAAGATGAACAGCGGATATCGCAGCGTGATCCTTCGGCAGCTGCGGGATCAGCAGGTGAAATACGCTCCCCGCGAGAAGAAGCTCGATCAAGTCAATCGGGCCGAGCAGTTGCTGGGGGAGATCGACCCAAGTCGCACGTACTCGTACGAGTACCTGTGTTTTCGGATCACCGACTATCGGCCCGACGCGTCTCCGAATTTGACGGTTTCCGGGCGGGAAGCCCGGCATGATCTGCGTCTATTCGTCGAGGACGTTTCGGATGCGGCGAACGTGCGTGTCGAGGATCTGGCGGAGCCGGTGCACACGGTCGAGGATCTGGCGCGGATCTTCAATGTGTCGTCCAAGACGATCGCTCGGTGGCGCGAGCAGGGTCTGGTGAGCCGCCGGTTGATTTTTCAAGGCCGCAAGCGGGTCGGTTTTCTGCGGAGCAGCGTCGAGCGGTTCGTGGCTCAGAATCGCGAGCGGGTCAAGCGGGGCGAACGATTCAGCCAGTTGAGCGAAGACGAGCGGACGGCGATCGTCGAGCGGGCCCGCAGGCTCGCCAAGTCGGGCGGCTGCCCGTCCGAAATCGCTCGCCGGATCGCCCGGCAGATGGGGCGGAGCGTCGAGACGGTTCGGTACACGCTCAAGCAATTCGACCAGAAGCACCCCGAGTCGGCCGTATTCCGAGGGCGGCGCGGCCCGTTGACCGCCGATTCGAAGCGCCGGATCTTCGAGCAGTATTTGGCGGGGGTCGGCGTCGACTTGTTGGCCAAACGGCATGCGCGTGCGACGGGGAGCATCTTCCGTGTGGTCTGGGAGATGCGGGCCAATCGCATCATCGAATTGCCCCTGGACTACATGTACAACCCGTGCTTTGACGATCGGGCGATGGAATCCGAGATCCTTGCGCCGATGACCGATCCGTTGGCGGCCGCGCGCCGGTCGCGACCTCCCGCGGGGCTGCCTCCGTATTTGGCCGCGCTCTATGAGGTTCCCTTGCTGACTCGGGAACAGGAGTTCCACCTGTTCCGCAAGTTCAACTACCTGAAGTTCCGGGCGGCTCGGCTTCGCGCGGGCCTCGATCCGAAACGGGCGCGTCCCACGATCATGGACGAGATCGATCGGCTCTACGACGAAGCGGTCCGCATCAAGAATACGATCGTGCAGGCCAATCTGCGCTTGGTGGTGTCGATCGCCAAGCGGCATGTATCGGTGTCGGACGATTTCTTCAGTCTCGTCAGCGACGGGAACATGTCGCTGATCCGCGCCGTCGAGAAATTCGACTTCGCTCGAGGAAACAAGTTCAGCACGTACGCGAGCTGGGCGATCATGAAGAACTTCGCCCGGTCGATTCCCGAGGAATACCGCCACAGGGACCGGTTCCGAAGCGGTCAGGACGACGTCTTCTTCGGCCGGCCCGACGATCGGGCGGACCAGATGGCCATGGAAACGCGTCAGAAGCTCCGGGAGCAGCAGGTCGGCCGCATTCTCGCGTGCCTCGACGAGCGGGAACAGCGGATCATCATCAACCGGTTCGGCCTGGACCATGCGCGCGAACCGCGGACGCTCAGGGAAGTCGGCGACGAAATGGGCGTTACGAAGGAGCGAATCCGCCAAATCGAGGCGCGGGCACTCACCAAGCTCCGCATGGCGGCGCAGACCGAGCGGCTCGACGCGTCCGAGTAGGCCGTGGGGGCCCCAATGGGCGGGCCTGACTTCACCCTCCGGTGGGCCCATGCACGCTCGCCGGACGCGCCCGCGGATCTCGGTTGTCGTTCCCGCGAAAGGCGGGTATAAAGGGGATCTGAGTCGCCACGACCTCTACGGTCCGTGTGGTTTGCCGGACCGGGTGCGACGGCCGTGGCCGGTGGCGGAGAAGGCCCGTGATGGAATTGCGTCTCGATTTGGACGACGAGCTGGTTCAGCACGTCTACTCCGCCGAATCGCTCCGCGTCGATGCCGGATGTTCGGTGCGCGACGTACTGCGTTTGATGAAGGAACGGGATCGCGGGTGCGCGCTGGTTTGCCGCGACGGCAAACTCGACGGAATCTTCACCGAACGCGACGCGCTCCGGTTGATGGCGACCGCCCAGGATCTCGACCAGTCGATCGAAGCCGTCATGGCGGCTTCTCCCGTTTCGGTCCGCCTTGGGGACACCGTCGCTCAGGCGATCCGCAAGATGTCCGAGGGCGGATATCGGCGGCTCCCCGTCGTGAATGACGACGGGGAACCGCTTGGAGTCCTCAAGGCGTCGGGCATTCTGCATTTCTTTGTCGAGCATCTCCGCAACGTCGTTTACACGTTACCACCTCAGCCGCATCAAGTGATGCAGGAGCGTGAAGGCGCTTGAGCGAAAACGGGGTTCGGCCAGGATGTCGCCGCGCCTCGAATTCCCGAACCAGGGCATGATCCCACGCCGATCCCGCCTGTTGCGCCCTGGTCGGCCGCGTCGATTCAGTCCCGTCGCGGTCTCTCCGACTCCGCCCGGCTCGCCATCGTCCGACCCCGCGTCCAACTTCGAGGATTCAAGAGTTCACCATGTCCGCTCCCACGACCGAATCGGCCCCGAGAACCCAGAAGCCCGTGGAGATCATCGAGTCCGCCACGGTGCGGCTTGCCGGCGACTCAGGCGACGGAATGCAACTGATCGGAAGCCAGTTGACGAACACGTCGGCGCTTGCCGGCAACGACGTCGCGACGTTTCCGGACTATCCCGCCGAGATCCGCGCGCCGCGCGGAACGCGCGCCGGCGTGAGCGGATTCCAGGTTCAGTTCGCGTCCGAGGAGATCTTTACGCCCGGCGATCAGCTCGACGCGCTCGTCGTCATGAATCCCGCCGCACTGATCACTAACATCGGCGACCTGAAACGCGGTGGTGTCCTTGTCGTCAACAGCGACGCCTTCGAGGAGAAAGACCTTCGCACGGCCGATCTAAAGAGCAACCCGCTCGACGATCCGACTATTGTCGGTCAATTCCGGGTGGTTCGCGTGGCGATGACCGAATTGACGCGAAAATCGGTCGAGCCGACGGGCATCTCGGTGAAGCTCGCCGACCGCTGCAAGAACTTCTTCGCCATGGGACTCGTGTTCTGGCTCTATGGCCGGGAACTCGATTCGACGGTCCGTTTCATCCGATCCAAATTCGGCGGAAAGCCGGAGATCGCGCAAGCGAATGAAATGGCGCTGAGGGCCGGATGGAACTACGGCGAAACGACCGAGGCGTTCATCAGTCAGTTCCAGGTCGATTCCGCCAAACTGATTCCCGGCACCTACACGACGCTGATGGGAAACCAGGCGCTCGCCTGGGGTCTGCTCGCCGCGTCCCGGCGCAGCGGCAAGGAGCTGTTTCTCGGCTCGTATCCGATCACGCCGGCGAGCGACATCCTGCACGAGCTGAGCCGTTTCAAGAATTTCGGCGTGCGCACGTTCCAAGCCGAGGACGAGATCGCCGCGATCGGCTCGGCGATCGGCGCCGCGTTCGGCGGGGCGATGGCGACGACGACGTCGAGCGGTCCCGGCATCGCGCTCAAGGGCGAGGCGATAGGGCTGGCCGTCATGCTCGAATTGCCGCTCATCGTCGTCAACGTGCAGCGAGGCGGTCCAAGCACGGGATTGCCGACCAAGACCGAACAGGCCGACCTGTTCCAAGCCGTGTTCGGCCGAAACGGCGAATGCCCGATGCCCGTGATCGCCTGCCGAAGCCCGGCCGACTGTTTCGACGCGGCCGTGGAATCGTGGAGGATCGCGGCCGAGTTCATGACGCCGGTCATGCTCCTTTCGGACGGCTATGTCGCCAACGGCGCGGAACCGTGGCGGATCCCGAAAATCGACGATTTGCCCCAAATCCCCATCACGCATCCGACCGAACCGAACGAAGGCGACCGGTTCCTGCCCTACCTGCGCGACGCCAAACTCGCTCGGCCCTGGGCACTCCCCGGAACGCCAGGCCTCCAGCACCGCATCGGAGGCCTTGAAAAGCAGGATCGCACGGGCGCGGTGAGCTACGATCCGGAAAACCACCAACGGATGATCGAGATCCGCGCCCGGAAGATCGCGAACATCGCGAACCACATTCCGTTGCAGGAAGTCCAAGGTCCGTCGAAGGGGCCTCTGCTCGTTCTGTCCTGGGGCGGTACCTACGGAGCGTGCGCGACGGCCGTGGCGCGGTGCCGCCGCGCGGGACGGGATGTCGCCCACGCCCATCTGCGGTACCTCAACCCGTTCCCAAGGAACCTCGAGGAAATCCTGAAGGCATACGATCGAATTCTCATTCCGGAAATCAATGCGGGCCAGTTGCGATTCATGATCCGCGGTACGTACCTCGTCGACGCGGTCGGGTTCAGCAAGATGACCGGCAAACCGTTCACGATCGGCGAAGTGACGGACGCGATCCAAGGCCAACTCGCCTGACGATCCGCCCGCGCGGCCGCCGCGGATGAGCGGCGGCGCGAACGGCATGCGACGTGATCCCTCCGTTTTGTAGGCAATCCCGTTCAAGTCCCCAGTAAGCCCCGTTCGAGCGAACCGTGCAATGACCAATCCCCTGCCTGTGTTGACCGCCAACGATTTCGCCAGTGATCAGGATGTCCGCTGGTGTCCCGGTTGCGGCGACTACTCGATTCTCGCCCAGATGAAGAAGATGCTTCCGCAGCTTGGACTGCCTCGCGAGCGGATCGTCTTCATTTCCGGGATCGGCTGTTCGAGCCGTTTTCCGTACTATCTGAATACGTACGGCATGCACAGCATCCACGGCCGCGCGCCGACGATCGCGACGGGGATCAAGTGCGTTCGCCCCGATCTGCGGGTATTCGTCATTACGGGAGACGGCGACGCGCTGAGCATCGGCGGCAACCATTTGATCCATGCGATCCGCCGCAACATCGATCTGAACATCGTCCTGTTCAACAACCGGATCTACGGGTTGACCAAGGGGCAGTATTCGCCGACTTCCGAAGTCGGCAAGGTCACCAAGAGCACGCCGATGGGCGTGATCGACAGCCCGATGAACCCGCTCTCGGTCGCCATCGGCTGTGAAGCGACGTTCGTCGCCCGGTCGATCGACGTCCACATCAAGCACCTTGGCGAAGTGCTTCGGCGGGCTGCCGAACATCGCGGCACTTCGTTTGTCGAGGTCTATCAAAACTGCAACGTGTTCAACGAAGGCGCATGGAACTACGCGAGCGATCGCGACACGAAGATCGAAACCACGCTTGAGCTCGAACACGGCAAGCCGTTGATCTTCGGCAAGAACCGCGACAAGGGCATTCGCCTCAACGGAACCGAACCCGAAGTCGTTCCGCTCGGCAACGGCGTCACCGAGGACGACCTGCTGTTCCATGACGAGAAGTCGAACGAGCCGACTCTGGCGTACCTGCTGAGCCGCATGCGGTATCCGGAATTCCCGGAGCCGATCGGCGTGCTGCGCGACATCCAGCGACCGACTTATGATTCGCTCCTGAACGATCAGATCGCGCAGGCTCGAACCGCCAAGGGCGACGGCGATCTCGAAGAACTTTTCCATTCCGGCGATACATGGGTAGTGGCATGACGATCTGCCCGTACTGCGACCATCGGAACATCCCGGGCGCGGATGTCTGCGAACGGTGCGCCCACTCGTTGACGTCGTTCCATCCTCCGACTCCCACGACGGACGTGGAACGGAGCCTGCTGCGCGACCGCATTCGCGTGCTTGATCCGAGGAGTCCGATTGTGGTCGAGCCGTGCACGACCGTGCGGCACGTCTTGCGGACGATGGTGGACTACAAGATCGGATGTGTCCTCGTGGTCCGCGACTCGCAGTTGCTCGGCATTTTCAGCGAAAAGGACGCTCTGCGGAAACTCAATGACGCCGCGCGGGAACTCGGCGACCGACCGATCTCGGATTTCATGACGGCGCAGCCCGAAACGCTCGATCTCGACGCGAAGATCGCGTTCGCCGTCCAGCGGATGGACCTCGGCGGCTATCGTCACATTCCGATCGTCGACGAATCCCAACACGCGACGGGCGTGATTTCCGTCCGCGACATCCTTCGGTATCTCACCGAACGCATGACCGTCGCATAGCCCCGCGGGGCGCGTGGGGCAAGCTCCCGGCTTGCCGACCCGCGCGCGGCAAGGACCTCCCGGCTTGCCGCGATCCATGCGGTTTCGTCGGTACTACGCGTAGGCCGCGCACGTCGGCTTGATGATGACCTCGGGGACGTGGGCGCGAGGAGGAAGCCGGGCGATGGCGGCGACGAGCGTTCCGATGTCGTCGGGCTGGAGGATGGCCGCCCGGTGCGCGTCGGTGACGGGAGTCGGCCGATGGTCGAGGATCGGTGTGTTCGCCTCGCCCGGATAGATATTGGTGACTCGGATGCCATGTTGATTGTCCTCGTTCCCGACGCACGTTCCGAGCGCCGTCATCGCGAACTTGGAGGCGCAATACCCCACGCCTCCGAGCGCCATGGCCCGCTTGCCGGCGATCGACGAGACGTTGATGATCAGCCCATCCTTCATCGCGCGCATTTGGGGAAGCGCTTCGTACATGCAGTAATAGGCTCCCGAGGCGTTTACGGCGAGCAGTTCGTCCCACTGTTCGGGCCGCAATGCGGCCATGGTCCGGTTCGGAACATTGAATCCGGCGCAATTCACGAGGATCGTGATTGGTCCGATCCGTTCGGTCGCCCACCCGAAGAGCCTCCGGACGCTCGACCGATCGGCGACGTCGACGGCGTGGAACTCGATCGGCGGATCCCCCGTCCACCGGCTCGCCGCGTCGCGCAGCACATTCTCGCGCCGTCCGGCGATGGCGACGCGCGCTCCCGCCGCGGCCAGCTCGCGGGCGATGGACCATCCAATGCCCGTTCCGCCGCCCGTCACCAACGCCGTCTTCCCTTGCAACGTCATCGCACGGCTCTCCGAAAAAAACGCCTTGACTCGCCGCCGCTCTCCGATCGATGGATGGTCGAATCCGCCGCCCACCCGCTCCCGTCAGAAGATACCGGGTTCGGCGACCGTTTGGCACCACCCTCGGCTCCGGACGGACGTCGTGAGGACAATCGGTTCGTCGGATTCGTGTGCTTCGCGCAATGCGTGGTCTATCTCGTACGCGCGCGGCCGCTCCGATATGATGCGACGTGTTCGCTTGGGGAAAGAGGAGGATCGACGATCATGTGGGCCGTCCGATTCGCGGGCCACCGCGTGTCTTTCGCCGCGTCGATGCTGTCGGTCTTGGTCGGCCCGTTCGCGCAAGGCTCGTTGATTCGAATCGCGGCGGGTCGGGAAGACGGGAACCGATCCGGCGCGGAACGCGTGCTTTTCAACGGGCGCGATCTCGAAGGATGGCGAGTCCTCGACGCGCACTGTTTTGACGCCCATGGAGCGGTCGAGGTCGCGGACGGGCGCATCGTACTCGATGCGGGCCGTCCCGCGACGGGCATCGCGTGGACGGGCGACGTTCCTCGGGGCGCGTACGAGGTCGAATGCGAGGCCGCCCGATTGGAAGGAGACGATTTCTTTTGCGCGGTGACGTTCCCGGTCGGCCGCGAATTCTGCACGTTCATCGCCGGGGGATGGGGCGGCGGAACGACGGGCCTCTCGAATGTGGACGGCGCATCGGCGGTCGACAACGACACGACGGGATACGTCGATGTCCGCGGCGGGCAGTGGTACGCGATTCGGATTCGTGTCGACGACCTACGCGTGCGGGTCTGGATCGACGGGCGCCGCGTCGTGGATGTCGAACGAGCGGCCCATCGCTTCTCGGTATGGTGGGAACAGGAACCGGCTCGCCCGCTCGGCATCACGACGTGGCACACGAAGGCCGCCGTTCGCAAGGTCGTTCTTCGGACATTGGATGCCGGGCCGCCCGCGTCTCGGGAGTGAGTTTGTCATGGACCATGAACGGGCGCGGGTTCTCGTACTCGCGGCGCATCCGGACGACGCGGAATACCACGCGGGCGGATTGCTCGCCGCGCATGCGAGCCGAGGCGCGGACGTACGGATCATCTCCGTCACCGACGGGTCGGCGGGCCACCATCGACGCCATCCTCGGGAATTGGCCGTATTGCGGCGCGACGAGGCGCGTGAGGCGGGTCGCGTGCTCGGAGCGGAATACGTCACTTGGGATTTCCCGGACGCGGCCCTGTTTCCGACGCTGGAACTGCGCCGGCGCATGATCCGCGAGATGCGAGCGTTCCGACCCGACCTGATCCTCACGCACCGTACGTGCGACTATCATCCCGACCACCGGGCGGTCGGCCAGTCCGTTCAAGACGCTTCGTACCTGGTCACCGTGCCGCTCGTCGCGCCCGACGCGCCGCATGTCGACACGGCGCCCGTCGTCGCCCATATGTGCGACCTCTTCACGCGTCCGTACCCGTTCCGACCGCGCGTCGTGTTCGATGTCGAGCCGTGCCTGGACGTGATCGTGCGGATGCTCGCCTGCCATCGCAGCCAGGTCTTCGAGTTCCTGCCGTACAACCAGGGAAACGAGCGAGTCCCCGAATCCGAGGACGACCGGATCGCATGGCTCGCGGCCTGGTATCGGCGCATGATCCGTCCAAGGGCCGACCATTTCCGCGCGGCGCTTGTGGCTCGGTATGGCGAGGCGGGGAACCGCGTCGAGCATATCGAGGCGTACGAGATCAGTGAATACGCGGCGCCTCTCGCGGACGACGAGCTTGACCGGCTCTTTCCCGACCCGGCGTCGTCGCCCGGGGGTGTTCCCCGGATCCGGGTCGAAAAGGGCCCGCAATGATCAGTCCGCCGCGAACGCTTCGTAATGCCGAACGGCTTCGGCATCGGTCATCCCCGGCGCGATGATCCAACGGCACCGCGCGTCCGCCGATTCACGGGCGCTCAGATCGCGACCGAACAGCGACAAATAGAGCGAACGATATCCGGGCGCGCCGGGCGTCGCCGGGTTCCACGGACAGGAAACGGCGAAACAATCGCCGGGCCTCGCCATCAGCAGGGCCGCGAGGCCGCTCGACGTATCGCGCCGCAGGGCGAGCGGCGCGGCGGCCGCGCGCCCCAGATCCCAATCCACGGGGCTCGGCCCGATCGACCAGCGGCCGTCCCGAATGCGCGCGGCGGCGCCGTCGCCGATCGGGAACATGACGTACTGGCCTTTCGATTCGACGGGGCGGTCGGCCCGTTCAAAACGAATCGCGCCTCGCTCGTCGCGCGCGGCGACCGACGCGACGAAGGACTCGGTGAGATACGACGAAACGAATAGCTCGAATTGCGGCATGTCGACGCGCGGCGTCACCGTCAGTTCGAGGTCGATCGTGCGCGACGCGATCCAACGGTAGACGCCGGTGATCGCGACCGGATGTTCGTCGGCGGCCGGCCATCGGCATTCGACCGATCCGTCGTTCCGCAGCCGAGTCTCGGTCGGCCAGTCGCGCGCCGCGTCGCCGTAACGCCGATTCGTCGAGAAGACGCGATACGGGCTCAAGAGGCCCGGCGGATGGACGATCGAACGCCCGGTCGTCGCATCGACCAGCGGATAGATGCCCTGGTAGGCGCCGTCGACCTTGAGCACGCCGCGCATCGCGCCCGTGTCGAACGCATAAAGCCCGCGTTCCGATGATCGGAACGCGAGCGAAGGGGGCTCGCCCAGCGCCGCCACGGGAACGACCAACCACGCGAACGCCGCCGCGCGCATCGCGATGCGCGGACGAGTCCACTTACCGATCGCAAACCCAAACCAAGAAATCCGGCGCCGTTCCATGTCGACTCCATCGCGGAATGACCGTGCGGATTGTCGCTCGTGGGCAGTATTGCTACACTCGCGAATGATTGTCCAGTGCGCCGGTGCGGAATGCGACGGTCGAATCCCGCGTCGCCCTCGGCCGGGGGCCGCTCGATGACCCCCATCGCAACTTCGTGGACTCGTGGGGAGCCGATCGCCATGCGAAGAACGCCAAGCGGAATGCGTCTTCTGGTCGCCGTATTCGCGGCGCTTGCGATCGCGACGGAAACGCCCGTTCGGTCGATCGAACCTGGGACGGTCGTCGGTCCCGCCCTGGGACGGAGCGCGGATACCGCGGAGTCCAGCGCGCGGGTCGAGCCGGAGGACAAGCCGGTCGGCGACAAGACGCTTGTCGTGTGGGTGGCGCTTGGCCGCCTCGATCAGCGGGGCGGGAGCGCGCTGACGCTCGAGGATCCCCGCGATCGGTTCGACGCGATCGTGTTTGGGGAACTCGCTCCACGCAAATGGATGGCGGGCAGCGACGGGTTCACACGCACGCAGCGCGACCAGAGCGCGGCCGCCGAGGAAACCGAGCAAGCTGGCGCGCTCACGCAGATGGCGGCCGTCCATCAGGGACGCGACATCACGCTGTTCCGCGACGGACGCGAGTATGCCAAGCACACCATCGCCGGACAACCGATCGAGTTCGGACCGCGAAGCGTCGTCGTGATCGGAAAACGCCACCGCCGCGCGGGTGAACCGTGTTTCCTCGAGGGTTCCGTCGATGACGCGCGCGTGTACGACCGAGCCTTGGCTCCGAGCGAACTCGCCGCGCTGCGGCCCAACGCGGCATCGGGACCGAACGACCGGCCATGGGCCTGGTGGACGTTCGATGACGGCGAGGCGAAAGAGCGGACGGGCCGGTTCCTCCTTTCGCAGCTCTCCGGCGGCGCTCGAATCGAAAACGGGAAGTTGGTCCTCGACGGCGTCGACGGAACCCTGATCGCCAAATCGGGGCGCCCGATCGCGATCGTCGATGAGACGCCGAGCCGGCCGGATCCCGTACCCGCCGATTGGCTCACCTTCCACCTCGCGCATCCCGGTCCGGGCCAGGCGATGCCCGGCGATCCGAACTGCGCGTTCTATTGGAACGGCCGGTACCACCTGCACTATATCTACGCCAATCAGGACGGGTTTGTGTTCGCGCATGTGTCGAGCGCCGACATGCTGCATTGGAAGTGGCATCCAACGACGTTGACGCCCGTTCGGACCGAACACGGCATGTTCAGCGGAACCGGTTTTCTGACCAAGGATGGAAAGCCCGCGATCATCTACCACGGCCAGGGCTCGGGCCGGAATCAGATCGCGATCGCCGAGGACGATGCGCTGGAACGGTGGAGTCCGCCGATGGCGCTCGAACCGCGCATCGCGCCGGGCCAGGACGCCTCGAAGATCGCGCATTGGGACCCCGATGCGTGGTGGGACGGAACGGCGTATTACGCGCTGTCGGGCGGTTCTCCGGGAAGCGGAAAACCGCCGACCCTGTTCAAGTCGGGCGACCTGCGATCGTGGGATTACCTCGGCCTGTTCCTCACGCGCGACATGCCCGACGTGCAGCCCGACGAGGATATCTCGTGTCCGAATTTTTTTCGGATCGGCGATACGTGGATGCTGCTTTGCATCAGCCACAACAAGGGCTGCCGCTATTATCTGGGTGACTGGAAGGATGAACGGTTTACTCCCCGGTTCCACGCGCGCATGAATTGGAGGGCCTGGGATTGCTTCGCGCCCGAGAGTGTCTTGACTCCGGACGGGCGCCGAGTCATGTGGGCGTGGTGCAATCTGGGAACTCCTCAAACGGGAATCCAGTCGCTGCCGCGCGAGCTGAGCCTTCCGGAGGACGGCGTTTTGCGCATCCGACCGCTCCGCGAGCTCGAATCGCTGCGCGAGGACGAAGCGGTCTCGGAGCGGATTGCCTTGAAGGACGGCGCGGCGCATCGTCTGGATGGACTCGCGGGAGACGCGGTGGAATTGCGATTCGCGGTGGAGCTCGCGAAGGCGTCGGAGTTTCGTTTGGACGTGCGATGCGGCCATGGCGGCGATGGAGGCATTCCGGTCGTCATCGATCGCGGGAACGGAACGCTTTCGCTGGGCGAATCGCGAGCTCCGTTCGCGTTGAAGGACGGCGAACCGCTCGAACTCCGCGTATTCCTCGACAAAAACGTCATTGAGGTTTTCGCCAACGATCGGCAGGCGATCGTCGCATCGCATCCGATGACCCTGGACCACGGCCATGTCCGGGCCATCGTCCGAGGTGGCGACGCGGTGATTCGCGAGTTGCGTTCCTGGCGCATGCGATCGACCTACGCGACCCGATGACGATCCGATTGCCTTTGCGTTGGGGCCAAGCCACAATGATCGTGTCGACAGTCAAAGGAAGGCCCGTCATGGTCCATCTCGGTCGGTCCGCGCGTGTCGCTCGTCTGGTTCGGATCGTGTCCGTCGCCGCGCTCAACGTCGCGTGGCTGGCCGCGGCGGTGGCCGCCGAAGATCCCTCGGTCGCGCATGAGGTCCATCTTGGGGATCCGGCGCTCCGTGGATCGCTGCGCCATCAACAGCAATGGGGCGACTTCGGCATCGATGCGGCGGCGGCCGCCACGGGGAACAAGGGCCTTCCTCTGAAGATCGCCGACCGGACGTTCGAACGGGGACTCGGGCATCACGCGCAAGGCGAAATCACCGTCGCGTTGAACGGGCGGTACGTCGAGTTCCGGACTTGGATCGGCGTCCAGTGGATGGGGGGCGGCAAGGGCAGCGTTCGGTTCCGCGTCGATGTCGACGGCACGCCCGTGTTCGAGAGCGAAACGATGTCGGACAGCGATCCGGCGCGCGAGGCGCGCGTTCCGATCGCGGGCGCCCGGGAAATGCGTCTGGTCGCCCTCGATTGCGGCGACGGAATTTCCTGCGACATGGCGAACTGGGCCGAAGCGAGGCTGGTGCGCGATCCCGCGGCGCCGTACTTCGACAATCCCGCCGCGACGCTGTCCGGCGCGCCTGCGCCGCCGGCCGGCGCGTCGGTCGCCGACTTCGCGCTGATCGCGGCCGACACGGGCCCCCAGATCGCCGTGATGGAATCGATCGCCGCATTCACGGCCGACGTGCGCCCCGGCGAGGATGTCCGCGTCGTAGTGCCCGCGCGCCAATGCGCGACGCCGTTCCGGGTCGACGCGCGGGTCTCGCTCGCATTCGGCTCCGCCGCCGATGTGACGCTCCGCGTCGGCGACCAGACCGTGACGCGCGCGTTGCGACAAGGCGAAACGGCGACGGTTCGCTGCGAATCGCCCGGCGCCGAGGCGTGCGACATCGAGCTGATCACGCGCGGGGTCGAGAACGAGGCGGCCGTACGGTGGAGCGAGCTCACGTTCACGCGCAAGGACCACCCTGCGATCCCCGTGCCCCTTGGTTGGAATAAGGAGGAAATCCGATTCCCCGCGCGCGAGTTGCCCGCCCTGCGGCCCGCGATCGAGTCGGCGCTGGTCGAATGGGATTGGCGCATGCAGGACGGCATCGGGACCGCCCGCGAAGCTCGAAGTTGGCCGCAAGCGATCGAGACGATTCTCGATCAAGGCGACAAGCTGCTCGGAAGCCTCGCCGCCGCGGGATCTCCGCACGACGCAATCGGACGCGACTGGAACGCGCTGCGCGAGGAATGGCGATCGCGTTCCGGCGAGGGCACGGTCGACGACGCGCGATGGGAGGATCTCTGGCGGAGAACCCGATGGACGAAGCGGCGCATGGCGTTCGGGCATCCGCTTGCCCAGGTCGGACCGATCGCGTTCGTCAAACAGGTTCCCGGCAACTTCAGCCACCAACTCACGCAGTACTTCGGAATGTGCGCGCGGCCGGGCGGCGGCCTGTTCGTGCTCGACGCGCCCGGGCGTTCCATGCAATGCCGACGGCTTGGAGAACTGCCGCCGGGAAGTTATCAGCAGCCCGATGTTTCCTGGGACGGTAAGCGAATCCTCTTCGCGTATTGCGAAACCGATTCGGCGCCGGCCGACCGTGTTTCGCGGCAGGACCGCAAATACCATATCCACGAAATCTCCGCGGATGGAACCGGCTTGAGACGACTGACCGACGGACCGCACGACGATTTCTCGCCGCGCTACCTGCCGGACGGGAAGATCCTGTTCATTTCGACGCGGCGCGGCGGATTCCATCGATGCGGCGCGGGGCCGTGTCCCGTCTATACGATGGCCACGGCCGACGCCGACGGCTCGAACGTCCGCGTGATTTCGTTCCACGAGACGCACGAATGGGATCCCGCCGTTCTTCATGACGGGCGGATCGTCTATACGCGGTGGGACTACGTCGACCGAAACGCCGTTCATTACCAGCATCTATGGACCGCTCGGCCCGATGGGAGCGACGTGCGGTCGTTCTACGGCAACAACACGTTCAATCCCGTCGGTATCTGGGAATCGCGGCCCGTTCCCGGTTCGCACCGGGTGATGGCGACCGCGGCGGCCCACCATGCCATGACGGCCGGATCGATCATCCTGCTCGATGTTTCCCGCGGCATCGACGGGCTCGACGCCATTACCCGATTGACGCCCGACGCGCTGTTTCCCGAGAGCGAGTCGCCCGTTCAGAACTGGCACGCGCCCGTCGGCGTGACGTCGCGGCCCGACCCGCCGGAAGCCGAGCGGCGATGGCCTGGCCACTGCTACCGGAGTCCGTTCCCCCTTTCGGAAACCCATTTCCTCGCCGCCTACAGTTTCGCTCCGCTGGTCGGCGAGCCGCTCGCCAACGAGCCGAACATGTTCGGTGTTTACCTCGTGGACACATTCGGCAACAAGGAGCTGATCTATCGCGACCTGAACATCGCGAGCTTGTGGCCGATTCCTTTGCGGCCCACGCCCGCGCCGCCCGCTCTGGCCTCGCTGCTCGACGCGTCCACACCCGACGAAGGGACGTTCTTTGTGCAGAACGTCTACGAGAGCTGGCCGAAACTGCCGATCAACACGCCGATCAAGAGCCTGCGCATTGTCCAGGTCCTTCCCAAGACGACACCCAACGCGAATAGCCCGCGCGTCGGATTGGCCAACGCGTCGCCCGGAAAACAGGTACTGGGCACGGTGCCCGTGGAACCGGACGGCTCGGCCTACTTCCGGGCGCCGTCCGGAATTCCCCTTTCATTCCAGGTCCTCGACGATCGAGGCATGGCCGTGCAGACGATGCGCAGCTTGACGTACCTGCAACCAGGCGAGCAATCGAGTTGCATCGGATGTCACGAATACCGAAACACGGTGCCTCTCGCGCGGGTCGCGCCCCTCGCGCGCGACCGTCCGCCGTCGGTCATCAAGGAAGGTCCGGACGGATCGAAACCGTTGAGCTATCCGTTGCTGGTGCAGCCGGTGCTGGACAAACACTGCGTCGAGTGCCACAGCGGTTCGGAGGCGGCGGGCAAAGTCGTCCTGACGGGAACGCCCGAGGGTGAGTTCACCACGTCGTATCATGCGCTGGCCCCGCGCGTCGCCTTTTCCCAGTGGAGCGGTTCGCCCCAATCGAACGGGGAACCGCTCACGCGCCCCGATCGGTTCGGGGCGCGGGCGAGCCCGCTCATGAAGATGTTGCTCGACGGGCACGAGGGCGTTGAATTGTCGCCCGACGATTTCGAACGGCTCGCGACCTGGATGGATGCGAACGCCCTTTTTTACGGCACGTTCGACGTCGAGGACCAGAAACGCCAACAGGCCGGTCAACGGATCGCAGGCCCGGCCCTCGAATAACCGCCTCGAATCGCGGGCATCGACCCGGGGCGGCGCCGCCGCTTGCAGAGACTCGCGTCGACTTCCCCCGGGTCTTGAAGCGAAAAGACCGCCTCGTGAACGCCCGACTTGGCCCGTCGTTCCATCCTGCCGCGGACAGGCTGGACCTTGGGCGTTCCGCGAAATAGACTCGCGGGGAAGCCGAACCGGCGCGCCGGCGTCGTCGCGCTTGTCCGTTCTTGTTGCACGATTTTTTTCGGGCGGCCATCCATGAAAATCGGACCGGGGTTCGATCGCGGAGCCGGCGCGCGTTGCGCGGCGGGAGCCCTGGTGATCGGTCTGTGCGGGAGCCTTGCGACGGCCGACGATTCGTTTCCGGTCGTCAAGCGCCGCCCCCCCTGGACGGCGTCGCGCATCACCGGGACGCCCGAACGGCCTCTGCCGTATTCGGTCGAACGGGTCTTCACGAAGCTGACGTTCGATCAGTGCGTGGACGCCGCCCATGAGCCGCTGTCGGATCGGTGGTTTGTCGTCGAACAGTACGGAAAAATCGTGTCGTTTCCCAATCGGCCCGACGCCGATCGAGCGGATCTGGTGATCGATTTCGCCAAGGCGATCCCCGGCACGAAACAGGTCTATGCGCTCGCGTTCCACCCCGATGTCCGCGGCAACCGTTATTGCTATGTGTGCTATATCCTCGCCGACAACCTCGCCGACGGTACCCATGTCTCGCGTTTCACGCTCACCGATGGCGACGCGCCCACGATCGATCCGTCCTCCGAATTGCCGCTCATCACATGGCTCTCGGGCGGTCACAACGGGTGTTGTTTGAAGTTCGGGCCCGATGGATGCCTCTACATTTCGACGGGTGACGGCGTCGGGCCCAATCCTCCCGATACCTTGCGGACCGGTCAGGACGTATCGGACCTGCTCGCCTCGATTCTCCGGATCGATGTCGATCGGCGCGACAAGGACCGCAACTACACCGTCCCGCGCGACAATCCGTTCGTCGACACGGCCGGCGCGCGGCCCGAAATCTGGGCTTACGGGTTCCGCAATCCGTGGCGCATGAGCTTCGACCGCGCGACGGGCGATTTGTGGGTCGGAGACGTCGGATGGGAGATTTGGGAGCTGATGTACCGCGTCGAGCGAGGCGGGAACTACGGGTGGTCGATCATGGAGGGGCGGCAGCCGAACAACCCGCAGTGGCCGCGAGGCCCCACCCCCATCCTGCCTCCCACCATCGATCACCCGCACTCCGAATCGTCGTCGATCACGGACGGCCTGACGTATGCCGGATCCCGAATTCCCGAACTGCGGGACCATCATGTCTACGGCGACTACGACACGGGCATCCTATGGGCGTTTCGATACGAGGACGGCCGGGTCGTCAACCACCACCGCTTGGCCGACACGACGCTGCGGATCGTCGGATTCGCCGACGACGATCGGGGCGAGTTCGTGATCCTCGATCATACGGCCGGAATGTTGTATCGGCTCGTACCCAATCCCAAACGCGAATCGAGCGGCGCGTTTCCCCGCCTCTTGAGTGAAACGGGCCTTTTTCAATCGGTGGCCGACCAGGCGCCGGCGCCCGGTGTCGTGCCGTATCGGATCAACGTCGAGGGGTGGTTCGACCATGCGTCCTCGGAACGCTGGGCCGCCCTGCCGGGTTCCGAGTCGATTCGCATGGTGGACGGTCGGCGCGTCTACCCGATCGACAGCGTTCTGGCCAAGACGCTCTCGCTGGACGTGGAGGTCGGCAATCGGGCGAGTCGGCGCCGCATCGAAACGCGGATCCTGCATTGGGACGGCGAGGAATGGAGGACCTACAGCTATGGGTGGAACGCCGAGCAGACCGATGCGGAACTCGTCGACGCGCGCGGCGACGAGAAGACGATCCGTGTTCCGGATGCGGACGCGCCGGGCGGCTCGCGCTCGCAAACATGGCGTTTCCCGGGACGCGTGGAATGCCAGCGATGCCACAACAAATGGTCGGGGCCTCCGCTCGCGTTCGATCCGCCGCAGCTCCATGCGCGCGACCGCGACGCGCCCGGCACATCGCAGTTGGAGACGTTCGTCGCGCGCGGCCTTTTCGAGGCCCCGCCGGGAGACAATGGCGCCGTCGCGCTCGTCGATCCGCGCGATCCGCGATTCGACTTGGATCGGCGAGCCCGTTCGTACCTGCACGTGAACTGTTCGCATTGCCATCGCATGCATGCCGGAAGCGGCGTGCTCGCGCAGATGCCGTTCGATGTGCCCCTTCCCAAGACCGACATGGTTGACATCGCGCCGTCCAAGGGCGCGTTCGGACTGCCGGGCGCCGCGATCATCGCGCCGGGAGATCCGGCGAGGTCCGTGCTCTGCTACCGCATGGCCAAACTGGGCGGCGGACGCATGCCGCATATCGGTTCGACGGAGGTCGATACGGAGGGCGTGCGACTGATCTGGGACTGGATCCTCGCCATGCCCGACGCCTCCCAAGGCCGTACCGACATGACGACCCGAAGCCGGGAGACGCGCGAGCGAGTCAACAGCGATTTGGGGGCGCTTGCGGCGGCGGGCGACGGTGAGCGGGCGGCGCCCATTCTCGATCGATTGCTCGCATCGACCACCGGAGCGTTGACGGTGGCGATGGCCGTTGAGCGCCGAGCGATCTCGACAGCGCTCCGCGAAGCGGCGATCCGGAAAGGCGCGGCCCACACCGAACCGGCCGTCCGCGACCTGTTTGAGCCGTATCTCCCTGCCGATCAGCGCGTCCAGAGGTTGGGCACCGCGATCCGTTCCGATCGCATCCTCGCCATGACCGGGGACGCCTCGAAAGGGCGCCGAGTCTTCTTCGAGACCACCGGAGGACAATGCGCGAATTGCCATCGCGTCGGAAACGAAGGTCAGGACGTCGGCCCCGATCTGAGCGCGATCGGCGGGAAACTCGATCGAAGGCAATTGCTCGATAGCATCCTCGAACCGTCGAAGGCGATCGATCCCGCGTACCTCGCCTACGTCGCCGAACTCTCCGATGGCCGAATCGTGACGGGGCGCCTTGTATCGAAGGATGAACGGGAAGTCGTCCTCAAGACGGCTCGCAACGAGGAACTTCGCTTCCCAAGCGGGCAAGTCGACCAAATCACCGCTCAGGTCCAGTCGTTGATGCCCGAGTTGCTCCTTCGCGACCTGACGGCCGAACAGGTCGCCGACCTGCTCGCGTTCCTCGGCACGCTTCGATAGCGCGTGAACCCGCGCGAAAGGCTCACTCGGACGGTCCCGTCGGCTCCGAGACTTCGACCGCCTTCACGTCGCCGTTCGCCGGAAGCTCGACGACGCACGATCCGCCGAGATTCGTTTCGATGCGGATCACGACCGCGATCTTGCCCGACTTCGCGGCGCGGAAGGTCATCGGGATGAAATGCGTCGCCTTCTCGGACTCCGAATCGACGTCGAAGCGGAATCCCTCGACGTCCGACGCGACGCTGACAACCTTGAAAGGCGTCTTGCCGCGGACCAGGATCTTCTTGGTGACCTCGTCGCCGACGCCGACCGATCCCAGAACGAGCGGAGTCGGGCTGACGGTCAATGCCGAACGGACGCGGCCCTCCACCGCCAACGGTATCGACTCGCGATACCCGTCATTGCTGACGAGGGTCAACTGGTCGTTGATGTAGCCGGCCTTCGCTCCTTTCTTGAGTCGCACGGTCATGTTGTATGCGACGTTGCCTCCTCGGCGGCCGGCTTCCTGAATCTCGACTTCAAGGTCTTCGTTCGCGCTTCGCACGTCGGTGATTCGCCAATCGGGGCGTCCGGCGTAGCTGACTCGCACCCGCGTTTCCGCGCCGGCTCCCTGGTCCACTTCTCCGAATTGAACGAGTCCCGGCTCAAACACGATATCGCTTCGGATGTAGCCCGAAACGTGAAGTTGCACTTCGGCGTAATAGGGCCGATCGATCGTCACGGTGAGGGTCGCGGACCGCGAACCGAGGAACGAGCGGGTATTGAACGTCGCGACGATGTCCGCCTTGTCCCACGTCTTCAGCGTGTCGACCGTCACCTCGGGCGACGTGCATCCGCAGCTCGAACGGACCCCCGCGATGTGGATCTCCTCTTTGTAGAGGTTCTGGAGCGTGAACCGGTGCTCGACCTTCGCTCCGCGCGCCACGACTCCAAATTCGTGGCTCGTTTCCTTGAACATCTTGCGAGCCCATTCCTGGGCGCTCGCGACCGCGGGCGACAGGAGGATCACGATCAGCGCGAACCGCGCGACATGGCGTACCACGGGTGGTTCCTCAATGCGTGACTTCAGCCTTGATCCGGCCGGCGCCTCCGCCACCGTTGCGACTCCGCGCCCGGTGCGGACCATCCGCGGGTCCCGGCCGTCAGCGGTCTCGCCAGACCGCCCAAAGTACTACGCAACGTTAGCATCCTCAATTCGACAATTCGGCGGGTGGACCGGTAAACGACCATGCCGGCGGTCCATGAGGCCGCATTATCCGAATATTCGACAAAATCCCGCACGGTCGGTAGCGTTTTTGAGGATTTTGGGACTGCGGATTTCCTGTTTTCACAGGACTCGCCCTGTTGCCGGCGCCGAGTCCTCCTAGCGATCCGCGCTATCTTTCGGGACCGAATGCAGGCTCCGCCCGTTTCCCCGGCTCGCGCGCGAAGGCGCGCCACGGGGTTCGGAATGGAAGGTGCGGGTTCGCTCCCCATGGCCGTTCGCGCTCGGCCACTCCGTCGCTCGATCCGTGGCGGCCACGTCGAGCTGCACGAGGGGCGACGCCTGGGAAAATCGGTTTGCCGATGGATCTCCCGATTCCGTGAAACCCGACTCCCAGTCGCTTGAACCTGAAATCGTGCCCGATGCATAGGGCGGTCGGTGGAGCCAATGCCGTTTGGACGCAGGATAGAAAACGATCCAACCGACGAAGATCGTCGTGGTGACCGCTCGCGAAAGGCCGATCCAGCCGTCGGGCAACACGGCGGATAGATCGATCAGTGTTCCGTCCGTAGGAAAGGGGCCACATCCAAAAAGGGCTGGGATCCGGTACCAGTAATAACACGAAACGGTCGCGGCCGCGAAGACGCGGACGAGTCGCCCTTCGTGACGCTTGGGAACGAGCCGGCGAATGCCGATAAAGGCGGCGAGCGTGGCGGACGCGCCAAGCAGAACGGGCGTTGAATCGGAAAGGGCGGACGACCATTCCCATCCGCCGACGTGGTCGGGCACGTGGAACCAACCCCAGACGAATCCCGGAAACGCGCCGACGAGCAACCACTCGGACGCGATCTGCGGGAAGCAGCTCGTGCCAAGCATCGGATGGATCGCATCCGTGGAATCGGGACACGGATTGGTGCATCGCTCGCACGCGTCGCAGTGGGCATTGTCCACGGCGATCAGCGGCTTGGACCCGTAGAGCTTTTCGACGCCGTGGACCGGACAAAGTCCCGAGCACCAGCCGCTCTTCCATTCGAATACGGCTCCCATGGCGATCGAAAGGGCGCCGAGCGCGGCGAGCACCGCGGCGGTCGACTGGGCGTTCGTGTTGAGCTCGAACCGCCGCCACAGCACGATGACGAAGAGCGCGACGACGCCCGCGAAGTTGAGCCAGACACGGCTGAGCGGTGAGAGACTTCGTCGCGCCGAGAGTCCGGCATGCCGCGCGGCCACGGCCGTCGTCCCCAACGGACAGACGTTGCGCCACACGCCCGGCGCAAATACGATCAACGCGGGGGCGACGGGGATCAGGGTATTCCAAAGGGCCGCCAAGCCGACCTCGGGCAGAACGAACAGGAGCGCGAAGATCGCCACGCCGATCAGCCACGCGGACACCTGGGCCAATCGCCAAGCCGACCTCGAACGAGCATTCAATGACGTCGCCAGTGATGGTGCGGGATCCTGCGGAGGCATGGCTGTCCTTCATGGAACTCGGAGGGTGTCGAGCGGATTCGCTTTCGCGGGTGTGGGGTACCGGTGGGAACCTACTCCGAGTGTAACTTCCAACCGCACGGGAATCCACAACCGGACAGTCGCCGTGTGGAAAGGCCCGCAAGGCCCGGTCGGATTCGTCGCCCCCCGCCCGAACTCACGGAGCCTCGGGCGCGATCTGCTCGGGGGCCGTGATTCCCGGCGGAAGTTCGAGGATCCGGATGGTGCGGAAGTGGATTTCGGACCCTTCCGATTCGAGGCACAGATAACCTTTGCGCATTGAGGAATCGCGAATGGAATTGACGAACTTGCCGTTGATGGAGAGTTTCACCGTTCCATCCGCGCAAACGACGTCGTACGTATTCCATTCTCCCTTTCCCTTGCAGCGCAGCTCGCGCGACATGCTGCGGGTTCCTCGCGGGTTATCCGGCGTCGCCGTCAGGCCGTTCGCGCCGAACAACTCGCCCGAGATGTATCCGATATGCTGCGGAGCGCCGTCCGGCGTCCGGTGGAGCCGGATCCACTCGAGTTCTAGCATCTGCACTTCCATCCCCTTGGGGAGTCGGCGGTCCGCCGGGACCGACCCCTCGCTCCAAACAAAGACGCCCGAGTTGCCTCCCGCCTCCATGTGCCGCCATTCGATGTGCAGGATGAAGTTCTCGTATTGCTTCGCCGACCGCATGACGCCGATCGGTTGCCCGGTGCAAACGAGCAGACCGTCGTTGACCGTCCACGTATCGTCGGCCGTGTTGACGTTGACCCAGCCCGTCAAGTCCTTTCCGTTGAACAGGTCGACAAACGCGGGGGCGGATGCCTGTGGGGTCTCCGCGGCGGGATCATCGGCCTGAGCCCGTGAAAAGACCGCTCCAACCGCCATGCCGCAGGCAACGATCATCGCGAGGATCGGATTGTCAGTCGAACGACTCATCGGAATTTCGCTCCCTAACGCGTTTTCGAACGTTGCGAATGGTGAATCGACCACTCCATCTCTATCCAACGTGCCCGTAGACGATGTCCGCACATCCGAGGCCGCGTATCCGCTCGGTTGAAGAACGTCCAAGGGCCTCGGCGGTCAGCATAGGCCCGCGCGAAGTCGCCTGCCACCCCCGAATGCCGGTCGGCAGGCCCTTTGTTGCGGCCTGGAAAGCGGGTATACTGGACCGGCCGTGCGGCGGCGGGTTCTCTCCGAAAGAGCCGTTGTCCGCGGACCTTCCAACGTTGACCACCCTGCCTTGGCGCACGGTGCGCCGCATTGTCCACCTTGAATGAGGAACCCGCCATGCGATGGGTCGTCGTTTCGTTCGCGTGCGCGTTCGCCGCGCTGTCGACAGCACCCACTTCCTGCCAAGCCCAGATCTTCCGTCGCGTTTGGGAGCGGCGCAAGGCCGAAGTCCGCTCGGAACTGCTCGGCGAATTGTCGTCGAAAATGGACGCGGACCTGGAGCGCGAGGTCGCCGCGGCCCAAGCTCGGTTGCGCGACGCGGCCGCCGATCAGATCCGCAAGCAGGGCGACGCCCTTTCCGGCGAAGTACGCCAACAGGTCGGCGCGCTGCAACAGGAGTCGATTCAGACGGTGAATGCCGAAGCCGAGAAGATCGAGTCGCGGATGCAGGCCAAAGTCGCCGAAATGGCTCAGCAATACGAACAGCAGCTCGCCCAGCTCCGCGCCGAACACCAGGAGAAACTCCAAGCGGCCGCCGCGAAGCTCCAATCGGATTTCGAGGCCCGGTCGGCCGAGATGGCCAAGTCGACGGAGCAGCGCGTCGCGGGCGTGACGGACCAACTCAAGGCCGATATCGCGGCCGCCGTCGAGAAACTCGCCCGGTCGAATCCGCCTCCGGCGCCCGAAACGCCGGCCAAACCCAAGGAAGAACCGGCTCCGACCGCTCCTCCCGCTCCCGTCACCGAGTCCAAGCCGGGTGACGGGAACTCGGGTGACGGACCGTCGGGAGGTGACAAATAGCCGTCACCTGATCGAATGCCGCGAGGCACGGCGCGGCATGTTCGCGATTCCCCGCGAGCGCTCGGCGGCCGCCATGGCTTCATCGAGCGGTTCGCGCCGGTCGAGCCTTAGGGCGGCGGCGTCCGGCGCGGGATGGGAACGAGCATCGACGTGCGCGACCGATAGGCGCGATAGTCGTCGCCATGCGCGTGGATCAGATCCCGCTCTTCGAGCTGGATGGCGACGAGGATATACGCCGTCGTGACCGCGGCGAACAGGAAACGGCCGATCGACATGGCGGGCGTCGCCCAGAACGCGATGATGAACCCGAGCATGATCGGATGCCGAATCCAGCGGTAAAGGTAGGGCGTCATGAACGGAGTCGGTGCGTCCTTCCAGCCGGCGAAATGACCGTAGGTCTGCCGGAGGCCGAACAAGTCGAAGTGGTCGATCATGAACGTCGCGCCGAGGACGACCAGCCAGCCGGCCGCGGAAATCCCATGGACCGCCGCGATGATCGCGGGGTTCGTGACGGCCCAGACCGGCTGCGGTAAGGGCCGCCATTGCCAATAGAGGAGCAGAAGCAACAGGCTCGCGACGAGCACGTACGTGCTCCGTTCCATGGGGGCCGCGATGACGCGGGTCCACCATCGCTTGAACGCGGGCCTCGCCATCACGCTGTGCTGAACGGCGAACAACGCGAGCAGGAGCATGTTGACGAGAATCGACGCGGCGGGAGACCCGGTGGGTCCCGAGTCGATCGACTTCGGTACGACCTGGTTCGCGAGGAATCCGATCGCGTAAAGAAACGACGCGAGGAAAATCAGATAGGAAACGATTCCGTAGGCGAGGACCGCTGCGCGTCGACGCATGGCCATGGGCTCCTCGAATGAGGTTGCGGGTCCGCGGTCCGGGCCATTGTCGCCGAAGCGGGCGCATTCCGCCACCGCGTGCTCGATTCCGCGTCCGCCTCGTTCTCCTTATGCGCCGATGTCGCGCGATGTCTCCTCGTGTGGCGGGAATCGGTGGCGGCGGCCACCGCGCCGCGTTACACTCGTTTTCGCGTTCGCGGTGGCTCCAAGACCGTTTCGACCGGGGATTCGGCCATGCGGTGGCGTCGTCTTCTTGCATGGGTCTGCTGCGCGTTGGGCTCGACCGCATCGGCGGGCGAATGGCCCCGGGAGCTCAAGGCGTACCGGGGCGCGACGCCCGTGACCGACGGCGTCCTGGCCCCGTCCGAATGGGAGGACGCGACGCGATTCGAGGGCGTGTCGGGGTGGACGTCCGAGTTCACGCCGACGACGCGCGCCGACGACCTTTCGCTCCGCGGTTGGGTCAAGTACGACGCGGCCTCGATTCATTTCGCATTCGACGTCACCGATGATGTGCTGTACGGAATCGACACCCCGCGCTGGTTGCCGGAGGAGAACCCGCGCGCCCATGAACTCACGCGGGAAGGCTGGCCGTGGTTCGGCGACGAAATGGAGTTGCTCGTCAACGCGTCCAATGTCTGGCGCGACGATGAAGACGCGGCCGGTAACGGCTCGTCCTGGCAGATGGTCTGCAATCTGACCAAGTCCCGGCTCGACGGCGCCGGTGCCGGCGGATTGCTCGAAGGCGAGCCTCGCTCGGATGAGCGCGCCTGGAACACCTATCGGCATTGGATCGAATCAGGCGCGATGCGCGCCGCGGCGAAGCCCAAGATCGAGGGCAAAGGCTACACGATCGAGTGGGCCATCCAATTCAATCCGTGTCTCGAAACGGCGCCGGGTGTGTTCTTTCGGCCGACCGATCGGCCGGTTCCCGTTGGTCTGAATATCGCCGTCGGTGATCTGGACGAAGCGGCGAAGGGCGCCGGGAACTTCGGGCACTTCCATCACGAGGAGTGGTTCGCTGGAGAAAAGGGGAAGCGGACGAACGTGCGGCAATGGGGCACGCTCTGGCTCATGCCCGACGGCCAAACTCCCTTTCCCGAGCCGACGGACAGTCCGAGCGAGCGGGATCGACGTCCCTTCGACGCCGCCGAAGCGGCCCGGCGCATGCGTGTGCCCGAGGGTTTTCGGGTGACCGTGTTCGCGTCGGAACCCGATGTGCGCAATCCGATCGCCATGGCGTGGGATGACCGGGGACGCATCTGGATCGCCGAGAACTACACCTATTCCGATGGTTCGCAACGGTTCGATCTCACGCTTCGGGACCGTGTGCTGATCCTGGAGGACAACGACGGGGACGGACGCGCGGATCAACGCAAGGTCTTCCTCGATTCGGTGCAAATGCTCACGAGTGTCGAGGTCGGACGCGGCGGAGTCTGGCTCCTTTGCCCGCCGCGACTCCTGTTCGTTCCGGACGCCGACACGAACGGCGTGCCCGACGGACCACCCCGCGTCGTGCTCGACGGTTTCGACGTCGCTCGCGACAACTACCACAACTTCGCCAACGGTCTGCGATGGGGGCCCGATGGTTGGCTTTATGGACGGTGCGGCCATTCCTGCCCAGGGAAGTTGGGTGTTCCCGGAACGCCCGACGCCGAACGCGTCCCGATCGACGGTGGCATCTGGCGGTTCGATCCCGAACGGAACGTCGTCGAGGTCCTTTGTCACGGAACGGTCAATCCGTGGGGGCACGACTGGGACGCGAACGGCGAGCTCTTCTTCATCAACACGGTGATCGGCCATCTTTGGCACGCTATTCCAGGCAGCCATTTCAAGGAGTCGTTCGGCGAGAGCCAAAACGTGGCCGTGTACGAACGCATGGATACGATCGCCGACCATTACCATTTCGACGTGAAGGGCGGATGGAGCGCGAGCCGTGATGGCAAGGCCAACGAACGGGGAGGAGGCCACGCGCATATCGGCATGGCGATCTATCAGGGCACGACGTGGCCCGAAGCCTACCGAGGTCGATTGATGACGCTGAACATGCACGGCCTACGCGTGAACGTCGACCGGTTGGAGCGGTTAGGCGCCGGGTTCGTCGGTCGCCATGAACCGGATTTCCTGATCGCCGAGGACCCGTTCTTTCGAGGTATCGACCTGAGTATGGGTCCGGACGGCAACGTGTTCGTGCTCGACTGGAGCGATATCGGAGAGTGCCACGAGCACGACGGAATCCACCGAACAAGCGGCCGGATCTATAAGGTGTCGTACGGCGAAACGCGTGCGTCCGGTCCGGTCGTGAAGCCCGCATGCTTGGCGGGCGGCGGGCGATTGCCTCGACTTTGGAAGGCCTATCAAGGGGGGCGGACGACGCCGGACGCGTTGCGCGGTCTGCTGCGGGATCCGGACGAGTCGATGCGCGTTTGGGCCATTCGCCTGCTGACCGATCATTGGCCGCTCGATACGCTCGTCGGTCCACCGGCCCGCGCCCGATATCCCGAGGATGACGTAACCCGTGCCGAGTTCATTCGGATGGCGCGGGAAGACGATTCGGGATTGGTTCTCCTCGTGTTGGCGTCGACCCTTCAGCGTTTGGCCGTTCCGCATCGGCCGGAGCTTGCGATCGAACTGGTCCGGCGCTCCGCCTTCGCGCGGGATCCCGCCTTGCCGTTCCTGGTCTGGTACGGGTTGATGCCGGTCGGCGACGCGGACCCCGAGGCGCTCGTACGAATCGCGCGGGAATGCCGTTTGCCGGCCGTCACGCGCTGGACGGCGCGGAATCTGGCGAGCCGAATCGACGCGGCGCCAAGCCCCATCGACCACCTGCTCCGGGTTGCCGAGACGCTTCCCGAGGACACCCGCGAGGGCGTGGTCGAGGGGCTGGTCGACGCGATGCGGGGCCGGCGGAAGGTCGAGGAACCCGCGTACTGGTCGGAATTCGTCGCGACGCCGACCGCGCGCCGCGCGGCCGACCGGGTCCGCGAGCTGAGCATTGTGTTCGGAGACGGCCGCGCGCTCGACGAGATCCGGCAACTCGCCCTCGACGGCAAGGCCGAGTTCGCGTCGCGCGCGAGGGCGCTCGAGTCGTTGATCGAAGCCGACCCCGAGGACCTTCGCGCGGTTTGCGAAGCGCTGCTCGACACGCGCGGATTGAACACGATCGCGATGAGGGGCCTCGCGCGGTTCGATGATCCCGAGATCGGCCGCCGGATCGCCGCGCGCTACGCCCGCTTCCATCCCGACGATCGCCCCGCCGTGCTGGAACTGCTCGCGTCCCGTCCCATATTCGCCACCGCGTTGCTCGACGCATTGGCCGCCGGGCGGAATGCGATTCCGCGTTCGGATCTCAAACCGTTCCACGTTCGCCAGATCCACGCGTTGGGCGACGCGGCCTTGCGCGACCGGTTGAAACAGGTATGGGGCGAAGTTCGCGAAACGCCCGAAGAACGGCGCCGCGCGATCGAATCGCTCCAAACGAGGCTGACTCCCGACGTGCTTGGCGACGCCGACTTGACGCGCGGCGTTCGCCTCTTCCAGGCCAACTGCGCCTTATGCCATGTCCTCCGCGGCGAAGGCCGCGCGACGGGACCCGACCTGACCGGAGCCCAACGTTCGAACCTGAACTACTTGCTCGAACATATCATCGACCCATCGGCGATCGTCGGGAAGGACTATCGCATGTCGGTCGTCGGGTTGCGGGACGGCCGTGTGCTCAATGGATTGGTTGTTTCTCGAAACGACCGTGTCTTGACGCTGCAGACCGCGACGCGCACCGAGACGATTCCCATGTCCGAGGTCGAATCGACGCGCGAGACGCCGCAATCGGCGATGCCGGACGGCTTGCTCGATTCCATGGCGCTTGACGAAATACGCGACCTGATCGCCTACCTGATGAGCGATGCGGGATAGAGCGGACCTATTGCGACTTCGACGGAAACACGGTCCAACTCCCGTTCACGATGAAAACAGATCACGCGCTCCCGTTCCCGTGCGATGCGGTTCGTCGGAGGGGCCGTTGAGCTCGATGCGGCGCGGCGCGAGGGTCCGTTCCTTCGAATGGAAGCGATCGGACGCGAGTTCCCAAAGCCACCATTGAACGAACAGGAGCACGGCCGGAACGCTGAGCACGACCGCCTGTTCCAGGCGGCTCACCTCGCCGATTCCCAGCGCGGCCGAAATAACCTGGTACGCTCCCCTCGCGATCCCCACGTTGATCCACAGCAGGACGATGGTCGCGATGCATGTCGCGATCCAGTTCGCGCACCCTTCGCCGGAGGACCTCCGTCGCCGACGCGCCATGCGGCGTCGAATTGCCGTGCGCCGGATCATCCTCTCGCCTCACGCCTCATGCCGAATCGGCGCGACGCCCATGCGGCGAGTTGTTCCCGAAAGATCTTGGCGTTATGCCGGATGTCGACCGGCAGGCGGCGCATCAGGAAGACATGGCGGATGGCCGAGGTCAACGGATGTTGTTCAAGTTCGCGACGGATTTCCTCGACCAGGACGCGCCGACCGCGACGTCGCGAAGGCCAATGTTCGGGCCATGGCTCGGCGACGATCGCCGGGACCTGATCGCCCGGTGGTCCGATGCCGACAAGCGCCGACCGATATACGGCGGGGTGTCGATTCGCGATCGCCTCGCACGGGATGGTGAACAGCACGCCCGACCGGGTCCGCACGCGATGGGACTTCCTGCCGCAAAACCAGAATCGATCCATGGGATCCAGGTATCCGACATCACCCATGCGGTGCCAGACCGTTTCACCGTCCGTGATCTTGTGCAGCGCGTTGGACTCGCGGCGCGTCACATACTCCCGCGTCACGACCGGGCCTCGCACGATCAACTCGCCGATTTCACCTTGCGGAAGGGCGATCGCTTCATCCAGCCGCGCGATGGAGTCGTCGCGGATCGCGATGATCTTCCAGTCCAATTCGGGGAAACGGTTTCCCACGCAATAGCCGCGACCGTCCCGAGTCTGGGGAGCCGTTTCATTGAGAAGAGCCGACGACGCGATCGACGCGACCGGCAATGCCTCCGTCGCGCCGTACGGCGTGTGGATCTCGCCCTCGGCGTGGATCGCGTCGCGCATGCGGAGCAGCACGTGCGGCGGCACAGGCGCGCCCGCGCTGAAGACCCGGCGGACCGATTCGAGCCGCTCGCCGCGACGTTCGCAATACCGACCGACCGTGTTCCACATCGCGGGCGATCCGAACGCCTGAGTGACCTGCCAATCCCGCGCCGCCTCGATGATCTTCCGCGGATCCACGCGTGCCGGTCGAGTGGCGTCCATGTCGGGAATGACCGTCGTCACGCCCATCGCGCTATTGAACAAGGCGAATAGGGGAAAGCCCGGCAGATCGATCTCGCCTTTTCGGATTCCATAATAGTCCCGCAGCGCGTCCACTTGGCCGTTGAAATGGGAGTGCTGATACAGGACGCCCTTGGGGGGCCCCGTGCTTCCGGTCGTGAAGATGACCGCCGCCGCGTCGCGGGCGTCGACCGAGTCGGCGAACGTTTGGGGATCGCCGCGGCGCCGAACCTCGTGGAGCGTGATTCCGCCCCACCACCAGCGCCGACCGACGGTCACGAGATGCTTGGCGCCGGGAAACCGTCGCCGACACCAGCTACGGACCGCGTGCGCGAGCGGAACCGCGACGAACCCATCCGGTTGCGACTCGGCGAGGCATCGCAGCAGATGGGTCCGTCCCATGCCGGGATCGATAAGCACGGCGACGTAGGCTCCTTTGAGGAGTCCGAAGACCAGCGATACGAAATCGAAACCGGGACGTACCATCAGAACGAGCCTCGCGCCGCGCGGAACGCCCGATGCCGCCAAGCCACTCGCGATCCGGTTGCTGTCCTCGTCCAATTCCCGAAACGTGAACCGATCGTACCGGCGTCGTCCATCCGCGTCACGGCCGCGCGGGACGACGACCGCGATCGCATCGGGCATCTCCGTCGCGATCGCGGCGAGCCTCGCTCCGACGTTGGCGGTTCGCGCATTCGAGGGAACGGGACAGATGATGGGCATGGCCAGTCCAATTCAATCCGGCGGCGAACGGCGGTCGTTGACCGATTCCTCGAGATGATCCAGCACGCACCGCGCCGCGTCGATCCCGGTCGCGGCCGCCAGTCCTTTCCAACCGGGCGATGCATTGACCTCGATCACGAAAAGCCGTCCGTCGCGAGCGGGCACCACGTCGACTCCGGCGAGCGACGCTCCGATCGCGCGGGCCGACCGCAGGGCGAGTCCGCCCAGATCCGACGTGACCTCGAGCGGCTTTCCGACGGCGCCGCGGCTCACATTCGTGCGCCAATCGGCCCCGTTCTCCCTCAGCATCCCGAACACGCGATTACCCACGACGAGCAGCCGATAGTCGCGCCCGCAATGCTCGATGTACTCCTGGATGTACAGTACCGATTGAAGTTGGACCAGCGATCGGAAGGCGCGTTCGGCGAGATCGGGATCGGAAAGCCGCACGATGCCGCGGCCTTCCGCGCCGAAGATCGGCTTGACCACAACGTCGCGTCCCAAGACATCGAAGGCCCGGCACGCGTCGTCGACGCCTTGGCAGACAATCGTGCGGGGGACGAGCAGGCCCGCATCCTGCAGCCATGCAAGCGCGAGGAATTTGTCGACGGCCGCCTCCACCGCCCGCGGCGGATTCACGACGACGCCCCCCGCGCCCGCGTAACGGCCGAGCACATTCATGCGGAATACGACCTGTTCCAACGAGCCTGGACCCATGGCGCGAATCAGGATCGCGTCAAAGGCTCCGAGCGGTTCGTTCGCCGTCGCCGATTCGGGCCAGTCCGCGCCGCCCAAGCCGGCGTGCATGCCGTCGAATGGGACCGGATCGACACGATGCCGCGCGCCTGCGGCTCGACGCAAATCGCCGACATACCAGCTTTCGGCCGATCCCAGATAGGCGAATCGCATGGCGAACGGTCCGAATCGTGATGCGGTTCCGATAAACAAGGCTCCGGTCCGAAAACGGCGACCGGCGGTGGCAATTGCGACGACGTTTGCCATAATCGGCGGCCGATGCCGAATTGTCGACGGAGCTCGGACTCGCCGAGTCGCGACGGAGGCATTCGATCGTAGACGGACGCCCCGAACGGCGAAAGAGGAGGTGTCGGCCATGTCGGAAGCAGAACGACCGATCGCCCGATTGCCGCAATCGGGCTCTTTCCCTCGGACGACGACCGTCGGTTCGTACCCCGTTCCCGAGTGGCTCGTGACGGCGCCGAGCGAACAGGCGGTGATTGACGCGACGCGCGTCGTCTTTGACCTGCAGCGGCAGGCGGGCATCGATCTGCCGACGGACGGCGAGTTTTATCGATTCGACGTCAACCATCCCGATACGAACGGGATGATCGAGTATTTCGTGCGGCCGTTGGGCGGTGTGCGGTCCCATCTGGGCCGCTCGGATCGCGAGGCATTCGCGGCGAACCGGACGATGCGTTTTCGCGCGAAACCGGCCGCCGTGGTGGAAGGAGCCTTGACCGAGGGCTCGCTCGACTTGATCGATGATTGCCGTCGAGCCGCGTCGGTCGCGGGAGGACCGTTCAAGTTCACGTTGACCAGCCCCTATATGCTGGCTCGCACGCTCCTCGATCGGTACTACGGGGACCCTGAAACGCTTCTCATGGAACTTGCCGACGTACTCGCGTCCCAGGTGCGAGGCCTTCCGTGCGCGTGCGTGCAGATCGACGAGGCCAATATCCCGGGGAATCCGGGGGATGGTCCGATGGCCGCGCGAGCCATCAATCGGGTGCTCGATGCCGTCGACGCGGGGACCGAACGCGCTGTGCACTTCTGTTTCGGCAACTATGGCGGCCAGGTTATCCAGCCCGGAGACTGGCGTTCGTTGATCGAGTTCCTCAACGCGTTGCGAGCCGACCACCTCGTGCTCGAATTGGCGCATCGGCCCGCCGACGATTTGGAGACGCTCCGGGACGTCCGCCCCGATCTCGCGCTTGGGCTCGGCGTGATCGACATCAAGGTGAATCACGTCGAGACGGCCGACGAAGTGGCAAGGCGCATCGAACGCGCGGCCGCCGTGCTCGGCGCCGAACGCATCGCCTACGTCCACCCCGATTGCGGTTTCTGGATGCTGAAACGATCGGTCGCCGATCGGAAAATGGCGGCCCTCGCGCGAGGGCGGGACCTTTTCCTCGGCGGGAGACCGGCGGATTGATTGTGGACCGAAGCGACGGTCCTTTCGCTTTCCGACGAACGGAGTGAATCGCCAAGTCCGCGCGATTGGACATCGGATCACCGAAGGAGCGACGCATGGCACGTTCCGAACCGGCATTTCGACTGGGGCCCTTCCGGTTCCTCGCGACGCATATCGAAATCCAGGGCCGGCCGAACGTCGAGGCGTGGCTTGAACCGCTGGCCTTTGCCCTGTGGTGCCAACGGGCGAGCCCCTGGTGGATCGGCGACCTTCTGAACGCGGGCGACGAGCGATTCGGCGAGGCGTTTTCGCAGGCATGCGAAGGACTGATTTCCGGCGAACAACTGCAGCGATATGAGTCGATCGCGCGGCGCGTTCCGCAAGCCAATCGGCGAGCGGCCCTTTCGTGGTCGGCGCATGCGGCCGTCGCGCGGTTGTCGGGCGATCTGCAGCGGGAGGTCCTGGAACTCGCCGAACGTCACGGCTGGGACAGCGTCGAACTGCGCCGCCGGGCCCGGGCCGCTCAACAGGGCGAACCGTGGCGTCCCGACCCAGGGCAAGGGTGATCGACCATACGGGAAGCGGGATCGTTCCCAGTTTCGCGAAGGCCGCGTGCGACCGATCTCCGCCTGAGACCGTACCGAAGGAAACGGGACGAAACGAGTGCCGGCCGTGGGGACGCCGGCATATGCTACAATGGCGCCGAACATGGCCGGCGGCGACGGCAAAGTCGATGGGCACCGCTCAGCCGAACGCCCCTTGTCGGCGCCGCGATGGGCGCGACAGGGGGCCTTTGAGCCGGAGATTCCGAGGGGATCGGCGGAAATGACTTCGATCAAACAAGTGTCGATCCAGACGCTGCAGGACATGAAGAGTGCGGGCGACCGGATCGCCATGTTGACCGCCTACGATTTCTTCATGGCGCAGACGCTGGACGAAGGGGGAGTCGAGATCCTGCTCGTGGGCGATACGGTCGGCATGGCCGTCGGCGGGCATTCGACCACGATTCCCGTGCGCCTTGACCAGATCGTTTACCATGCCGAAATGGTGGCGCGCGGTGCGAGTCGGGCGATGGTGGTCGGCGACTTGCCCTTCCTCACGTATCAAGTCACCACCGAGGATGCGGTGCAAAACGCGGGGAAGTTGATGCAGGCGGGAAAAGTCCATGCGGTGAAGCTCGAAGGAGGCCGCTCCATGGTTCCGATTGTCAAGAGCATTCTCCGCGCCGGAATTCCCGTGATGGGGCACCTTGGATTGACGCCCCAGTCGGTCTACCGTTTTGGAGGCTGGAAAGTCCAAGGTCGCGACGCCGTCAGCGCTCAGCAGGTCCGTGATGCGGCTCTCGCCCTGCAGGATGCGGGCTGCTTCGCAATCGTCCTCGAAGCCATTCCCGCCGACCTGGCGCGCGACGTGAGCCAGTCTCTCGACATTCCGACGATCGGAATCGGCGCGGGACCGCACTGTGACGGACAGGTTCTCGTCACTCCCGATATGCTGGGTGTCACCGGGTTCACGGCACGATACATCAAACACTACGCTCAGCTTCGGACGGTCATCCACGATGCCGTCCGGCAATATGTGGCCGACGTCAAGAGCGGATCGTATCCGACCGAGCAACATGCGTACTAGCTGCGTTTTCGGCGGCGGAACGCATAGATCGAGCCGCCGCCGCCAAGCAGGGTGACGACCCCGATTCCGGCACGGATTAGGCGGGCGAAATTCACGCCGTGTACTTTGACCACGGTGCCCGTGGAATTGGGTGCCGACAGATCCACGGTTCCCGCCGTACCACCCTGATTCTCCCAAGCAATACCGCAGCTGGGACAATGGGTCTTGCCCCGGGATTCCTCAGCGGTGAACTCCCGCCTGCAATTCGTACATGTACCGATCTCTTGAAACTGAAACGGAGCGTCGCCACCCAACGGCGCCGGTCCGGAACCCGGACCGTTCGCGCCGGGCCCACCCGGGGTGGGTCCGCCGATGTCCGGCAGTCCCGCGCCTGGGCCATTCACTCCAGGGACGCCTGGAAATCCGTCCGTTCCCCCAAGACGGCGGCGTTCCATCGCTGTTCCGGTCATGCCGCCTGGAATCCCACTGGAAATGCCGCTTCTCGACATTCCGGAAAAACCGATGCCCGGAAACCGGGAATTCACGCCATTCGGCGGTGAAGGAAATCCGGACGACGTCCCGGATCGCTCGTCGTCCGGGGACGCTCCGGTTGGAAAACCCGGTCCGCCTGGAATTCCCGGAGACGGGGATCCTCCAGATGCGCCGGGATAACCGCCAATTCCCAGGTTGCCCGGAATGCTCCCCGGCGCGCCACCCAAGCCCTGTCGTCCATTGGGGAACGACGGTGCCTCCGGAAAACCACCGGGCATGCCACCCGGCATTCCGGCGTCGGGCATGCCGCCGTGAAGGCCGCCTGGAAAACCGCCGGAAGGCCCACCCTGCAAACCGCCAGGGAATCCCCGCTCGAAATCGGTCGCGTCGCCGCCCGTTCCGCCCGAACCGGAGCCGAAATGGTTACTGTGGGCTCGCGCCACCTGGGGAATCGTGTCCTCTTCACCGCGTTCGGTGAGCACGTCGCGCACGTACTGCTGATCTTCGTCGCTCAAATCCTCGAACGGTAGATTCGCCACCCGACCTCCGCGATTCAGAATGACGTTGTTCCCATAAACGCGGACGAATCGCGCGTTCGCCGAATTCCCTCGTTTATCCGTTCAATTGCGGATCTTGGGGGTGCCGACCTTTCTCATCGGGGACGTCGAACGTGCTTCGCCGGTTGAATCTCTGGGATTCCTCGGAGTCGATTCGCGGGGAGTTCCGAGGGAGTTGTTGGCGTCGTTCGATGCGGGAGCGGCTCCACGATTCGACAGATCCACCACAAGATCTCGATCCGAGGGTCCCAGGCGGTTGATGGGAACGGAGACCTCGGTGCCATCCTTGCGGAACTTGACGGCGGTGCCTTCCAGCCGCAGAAATTCGGCCTTCATGGTGCGGCCATCGACGTCCGTCCAAATGCGTTCTTCCGCCGCCATCTCCGCAAACGGCCGGAAAGCGCTGGCCCACGCCACAAGAGCCATTGCGAACCGAACACGATTCCGGGATACCCTACGCAACATTGGCTATCCTCTACCAAGTGTGGGAAATGAAGCCAATCTTGGAAATCGCGCCGAACAACCGCACTACGGGCGCACGACTTCCCTCTTGGAATACCGTGGAAATGCCTGTTTCGGCGTGGAGTCGACTCCTGATAAGACGCGGCTCGCGACCATGAAGTGGAACCCGACAACCACTCCATCGCGGAATATCCAAGCCAAGTATACAAGGAACTCCACAGCGCCGGCAACCTCGCGACAAACGCGAACTCGTCCAGCCTTCGCTTGTGGAGAATGGAACAGCATCGCCCCGCATCGCCCCAGGGGACACCCGCATCGCCCCAGGGGCCCCTGGGCCCCTGGGACACCCGGCGCCCCTGGCCCCTGGGCCCCTGCGCCGTAGCTGTCCATTCCACAAGAACGGGCGTTGGTGGAAATCGACGGGTCGGTTATCAAGTGGGGCATGGATGAGAAGTCACTGGACAATCTGCGGGAGGAGA